>JBEKER010000001.1:0-115430 GCA_050013755.1 Halobacteriota archaeon
CCCTTAGACTGTAACCTGCTTCTTCTGCAAGTTCTACGTAGGAGCTTGTCATCGTTAGATCTCCGTGCGTGGGAAAAATATGGTCTGGCTTGAGCATCTTGATCAGCTCCCAGTGGTCTTCGCGGGCTGCGTGGCCCGACACGTGCACATCAGTATAAAGCCTTGCCCCTCGCATTTTGAGCTTGGTTTCTACTGAATATCGATTCGCCGCGTTTATTGGGGTGGGTATCACCTCGGCAGAAAACACTATTTTGTCACCGGGCGCGACGTCGTAAGGGGTTAGCCCGTTTGCGACCCGCGTGAGCATTGCTTCTGGTTCTCCTTGATGTCCCGTCATGATTGGAAGATATTTTTCTTTCCCTTCCTGCGCTACTCTCCTTAATACCTTTTCTACAGATCTTCTATTCCCGTAAACTCCGATGTCATTGGGAAGCTCAACGTATCCCATTTTTTCTGCAGTTCCTAGGTATCGTTCCATAGACCGACCTAGGACGAGCGGGCGCCGGTCCATCTCGCGAGCTGCTTCGAAGATCGTCTTCACGCGGGCTATATGTGACGAAAACGTCGTTACGAGCACTCCGTTGCCTTCTTCTTCAGTACCGAGAAGAACGTCACGCACCAAGTCTTTCGCTATCTGTTCTGACGGGGTCTTTCCCGCCTCCTTTACGCGAGTACTTTCGACGATCAGCGCAAGCACTCCGTCTTTTCCTAAACTCTTTAAGCGCTTGAAGTCGGGGGGTTTGCCAATAACAGGCGTCCGATCAAGCTTGAAATCGTTCGCATAGACTAGGGCACCGGCCGGCGTATGCAGAACGGCGAATATTGGATCGGGTATACTGTGCGTTGCTCGTACAAATTCAACCGCTATGTCGGGAGTTATTTGATAAACCTGCCCTGCTTCGAGCGTGTAAAGGGGATTCTCGACGCCGAATTTCTTCTCAACGCGGATCTGTTGTGCGATGAGCTCTGCCGTAAACGGCGTTGATATTATCGGGGCTTCATACCTGTGTGCAAGCTTGGGGACGGCGCCTATATGATCGAGGTGTCCGTGCGTGCAGACTATCGCCTTGACTGATCTCTTTGCTTTACTTAGCATCGCGTCATTTGGTATCGCGCCCATCTTGATAAGGTCTATAGAATGCATCTTCTCGATTTCTGCATCCTCGTGAATTGCAATTCGATCGAGTCTAAGGCCCATATCTATGATTACTATGTCTTCGTTCACCCGAATAGCAGTCATGTTGCGCCCGACTTCTTCGTAGCCGCCAATTGCGTTAACTTCTATCTCCAAAACGCTACCTCCTCAGCTCAAGCTCGGTTAGGTTGAATCCTCGTTGTTGTAGTATCTGCCCAGTTTCGCCAGTAATGACCAGCGGGCATTGTTTTAGATCAGGGAGTGTCTTACATCCAGTTAGGAACATTGCAACTTTCAATTCTTCAACGACCGCCATTATCTCGCTTAGTACATATTTGGTCCCTTTGAATGCTGGTTTTAGCAGCGGCAAGCCTATCCCGCACAACGACGCACCTAGTGCAATAGACTTGGCGACGTGGAGGCCGTTCCTGATCCCTCCAGTTCCGATTACGGGTAAGGTGCGGGACTCTAAAATGGAGATTGCGGTCGGTATGCCCCAGTCGGCATAGAGCGCCCCCACCCTCGCTAGTAGGGGGTCTCTCTGAGCACGGTACGACTCAACTCTTGCCCAGCTCGTGCCCCCAGCGCCGCCTACATCAATTGCAGAAGCGCCTGCCTTTTTTAGCTCAGCTGCGACTTCTTTCGAAATACCCGCACCCGTCTCTTTGGCGATCATTGGCACCCGAAGAGAATCGGCAAGTGATTTCATCGCGTCGAGGCATCCTTCGGCGTCTGTATTACCCTCTGGTTGGACCGCCTCTTGCAGGAAATTTAGATGAATTGCCAATGCATCTGCGTCAACCATATCGATCAAGCGTTCAATGATCTCTATATCATATTCCTTGACTTGTGTGGCCCCAATGTTGGCTACCACAAAAGCGCTGGGGGCTCGCTCTCGAACTATGCTGAACGACTCGACCTGGTCAGGATGTTCAATTGCTGCGCGTTGACTCCCCACACCAATGCCTATGCCGAGTCGTTCTGCGGCCTCTGACAGCGCAGCGTTGATAGCAGTTGTCTCTTCGTGTCCGCCTGTCATTCCTGCTATAAAAACGGGAGCGGTGAACTGCCTTGTTAAGAATGTAGCAGTCGTATCGATCCGTGACTTTGTCAATTCAGGAACTGCGTTGTGGACGAATCTAATATCATCGAGGCCTGTTCTTCCTGATTCGACATCTTCAGCAGCACAGAGCATTAGATGCTCGATTTTTCGGTTCGTTGTCATTCTTTTTCCGCGGAGATGGCCGTACCCACATCTTGGTGCGACGTTAAAAACTTAGTGATGTTGCCGTCGTAAGTTGCGTTGAATATCTGAGACTGAATACCTGACTTAGCAATCTCCAGAAGCTCCACAACTTTGTGCAACATCCCCCCCGTTACGTCCGTCGACCCGGAACCGAGAATTCCATCGCGGTATTTTTCAAACTCACCGGGGCTAAGATGGTTCAGTTTTCTGCCTCCATACATGATTCCATCGACGTCTGTGCCGACTCCTATTTTTTTAGGGCGCATCCTTTGAGCGAGAAACGCTACTATTTGATCACCTGACAGGATGTTGAAGCCATCTAAACGATCCATTACGACATCGCCATGAAGCACCGGGATGATATTGTTTTCAAGCATCAGCTCCAACGCGTTCGTATCAAAATGCGTGATCCGGCCGGCGTCGAGGGTAACGTTATTAAGTGGGTGGATCGGCAATGCTGCCGCGCCTTGAGACTGGAGTTCGTCTATGAACGCGGTGTTTAGCGAGCGCACGGCGCAGTGGGTTTTCCACATTCCGCTTGCGCTAAGACCTTTGGATAGGTACTTAACAACTTGCGGGTGTCCAAAGGAGCCTGCTCCGTGAACAAGAACGAGAGCTGAACTCTCTGCCTCGGCGATTTGTCGAGCGACCATACGCAAGTTATCTTCTCGCAGGGTGCTCTCTCGCCCTTTGTCAGTTAATACTGAGCCGCCGATCTTAAGCAAAATCACGTCGGTCACGCCAGTTATGCCTCTACGTGCAGGCCTAAACTAGAAATTGCCGTGGTCAGCGCTAGTGCACCTTGTTTTGCGATAGCTTGTGTAACGTGGTCGACCTTGCCGTCTGTTGCAATCGCCAATATGCATCCTCCACGGCCAGCGCCAGTGATTTTGGCACCGAGGGCGCCTGCGGTTCTCGCTGCGTAGATTAATCTGCTGAGGGTAACGTCGCTAACCCCGAGCGACTCGAGGAGCCCCTGGTTGATATTCATTAGCTCGCCTACGCTGACTAGGTCTCCCTCAGCCAGCTTGTGTTCTCCCAAGCGCGTGATATCTCCCATCGAGGACATCACGTCGCTCACTACGGACGGGTACCTTTTTTTCAAATCAGATACAAAGGCGATGACGTCGCGAGTTGCCCTCTCAACGCCGGTCGCGCCGATTATGATCGGCATGTCGAGCTGCGCGAGATGAGATGTTTTGGTCTCTTCTACTAGGACTACACCGCCGGTTGAAGAAACAAAGGTATCTGCGGGGCTCGCCTTACCCTGCACTTCGTTTTCGACCTTATGGCCTATCTTCGCTACGGTTTCATTATCGAGTTCAATGCCGAGACTCTGAGTGAGAGCTTTTATGGTTGAAACTGTGACGGCGGCGGAAGAGCCTAACCCCTGTCGCGGCGGCAATTCCGACCGAATCGTTATCTCAGCGCCAAAGTCTGTTTCAAACAGTTGTTTGATTATTTGAGCGGCACAACAAGCGTACTTAAACTCTTCACTGGAGCAGTTTGCGCGCTTGTCCATGGCATCGATCGTGATCTTGCCCGAAGATGCGACCTCTACTGACACACATGCACGCAAGTTTATCGCGCACGCTATCGCCGGCTCTCCGTAGACAACGGCATGCTCTCCGAACAGATAGATCTTGCCGGGTGCTGAACAGGTTATCATCGATGTAGCTTCTCGCTGCAAACTCTTTTCAGGCTCGTTTTCAGCATCAGGCCATAATTATCCCTGCATAGCCGACCACCGCGCTTGAATCACCACAGGTGTCTGCACTCGTAGAATAATCGATAAGCTCTCCTCGTTTAGCGCCTCGATGTTTCGCGAATTCGATGGCCACTGCTATTGGCGCAAAGCCGCACACAGAGGTCGAGCGAGCTCGCGCAAGAAATTCTAGTGACTCAAGTTTTAGAATGGGCTCTATTACCCACTGATCGGTTGTTCTCGCGGCGTGCTCTGGCTCGTAATGCGTAAAATCGCTGGAGGCAACAAGCACGGTGTTTTCGTCGGCAACTTTTTGGATTGCCCCGAAAACACGCTGTATCGATTCAGGTCCTTGAAGTCCCATGGTAATGGGGACGATTTCGAAGTCGTCGAATAGGAATTGTAGGAACGGCAGCTGAAGTTCTATGGAATTGTCCTCTTTGTTGGCGTCATTGTTCACGTCGATATCGAGTGCATCCACAATATCAGTGTTCACACTCACAGTCCCGAGGGGCGTCAGCCACGGTTCGTTCGAGACCGAAATAACAGGATAGTGGTGATTTGGCCCGATGATTATGTAGGTGGCCGCCTCAGGAAGTATCGAAAAAACCCTTCCTGCAGTCAAACCTGAACAAGCGTAGCCCGCGTGAGGAACTACCACACTCGTGAGCTGGCGCGGTTCTGGCCTCCCAACGAAGCTCCGCAAAAGCTCTTCCAGCGCCCGCGGGTCACTCGGGTACCACGACCCGGCTTTTGCAGGTTTCCTCATAGCTACTCTCTTAGATTTCTATTTCGAAATCATTGACTGCGTAGTCTGTCTGTTGGCCGCGAAGCTTGGTGATCTCCTTTGCGAGGAGCCAATAGATAAGCGCTAACGCTTTCCGTCCTTTGTTGTTGGTGGGGATGACGATGTCAATGTGTGTTGTCATATTATTTGTATCGCACATGGCAATTACTGGAACGCCGACATCCACAGCTTCCTTAACGGCTTGTGAATCTCCAATGGGGTCAGTCACGACAACTACGTCTGGTTCAACGAAGTCGCGATACTCCGGATTTGTCAACGTGCCCGGTATAAAGCGTCCCACAACTGATTTTGCTCCTGTTACTTTAGCAAACATTGTCGCGGGAAATTGACCGTATTGCCGTGCTGAAACCACAAGTATGCGGGCCGCGTCGAATTTACTGAGAAAATTGGCTGCAATTTTTATGCGCTCGTCTGTAGTCTTCACGTCCAGCACATAAAGACCGTCTGCTCGAACGCGATAGACAAAGCGCTTCATATCTTCCGTTTTTTGCTGGGTGCCTATGTGCACACCTGCAGCTAAGTATTCGTCAACGGGTATGAGAGATTTGTATTCCGTGGTCTCTTCCATTGATCCACCTCCTTTAGATCGGTTTTTTCGCCATCCTGTAGCTTGATCCGTCAAATAGTTCTTGTTCTATTCGTATAAGTTCATTGATTTTTGCAGTGCTCTGTCTGCCCTTGATGCTTAGTTTGACGAAAGGAGCGGACAAAGCAACGGCCAGCTGCGACGGTGATGCGTCGCACGTCGCAGAATTATCGGTGAGCAAAGCGCAGCTGCGGCCATCGGCTTTCTCCCGGGAGTACGTTTCGAAAACGCTCGAAACCGTACCTGTAGGCGCAATTAATGCAAGATTAGTCTCTCTACGACTCTTCGGGGAACGCGCATCTGCAATTCTCGTGTCGACATCCGCGTCTGACGCTATCAGACACGTCACACCTAGCTCATCGATCAGCTGCCGCTGAAACTCAGACTCTGTTCGGTCGAAGGGATCTTCGATGTAATACAGATCGTACTGGCGGGCGAGATCTATCAGATACCGCAGTCGGCTGGTTCCCGTCGTGGAGGCAAGGTGCGCAAAGCTAATCTTGCCATGCGCATACTTCGAGGCTTTGAAATCTACTCCTAGCTTGACCTCGAAGCCGAACCTGCTAGCCACACCGTCTATGATTCTAGTCAACCGCTTCAAAATGCCAGTGTGAGCAGAGTCTCCACGGATGTCCAGATTGTTGAGCTCTCGATGAATGCTTGCTAGCGAAGCAATTGCGCTGGCAAATGAGCCGGCCCCTATTGGAATACCAAAATAATCGGCGTCGGCGCTAAAGATTTTTAGCAGGGGGTAAGGCATAGCATTCGCAAAGAAGCCCCCGAGGTAGCGATATAGCGGCACCCCCAGAGAAGCCGCTGCTGCATTTGCAATTGCAACTGAGAACGCCATGCTCATATTCGGCAATGAAAAGATACCCTGTAGCACTTCGTCGATTTCTGCCTGCTGACTCACTTCCCTGCCGATGAGTGTAGGCACTTGTTCTCGCGCCCTTCTGATAGCGTCCCCCGGCGCCGGAAAAGAGCACCGACCGTAGCCGCTTGTGGTCACTATCTCTACTTCGGCCGCGTCGGTCGCGTCTATGTCGAATACCTTGCTTACAGATACCGCCTCGATCGAGTTCATCGTGGGGTTCCTCGACGCTTGATCGTTATCGGAATGACCCCTTTCTTGAGTTCTTCCAGTGCCATGTCTATAGGATCTGTGGTGTTCGACTCTATCAATGTGGGGGCGCCCATAGAAATCTGCAAAGCTCGCGCCCCGACGATTCTGGCCCTTTCATAACGAGTAAGTTTTTCAATAACTTCTTTCAATGACTCCCCTCCATTTTTAAAGGGCCTGCATGGGGTTGCTGAGATTCGAACTCAGGTTACGGCGTCCCGAACGCCGTAGGATATCCAGGCTACCCCACAACCCCTTGTCATTGATACGGAGCAAAAATATCAACAAGCTCTTTGTGTGTCAGAAGCATTCTACGACAGCAGTATCGCTTTACGCCGAGATCATCCAAAACCATCTTTGGATCTTCTCCAGCACTTATGCGCTCCTTGTACTGATCCCAGTGTTTCGATATGACTGCGCCACACGTAAAGCATCTTACGGGTATCATCTCTTAGCCTGATTATCTGTAGGATTTTTGTCGCCGCGCTCGCGCACCTCGACCGCCAAATTTCTTTGGCTCCTTCTGCCGATAGTCATTCACAAGCAGTGTTCGGTCTTGTTTCAGAAATAGATCTTTAATGCTCAGATCGTTCGTCCAGTCGATTAATCCCCGAGCTATTGCTGTGCGGGCTGCGTCGGCCTGTCCGAAGACTCCTCCACCTCGGACTGTCACGCTAATATCAAGTCCTTTTGCCAACTCGCCGGCAATATTCAACGGTTCTTGGATCTTGTCTCGCACAAGCGCGGGCTCAACTACGGTGAGAAGCTTTTTGTTGATCCTCACCACGCCTTGTCCTTCTTTGAAAGAAGCCCGTGCGATTGAGGTTTTTCGTTTGCCGCTTGAATTGATTGTTTTTTGGCCCATATATCCGATCCTATTTCTTAGCCCCAAGTTGTTGGGAGATCTTTCCTAGCTCCACAACCTTAATGGTGCTCAATCTTGATTTTTGCGCGCGTTCAAGCGTTTCAGCATTGACACTGGAAAGCTCGGCCGGCGTTCCAATGTAAACTCGTAGCCGTTCGAATGCCGCTCTGCCGGCTGATTTTTTGTACGGTAACATCCCTCGAACAGTACGTCGTAGAATCATGTCTGAACGCTTAGGAAAATATGGTCCTTTTTCTTTGGAGCCTTTTTTTCGCAGGATTTGGTACTTTGACAGGGTGGTTTCTGCCGACCCTGAAACTACCGCGCTTTCCGCGTTAATAACGTCGATCTCTTCGCCGCATAACAGTCTTTGAGCTACGATGCTGGCAAGACGCCCAAGTATTAGCCCATTAGCGTCAATTACTGTCACAAATCTGTCTCTCCTATATCTTAACGTATGATCTTCACGTGACTGCCCTTTGGAGATACGTGGGCGATTTCATCGAGCGACAAGACGGTCCCTCCTGCCGTGAGGATTTTTGACCGTGCGCTATCACTAAAACTCGGCGCACCTATAGATATCGGATGGTCGATTGATCCTGCGCCAAGCACTTTACCAGCGACTATAACTATATCGCCCGAGTTCGTATGCCGGTTGAGCCGGCTTAAATTGACTTTAGCGCAGTTGTTCGATGGCGCCTCTAACCTTCTAGCAATGTCTCTCCAAATATTTGCTTGATGCTGTCGTGCATGCGCTTTGAAGGCGTCTATCTGTAACATCAACTGAGGATTGGTCTTCCGTATTCTGTGCTTTGTCATGCTATCTCCTGTCAAGCAGTTCCAATGCGGGGGGTGCGATTTGAACGCACGAACTCCTATGAGACTAGGCCCTCAACCTAGCGCCTTTGACCAAGCTTGGCAACCCCCGCCTACCCAAACGCTTCGAGGTACGTAGCTAATTCGCTGGCCCTGTTCATCAAAGACTCAACTGATATCGTCAATAGATCTGTGCAACTCATTGATCCGTCTGACTCTGTATAGAACACAAAACGCTGCGGGTCGCCGATGACTGAGATCGCGTGTGTGTCGCAAGCTTCGACGCACAAATTACAAAGGGTGCACTCAAGTTCGTCAGCGATGTGCGCGGATCCATTTTCGTACCGGATGATACCTTTGGGGCAGGCCTCAACACATTCTTTACACCCGTTGCACTCTTGCACAGAAAACTTTGGCAAGTACTTGTAGCTTGTCGCGATTGCCGACTGAAATTTAGCGTGGTTTTTGGCGCTGCCTTTTCGTGCAATTGCTTCAAGCAGCAGTTGTTGGCCCTCAAAAAGCTTTATTATGGGTATGTTGCCGTCAGCGGGAACCACTTCCGCATCAGCGGACGCCAGGTCCCTTGAGTAGACTGTAGCGGGCCCCTGCACGTTTAAGGTCATGGACACCTGACATTGAAAGCATCCTTCCCCGTTACAGGAACACTCAGACGGGGAGAGATAGTGTTTCCCTCCTGTGAGCGGAATGAGTCCTAGACGAAGCGCAAGCATCTCGTCGAACAGGACTGACGTGTTGTTGTAAAAGTTGACATCATCGATCGACATTGCTCGGACGTCAGCCATCATGCTTCGTCTAATGCTGTTCACGAACGCTGGTGCCGTACCAGAAATTATGAAACGCGCCCGTCTGTCTGTGAGTTCAAGGAATTCTAAATCCATGTTGTATCCGAAATGTCAGATCCTGCGTCCCCTTCTGCCTCCGGGCGACCGCGTGCCGTCGTGAGGGATAGGGGTTACATCTTCTATTCTCCCTATTTTTAACCCAGCTCTTGAAAGTGCCCTTATCGCAGCTTGCGCTCCCGGACCGGGGCTCCGCTGTCCATTCCCGCCGGGGGCTCTTACCCTTACGTGAACACCGAGGACGCCCTTATCCAATGCCTGTTCGGCTGCGCTCGTGGCAAGCTGCATGGCAGCATAAGGCGAACTTTCATTGCGGTCTTGCTTCACTACCATGCCCCCCGATGATTTTGCTATGGTCTCGGCGCCACTAAGATCTGTTATGGTGATAATCGTATTATTAAATGATGCAAAGATATGGGCGATTCCCCACTTTCGCTCGGCCATAATCTATGTCACGCTCCGTCGCTCGCTCGCTTCTCGGAACCGTCAATTTCGCGGAGCGGGGATCCGACGTAGTATCCGACGAGCGTTTGTTCACTTATGGGGAGAACGTAGCTTGGAACGGTTACTCTGCGTCCTGCGACTGCGATATGTCCGTGGACAACAAGTTGCCTCGCGTGCTTGGCAGAATTGGCTAAACCTTGCTTCTGGACCTGGGTTTGTAGCCGCCTCCCCATTAAATCTTCACTTGCTAAGGTGAGCACGTCGTCCAGAGACGACTCATATTTGATCAGACCTATACGTTTTAATCTGTCGAGGAATTTTTCCATCTCAAACTTTGCGTGCTCGCCACGTTCGCCAACCTCTTGAATGTCGAAGAGCAATTTCCGCGCCTCACGTCGATACTTCCTCAACGTCGTTTCGACTTTCCAGACTTCTCTCTTGTTTTTCAAACCGTAAGTTCTTACGAGCTCGGCTTCTTCGCCGATCCTTGCTCCCTGCCATGGGTGACTGGGCTTATCAAACGTTTTTCTGCTTTTGCCAGGATACCCCATCTCTCACACCTTCTAGCATTACCGCTTTTTGCGTTGTACGCCTACCGTTGCACCTCTGCGTCCTGTCGATTTGGTCCTCTGACCACGGACTTTGTGTCCTCTTTCGTGGCGAATTCCTGCGTAGCTTCGGGTCTTTTTCATTCGATTAAGATCTTCGCGAAGCGTAATATCTACTTGAGAGCCTAAAAGGTGTTGGTTCTCGCCCGTGACGGGACTTTTCCGGTAGTTGAACATCCAAGCCGGAATGTGCTGATCAAAACTAGCGACAGAATCCCTCAGCCTTTCTATTTGCTCGTCATCCAGATAGCCCATCGTGTCTGTAGGATTTACGTCGGCGCTTTGAGTCAGAATTCGCGCCGTTCGTATGCCAACGCCTTTCAAACCTGTGAGTGCGTACTGGACTGCTTTCTTTCCGTCCAGATCCGTTTGCGCGATTCTTACTATATACTTGATCTCGTCGTGTTCTGGCTGTTCCTTATCACCATTGGGCACATCAATACCTCGCGTGTGTGGCATTTTAACCAATCATCGTATTTATAACTAGCATGCTGAATACGCTTTTGTGCGTAGCTCGAAGGACCGGTGCGGCTTCACGGAAATGGAGCGCACAGAAAGCGCTGGGGGTGGGATTTGAACCCACGAGTCCCGGAGGGACACTGGTTTAGCAAACCAGCGCCGTAGACCAAGCTTGGCTACCCCAACAGCGGGTGTGGGCGCACAGAAAGGTTGTCACTCCGCAGCCTGTCAGAGCTTCCAACTCATTCTCTATCCCGCGACCCCCCGAGCGTCACGCGTCCGCAATAGGTTTGCTCCCTTCCGGGCCTGAACCGGTGCTCACGGTGAGCGCATGCCGCTGGTTCTCCAATCAGCAACACACGGCCGTTGACCCCGCAGGACGGAATTTCATTGTCTGAATTGCAAGATGGTCAAACTGCTAAAATGCCTTCCTTCTGTTTCGCTCCCCACTTATCGACGTTTTTGGGTTACAGAGGACGCCGAGCCATCCGAGCTAGCCCAATTACCATGTAGCTACTAGTACCTATAAGATTATCGCTGAACCTGCTCGCAGATGTCGCTGCTGCGCTGTTGTCTACATGATCAGCGCAATGTGTGAGATCGCTGGCGCTAGCCCTTGATGACCCCCATAGGGGTGAGCCGCGCAACGGCTTCTGAGATGCCGAGCTTTGAAACGACGTTGATGACCTCGTCTATCGGCTTGTACGCTTCTGGTGCTTCTTCCGGCACTGACGAAAGATCATCAGTTTTTATCGCGATGTGTTTTCGCTCCAGGCCCTCCGTAACGCCTTTCCAAGTCAAAGAGCGTCTCGCAGCTTTCCGACTAAGAACTCGACCTGCTCCGTGGCACGTCGATCCGAAGGTCGTGCTCATTGCTTTTTTGGTGCCGTGCAGAACGTAAGAGGCAGTCCCCATGCTGCCTGGGATGAGCACCGGCTGTTCGATTCCATAGCTCGGATCCTTGTCGAATGCTCGTGTGGCGCCTTTGCGGTGCACGTACACCTCCTTCCGCCCTCCATCGATCGTGTGTTTTTCTAGCTTTGCAATATTGTGCGCGACATCGTACACGAGGGTTGCAGTCGTGTTGAACTTCTGCTCCAGAACATCTCGCACCCAAAATGATATTACTTGCCTATTTGTCCACGCGTAGTTGGCAGCTGCTGCCATTGCGCTGAAGTAGTCTCGCGCCTCTAGTGAGTCTGCAGGAACGCACGCGAGTTGCTTGTCGGAGAGTGCGATAGAATACTTGCGACTCGCCGCTTGAAACATTTTCAAGTAGTCAGTGCAAATTTGATGGCCAGCCCCCCGTGACCCCGAATGAAGCATTATGCAGACTTGCTGTTCTTTCAAACCAAACAAGTCTGCGGCCTTTTTATCAAAAATTCGATCAACGCATTGAATTTCTAAGAAGTGGTTTCCACTTCCTAGACTTCCAAGCTGGGGTTTGCCCCTCTTTTTCGCGAGCGGACTGACTTTTGCAGGATCTGCACCATCCAAACAGCCATTGCTCTCGCAGTGCTTCAGATCTACAGGGTTTCCATATCCCTGATTAACGGCCCACTTTGCCCCACCGAAGAACACGTCGTTAAGCTCTTTTTCCGAGAGCCGCAGCGGTCCCTTCGAGCCAAGTCCCGACGGAATTGTTTCAAATAGTGCTGTTATTAGCTCATCAATTCGTGGCTCAATTTCTTCCTTGAACAGAGTCGTCACTAGGAGCCTGGTGCCGCAGTTGATATCGAATCCAACCCCTCCTGGCGAGAGGACGCCTTCGCTAACGTCGAACGCGGCAACGCCGCCGATGGGAAAACCATACCCCGTGTGCACATCAGGCATCGCGAGCGACCATTTCTGGATTCCGGGCAGCGTCGCGACATTCGCCACTTGTTGTATCGCTCCCCTCTCGAGGTATTGCATAAGGACTTCTGACAAGAAGATTCGACCAGGGACACGCATCCTCAGCGCTGCGTCCTGCGGCACTTCCCAAACATACTCACCTAGTCTGACCAATTCTTCGAAAGCCATCGAACCCCCTATACGTCCAGCGTTACCTCTGCGTGATAAATATCATTTTTCGTGACTGCTAGATTGTGGTATGTCACTGTCTTTACTTCTGCGTTTAGTCTATGCCTAATTGGATAGAATCTTTCGCCCAGACAATCGGCAGTCAACGACAAGCCCACAATTCTGACGACACATTTCTTAACAGCAAAGCGGCCAATTTCAAACGTGATCAGAAGCTCCGCGAGCCAGTCGTAAAGCAAGTTCACATAAGAGTCGGAACCTATCTCTATGGTGCAAGTCTTGTCAAGCTCCACTTCATCGAGGAGAACCATTGTGCTTTCGAGAGCTTCTGCCGCATTTTCGAATAGCTCGTTCAAGTTTCTTCCGTAAGCCTTAAAAGTTACATCGGCTGTGTGCTCCAGAAACTCGTATTTTTGCATGCCGCTATCGTATAGGATATGAACCAGATATTAATATACATTGATCAATTGAGGCTAGTCGATGAGACCATATGTCTTTATTAATTCAGCAATGAGTGCCGACGGCAAAATCTCCACAATAGCGAGAAAACAAGTGCGCATTTCTGGGGAAGACGACCTGCGGCGAGTTGATGCACTAAAAGCGAATGTTGATGCTGTCATGGTTGGGGTAGGGACCGTTCTTGCGGACGATCCGAAGCTTACCATAAAGTCGGTGGTACTCAAGCGCACGCGAGTGGACCAGGGCAGAACTGAGAGTCCCCTGCGAGTGGTGGTCGATAGCCGGGCACGAACGCCACCGACTGCGGCCGTTTTGGGACCAAATGCACTTATAGCGACGTCGCGACAGGCCCCACGTCACAGGGTAGAAGAGCTCGAAACAAAGGCTGAAATACTTGTTGTCGGAGAGCGCAAAGTGGATCTGGCTGCGCTGCTTGGGTGTTTAAAGGATAAGGGAGTGAAATCCCTCTTGGTGGAGGGCGGCGCAACGCTCAATTTCGCCCTTTTAAGTTTGGGCTTAGTCGATGAAATTTACACATACGTAGGGAACATCATTATTGGGGGCAGTGCAGCGCCAACGCTGGTCGATGGAGAGGGCCTGACCAACGACTTCGTTAACCTGAATCTGCAAGAAATCCGTCAAATCGGCGACGGCGTGCTCATCAAATGGAAAGTGGTCAGCTTTTGACCTCTGACGTTCATTGTGCCTCTTGGGCGGCCCCCTCAACTGCTCCTTCCACTACTGGCCGATCTTGTAGGATCTTTATGCTCACAAGCCCACCTACGACTATGTTTAGATAGTAAGTAATCACCCTCCAACCAAGGATGAAGATGCCGAGAATTGACGTGCTCACGAAGACTGAATAAATCGCCGCAGTGCTCACTTCGGCTATGCCGCTGTTTCCGGGCGTGAGTGGAATCATGGCGATCATCATTAGGACTGTTTGGGCAGAAAAGGACGCCAAAATCCACGGCTGTGATCCCAGGCCGACGAGAATAAGCGAAGCGATGCTAAACTGCAGAAGCCAAAACGCCGTCGTAAAAAGAAAACCTTTGGCCAAAGCTCGTCGTTCATCCTTCAAGTAGCGCTTAGAGCTATTGTGAAAGACATCGATCTCTCGCAAAGCCTTTTGCATGGCTCTGTCAGCCTTGTCAACGCCTCTCACTTTGACGAACAGCCAGCGTACCTTTGTCACTAAAGACTTCACCTTTTTTGGCTTTGCCATAACATAAAGGAGGATGAAAAAGAGTAAACCGAAAACTAGGGCTGCGGCCCCGAAAAGGGCTATGATCCCGGGCGTGCTCTGCACGTACCGGGTAAACAGCAGAAATGCGATCGGGGCGGCTATGCCTAAGAAAAGTGCATCTAGCATTCTTTCCCCGAGGACGACCGCAGAGGCATCCCCCACGGATAGCTTACAGCCTCGCAACAGCTGAATTCTGGTAACTTCCCCGCCGGCGTGTCCCGGAGTGATTGCTGCGGCAAACAGATTTGACAAGACGATCTCGACCGATTTTCTGAACGGGAGCTCGCCTCCTACCGCTTCTGACATGGTCTTCAGTCGGGCGCCCCAGACGAGCCACGAACTGAACTGAAAGATCAATGCGGCGGCCAAGAAGGCTGGGTGAATTTGTATAAGGCTACGCAACTGGCCCGGCGTGATCGTAAACAATAGGAGTGCGAGGATCGAGACTACGCTGAACGTCAGTGAAATCGCAAGCCACTTTCGCATGCCGTTCAAGATCTGCCTCCCTCAGTAGCTAGACTTCTGATCTGGCTACCTCGGTCCACTCACACTTGCGGGAAACTAGATGCTGTCCGACGGCCACGATCCCGCAGAGCGTCATCAAGCAGGCGTACCCAGCTAAGCCGAGCAGGATTTTGAATGATTCCGATAAGCTATCACTTTCTACCCTAATTGCTCTGCAATATATAAAGACAAAAGGCGCCAATAAGTATGAAAAAAATGGGATCGTCAGCGAGCCGAGCCACGTCACTTTCACTACGATAGGAACGCGAGCGACGAACATTGGACCAAGATGCTTTCGAAACCCCTCGACAGCACCGCGGAACCATCGAACTCTTTGGTTGTACAAGTCCTGAACGGAAGTAGGAGATTGTTCCCCCACCTTTGTCTTGGCGAGCAGTGCGCGGTTCCCCGAGAGGTATATCTTCTCGCTAATGTCTAGATCCTCGCATGGACAACGTTCATCAAAACCTGTCGCCCTTAGAAAGGGTGCTTTTGACACCCCTATCAAGCCGTTGAACTGAATGAAGCCCCTTGACCACCTGGAAAAACGATAGATGTCACAGAAAAACTTGTATTCGATTGAAACGATCTTGGTAAGGGTGTTTACCTTATTAGTCACGTAGCGGCAGCCACTTGCAAGCACCCCGTCGCTTGTCGCCGTGAGTTCACGCACACAGACTGCCAAAAAATCAGCGTTGGGTCGGCTATCGACATCGAATAGCGCAATGCAGTCTGCACCCTCTGTCACTTTCATAATGTCGTTGATAGCGCCAGCCCGGCGTCCTCTGTTGCCATTTCTGATCACTATGTGGAAATGCGGCGGCAGTAATCCGAACAAAGGGCCATAGTCTTTTCCGCTGCTGTCGATGACGTAGTACGCTTCAAAATCGAAACCACTGCAGTCTAAATCGCCTAGGCTCTTGATTGATTTTTCGATGAGTGCGTTCGGTTCTGACGGTGCGACCGGAACGATGGCGCAAACTTTCATTTCAGAAGAAAATTCGATTAACGTATATTAAGTCGTCGTTCTTGAAGCTTCTTCTTTCGTTTCACGCGTCTATTACATTCTCATAAATGTCAAGAATCTCTTGCGCGATGATTTTCCAATCATATTTCTGTTCAACGCGCCTGCGACCTTTTTTACCCATTGATCTTGCGCTTGTAGGATTTTCGAGAATCTCTAAAATGGCACTTGCAAGGGAAGAAGGATCTCGCGGCGTTACTAGCAAACCGCCTTCGCCAACGACGTCGAGCACGCCCGGAATTCTGGAAGCAATCACTGGCGTTTCGCATGCCATCGCTTCTAAAAGAACTAACCCGAATGCCTCGAGGCGCGTAAAAGAGGGAAGGACTAGTGCCGCAGAGCTTGTGTAGAGCTTTAGAAGGGCGGCTCTTGATATATGCCCGCAGAATTTGATTCGATCTTCATAACCTTTAGCGAGTCTTTTAAGTCGTTCTCGCTCTTCGCCATCGCCGACGATTACGAAATTCGCGTCGCTTACTTGGCTTAGTACGATCTTGGCGGCTTTGACAAGATCATCGACGCCTTTCACGGAGCTCAGTCGACCAACGAAGAGTATTTGGTGGGGCCTCTCTTCACCGTTTAAGCCGAGCAAATGTCTGTCAAAGGTCTCAAGTCTAATGCCATTCGGCACGATTTCATAGCGATAATCTCGCAGCACACGGGAAGTTCGCGCGTAAGATTCAGTTGTAGCGATTATCTGCGCGACGTTGTCGAGGATCGGTTTTGCATATAGGGCTGTGTTGACCTCATCCACAAGGTATTTGAAGACGTTCGGAATTCTGAGATTCGCCATGTTGTCGGGAATTTCGAGATCGCAGTGGTAAGTGAGCACGTGTGGAACGTGCGGTAGGCCTTTGACCACCCCATAAGAAATGAACGGTGGGGGATAGTGCGAATGCACGACATCGGCGTTGAACTGTGCAATGCGTCGGCGCAGAGCGTACATATAGGGGATATATGGCAGATTCACAGCAGGAAATCTGTGCACAGTGAGTCCGCTCAAGACCTCACTTGGCCTAGACTTGGGGACTTCGGCGCACAAGACAATCACCTCGTGCCCAAGGTCGCGTAAGCTTTGCGAAAGCTCAAGACAGTGAGTTTCGACTCCACCGATGTGCGGATAGAAGTAAGAGGAGGCTTGAACTATTTTCACGCGGATTCATGTTGAATGTGCGCGTAGGTGTTGAATAAGTTATCGCGGAATCTCCGTCCGCTCAGGCATTTTAATTTCGAATGCGAGTCTAACGTCGTTTGAAAAGTTTGGCAACGCCAAAACTAACTGGTTGCTGCACAAGCGCGCAGGCTTGGGACAGTCACGCACCCTGATTAACAAAAGTTAAATAGCACAGTTGTCCTGTAGGTCAGTGTGCGTTTCATGAGCCGTTTCGTGGCCGTAATAGCGGTGCTGGCTGTGTTTTTTGTAATAGCAAGTTCCTCTTTGGCGATCAGCGTCAAAGCCCAAAATGAGATACCGTGGGTTTATGATTACCCGACAGGGATGAAAGCTGCAGCCGAGGAAAATAAGCCCGTGATGATATACGTTCACGAAGATTGGTGTCCTCGATGCAGAAACATGGATCAAAACACCTGGACCGATAGTAAAGTTATTCAACTTTCGTCGAACTTCGTGAACATAAACGTGGTCGGGACTGAACAAGGAACGCTATATAACTATAGCAAACCTCCACTCATTGTATTCACGGACCCTCAAGGCAGGGTTATCGTCAAACAAAACGCAGAACTGTCGGCTAGTCAGATGACTGCTCTGCAACGACAGGTGCTCGCTCAAGCGCCGTTCTCGTCCTCCTCGGCGACAGGCAATCCTTCAACCACGCCTACACCTGCAGCCAATGCAACGGCTATCAACCCAAGCGTTTCGGCCAAAGCCGCGGGGGTGCCCGGTTTTGAAGCGATTCCTTCAATCGTTGGCATATCGATTGCCGCGCTCGTTTTGACGCGTGTCGGTAAGAGCCAGAGGTAACCCAGCGAAAGCCCGCGGACGCTCGTTCTTAGGTCAAACAGCCCGATTCACCTGCCGTCTGCCAAGCCACGCGCACCAACGTTTGGTTTGATTTTTCCGACAATCAGAAGCGGGCCAGATGGGATGCTTCGACCGCGCTTGCCTAGCTGGTTAGCAACCATTCAGATCAGCACCAATGTTTAACTATTATGATCCAACAGTAACTGCTATGCTTTATCGCGCTGAGATCACCATTAAGCTCAAGAATGGCATGCTTGATCCGGAAGCTACGACGATAAAAAATGCTCTCAAGCATCTTGGGTATGAGTGTCAATCGGTCAAACAAGCAGCCACCTACGAACTCGAATTCACAGCAGATTCCCGTGAGAACGCAACTGACCTCGTTAACGGAATGTGCCAAAGGCTGCTCGCGAATCCCATCATACACGACTATGACGTACGCATAACGAAATAGTCGAGAAGAGACAGATGAACATCGCCATTCTTCGGTTCGGTGGTAGTAACTGTGATCTGGACGTTCAAAAAGCGCTGAACCATTTGGGCGTAGGTGCAGAACTTGTCTGGTACAAAGAGACCCTAAAGAGTTTTGACGGCGCAATCATCCCAGGAGGGTTTTCATACGGTGACTACTTGCGCGCAGGTGCAATTGCGGCACAAACCAAGATTATGCAGTCAGTTGCACAGATGGCAGCTGATGGGAAGCCTATACTAGGCATATGCAACGGTGCCCAAATCCTTAGCGAGTCGCACTTGGTCCCCGGCACATTCACATTGAATCAGTATCCGAAGTTCATTTGCAGGTGGGTAAAGCTTAGAACTGTCGGCAAATCTCCGTTCACGGAACTTTCGAACGCGATCGTTGATCTTCCTATAGCTCACAAAGAGGGGCGATACGTCGTTGAACCCCGGTTGCTCAAAGAGCTTTACGAAAACGATCAGGTCGTTTTTAGGTACGTTGATGATACTGGACGTCCCACTTTGGCTGCAAACCCCAACGGTTCGCTCGATAACATCGCTGGGATAAGTAATCTAGAAAAAAACGTGCTTGCGATGATGCCGCATCCCGAACGAGCGTCAGAGAAACTTCTCGGTTCTACTGATGGGAACGCTATCTTTGAATCGATGGTTCGATATATCAAGGCCCTTTGAGACGCAGCTTTTCGCAAACGCTTCTGCTTATGTTTCGCGGGCAGGCCGTTTTCAAACCAGCGGGGACCACCACCACTCGTTCTCTTGATACCACCGAACGACTTGTGTCAATCCGTCTTCAAATGAAATCTCGGGTTGCCATCCAAGAGACTTTATCTTCGAACAGTCTAAGGAATACCTCTGGTCGTGTCCGAGCCGGTTCGCTGTGTAGGCAATGAGCGTTGAAGGCTTTCGCGTTAGCTGCAGTATGGCTTTGGTGATATCTAAGTTGCTCTTCTCGTTTCCAGCGCCAATATTATATGTCTCGCCCGTTTTTCCCCTTTGACGAACGCAGTCTATCGCTGCACAGTTATCTGCAACGTGTATCCAGTCTCGGACGTTGTCTCCCTGGCCGTAAACGGTCAGCTCGTGGTTCCTCATAGCGCTTGTAACAAAGCGAGGGATCAGTTTCTCGGGGTGCTGATACGGCCCGTAGTTGTTTGAGCTGCGGGTAATAACGCAGGGAAAACCGTACGTCGTGAAATAGGATGACGCCAACAAGTCTGCTCCAGCCTTGCTTGCTGCATAGGGACTTGACGGATGCAACGGATCCGTCTCCTTAAATGATCCGCGATCAATGCTTCCGTACACTTCATCTGTTGATATCTGAACGAATCGCTCAATTGAGTAATCTTTAGCCGCTGCTAACAAGACGTGAGTTCCGAGGACATCCGTTTGAACGAAGGCAGCTGAACTCGTAATTGATCTATCGACGTGCGTCTCAGCCGCAAAGTTGATAACACAGTCACAATCTTTTAGCAACTGCTTGACAATTGTCTCATCGCAAATATCGCCTTTGACGAATTCAATATCAGCTAGCACGTCTTTGAGGCTGCTCATATTGCCTGCGTACGTCAGTTTGTCCAGGACTACGATTTCTGCTTCACTGTGTTTAGACAACATATAGTGGACGAAATTGCTGCCTATGAAGCCCGCGCCACCTGTGATTAATAGTCGCATAGTTCCTCGTTTCAATCTTCCGCTTATGCAAACAAGCTGTGATACAGCAAGCAGCTCGAGGATTCTTTGTGCAGAGGTTTCTTAATTCTTTTGATGGAACTCGCATTTGAGAATGCGAGGATCTTGACGTGCTCTAAAAAAATGAGCTTTTCGGGGAGCTGTCAAAAATCCGTTTAGTTAGTCAAGGGCTTATAAGCTCAGGACTGCGCTGTGCACAGGTCAGAAACAAATATATTTTATAAGGCGAATCGTAGTCAGCAAGCGTTGTGAAAATACGCCGTGCTTTGCATTATTCAGCAACACTTTCGAATGCTCAAGCTCCGGTAGTGTAGTCCGGCCAATCATGTTGGCCTTTCGAACTTTAGCAGTGAAGCAAGCCAACGACTCGGGTTCAAATCCCGACCGGAGCATCCACTCATCTGATTGTGGTAAGCCTGCCCCTCACCGCAGCATTGAACGTGTCACGCAATTCCAAAAAATGACAGAACCATAATCATCAATCGATGCATGAGGTCCACGGGCTACCTCGTGATCCGTTGTCTCTGTGTTTCGCAGGGGTGGAGCATTCTGGCATTTGGTTTGCAGAATAGTTCCGTATGACGTTAACCGCAGACCATAGGGTTCTATGCACGAAGTTCGGTAGGGGCTACTCTACGTTTATCTAACTTGACTGCTTGTTGGAATTGTGGGACGAACTCTATACAAAAAGTGGAATCATCAAGTTTGGCGTGCAGCAGTTCAAGAGCTGCAGCGCCGCGCTGATCAACATCTAGTAATCATGGTCGACGGCGTATTAGCTTTGGACAGAGAGCCTCTTGGGCGGGCGTACTAGAATCTCCTTCGAGGCCCTCGGATGCAACAGCAAAAGTGCTATCCAGTTAAAAAATAGGCTTTTATATGTCCGTGCGGTATGTCAACATAGGGCGGAGGTAGCCAAGCCAGGTCAAAGGCGCAGGACTTAAGAACCGTTGTTTGAGATATCCTGTTGCGAAGGCATTCGTGGGTTCGAATCCCTCCCTCCGCACTTCTGCCAAATGAGGGGCTATTTTGGTGCACGCGAACGAATCAACGTATCGCGTTTGCGAGATCTCTAACAGCAGAGGCGACCTCATATGGATTTGCACCCCAATGAACGACGTAACCCTTCTCTCCAAAAAGTTCGGTGGGTCCGACCCTCGCTGACTTGCAACATTTTGCAATGAAGGGTTTGCTCGGTCTTATTGTTTTCGTCGGACAGATGTTGACGTGTTCGAATTCCAGCCCGTGGACTCGCGCTTCAAGTACTTGTTTCGAAATGTCGCACCCCAGTAGAACGGCGTGTTCACCGACGTGAATGTCGCGGTTGTTGAGGCAGTTTGGCCCAATTCCTGACGCTGAACACGGATAAATCGTGGCGCTGCGTGCACTTCTTAGATCTTGTATGACTGGCGTAAAACGCACGGATAGGTCTCCAAAAATGCCAGCACTGTCGAGTTTCTTGATGAGCGAGATGAGGTATGGTGGATCTGGAGGGGATACGTCGAATACCTCAATCTCGGTTACGCTGGTGGGGTCGGGGTCATAAACGAACGTCCAGTGAAGATCAAATCCTTGATACACGACTGCTTTTATCGGGGGCTTACACAGTCGGGTTGCGATGGCAATTAGCCTGGTTCTGTTGAAGATGTCGATCTTGCGTCGATACACTAGAGTTTCGGCAAAGCCTGCAATCCTGTTGGCCTTCGATATCGTTCGGATCAAGCCGTTCCCCTCTAATTCGAGTTCGTAAACTTCGACTTTTCCTTGCCAAAACAGCACGACATAGCGCGATGAGAAATAGATGTGCTCACCTGCTGTTGGCGGAGATGTTTCATCATCGCATTCTCTTACCGCGACGTCCTTACAATGATCGGGAAAAATCACGTCGTCACCTTATATTGCGTATTATTTCGCGCGCTACCTCGTTGGTCGAACTCGTGCCGCCTAGGTCCCGCGTCGTGATGCCTTTGCTTATCGTCTGCTTGACCGAAACGTCTACTAAGGAGGCTTTTTCGCATTCGCCTGCCCATTCAAGCAGCATTGTGGCACTCAGAATAGCCCCTATTGGGTTTGCTATGCCGCGCCCAGCGATGTGAGGCGCCGATCCGTGCACCGGCTCAAAAATGGCGAATTTCGGGCCGATGTTCGCACTCGGACAAAGTCCGAGGCCTCCGATAAGCGCTGCAGCTTCATCGGACAGAATATCGCCAAATAAATTCGACGTCAGGATGTGATCGAAGGTTTCAGGGTGTCGTATAAGATTGTATGCAGCTGTGTCGACGTACATCTCGTTATAGGGCACGTTGTACTGCTGCAAAACACGCACGCAGACATCTCGAAAGAAAATATCCGACTTGAGCACGTTTGCCTTATGCACGATCGTTACTGTTTTTACGTTGCGTAAGGTGCTCGCGAACGACGCAAGCCTTTCCACATTAGCTCGAGTAACCACTCGCTGCGTGACGGCGGTGTCTTCAGAGAGCTCTTCGATGCCGGAGTACAACCCCTCGAGGTTCTCTCGTATTATAGCAAGGTTCAATTCATAAGGGGTTAAAGAGTAAGATCGAAAAGGTCGTAGATTCACGAAGAGATCGAGTGTTTTTCGTAGTCTGACGAGCACGCTGCTCCCTCGAACGCTGGTTACAGCCCCCAAGAGCATGCAATCGGCTTGTGCAATTAAATCGATATCCGCATTGGTTATTGGTGTGCCTTCTCTAGCCCATTTGGCGTAGCCTATGTCAACGTGGATGAATTCCGGATCGTTCAGTAATAGACTAAGAATCTCAACACAAGGGGGTATGACCTCTTTGCCGACCCCATCTCCCTCAGCAACAGCGATTCTCATGTGCTTTGAGTAACAAACCGCTCGCTGAATCCGCCCAGACCCGTTAAGGCTCATTTACGGCCGGACTCGCGGTGCGCGGATGCCTCTTTCTATGTTCGACTAAGCCACCATCTTCGAGGATCTCCTGCAAAAATTTGGGAAGCTCCTCACCTCGTACGACCCTGCTGCGGGTTCTCACAAGCCCCGAAGATAAGTCGACCTCAATCTCATCACCCGCTGCAACAGAATCAAGGACGTCTGCTTCGATAATTGGCAAGCCTACATTGATTGCATTTCTGAAAAAGATCCGAGCGAAAGATTTCGCAACGATACATCCGATCTTGGCGTATTTGAGCGCAAGCGCTGCCTGCTCTCGTGATGACCCACAACCAAAGTTCTTACCAGCAACTATTATGTCTCCGTCATGCGGTGAAAATTCCGCACCAGTGCCCTCCATTGCGTGTTGTGCGAAGACGTTAACGTCAGTCGTTCTCAGATACTTACCGGGTAGGATCAAATCAGTGTTGACATTATCGCCATATTTCCACACTTTTCCCCTGATGAGCATCATAGTCTACTTGAAGATGTACCGATATAAAGCATACGGGGATTGCCAAAGCACGCAGATTCGACTGGGAGCGCAAAAAGCCTGACGAAGTGTTTAATAGTTCCGAAACAACGTTGTTGCTATGTCACTGCTATTGTCAGCGCAAGAAGAATACCTAATCAATCAAAAAATAGCTTTTCTCACCCATGAGGTCCAGCACAGCGCGCAAGAGATTGAACAAGAGATCGACGAAAAAGTGTGGAACCTAGACGTCGAAAAAATCGACACCAGCGAGTTCATGGCGACGCTTGTGGTGCGAGAGCCGATGATTTCAATCAGTACCGGCGACATTGTGACCTACAAAGGTGTCCCGCGAAAATTCACGGTTAGAAGCCCATCGCTTGAATATCTCCTCGACGCCGTTGAAAAGATCCTCATGGAACAAATTGAGGAAATAAAGAGAGACACCGCCGGTGAATCCCGTGATTAACAGAGTAATAAGTGATCTCTCTATGACTGTCGCGGATCAGCGATCTCGCCTTTGAGGGCCGTCGCTGCGGCTGTAGCGGGAGAGGCAAGGTATACAAGCCCCTCCGCACCCATCCTCCCCTTGAAATTTCTGTTGGAAGTTGAAAGACAAGCCTCTCCTCGTCCTAGAACCCCATTATGCGCGCCGAGACATGGGCCGCATCCGGGACTGCAAACGGTAGCCCCGGCTTGAATTAATGTCTCAAGGACCCCCGTTCGTATAGAATTCAATAGCACGAGCTTCGATGCTGGAATGACGATCGTCCTTACGGCAACTGTCTCACCACGTAGAATGCTCGCCGCCATCTGAAGATCTTCAAAACGTCCATTCGTGCATGAACCTATGAACACTTGGTCAATAGCTGTGCCCATTACCTCTTCGACATCCTTCACGTTGTCCACCTGATGCGGACAAGCGACCTGAGGACCCAAGTCATCGACCTTGACGTTCAGCTCATCGGCGTACACGGCATTGTCATCAGAATAACATGGCTGGTACTCCACTTGTGGTGTAAGGTGCCTGAGGTACGCAAAAGTCTTGCGATCGGGGGGCACGATGCCCGCTTTCGCGCCTACTTCGACTGCCATATTACTCAGAGTAAGTCTGCTTTCCAAGGTTAGGTCGGCCGTCGTTGCTCCATAAAATTCCAGAGCTTTGTACGACGCGCCATCGGCCCCCATAATCCTTGCAATGTTAAGAATCACGTCTTTGGCGCTTACGCGGTCTCGGAGTTTTCCGCTGAGCACTATCTTCAGCGTTTCAGGCACCTTCAACCAAAGCGTTCCTGTTGCAAACACCTCTGCGATGTCGGTCGCACCCACTCCTGTTGCGAAAGCTCCTAATGCTCCGTATGTGCAAGAGTGCGAATCCGCTCCGACGACCAAGGTGCCTGGAAGGGCGAGCCCGTGCTCAACCATGAGCTGATGGCATATCCCATCTCCGACGTCAAAGAAGCTCGTAATTCCGTGGCGTTTTGTCCACGTGCGGATTGTTTTTTGAAGGGTCGCCGCTACCTCCGTGCTAGCCGGGGCAATGTGGTCAAAGACAATGGTGATCCTGTGTGGATCCCAAACAGAGGAAGCGCCCATGTCCTCGAATGCTTTTACACCTAGCACACTCGTGCCATCGTGGGCCATTGCTGCATCAACACGCGCCAGAACAAAATCTTTAGCGCTAGCCGCTTTTCCAGACGCCTTGGAGAGAATCTTCTCACTAATAGTTCTTGGAGCATCCAAAGCACTTTTCACCGCGTACTATTTGCTGCCCGTTGATTATCAACCTATGTTTTGGCCAGCCACGACGCGTTGGAATGCTGACGTCAACCTTGACAACTAAGGCTGAAGCGGACGGCCCCCGTGTGGACTGTCGATTTCTGAAGACTAGTAACGTATTTAAGTTGCGGCTATGAATGTGTATAGCGAACTTTGTTCGGGTCGTTTATGAATCCTTTTGGATCTTCTTCATTGCCTGAGGCAGTTATTGGCCAGATAGAGATTTGTGACGTCACGCTGCGTGACGGGGAGCAGGCCCCCGGTGTCGTTTTTGGCGTTGACGAAAAAGTTGAGATTGCGACAAAGCTGGACGCAGTTGGCATTGAGATGATCGAAGCGGGGTTTCCCGCCGTTTCAGCGAAAGAAAAGGCTATGGTGAAAAAAATTGCGAATCTGGGTCTAAACACCAAGATATGCTGCCTTTCGCGAGCGATTTTCCACGACATCGACGAAGCGTTAGATTGCGATGTGGATGTGGTGGGTCTGTTCATGGCTACCTCAGATCTGCATCTCAAGCACAAGTATCATCGAAGTTTTGATGAAATGCTGGAGTGCGCACTGTCAACGCTCGAATATGCAAAGGAACATGGGCTCATTGTGAGGTTTGCGGCAGAAGACGCCACTAGGACCGATCCAGAAGTGCTTAAGCGCTTTTTTAGACAAGGTGAGGAGCACGGGGCTGATTATGTTAACATCGCAGACACCGTCGGTGCGCTGAGGCCGTCTACGTGCTACGGTCTGGTGTCTGCGATGAAAGCGGTCGTTAAACTGCCGCTTTGCATTCATTGCCATAACGATCTCGGTATGGCCGTAGCAAACACTATAACGGCTGCAGAAGCCGGGGCGTTTCAACTCCACACAACGGTGAACGGGATAGGGGAACGAGTCGGAAACACTCCGCTTGAGGAACTTCTTGTCGCGCTGCGCCTACAGTTTGGAATCGATACCTACGACCTTTCAAAATTGATGGGGCTGTCCAAAACTGTCGAACATCATTCGCGGTTGCGCTTGCCGAAGAACAAACCGGTGGTCGGGTTGAATGCCTTCTCTCATGAATCTGGCATACACGTAGCGGCCGTGCTGGAGGAGGCCGAGACGTATGAACTATTCTCGCCTGACTTAGTAGGCAACAAGAGACGCATCGTCATTGGCAAGCACACCGGAAAAAAAGCCCTGCAGTACGTCATCGCTCAGTTGGGCTACCGACCGACCCGGGATGAGCTCTGTCAGATCCTCGACGACGTAAAACGCGTGTGTGAGACAAAGAAATCAGTCTCTCAGGAGGAGCTCGAGGATATAATCAGAACCGTGATGTACCGATAGCCCCCGAGTTTTGACGAGGACCGTACTTTGAGCAGGCGGCTCGTATAACGACGACGAGCGTTCCTGTCGAGTTGCTTACGGCTCGCAGAAGATCTACAAATGACATTTCATTCATATCCGCTGCGTCCACCAACTTGTAAGTGATGCCATAGTTTCGGCATAGGGCACCGACCAAGTCAGAGACCTCGGGCGTCGGCTGCCCCCCCGTTATGGCCGATATTCGGTTTTCGAGCACAAACACCTTTACGTTCCGCTTGAACACTGCCGCGCTTGTTAGTGCTGCGATGCCGCTGTGTAAGAACGCATAGTCTCCTAGTATTGCAAGGCCGCCTTGTTCAAACCCCGAAGCCACGCCAATTGCTGAGCCGAGTGAATAAGCTACGTCGATCAGTTTAAAAGGTGGATTGGCGGTGCGTATTATGCAGCCCATGTCCCCGGCAATCATCGCATCAACTTTGCCGAGAGCGCGGTAGAAAGGCAAGAAGGGGCAATCATCGCAGACGTCTTCCGTGTAACGTCTGGTTTCGAGTGTCTCGACATCAAACTTTGCCGATATGTAATCTGCCTCAATATAGGTCAACGCTTGAGTCACATCGTTTGACGTCAGCTCCCCGGAGCGGGGCACGTGTCCAGACAGTTTGCCGAGGACTTTTGCGTGAATGGATTCTTCAATAAGCGGTGAGCTCTCTTCGACGACGAGGACTCGGTTGTGCTCTTCGAGAAACGAATCAATTCGGCGCTCACATAGCGGGTTGACAATGCCGAGTTTGAGATGGGCTACATCGTCTCGTCCCTGGATTGCATCATCCACCAGCGTTGATGCATAGCCTGCAGAAATAATGCCGATTGCGCCGGCGCCGTCTTGTTCGTTCAGATCTGTTGTTTCAGCAAATTGCAGCATCTTAGGATACGTGTGTCTGAGAAGATGCTGATGCCTACCCAAATGCGTGAGGTTCCAGATGCTCTTTTCGATGCTCTTGCTTACGCCCTGTGCAGATGGCACCCTCTCGACTACGCCCTGCGTATTCAGAAGCCTGCCTGTGATTCGCACAATTACCGGTACTGACAGTAATGCGGATAGTTCAAAAGCCTTCAACGCACAATCATACGCATTACGGGCGCTGTGTGGATCCATTACCGGGATTTCGGCTATCTTACCGTAATATCTCGAATCCTGCTCGTTTTGGGAAAGTTTTGCACCTGGATCGTCGCCTGCGATTACGACTAACCCGGCACCTACTCCGTGGGTGGCCGCCGTAATCAAAGAGTCTGACGCCACGTTCAATCCAACGTGTTTCGTTACAAGAACTGATCGTGTACCCGATGCGGCAGCTCCTAAAGCCAAATCGATTCCGACCTTTTCGTTAGCAGCGGGTATCCAAATGGGCCGCAAATTTTCAATGATTTTGGTGACCGGAAATCCAACAACCCCTGTGGCCACACCTACGCCGGCATCGAATATCCCGTATGTAAGTGCATTTAAGCCGTCGGTTTTAAACATCTGTTGAGAGCGTTAATCGTACATCCCGAACAAAACGCGCACGCGGCCTAGGCTAAGTCAGTCCTCAGTCACGCTTGTCGAGTATTTGTCTTTCCATTTAAGTGAGATATCCCAGTCCTTCTGCTGACGCTTAAGCCTGTTGTCGCTCCAAGCCGCAGCGCGTATTCAACTGCACTGTGCTAACGGTTGGCAACGCTCAGCAATACTGGTGGCCTTCCACGACACTATGAATGTTAGTTTAGCGCATTCAGTTATTTATCAATTTTTGCAAGTTTGTGCAAAGGGGATTTTTGCGCCGGCGCAACCGATTGGATGCGAATCATAACTTTTTTATGCGCAGCGATCTTAAAGGACAGAGATAAATATGGCAGAAATTCCACTGGCGGTCGTTTTGCGAATTATGAAGGTAGCTGGAGCTGAAAGGGCCAATCGCAAGGCAGTGAAAATGATTGCCGAGAAAGCTGAGGGCTATGGCAGTGGCGTTGCCATAGAGGCCGTTTTGCTAACGAAGCTCGCGGACCGAAAAACGATCTCGGCAAATGACGTAAAACTAGCAGCGGAACGAGTCAACCGGCGCTAATTGAAACTCGCTCGCAGTTTATGCAAGGGGGACTTCTACCTTCCTTTCTCGAGGCTACCTAGACTTTGAACCCCTTATTAAAGCACCAGTAGACGTCGTCCTCTCGTTTTAGGACGCGTCCAACATGCTTTACGGAACACAAGTGCTTCGAGCCAGAGAATGCGGTAGCCGGGACTCGAACCCGGGTTAAAGGCTTGGGAAGCCTTTGTGCTGCCACTACACCACTACCGCGATAATGCAGCTACATTCTTCGCTCCCAAACCATAAATATTATCACCCGGGTGCAGCTCAAAACGCAGCCTGAACGCAAGGCATTTAAGCGGAGATGTTGATGTAGGTTGGGACTTTTTATGCCAAATAACCTTAGGACACCTATTGTTGCAGTGCTCGGTCACGTGGATCACGGTAAAACGACCCTGCTTGACAAAATTCGGGGCACTGCCACTGTAGACCAGGAACCCGGCCTAATCACACAGCACATAGGAGCAACGGAAGTCCCGCTAGACGTTATTGCAAGGCTTTGCGGTTCCCTTTTGGAAGGAATACACCTGCCTGGGCTACTATTCATCGATACGCCTGGCCATCACGCTTTTACGACGCTGCGCGCACGCGGGGGCGCTTTAGCAGACATCGCAATACTTGTTGTTGACATTAACGAGGGCTTCCAGCCGCAGACCACAGAAAGTCTCAATATCTTGAAAGGCCATAAGACGCCCTTTATCGTCGCGGCTAACAAGATTGACAAAATACACGGATGGCTTTCCCACGACAATATGATGTTCACGGACGCGTTTAAGCTCCAGAGCGAGCGGACTCAACGCCTTCTTGACGACAGAATATACGTGCTTATAGAGGAGCTCTATAACCTGGGCTTTAGTTCAGATCGGTACGACAGAATTAGAGATTTCACTAAAAACATAGGCGTTGTTCCAACAAGCGCGCGAACGGGCGAAGGCATCCCCGACCTGCTCATGGTTTCGCTTGGTCTCGCGCAGCGATTCCTCGACAAGGATCTGAGGCTTCACGCTAACGGTCCTGCATTTGGCACGGTAATAGAAATCAAAGAAGAAAAAGGGTTCGGCACGACCCTTGATGCCATCATATACGATGGCGTTCTCCATGCCGGTGATCGGATCGTAATCGGTACATTGGGACGACCAATCGTCACGAAAATTAGAGCGTTGCTGAAACCAGAATCAACGGGGGTTCTTAAGAGGGTTAGGACAGTGACCGCAGCGGCGGGATTGAAGATAGCAGCCCCGGGCATTGAAAACGCACTTGCAGGTTCGCCGCTGAGAGTTACAACGGACGATATTGATGAAGTCGTCGCTGGCATCGAATCCGAAATGCGTGACATAGCGGTCAGCACTCAAGATATAGGCGTCATAATCAAAGCAGACACTATAGGCGCTCTAGAAGCGCTTGCAGGAGAGCTAGGTCGTAACGAAGTCCCTGTTAGCATAGCCAATCTAGGCGACGTCTCTCGCAGAGACGTTGTTGAAGCTGAGACTATAAGCGATCCTTTATACTCCGTTGTACTCGGCTTCAACGTCGATGTCTTACCCGATGCCAAAGAAGCAGCAGAGATGTCGAATGTCCGCCTGTTTGTTAACGACGTGATCTACGGCTTGATCGAGGAGTATCAGACCTGGGCCGAAAAACAAAAAACCCTGTACGGCAAAAAGCGTTACGAGACTATCGTGAGGCCCGGCAAATTCAAGATACTGCCTGGGTATGTTTTCAGACAAAACAAACCGGCTATAGTCGGCATTGAGGTGCTCGGTGGCACCCTGAGGAACGGTGTCTTCTTGATGCGAGAAGATGGAGTCCGGGTCGGCACGTTGAAGGGCATGCAAGACAGAGGCGAGAACGTTAGCGAGATAGGTGCAGGGAAAGAGATCGCAGTCTCGATTGATGGACCCACAGTCGGAAGACAAATAAATGAAGGGGACGTACTCTACGTCGACGTGCCAGAAAAGCACGCAAAGGTAACGGAGCAAGAACTCTACGATGCGCTTGACCAAAGCGAGCGATTGCTGCTGGATGAGTTTTTGGCGATCAAGCGCAAAGATAACCCATTTTGGGCCAAGTGAATTGCACTCGTTTGATCTTCAAATTGTCAAGTACACTCGTGCACAGCCGATCAGCGGATAGGGGAGTAGCATAAATGGCGGAATTTAGGTTAATCATATCTGACCCAAGCAAGAAGAGCACACACAAGATGGAAGTATCAGGTGCGCAAGCAAACAAACTGTTCGGTCTCGGTATCGGGGACTCACTCGATGGTGATGTGATCGGACTCAGCGATTATGCGCTTGTCATAACTGGCGGCTCAGACAAAGATGGCGTAGCTATGCGGCGAGATCTTCCGGGGACGGTCCGAAAAAGGCTGCTTCTCTCCGGAGGCGTTGGGTATCATCCAAAAAAAACAGGGATAAGAAGGCGTAAGAGCGTCCGCGGTCGCGTCATTTCTGCAGAAACAGGCCAGATTAATCTCGTGGTGGGAAAAAGCGGTGCTAAGCCGCTCGAAGAGATTTTAAAGGCTGAAAAAGCGGAGTAATAGCCTCCTGCTGTTGTGTGAAGTGAGTTGCGTCGAGTCGTGTAATGTGCTGCGTAAAGCCGCGCCGTCTTATTGGCTCGGTTAGAACGCGTACTCCGGTTTTCAGGACGGCTCAGGTCTGTGAGCGCAGTTCCATACCACTATGAATCTACGCAGTCTTCCAACCAGGTGCTGCCAAAAAGTGCCTTTCGCGTTTGCCGCACTTGGCCTTTAACCGAGCTGCGCGGTCTCTTGTCCTCTGATGAGGCTGCGGAATTTGGCGTGTATTGCTGCTATTTGCTGCAGTTGTTCTTTGTTTCTCTTGTTCAAAACGCTCAAACGCGGAAACTCCGTGTCGTCTGCATTAGCAAAAAAACGTGCTAGCTCGGGTCGCAAGGCGTGGTTTGGTACTAGGCGCGGGTCTCTAGCGAATTCGCGACATTCAACTTCCCATAACGTCGCCAAGTCAAATGCAGATTCGAGTCCGTCCTCTCGGAACGCGGTCAAAACGAGGTGAAGGGGACGAATGTCAGCGCACGCCATGCCAATGTTGGCATAGGGTAGCGCGTAAGAGTTTCCATTGAACGCAATAGAAATCCCGCCGGCCCTTCGAATCTCCTGGAGCATTTTGTAGTCCGTAATGCTATCGCCGATTACCGCAGTGTCTGTCTGCTTGCCCACGCCGATCGCTGACATCAAGGCCTGAACCTTTCGCGTGCCGCCTACTACTGTGATCTGATCGAAAATCGCTTTAATGCGCGTACGAGGTGCAATCTCAAAGAAGAACTCATCAAGCTGGGTTGCCAATCTTCCAAATGTTGAAGTCTCTGCGTCGTCAGCGTTGGAATAAAACGAGAGGATCTTGTTTTGAATTTCGTGGATCAACGCAATCTCGCTTTCTTGTAGAATTTCGGACAGCGACTCTAAGGGAAAGCGGGTGCAGTGCACTTTTTCGCGCTCTACATCAAGCTTTGAAGCTACATTGTAAGCGTGCTGCTCGTAGCTAGTTGAAATGATATGCACGTTCCAATTTTCGTCCTTCAGCCACTTGATGAGCTCTCTGGCGCCGCCGACCAGTTGCGCTCGAGTGGAGGCTTTTCGTACATCCTGCTCTGTTATTCCGTTAATGATCATGAAAGGAACTATCAGCTGCAGTGTATCGCCAGGCTCATAGTTGGGTCTGTGTCGAATCGCGAGATAGTCATCATATCTGCTTAAAACTTCAAACAGGGCGGGTCCGTCTTTGATTGAGTGCATTACTTCGTATGCATTATCTTGCGGAGACAAGGGCCCTTCCAAATCGAAAGCAGCTGTGAACGGGTGAGGCACAGTTACATGCTGCCTCTTCAAACGTCAAATACGTTGCCTAAGACAATGCTAGCAAGCCTAGCAGAATATAGCGCGCAAAGATGTCGACTTTCAATGTGGATTAGTCCGGAAGGCTAGTTATGGGCCAGAGGCAGCGATATTGCCAAAGAACCGCATCGACCTGCGAAAAGGTTGCATGTAATGAGTGATGCGACGCGCGCGGAGACAAGAGGCGGGAATTGACTGGGCGGAGTTGCTCTAGAGGTGAGGCTGTGGCAGCGGCGTTATTGAACTAAGCTATACCACCTGGTTTCCCCCGATTTTTGTTTTTCATCCCTTGTAGCCGGTGCGAAATTAACCACCTGAGTTGTGCGACGTCGTGTTGTTTGGCGCTGATCGGCACTACGCGATCGGCCCACTGTTTGTATGGAGGGAGCATTCCGAGCCGCGACACTATCTTATCTAAGCTGGCTTCGGGCTCTTCGATTTTGTCCATTTTGTTGATTGCAACGATAGGGTCAATCTCAGAATCGAGCAAATATTCGAACAGATCAACGTCAAGAGGCTTGAAATGCCGCTCTATGATCTCTAAGAATGATTTTCCATCGATGACTTGCACGCCCAATGACCGCGGTCTTAGCTTGTGCCGTTCGCCGTCGATAACGTCGCGCAGCACACGTCGGTAACCGTTCAGCCCACGCCGGAAACCGATTCCAGGCAAATCTATGACTGTAAAACTATCAAGTTGATATCGCACCGGCGCTCTTGTCACGCCGGGACGTCTTCCCACTCGCGTTTTTAGCCCAAAAAGCTCTTTAAGTACCGCTGACTTGCCCGCATTCGCTCTCCCGACGAAAAATACTTCAACGTCCTTCATAGGTCAATTCGCTAACGCCAGCTTTGGATGCTTGCGCTTCTGATGTGTTTAATGGTTAGTTTGTTACTTCTTACGCTTGTGCCTCATATAAAGCAAAACAGAGCACAACACAACTAAAACTGCTGCGTTGGCCGACACAAGGCTCGAAGCCGTTAGGCCTACGCTACCCGTTAAGCTAAGTGCGACTGAAATTGCTGTTAGGACCCCCACCCCTGTGCCAAAAGATGTGGCCAGCGTCTCAATCACGTCAAGATCGCGTACTTTGAGGCCGACAAGGATCAAATAGCCCGGAAGCAAAACCAAGTAGATTATTCCAAGAATGAAGAGCAAGATGCTTGAAAAGCTAATATACACGACGAGGTTCTCCTGTTGCACTGAAGGTCTTCAACAGCCTCAGGTTCGGAAATGCGGAGCCTAACTGTTCTTCACCTTGTATATAGTAACCATAGGATTTGAATACACGCTTTGGAAATAGTTAGTATCTTTGAGGGTGGTAGCAATCTCATACGGTTGTTCGCGCGAACCCACAAAAACGTACGACACGTTGTGCTGTATAAGGCTGAGACTAAGGGATTCGGGGCTACGCTCATTCATGAGTGCGTCTATTTCTGTTTGTAAATCGACGCCGTGGTACTGAATCGTATAGATGGAGCCAGCGAAAACCACCCTTCGTCCTGTTTCTATTGGAATGCGCGGAAAAGTGGACGGCGCTTCGAGAAAGATTGCGTTCTTGGGGGTATTTCCATTTATCCACTGCAAAGCTTGTACTTCAGCGGGTGAAGCGAGAACATACGACCCGTTGTTATAAAAGTCCCACAGCAGATACGACGTGGGAAGCGCAAGCAGAAGTGCTGCCACAATGGCTAGTACTTTCAGAGATATCTTTACTGAGGAAAAGCGTGCAGCTGTTAATCCGGCTACCACGGTCGAAATATAGTAGCTGGCAAAAAGGGCGACTGGAAGCCATAAGTACACCAAGAACCGGTAGCTGTTATTAGTGAGCGGAAGGGCGATGAAATTTACGGCTACTATGGCGGAAAAAGCGAAAAGCAGGAGCGGTTTGGTAGCTTCATTGTTTAGCGACCGATAAGCTCCGGCACACGCAAGAATTGCGATAAGGCCGAACGCTACAAAAATGAAAAACAGTGAATACGTTGAAAACGCCACTGTAACTTGAGCTGGTCCTCCGATAAGCAAGAATAGAAGAGGCGTCGCTATAGCACCCCCGACTGCGAGAGCGCCCGCATGATATTGCGCGCACGTAACTTGTCTTCTTACATATTTGTAAGCCACGTAGATGCCAACTGCCAGATACAATGGGAACGCGGTTATCAGATGATAATATGGCAGCACGCCCAGCGTGAGCCCAAAAAGCAACAGATTTCGTACTTTAAGTTCCCTTATCAGCGTCACCCATAAAGTGAACGCAAATGTAAGAATTACCAAAGCAAATGTTTGAGGTTGTGGCAGCAAATAGTACAGCAGAGTCTGGTCATATTTCACAGCCGCAGTGTCGCCAAATTGATAAATCAGGTAGGGAAAAACATCGCTCGGCCTTTGAGCGAGGATTAAAATCCAGGCGAGCCCCCCACCAAGCGTGTACAAAATCATCGCGATTAAGGCTGTCGCGTTATTGAACGTCCTTCTACACAGCACGTAGATGTTTATTGAAAGGGCAAAGAAGAGAAGTGGAACCGTGATCTTAAAGATCGTCAGAGAACTAATGCCGGTCACAACGCTCAGTGTCCCCACATAGACGTGCATGAAAAAATCGTAAACCACATAATGCGATGGGAGATACGGGTCTTCCGGCGGCACGTGTGAGGATTCAACGAATCGTGCTATGATAGAAAGGTGGAAGTTCAGGTCACCCGCTTCCGTGGGATTCATCACCAGTCCTTCATCGCTAACGACGGGTGATTTAGAGAGGGGAACGCTGACTACTAGCGCGAGGACAACTGCAAGCAGGATGGGAAGTGCGACAAACACCAACTTGTGACTCTGCTTGTCTGTCGTGCTGTTAGCCTCGGGCGGTTTTGTGCTATTTTTTTGAAAAACAAATGACAATATCGAGACTATGATGACTACGAGCCCAATGGATGCTCCAGTCATTCCGATGCCGACGCCCGTAAGATACATCACAGTCGCCGCGGTCGGCACCAGCACAAGCGTTAGGGAAATGGAGTAACATATGGCCTCTAAAATGCCTATCTGCTTGCCGGCTTTATAAAGCACATAGAAACCGAGACCAGGCAGGACAAAGAGTAATGGAAGTGAAATAGACTGTAAAGGGAGCAGCAGGAGTACGCCAATTGCTGCCGTCCAGCACTGATATGGAATGAGCTGCGGCCTTATCATGGTACAGTTACGTTTCTGGGCTCCTCTCAATGGCTCTTCCGATACGGGCGTCGAGGAACTGTAAGACTGAAAATGCTCCAATTCCGCCTACGACAATCAGCGACTCGATAAAGAAGGTCAGAAATCTGTCCATGAATATATCAATTCCAAGCAAATCGTTCTTTGTGAGTAAGAGGGTGGCTATGACCCACGAGTACACCAAGAACCGCTTGTCGACCTTGTTTCTTTCAAGCCAGAAAAGTCCGATCGCCGAAAAAGGGAGGACAAGAAGGCCAGCTTCATCGAAGAATCCCACGCTAAACGCGCTCGCGAAGAAATCGACCGGGGTGCCTTCGTGATACTTGACTTGAGCAATCCCCAGTATGCTTAAGGTATGCAAAGAATAGACTTGCCACAACCCATAGACCGCAATCAATGCAACGAGGGGGACAATTGCCTTAAGAAACTCGTTTCTGTTTTTGATCTGTGTGAGGGCATACACTGCCAAAACTAGAGCTAGGACTAGGAGTGTGATTTGATGCGTCAGCGCCGTTACTGCGGCTGCGATGACGGAGAGCGCCACGTATCCGTTGAACTGAAAAGGGCCTTCCGTTCTGTTTTTCAGAATAAAAAAGAGAGTCAGCGGAAACATAACGAGCCCAAGGAGCTCTGGCAGTGCACGAATCGTGAAGATAGTCATTCCTGGCGACAGCGTGAGGAAGAGCAGAGCGCATACGGCTGCGCTCGCTCCTACAAGCTGCTTCGAGAATGCGTAAATTACCCCAAATACGGCGGTCGCCAGCGCGATCGTCATCAGCCCTGACATCACCATTGGATCTATTCCAGAAAACGCCGACTGCGACACTATGAGCAGCCGATATGCAGGAACGTAAAAGTTTGGAAAGCCTCCGTTGTATGAGAGCTCCTGCGTCGGGTAGTGCCCCGTTTCCAGCGTCAGCCGTTCTATTCCGACGTGATACATGGTATTTCCGTACGTAGGTATCACGTAGCCCCCCAGGACATTCAGACGATAACTCACGAACAAGATGAATAGAGCGAGAGTTGCGACGTATCTGAGAACGGTCGCAGCGTCAAGCGATGTAAAACGTTCGCGAATTTTTGCTTTGTTAAGCCACTTGATAGATTCGAACATCCTCATTTGAATATTGAAGCTTGAAGTATTCGCTGTTATCAAATTTCGTCGCGTTAACCGATATCCAGCCAAATCCGCAGAAAACTAGTCTGTTGAGCGGAACGAAAACATAGGTCACGTTGTATTGTTTGCACAAAGCGTGAGCCTCGATCGCGCTGGGCGTTTGGTAGATCTGCTGCGAGGCATTCATATCTGCAATGGGATTTGGCGCGTTGGACCAGTCGCCACCAACTATAGGAATGCGGGTGGTCATCCCCATTATCAGCTCTCCGCCGAAGATATCCGCCTCGAAATGAGCCGTAGGTGGCGTGTTAGCTTTGATCCACGAGGTAGAGTCGAATTCTCCTTTAGTCACAACTGGATCGAGCCAAGGGTCGGCCTGCTTCTGCACGCTTGCCATGCCATAGGTGGCCGTTAACAGGAGTATTACCACCAAAAACGAGATTCGAATCAGATTTCGTGCTAAGCGGACCATGAACTTTTCATTTGTAATTGTATCTCTACTATTAAGTCCTTACACTGCGCCGTCAGATTACCGTCGGAGCCGCTGAAGAACATCGTCTGCAGAACCAAGGGGGCGGCTACAGTTTTTTGAAACGGTCAAATGCATCCCGCTGCTAGCCTAATTTGATTGCAGATATTCTGGTCAGCCAGCGCATCAATTTGGGCACAACAGCCATGTCTAGCAGCGCTACCGCGGCCTCAATTTCTAGCACGGTAAAGAATTGCTTTGCCCTTGAGCTTGCCGCGCGACTGCAAATAGTGCTCATCAGATAACAGTCGAACGCTTGTTGAAGTAAATCCTTGCATTTGAGGCAGTGGACCACTGATTTCCGTGCGAGGCTACCAGTTTTATGTCCCCACGAACGGACATTGTCTCGCAAACGCCGGACAGTCCTTAGTGCGGTACGGGCGCTCTCCTGTCGTAGGCCGCCGCGCTAAGCGGGAGGCCATCTATTTGTTCCCTGACCCGAAGTGCGCATGAGGTTTAGCAGGAACAATCTGGGGGCGGGAGCACAGATGCCGACCGCACTGCATTTTTTTATAAGGCATCAGCTTCGTAGCGAATAATCTCTAATAGAGCAGAGGCATGTCGACAATGTTTTGGTTGCACAGCACGCGAAAACGCGCGTTTCAGTTTCAATAACACAATTAAAGTTGTGCACAGCTTTTTCATTGACAACTTTTGCCAAAAGGCTAAGTCTGGTCGCCATTTATTTCAAGCGGAACTGAGATCCAGTGCGGCCTTTGCGAGAGCATGTGATCGAAGTGACGTTAAAATGCAAATCGTTTCTAAACTAATGCTTTCCAGGGAGCTGTGTTGAAATATTCCAACTCTCTGGATTCGCCCAAAGCCATATCGACTAGTCGTAAAACCGCTCGTTCGGTAAAAAAAGGCTCAAATGCCAAGCCAGCTAACGAGCAACAATGAAATTCAACGCCAGTATGATTGCTGCGGAGAGGACGCACGCGACCAGGATTGAGCGAGGGTTGACGTGTATGGCGTTCTTATCTTCTGATTCGTAGTATCGCACCAAACCAGCGCTTGACATAGGCCCTGCTGTTTGGCGCTTCCCTTTCGCCATAGGTTCAAATACAGTTTGCTATGACTTATACGTTGCTATGGACTACGTCGTCGGTGGAAGGATTCTAAACGGCAGCGATTTTGAAGTGATAACGGGCTACGTCCACGTGGAATCAGGCAGAATCGCCGAAATAGAAGAACGGTCAGATGTCAAGCCAGATAACTGCAGGGCAAGCGGGATCATCATGCCTGCTTTGATCAACGCGCACACCCATCTCGGAGATTCTATAATCAAAGATGTGCCGTTCGATAGCCTAGATACTCTTGTAAAACCTCCTCACGGGTTAAAGCACCGCGCATTACGCGACGCAGCACCGAAAGCCTTGATCGAAGCGATGCGCAAGTCACTTCTAGACGCTCTAGCGAGTGGGACGACCGCGCTTGCCGATTTTAGGGAGGGGGGTGCCATCGGCGCTAACGCGCTGAAAACTGCAGTCCGCTCAGTGAAAAAAGTGCAGGTGATGATTCTTGGTCGGCCAGATAATGGACGGGATTATATAGTAGAAGATGAGATTGATACTATTCTCGATATCGCGCACGGCCTTGGGGTAAGCGGAAGTAGTGATGTCAGCAACTCATCACTGAGAGCAATGATCGACAAGGCACGCGCACGCCGCAAGTTTGTTGCCATTCACGCAGGCGAAAAAGATGCTTCTGATATTGATTCCGCTATCGCTTTGAATCCCGATTGTCTCATTCATATGACCTACGCATCTCAGCACCAGATTGAAAGCGGCATTCCCATCGTGGTGTGTCCTCGGTCAAACCTAGTTACCGGCGTTGGATTGCCTTTTCTGCACCCGCCAATAGCTCAAATGCAGCAGACGACCACCGCTGGGCTCGGCACGGACAATGTGATGTTCAACTCACTCAACATGTTTGCAGAAATGGAGTTCACGTCAAAAGCGTTTTTGCGCGACGACCGCAAAGTGCTCGAAATGGCAACGCTAAATAATGCTAGGATAATGGGGCTTGCTAACGAAATCGGCTCTATTGACCTTGGCAAGAAAGCTAGTCTCCTAGTCCTCAACGACCGGTCAAATAACCTCTTCGGGACTAAGAACGTCATAAGTAGCGTGGTTAGAAGAGCTCGTCCCGATGACATCGCTCTTCTCACTCACGGGGGGCAAGGTGCTTAAACGTGAACTTCGACAACTAGAGCCTGCGAGGCTTCGCAGTCAGCAGGCAAAACGCGCACGTGCTCAGAATGGTCGGCGTGCAAATGGGTATTTATACTGCCGATTTCAAAGCTACGCGCTCGCGACCCATCGGTGCCTGAACTGCGTCGCGGCTACTGAGGTTCCAAGATGATGAAAGTCGAAGATGTGATGACGAGGGACGTCGTCTTCGTTGAGGTTCCAGGATCGCGAGATACGGCTCTCAAAATTATGAAGGACAAAGGGATAACAAGCTTACCTGTTGTGAAGAATCACAAGCTTGCAGGCATAGTCACGAGAGGAGACATATTTCGAAACCCTGAGGAGGACCAAATAGCACTTCTCATGACAAGGCAGCCCGTTTTTGTGTCTCCGAACGCGACCATCAACGATGCGGCTAGGATTCTCGTAGAAAATATCATCAGGCGGATGCCAGTTGTGGATGACTCGGAACTCGTCGGTTTCATCACGGTAACGGATATCGTAAGCGCCATAGCGGATATGGATATTGAGACCCCCGTTGATGACTATATCATTCGCGAAATAGTCGCAGTTTGGGAAATGACGCCGGTTAATGTTGTAGGTGAAATCATGAAACTTGCAAATGCCGACGCGAGCCCAGTGCTTGATTCGGCAAACAGGGTTGTTGGCATCGCTACAGAAAGCGCCCTTTTGAAAGCCAGCAAGATCGAAGATACAACCGAAAAGGCGGATCTGTCCGCAGGCTCGGATGAGGACGCGTGGACCTGGGAAGCGGTCAGGGACACGATGAGTCTGTACTATGGTGTTTCCAGAGTGGAGCTTCCGAGCGTGCCGGTAAAGGATATAATGATGGCCGAATACGAATCAATTTATCACAAAACAGGAATAAGTGAATGCGCGAGACAAATGCGGCGTTTCGACGTTGAGCTTTTACCGGTCGTCACTGCAGATGAAAAACTTGAAGGGATCATAAAGGATTCAGACCTCGTCAAAGTCTTGCTTTAAACGGGCTGGTGCGGTCAAGCACGCAGTTTAAGAAGTTAAGCCTTTAAGCGGTAATGACCGACGCGGTTTTTTTTAGACAGTGGATGGTTCTCGCCTCCGTCGTTGTGATTCCACGCGATGCGGCGTGCATACACAATCGTTAAGTTCTCGGAACAGAACGTACACGCAAAGAAGAAGGCTGATTTAGGATATGCGTCGATTCGCAGTGCTGGCACTTTCACTGAGTTGGGCATTTATTGCGCTCGTAGCATTTGCACCGTTGGCAGAAGCGACAGTGGTCATTCCTCACCAAGCAACTATCGCACAGCTCGATACGGGTGGGAACATTTTCAATCAAATTGACAGCTTATACAACAACTTCACAAAGCGATTGGAAGACATCAATCCGTTAGCGCCGCAACAAACTGCGACGCCGTCTGTCAAAATCGCCGCTGTAAAAACTGCTACTACTGGACAATCTCCCGCGACCCCACAAGTTATCGTTACGCTACAAAACGGAAAAGTCGCTCTTGATGGAGTCCGAGTTGACGTCATTTATAAGGACACGGCGGGCGCAAACGTCACCTCAGACAGCGCCGTGGTTGCGTTAAAGGTGGACGAAACGCGTTCCATAACGTTCACACCAATGAGTTTGCCAGTGGGTAGTTATACGATCGGTGTGGTCGTTTACAAGACCGGCACCGATCCATCAGATCAGGCGACACCCCCCTATGATACACAGCAAAACGCGGCAACGCTTGCAATCGCAAGCCCCACCCCCGCTACCGCAGCAGCAGGAAAAGCAGGAGATCCCGGGACGGATAACGCTGGCGATGTTCTAACGCATCTCAATAGCTGGGTATACTTTGTAATCGCAATCACTGCGCTCATTTCCATCGCGCTCTTTTTTGTCTTCTCGCAAAACAGGTCTGGAGAAGACCGTTACGAGGAAGATCATTTCAGAAGAGACGGCTATCCGGCTGGAGGCAGCGGCGTGTTTGACGCTCCTGCATTGCGTTATGAGCCACCGTCAGGAGACCGCTCACACGACAGTGCGTCTGACGCAGTCTCTGGACGACGGCCGTCTAGAACGATAGAAGTGGACGCGTCTGAACGGGCGCCTGGAGACCCAGGAAGAACCAGGGCGAAAACTTCTCCTCGTTCAGCCGAGGACGTGCCGCAATTCGATGCCGATGGGTTCGTTGTCGGCGATGTGACGTCGAAAAAGGCACTGAGGAACAAGATACGAGGAAAGCGAGGCGCTTAGCCACTTTCGTTCGGCTTAAATCTTCTGGTCGAGTGCACGTCATAGTGCTCCAAAAGCGCTACCCCCATAGTGCATCTGTGTCGAGGTTCTGTCGAACGGTTTCTTTTATCAAGCTGATTTTGCGACTGTCGGATGGATCGATCCGCGCTGTAAGTCTCTCTACGCGTTCGGCTGCGGTAAGCGTATCTAAGTGAACCAGGATCACGCTTACACCGAGCTCTTGTGCTCGCGCGATCACGTGATTGGCGGGATAGAGTCCTCCAGTTAGCACAAGGCACGACGTCGAAGTCGACAACGCGGCAAGCTGCAAATCGGCTCTGTCACCTCCAGTGATCACCGCCTTCGCGGGAACCTGTCTGAAGTACTTGAGTGCAGATTCCGGCGTCATGGCGCCGATCAGGACCTTCTCGATAAGGCGGTCCTCTCCCTCGACTATGACTTCTCCACCAAGTTCTTCGGCTATTTCGTAGCTGTGAAGGGCTTTCAACTCCTTTAAGAACGGGATTGACCCGACAATGTTTATGCCTCGTTTAATCATGTAGTTTTCGAATCCAGGATCTTGTGATTGATTCAACACAACGCCTTTGAGCCTGACCTTGAGCTTTTCGAGAAGAAGTTTGGTCATTGCTACCTTATCAAGCGAGTATATGTCGGTCACGAGCAAGATCTCGGTGTCGAGTTTTCGAGCAAGCTGGACGCTTGAAATGTCGTGAATGAAGCCTGTGCTAATATCTTTCGTCCCTTCGAGCAAAACTGCCTGTTTGCCACCGCAAATACGGTTTAGGCCGCAGATGATGTCCTCTGCTTTGATGCCTTTAAATAGATTGTATGTAAAAGGCGAAAGCAACGACTCTTCTTCTAAGTTGAGGACGCTCCTCATCAGATACGCGTCCTCCTCGACCAAGTTTCCGTCAATTGCGATGAGATTCTCGCGGATAGGCTTGTAGAAGCCCAGTACTCCTGTAAAGTTCAAAGCAAGGCCTAAAGCGATTATAGTTTTGCCACTGCGTTCAGATACTGAACTTACAACAAGTGTCGGTACATCGCACTTAGATTCCAAGTTATCCACCTCTCAAGTTTTTTGGTTAGTACTACGGTCTCCCGCTTATCACTACGAGTGCGTCCACCGCAATGCACCCATTTTCCTGAACCATCAGCGGGTTGATCTCTATTTCTTGGATTTCTTCGAAGTCCTGGCTGATTTGGCTGACGCGCACGATCGTATCGGCCACCGCGTTGATATCGAGGGCTTTTCTGCCGCGCGTACCTAGCAGAATCGGGTATGATTTAACCTCCGAAATCATCTGCTTTGCTTCGGCGACGGTTATCGGCGCCAACCTATGCGACACGTCTTTTAGCACTTCTACGTACAAGCCCCCCAAGCCGAAGGTGATAAAAGGTCCGAATTGGGGATCGCAAGTGACCCCAACGATGACCTCCTCGCCTTCAACCATCTCTTCGATTATCACCCCTCCAATGCGCGCTTGAGGCATGCGCTTGTTGATGTTGGCATATATTTGATCAAAAGCGTTTTTAGCCGCCCTATCGTTGCTTATGCCCGTGATGACCCCCCCTACGTCGGTCTTGTGGGCAATGTCTGGCGAGCTCACCTTCATAACGATAGGATATCCGATCTCGCGTGCCGCTTGAATGACTTTGTCCCGCCGAGTAACGACGGTCTCTCTAGGGGTGTTCATCCCGTAAGCTCGCAGCACGTCTTTACCTTCTTCTTCTGTCAAAGTCGTTCGTCCCTCAGACCGAACTGCTTCAAGGCGTAAAAGAGCAGCACGGTTCTGTCCGCTTCTTAGCTCCGTCGGTTCGCGCTCTGAGGATGTCGCAATCTCCCTAAACTTGATGAGGTTACGCGCCGCCCTGACTGCGGTTTCTGGACTATCAAAGTTCGCCGCGCTGCCGCGTTTTAACTTTTCGCGCGCATTGTTCAGCTCTTTTCCTCCAATGAACGAGGTAATGATGGGTTTGCTTGTGTGCAACGACAGTCTATTGATTAGGTCGGCAGTCTCTTCAGGTTCCGTCATGGCTTGTGGGGTGAGAAGTAGGATTACTCCGCCGACATTTTGATCGGCCAAAATGATCTCGAGCGTCGCTACATATCGGCGCGGCTTCGCATCCCCGAGAATGTCGATCGGGTTGTAGATGTTGCTCTCTTGAGGTAGCGCATTTCGCAGTGCTTCTATTGTCTCTGTGGTGAAGTTCGCCAGAGGCACGCCGCACTCGGTGCTTGCGTCGCTCGCAAGAACGCCCGGCCCCCCTGCATTCGTTATGATCGCTACACCGGGAATTTTTGGAATCGGACAGCGCGAGAAGGCTTTCGCGGCGTCGAAGAATTCGTCAATCGAATTCACCCGTAAAATCCCTGACTGTTTGAACGCTGCGTCATATGCGGCATCTGAGCCGGCGAGCGCGCCAGTGTGAGAGGAGGCTGCTTTGGCCCCCATATCGGTCCGGCCGGCTTTGAGTGCGATAACAGGCTTGAGCCTTGAAACCTCTTTCGAGACCTGCATAAACTCGCGCCCATTATCAATACCCTCGACGTAGAGCGCAACAACGCGCGTCGAAGGATCGCGTGCGATGTAACCCAAAAGCTCAGCTTCAGTTACATCGACCTTGTTTCCGACACTCACTAATTTGTCAAATCCAAGGCTTTCATTAGCCGCCCAGTCGAGAAAAGACGTGCAGATTGCCCCACTTTGCGATATCAACGAAATGCCACCTTTGACCGGATACTCGCTTGCGAAAGAAGCATTCAAGTTGGCACCAGTGCTCATGATGCCCAAGCAGTTGGGACCGACGATTCGAATCCCATATTTTTTGGATATCTCCCGAATTTGTGCCTCGAGCTTTGCGCCTTGCGCGCCAGATTCTCGAAATCCTGCTGATATAATTATTGCTGCCTTTACGCCGACGCGCGCTGATTCTTGCAAAACAGCAGGGACGATTTTTGCTGGAACGACTATGACTGCGAGGTCGACCTTCTTTGCCGTGTGCAAAGTTTTTAACCCTAAGATCGCATCGGCGTTCGGGTTGACGGGAACAAGTTCTCCGTGGAAGTTGGCATCGAGGAGGTTCTTCAGCACCGAATGTCCCACTTTGTCCTCTTCGCGGGCGGCGCCAATGACCGCTATCGATCTCGGATAAAAGAAGTCATTCATCTTATCCTTTTTAGCGTTCTCGACAGTAATAAACATATCTCGACGATTCAGCAATTCTGCGGCTCGGGTTCTTGATTATAACGATTGTGCCGCATTAGGACACTCGAATGTTTTATATATGAACTTGCCGATAATGGTTGAGAAACTATTGGAGGTACCCAGGATGCCACGCTCGGCGAACAAAGTGACGCTGCTACTTCTATCTTCAATCGCGGTCTTGTTGATACTAAGCGCAGTCATAACCCCTACATCCGCAACGCAGATTGTACAACTTCAACCCACAACCGTTAATTCAGGTAGCAGTGTCATCGTGCAAGCGAACATGGCGCGAAATGGAAGCACGGTCACGTTATCTTATTACTATGACAAAAACGGCAACGGCCTGGCCGACGACGCCGGCAGTTCGTGGATAAAAATAGCAGACGTCAAGGACGGCGGGGCGAACGACCGTGACAACAGTACCAATGGCTACATACAGTTCTTGTGGATGACTCCAGAGCTCCCCCCTGGGCAGTACATCTTTAAGGTTGCGGATCCCTACGGACCCACGAGGACGACTGAGTTCACTGTTCAAAACGCTCCGCTGAACCTCGTTCCAACAATTTATGGATCTCAAGGAATCTCCGCCACAGGGCTCGTCAACACAGGGAACTCGTTCTCCGTCATTGCTATGGTAACGGGTAATTGTCGCCTTTGTCATCAGACCGATAATCCTACGACTCAAAACCCCGGCGTCAACTATACACAAGTCGAAAGTCTGTTTTCAGCTAATTTAAGCCAAATCACGGGAAGCCCTACTGATGGCTCAGTTCAGCCCAACATAGTACATCACCAGCAGCTGGATTGGACAGGAATCGCGAGCAAAACGCTTGCGAATAACCAAACACTTAGTGTCACCGTAACAGGCACTAATCCGGCAGGCAATTTGACCACGCAAGCAACAGCTTACGCCGGAGTCAACAAGGCGGTTAATATTGCGCCGACATCAACGAACCAGAACGCCAACGGCACTGCGCAGAGTAGCGCCACGGCCCAATCAAGCGGTTCGAGCGGCAATCCCCTCCCGGGGTTCGAAATACCGATTGCGTTAGCCGGATTGACTTTTGTAGCATACGTGTTGAGCAGAAAGCGATAAGTCTTCCGTCAACTGGAATAGCGCCTCGCTGTAATTTTGCCGCCGCACGGCGATTTCTCTCTACAAAGGTCTGTCAAGATGAGACAGCGTCAGCTTGAAATCATCCTCGAACAAGTGCAAGCGTTTGAATCCCCTTCCGCGGCGCGCGAACAATACACCACGTCAGCACCCGTTGCCGCCCAGCTTCTTTATTTTGCCTATATGCGTGGTGACATCGCCGGTCTGACAGTGGCGGATTTGGGCTGCGGGACAGGAGTCCTTGCCCTAGGCGCGGCGCTGCTGGGGGGCGTTGCGACGGGCGTTGATTCGGACGAGCGAGCACTAGAAGTCGCTCGAGCGAACGCGAAGCTACTCGGTGTGCAGGCTTCGTGGCTAAATAGCAGCATAGAAGACTTTGAAGGTTCGTTCGACACCGTCGTGATGAATCCTCCCTTCGGAGCTCAAAAGCGAAGCTCTGATAGGCCCTTCTTAAGCAAGTCAGTACGTGTGGGCAAAGTTATCTACTTGCTTCACAATGCTGTCGTAAACGGCTTTGTGAGGAGCTTTCTCGAGCCGCACCGCGTTACTGACGCAATACAGGTCAAACTGCCCATTGCACATACCTTTAAGTTTCATAAAGATGCAGTACGATACGTAGACGCGATAATTTATCGAATAGAAGTCGCTCTTTGAGTTATTGTTCTTAAATCTAAGAAGGAAGGAAAGGATAAGAAATGACGGATTTGGTTGTACCAGGGGACCTTATAGGTGCTTCTGAAGAATATCTACCCGGCGACGGGACGTATGAAGACAGAGGCAAGATATTCGCCGCCTTAACGGGAAAAGTCGAAACTGACAAGAAAGACCGGACGGTACGAGTCCTACCCGTTATGGAGACCCCACCCATGCTTAAGACGGGCGACATCGTGGTCGGCCGGGTGATCGACCTGAAGAATGCAGTCGTCCTCGTTGATATTGCAAGAATAAAAGGTCACGAAGACCGCGAAATCGCAAATGCAGATCAAGGAGCCATTCATATTTCAAACGTGAAGGACTCATACGTCGCGAAGCTGGAAACCGAGTTTAGCCAGCAAGACATTATAAAGGCGAGAGTAATAGACGAAAGGAGCTTAAGATTGAGCACGGTTGAAAAGGATTTAGGCGTGATAAAGGCGCTCTGCTCGAGATGCCGCATGCCACTCGTGCGGAAGCAGAACAAGCTCGAATGTCCAAGCTGCGAGTGTATCGAAACGCGAAAGATCTCGGAGGACTACGGAAAGGGCGTAATCTAAGGCACTTTTTGTTGTCCACCTGTTTTCAAAGATCTCTAGACAATGAATATTAAGATCATTCACGCAACAAAGGACGAAGTCGAGATAGAATTTCTCGATGAGGGGCACACGTTCCTCAACGTCTTGAAATACGCGCTGCTTCAAGATCCGCAGGTCGAAAGCGCCACGTACGACGTCAAGTATCCGATGATAAGCAATCCAATATTCCGTATCAAAACGGAATCCAAGGATCCGTTAAAAGCGCTGCAGGATGCTTCACTGAGGCTAAAAGACGAGTTTGAAGCACTTTTGGGACTCATTAGGTCAAAATCTGAAGCAATATCCTGAGGGACTATCATCAGATCAGTGAATCACGTCACGCTCGATGATGGAACAACTATCGAACTGAAAGTAGCCCACATTGACGATTATCAAAATGGCGGCTACGAGTACCTTTACTCGTGGCTGAGTCAAGTCGATCAGTTTTTGGCAAAGCGATACCGTGTTGCTGATCTAGTAAAGAACAAAGAGCAATGGCTAAGGCGACTCAACACGAATGAGATCACTTTGCTTGGCCTGCACGAAGGTAAGATCATCGGTTCTGCGACGCTGATAATGAATGACCCGCAGTCGAGAGCCGCCCACGTCGCTTCGTTCGGCGTCGCAGTCCATCCCGCTTTTCAACGAAAAGGGATTGGAAAATTGCTGATTGTCGCGCTTGAGCAGATCGCTCTGGAGCAGGGCATTAAAAAGATAGAAGTGAACTGCTACGACGGAAACGCAGCAGCAGCATTGTATCGCTCCTTAAACTACGCTAGCGAGGGAAGAAGACTGAGGAAAGGGCGGCTAGACAACGGCACCTACGTCGATGAACTGCTGTTTTACAAGTTTATAAGCCCTTTTTAAACTCTACTGCAACGCTTATTGCCCCTCTGATTGCGTAGCTTCTGCGCCCAGTACCACATACAGCGTCTCAAAAAAGAACTTGCGTTCAGCAATTGCTCTGACGATCTTAAACTGTGCGCGCATCAGCTGCGTCACTTCGTTGTAGCCCGTGATCGACGAGATCACCAAGAGCACCCTGCCCTTTTGGGTCAAGTGGTTACCAGCCTGTGAGAGGAACCGCACGATCACTTCCCTCCCCGAGGGGCCCCCATCCCAAGCATGCGTCTGCCAGTCGCCTGGCACGTCACGCCCGCTAGGCAGGTACGGCGGATTAAAGATAATGAGGTCAAACTGGCTGTCGAGATCAACAAAAAGATCCCCCATGATCGCCTCGACGCCATTCAACTTCGCATTTTCGACCGCGCGCGGGTTTTTGTCAGTCGCAATCACGCAGCGGGCGCGTTGTGCGACCCTCTTAGCGATGACTCCGCATCCTGTGCCAACCTCCAAGACAGAGTCAGTGGGGCGCACCTCGTTTAAGGCGGCTTCAATGAGTAGATACGTGTCGTCACACGGCTCATAAACGTCCGGCAGCACGAGCACTTGCTCGCTGAGATCATGCACTTTTTTCGTTCCCTTGTTGATTCCGGGCGTCATGATTGCTCTCGTCTGGTTTATTCGGCTATGGCTGCTGCACCCTCGTCTTTTGCGCTTCGTGCAGCTCAAACGAATCGTTCGACAGAGTTGCAATCTCTTCTGGAGATAGTTCGTAGGGCCGGCGGACTAGCCAATGCTGCGGCAATTTGGCGATCAGTTGGTCCATCGCTTGTACGTCAAGCAGCTGTGCCGCCACGAGAAGTGCAGCTCTGAGCGTTTTTCGTCTTTGCGTGAAGAGCGCGCGAACGAAGCTATGAAAGAACACATCGTTGAGTACCTCAAAGCGCGGTTTAGTGGGGACCAGTTTAACGATCACAGAATCAACTGCGGGGCGCGGATTGAATGCCGTGTTCGGGACACGCGCTAACACTTTGACTCTTGACATGTAGCTGAGGCAGACCGTCAGACGACTATAGTCCTTCGTGCCCGGCGCTGCGACCATCCGCTGCGCGAACTCTTTTTGATACATCAGCACGCCGCACGTGAATGGATGCTTTAGTAACTTAAACGTGACTTCTGACGATATCTGATACGGAAGGTTAGAGACTGTCTTGTCAAACGGGGGAAATTCAACTCTTAGGGCGTCTCCGTGCAGCACGTCGATACCTGGTATCGAACAGAGCTTCTGCGCCAGCTGCCGATCCGCCTCAACTACTACCAGTCTGTGGCACAGCTGGGCAAGTTTTCTTGTAAGGTTCCCAGTACCTCCGCCAATCTCTAAAATCGTTTCGGTTGGCGCTATATCCGCATAGCTGACGATCTTCTCGATAATCTGATCGTCTATTAAGAAGTGCTGACCCCACTTCGCTTTATGGTAGCTGCGGTCGATTCCACGGGGCATTGAACGCTTTGGGTGTCGCGTCACTCGTTATTTCGCAAAAAACTTGTACTTAGCGTGCTCATCTTTGAGCTCATCTTCGATTCTTTTCGCCATTACTTTTTCCGGGTGATACAAGCCCTTTACCCTGTTTGAAATATCGGCGAAACTATCGAAAGGCCGTTTCTTGCGTTCCGCAAGGATCTCCCACATGAGCTTTTTGCCCACACCAGGGAGCAGCGCTAGGGTATGGAGACGGGTCGTTATCGGTTGTGCTTCATTGAAGAAGCTCACAAACCTGGGCTCTTGCTCTTTGACAATTATTTCAAGAGCGTAAGGCAACTCAACCTTTGCACCGTGCGTGAGTTCCTTATAGTTCAAACGCCTTTTAACGTGATCGATTTCGCTCCGTTCCTCCTCTCCGATATAGAGGCGGTCATACGACTGCGGAACATAGTTCTCGCGTGGTACGAGTTCGAGCAGGGTGAAATTATCCTCACCCACTACATGGATGATGGGACTCTTCTTGTAAACGGGATGAGGATCATCAGGGTGGCCGTGTGGCAGATAATCTAGCACGCGGACGTATTGCTCTCTCTCGCCTCTCATTTAAATCGCCCCGGCCCTCAACTAAAGCGTGCCACTATGTCGAGTATTTCGTCGAGTTCCCCTTCTGTCAGTGAAAACCGTTCTTTTGCGTAGATGGATCGCACCTCATCCTTGGACAACGGCATTATGTCAGCGATCCTGATCGCGATTTCCTCTTTCATCTTCTCGAGGTTTTTTAGCTCGTTGACGAGCTCCCTGGCTTGCGATCCCGTGAGTTTTGAAAAAGTTTTGACGTGGTCGAAGGCCCTTCTGAACTCGTAGGTGAACTCTTCTTCAGAACGAGGTGTTGTCAGCTCAAGGAAGATCTCTTTTACCTCAGAAAGCGTGAGGTTCTCCTCTGTCACCACGGTCTTTACGATCATTGTGCCTGCTTCTGTTCTTTCAAATGCTGCGGGCGTGCTATTACCGTCTTTACAGCGTTTCCATCCGTTACTTGCACCACGTATGCGTGGCCGCGTTGCCCGAGCACTGTTCCGGTCCTGCCGTGGAACTTTGGATTCGGCATGCCCTTGTGGACGCTTGCGTCTAGATCGATATGGACTTTCTGGCCCGCTTCAAAGCTCCTGATTGCATGACTCACCGGAGCAATGCCTCGTTCCCTGATAGTTTTTTTCAGCTTGTACCGCGTCTTCCTCCGCTCACCGTGTGATCTTGGCATTAGAGACCTCCGCCAACTTCTAGTACATCAAGCTCTTCAACTTTTGCATTTACGCCGAGAAGACCGGATAGGTTAGGAGTGGTTCTGTCATCGTCTCCAGATATTAACTCCTTCACGTAGAGTCCACCCTCACACCGAATTATTATCTCATCACCTTCCAGCTCGGCCGAATACACTTTCTTGTGTCGCTTCAAGTCTGCACGGCGATGTACCACTCGTTGAGGGGTTGTTTGCTCAATATCGCCTTCAAGTCGCTTCAGCGCTTCTTTTAACTTTTCCTCACCAATCGGATGTTCGTATATAACTTTAAGCCTATAAACTTTATCCAACAGGGTGTTTTTTACTTTTACGACCGTTTCGTGGTCAACGAAGGCTAAATGACTTACCGCGATTTTTTCTTGCGAAGAATTTATCGCCTGTTCTAATTCCTGAAGGTCGACTTCTCTCCTGTGAGGAGATTTTATCTCCAGAACAAAAGGCCGACCGTTTCCAAGCATGCGGGCGTCGACATCCTCTCTGCCAGCGCCGTGAAATATCACGTCTTGGCCACGGCTTGCGCTAAGTACGTGGGCCCCTATCAGCTCCTGAACGGATTCGGGATACATTTTCCCAGTCAAGTTGCACCTTACGCAGCCTTTTCCGCCGCACTCGCCACACGGCCATTTCGTCTGTGGCAATCCCCTGACGAACTTTAGGTATCGGCCGTACAAAAAAAGCGGATTCGCGTGAATCTCAACCTTGTCTCGGGCCAAATCGACTATGAGCAAGATGTCTGGCCTGTTGAATTCTGCCTGTTTGCCGGTGAGAAGCTCGATACGTTTGCCCAATTCTCTGTTTAACGCTGATTTGAGCGGCTCTGCTGTCGTCGTTTTAGACTCAGCCCACAGTATCTCTTCGTTCTCAGCGAGTCTGCCAGTCAGTTTAGTGCCAACCAGAAAATTTGCGAATTCGTAGTGATGGAGCTGTTCGAGACATCGTTCAACCCACGAATCCAGATTCTTGAACAGGCCTCCGCAAACCCAGCACGTGTCATAAGCTTCTTCCAACTCTTGGGTGTTCATTGGCGCGTTGTCAAGCATTGCCTTGACGATTCGGATCGCCCGTCCTCGCTGTTTGTTAGTGAGGTTCGTAGAACATTTTGCAAATTGACGCCCCAGACAATCGTCGCAAATAGGTCCTTCGCTCAATATTGAGGTCACTATTTCGAACATCGTCTGTCCTTCCCGTTCTTTGTTATTCAGTGATTGTCTTGAGCTTAGCCGGCCCGCTTATCGTCCTTCCCGCTTGGAGGGCCTCCTCAGCGGGCACGTTGCGTTTCTTTCGTCTGAATAGAGGCCTAAATTCAGAGCCAACCTAATGCATTGTTTTCGGTGCATCAGGTCCTCACAACCCACAATTGATCCCGGGCATTACCGCGCGCACAAAATGTCGCGAGAAATCAAGCGTTCACCATTGCCGCAGTACGTCGATGCTGTTTGCACAGCGAGGTGCCCAATGAAGCGAAAATCTCTTGAGTGGGGGGTTTGTGCACTACAGCTGTGTGCATCACACCGTCTTTAGATCGTCTCAACCCGGTACTTTTTCGGTAAATGCGAGAGTGCCCGAGATTTTCTTGACTCGTACCTTTACGGTATCTCCTTTGCGTGCGCCCGGAACGAACAGCGAGTATTTGCCAACCTTGGCAATCCCGTCTCCTCGCTTGCCGACGGCTTCGATCCGCACATCGTAGACGCTCCCCTCTTCAAGCGCACTGGCCGCGCTTTCCTTCTTCACATATCGTTTCCGTATGGGCCTGTGAGCGCCGCACGCGTCACACTTTAGCATAACCGTTCGATCAGTCTTCGTTAGATGTGTGTCTGGTCTATTGCATTCTGAACAAATTACGTACTCCGCAACATAATCATCGATGAGGGCGGCTATCATCTCTTGCGAAAATCTGCCCTGAAGAATGACCCTCCCTCCGTCCGCTTTGCCTGCAGTTCCGAGTTCTCGCAATACAAATTTGAGCACATGCTCAGGATTTCTATTTAGCACGTCGCTGATTTCGCTGAAATTCTCAAAAACAGTCATTCTTCCTTCGACAAACACCCGCGGTACAGGTACCGAAAAACGTTCCGCGGCTATCGTTGTCTGAGGCAAGTTTTTGATGCCGCGATTTAAGTAGTTTTCATAACTATCCGTACTATACACCTTCTTCTAACTATCACAACTTACAGCGGTCCCGGTAGCGTCACGCTTTGATGAGCTCAAGCCCTTCGTCTATGACAATTCTGCACGGCGGTGGCACTTTCATCGAAGCTCTACGCAGCGCTTCTTTGGCTTTTAAAAAGTTAGGAGGATTTACAAACACCGTAAACACTTTTTGGTCAGAGGCTACGCGGGCGGCGGTTCCTACGGCCTTTCCAAATGCCCCCCTCATCCCATCCTGAACCCGATCAGCCCCAGCGCCGGTGGCCATCTTGTTCTCTCGCAGCACTTGGTGCGGATAGACGCGGAGCTTCAGCCGGAAATTCAGCCTGCCTGTTGATTTCATCAGGTAACGGTTTGCTGCGATCCTGGCGGCTTCCAGCGCAATATGTCGTATTTGACACGGTTCATCAACGCTGAGTGAAACTGCCACCTTGAAATCGCCACTTAGATTGCCGGTATCGAATTGTGAAATCTTGCTTCCAGGGATCCCCCCCATATAAGACTTCCTTGTGTAGGCCGGTCCTGTAACCCTTCTATACATCTTAGCTGGTTTGCGCGCCATTTTATCCTCGTTATTGAACTATAATTAGCATAACACGTGATTCGTTAAAAAGTTTTGCCGGTTTGGAATCGCACGTGGCAAAAAGAAAAACTGCAGGCCGCGATCTGCGTGCTATAAAAATTCTTGCGCAATCAAGTTAAACGTGCAATGACTGCTGCGTGCGCTTTATAAAACGGTTCGAGCTCATGGACGGACTCAATGTCGAATAGCTCTTTTAATTTCTTGACTTCTCGTTTATAGACTGTTTTGGGTTTCGCCGTGACATCGATGCTTCGCGCCTTAATGATAATGCAAGCGTGGCCGCGTGGTTTCAAGAACAATTCGGCGTTTTTTACAGCGATTTCAGCTTGTCTCGGCTGTGCAATGTCCTGGTATAGTAGATCAACAAGTTCGACAACAGGTCCATAGTCAGGTTGCGCAGCATCTGAAATCAAGGGGATGATATTCTCGACGCGCTCTGACAAACGAACCAGGTCCCGTGCCACGCGTGGCGCAAACTCTACGGCGTACACGAGTGAAACAATGTCGGCTAGGTGCGAGACAGTCGTCCCGGATGCGGCCCCCAAGTAGAGCACAATCTGCTCAGGCGCCAGAGGCACTTGCGCCTGCTTAATCAATAGTGCTGCCAACTTACTCCGTCGTGGGTTCCAAAGGCGGTACCCGTCGAAAGTCCTCTCCCCGTGCAGAGCTTCGCCTTTCGTGGCTAACTGCCTATCCAGTAAAAAAACTCCAGCGACCTTATGGGGTGTTATCTTCATGTTGTTTGGGGTTGCGCTCCGCGGTCTGCAGTTCGCCAACTCGTTTTTCCACTTGGCTTAATAGTTCAGGATACGCCCTTTTTGAATAGAAGTCTAAACGAGCCGCAATGGCTATTTTTGCAGCTAAGATTCTTGCAATCTTTCCTCTGATGTTCGGGTGACTGCCGCGAACGAGCGGATGTTGAAAAATGACTCCGTGCTTGGGTGGTTTTGTGCCGTACTTTATGTGTTTGAATAGCGCCTTGGAAGCGCCCATTACCTGAATCCTACTGGCGGGCATTCTTGCGAGTGATCCTAAGCCGCCTGCTCGAGCGATTAATCGCGCCCCGAGCAGTTCACCAGCGAGCGTGGAGAGATTGGGGGCAGTGGTGCGCATTTCAAGCTCGATAGCGCTTGCTGTTTCCTGTCTCAATTCGCAAAGTCGGCTAATGGAACCGGCAAATTCTTGCGCCAGCGGCGACTGTGCGGAAGGTAAGGAGGCAAAAGCCTCCAGCAAGTCCTCTGGCATAGACGTCTCTGGCGTGAGCAAACACCACTCCGAAAGTCGTTCAGAGAGCAAGTTTATCGATTCATCAATGTCGTCGATACCATCGATGAGCTGGATAATGCGCGCTTCGGGCTGAGCAAACGCTGTGACTATCCGTTCCTTCGCGCGTTGTATCATAACAGCGCGAAGGAGTGAAACATATTCGCGCTGGGAGCCGACAACTTGAAGTTTGATCGCCATCTCCCTGAGATGACCTCTACATTCCTTATCAAAAACGGCAAAGTCCTCTCGCTCTAAGCGCTGTGCCATCGCGTCAATATCTGAATTCAAGACCTGCGAACCGACGATCTCGTCGTTGCGCAGTTCAATGTCTCCAAACCAAGTTTTGATGTGTGCCATAGCTAATTTTTGCCGTCAGTTGCGCCAGTCTCGTAACGGATGCGATGGGGCCTATTCTATTTATAGTGGCGATAGACGGTTCTATATATCTTGGGGCAAATTTATAGTTTGTCGGCTGGAAGTGATCAATTGAACGTCCGTATCGGCAAACTGACGCTTAGTAACCCCACGATGCTCGCTGCAGGGATTATGGGATCTGCTGCATCTTGTCTAAGGCGTGTCATGACGTGCGGTGCAGGGGGCGTAGTGACGAAGTCAGTAGGTCTCACGCCTCGCGAAGGTCATCCCGGACCCGTCCTCGTTGAGACCTCATGTGGGTTTCTCAACGCTCTTGGATTACCCAACGCGGGACTTGCGTTTGCCGAGGAACTTGAGCAGCTGATTGCTGAAGCCGAACGAAAACCACTAATCGTCAGCATATTTGGCGCTAACGCAGACGAATTCGTTGAGCTAGCCAGAACGTTTAGCCGGTTCGCCGACGCCCTCGAACTTAACCTAAGCTGCCCCCACGCTCAGGGATATGGAATCGAAGTTGGCGCAGAGGCGGCACTGGTCGAATCTATTACGCGCTCCGTGAAAAAACAGGTCGAACTCCCTGTATGGGTCAAGCTCACCCCTAACGTGACCGACATCACGGAAATAGGTCACGCAGCGGAAAAAGGCGGAGCTGACGCTGTAGTGGCGATCAACACCGTCAAGGGAATGGCGATCGACGTGGAAAGCGGAAGGCCTGTCTTGGGTAACGCATTTGGCGGCCTTTCAGGCAGTGCGATACGGCCGGTGGCGGTGAAATGTGTTTACGACCTCTACGAAGCCCTTAGGATCCCTATTGTTGGAGTCGGGGGGGTCAGCAGCTACGAGGACGCCTTAGAGCTCATTATGGCTGGAGCGAAGGCCATTCAGATCGGGTCGGCGGTGGCCAGAGATCTGTCAATCTTTGAGAGTGTGGCGGACGGAATCGACCGCTACCTTGCCAGGAAAGGCATAACACTTGAAGATGCGGTCGGAAGCGCACACGAGAATTATTAAAATGGATCTGAAGCAGCTGCTTAACGCGACAAGCGTACTGCTCGTCGACGACACATACGCCGGCCTGAGAGATACTACTTTCTCGAAGTATCTTCTTCGAGAGATGCTCGATTCACCGATTGACGCGATCGTTTCGTTTATCTGCGACGGCCAAATACGCGGAATTGCCTTCAAGCAGGATTTTTGGACGTTAGTGACCGACATAGTCCGGTTTGATTCAGAGTTCGATAGATATGCCACAGCGCTGTATCAGAGGACCAAATCCGACAATAAGCGATCATTTGTGATCGAGGCAGCCGATTTTCACGCGGCGGTATGTGCACTTTTGTGCGACCTGCTGGTGAGCGGTGAATCCTGTGAATGTTACGGCGGAAGACGAGCTCAGGTACTAGCATACTCGCCTGAGCGTCAGGAGCGCTTACAGCTATTTTTAAAGACTAAAATCGAGCTATCTTACGATTTGAATGCGGGAGAGATGCTGGAGGTATGCTGTGGGAACGGCATGGCCACCGCTGCGCTCCGCGAGCTCGGGTATAATGTGTGTGCAATAGATAACGATAAATGCGCAGTTTGTGAGGGGTTATTCTACGGCGCTCTTGCCAAAGAAAACACACTGGTGATGGATGCCCGTTACCTAGTGGAATACGAACTCGCTAAGTACCACGAGTTTAGATACGTCGCCGGCTTCATGCTGGGAGCCATTTACGAGTTCAACAAACCCGATTGGCAGAAAATACTGTCAGAGGCTGCTGAGGTCATTAGTGAGGGGCTTTTGCTGTTTACCGCGCAAAAGAAAGAAGAGGCCGACTTCATTTACAAAACGCTGCTAGACTTTGGCATCGAAGGCGAAATTATCGACAACCGAGACGACACCAGCATTTACGACCAGTGGGCCTACCTCGGTGTCAAGCGAGCTAGCGTATCGTCAAGTCCCAAGCAGTGAGCCTGGCAGCCCACTGTTGAGCGGTATCACTTCAACAGGCTTCGGTGCTGTCTTTCTTCGGGCGGTTTGTCGCTTGATTGTAGCCGGAGTATGCACTTCGCTGTTACAGAGAACGTGGCGGCTCGCAAGGCAGCGTAACGCCAATCATTGTGATCGTCCAGACAAAACGTCTGCTATGCAGTCAATAACGTCGGTTGCCAAGAGGCCGTATCCAAAGCGGGAATATGCCAAGTCGCCGGCACGACCGTTAAGGTAAGCAGCTGCTGAAGCTGCTTGCATTTTGTCTAGGGACGTTGAGAGACCGCCGACAAGCCCTGCTAGGACGTCGCCAGTACCCCCGACCGTCATCGCGGCGTTACCGGTCTTGTTGAGCCTGTATTTCGTTCCATCTGAGATGATATCGATACGACCCTTGAGCAGCGTTATTACGCCCCACTCTCGGGAAAAAGCTTTTACCGCCTCTATTCTTTCTTGAAGCGTGCTTGGGACTTCGGCACCCGTCAGAGCTGCAAACTCGCCAAGGTGTGGCGTGACAGCTATTCTGCCGCCCTCGTACTCTGAGTTTGCAAGGCCACGGAGCGCGTCTGCGTCGATCGTTAGATTGTTAGAAGCAGTTATCAGCGCGCTTGCAGCTCGGATCGTCTCTGGGTCAGCACCGAGACCAGGACCTAGCACCACGGAATCGTGTTTGGCAATTAGCTCGATTAGACTCTCAACGTCTCGTGTGGTGATTCGGTCGATGCCTATCTTTCGAACGATGAGGTTCGGATTGAATCCTGCTATGATCTCGGCGTTTGGTGAGGCAACAGTCACGATATCGACCCCGCTTCTCATCGCCGCCATAGCAGCAAACGTTGGCGCGCCCGGATAAGGGCCACCGCCAATAATCAGCACTCGCCCATTTTCGCCCTTGTGACTTTCGGCGCGCCGATGCAGCAACAAATCTCCCGGGCCAGTGCACAGTTCCGCTTCTAGCGGAATCCCAATATCGCAGACTGTGGTTCCCTTTGATCGTGTGCCAGCTTTGAGGCCGTGAAAGGCGACCAGATAATCTGAATCGACCGCAGTTTCTGTGCGATAGCCGCTTGGCACATCAACTGACAGTTTCTTGATTTTTGCTTGATTGATTACGTGAATGACGGTTCGTTCTGGCTCGCGCACGGGCCCCGCTAGCCCTGTGCCAAGCATCGCGTCGACAAGAAGGTTATAGCCTTCCAACTTCGTGAGAGGGCTGTCCGGGCCAAAAATTGAAGCGCCTTGATAAAGCGTTACCGAATGATCCAAACGCTCCAAAATCTTCCAATTCTTTCGTGATTCTTCAGTCTTCAGGGCTTTCTCGTGGCCGACCAGTACCACGTGAACGGCAAAATCGCGCGCCAGATGTCGAGCCGCAACAAAGCCGTCGCCGCCGTTGTTCCCTAAACCGCAGATGATAGCTATTGTCTTGTGAGAGTCGCGTGAACCTTTGCAGAGGTGCCGTACGCGTTCCGCAACGGCCTTTCCTGCATTTTCCATGAGCTGCAGTTTGGAAATGCCGAGCCCGACGCAGTTTTCGTCGATGCGCCGCATCTCTTCAGCAGATAACGGCTCGAGAGGCATAAACCTAAAATGCATAGCGTAAAGATATAACGCTTGTGCTGCGACGCGTCCGGATCATTGCGGATTACCAGTTCGGGTCGGGGGCCGGAGAGAGTCTCTTTCCAGAAACGGTCACTTTCACGCTGTCGCGAACGCGAAGGGTCAGTCAGGTTCTCGACGGCGGAATTCGGGTCGCTACGTTGCGTGCATCTGACGGACTTTTCACGTTAGGTGAGCTAGGAGCACGTCGACTCCACGCACGTTTTTCGTCTCCGAAGCTGCGAGTTATCGTGAACGCCGAATCTGCACCGTTCGTCGCGGCGGGAAAAACGGCCTTTGCAAAACACGTGATAAGCGCAGACCCGGACTTGAGGGCACAGGACGAGGTGCTCTTGGTCGATGAACGCGACGCGCTCATAGCGACAGGCCGGGCTCTCTTGAGCCCACTAGAGATGTGCGCGTTCAACAAGGGAGTGGCCGTGAAAACGAGGCAGGGTTTCCTTAAGACGGATTGAAGGCGCATACCGCGTTCAGGCCTTCCGAATTCAGCACCATAACGTAAAAATCCTTTGAATGTGTCATTAACGTGGGTGATTCTATGATTCCAGGTATGCGGGGAATGAGCCCCAAGAAAATACAGCAGATGATGAAACAAATGGGGATCGACGTCGAGGAGTTGGAAAACGTCGAGCGGGTGATCATCCAGCTTTCGGACAAAGAACTCATTTTCGAAGACGTAACGGTGACCGTGATGACGGCGCAAGGAACCAAGAACTATCAGATATCAGGGGAACCTACAGAGCGTGCGAAAGTGACCGATGAAGACGTCAAGATAGTTACAGAACAGGCGGGAGTGAGCGAGGATGCTGCACGCGAAGCATTGGTGACTTCCGGAGGAGATCTCGCCGATGCTATTCTCAAATTGAAGGGGTAGTAGCAGCAAGATATGATAGAGAACGCACTTTTGGTCTCTGTCGCAAACGCTGAAAGGCAATTCTTAGTTAGATCCGAAGGAGAGCTTCACACGGACGCTGGCGTCATCAACCTTGAGATTCTGCAAGCTCTGGAATATGGCAGCGTAATTACCACGCACCTGGGCACGGAATTCAAGGTGCTGAGGCCCCGCGCTCCTGATTATTTTCGTCATTTGAAACGAACGGGCGCGCCCATGATGCCGAAGGACATCGGCATTATAATCGCTCATACGGGTTTGAACAAGAACGACATCGCTCTCGACGCAGGCGCAGGGTCGGGAATCACAGCGATCTTCTTGGGAAGCGTCGCCGAACACGTGACTTCGTACGAAATCAACGGTGGTTTTGCTAAACGCGCTGCACAGAATGTCAGAGACGCAGGACTGACGAACATTGATATCGTTGAAGGCGACGTGCTGGAAATGACCTCAGACGTAGAGTTCGACGTCATCACGCTCGATTTGTACGACATCGTCAAAGCAATCGGAGTGGTAAAGGAGTATTTAGCGCCCGGTGGGTTCATCGCAACCTTCTCTCCGTTCTATGAGCAGGCTTTTGAGGCGCGCAAGGCGCTTGCGCGCTTTACTCAAATCAAGACGTTTGAGGTAATTGAGCGAGAAATGCAGTTCGGAAAGAGGGGTACGCGCCCTGCCACACGAGTCGGTCACACTGGATTCGTTACGATAGCCCGAGCCTGACCGCTGCGAGCCGCCTCTATAGCCTGTTTTGCTTGCGAAATGAGCGCCAACTTATAAATAATAATATGAACGATTTTTTTTGGGGGGATGTATGGGCTTAGGAACCAGCACAACTGAACCCGACATAGATTGTCTGGCGTTTATGGGATACGAGCAATACGGGGTAACCAAATACGTGCGCTGCGGTGCTTTCGGGATACTCCCGCTTGATTCGTGCAAGCGCTGCGTGGACTACAGAAAAGCACGAGCCCCTGATTACTACCGCTAGCTCCCCGTCCGCGAAAGTGCCTTCGCGTACGCCTTCTCAGTCCTCCGAGCGATGTTATCCCACGTAAGGGCCTCTCTAACGGCTGCGTAAGCCTCTGTTGCGAGATCGTCTCGCAGGGTCTGATCAGCTAGGAGCCGATTCACACCTTGCGACAGCGCAAATACATCCCGTGGGCGCACGAGCACGCCGCAGCTGTCGTTCAGTATCTCAGGAATTCCCCCTACGTTCGTTGCGACCACCGGCCGCTTACAGGCCATTGACTCAATTAAAAAGAGACTAGACGCTTCCATCAAGCTTGGGATCACGACGATATCGGATGCCGAAATGTACTGGGGCAACTCTGTGTGCCGCACTGCCCCCAGGAACGACACGACGTCTTGAAGGCCGTGCTGCTCAACAAGCCTTTCGAGGTGACGCCTCTCTGGCCCATCTCCGGCGATCACAAGCTGGGCATCGTGTTGCGCGATGATGTCCGGCATGGCCAAGATGAGGTAGTCCACGCCGTTCTTTTCGACAAGTCTTCGCGCGGTGAATAGAACCGTTTGGTCAGCGAGAGATTCCGTGGGAACAACGTCGGGGTTAAACGCGCGCGGGTTGAAGCCGTTGTGTATTGTCACCACTTTGTCGGCGGGTGCGCCCCATCCGATGACTCTGCGGGCGAAGTACGCACCCGTGTGAATCTGCATCTTGGACAGTCGCGCAAGCGCTGGGGCGAGCGCGCGTTCGGTAAATCTGTAGAGCGACGCGACTACAGGTGGCTCTATGTAGCGCCAGATGTCGTAGTAGGACCCGTGAAGTGTGTTGACCGCGACTCCTCCATATCTTCGAGCCAAGACGTTTGCTGCCACGCCTGACGTGTAGAAATGGCCGTGGTAGATATCAAACCCGGAGAGATCTGCAGCAAACGTAGCAAACGGAAATGCGACCTGTCGGGCAAATCTTAGGTTCGAAGGATCCCACGTGCGTTTCATAGAGCCGGCAAGGTCAACGTTTTTGACGGATACGTCTTCAATGCGAAACTCAGTGGCTCTGCTGCTTGCCCCGCTTACTATCGTAACTTCGTGTCCGAGTTTTGCTAGCGATTTCGACAGTTCAAGCAGTGCAACTTCAATCCCCCCGAGCAATACCCCTTCTGGCTGCGGACCGAGCTCATAGATGTGTGCAATCTTCAGCGAGTTCAAACGCGCACCTTCCATTGTCGGGCAATTTGAGCCAGCGTTGAGAACTTAAAGCGCGCATCTTCGTGCAAATCTTGCAAGACGGAGGAGAAAAGCCCCATATAACAGCCTACTTCGGACGACGGGTGCGCGTATAAGACGAATGGGAGCCTCTTGCGGTGCCAACGATCTGCGTTCGCGCGCACTCTCACTTTGATCTCGTCTTCTGGGACGCCCCTCGCGTACAGTTCGCCGATCGAATCCATCGAAACCGGCACTTGTAGCACGTGCCGTGTCTCTGCGCCAGTCTTTGGGTAAAACGGAGACGTCGGCTCGGAGCATTTGAAATCACTTGAATAATTGAAGCCAAACGAATCAATGGCGCGGAGCAAAGCGCTGGTGACGGTAAATCCAGGCGACGCAAAGCCCGCTATGTTGGTTGCACTTGCTGCCGCGAGCGCCGCGAGCCCTCTGCTGATGAGCGCTTTGATAGCCGTCTCGTCCATGTTCGGTAATTCATTCATCCATGCGTAGTGATCATACCCGTGCAATCCTAGTTCGTGTCCTTCGTCGGTAATCCCCAACAGGGCTGCTGGACACGCCTCTTCGACGCGCACGTTCCGCAAGATCCCGTTTAAACTTTGCAATCGGTATCGCAGCGGTTTCGATTTGATGAAAGTCAAGTAACTTCGCGGGTTTGCGGCGTGCTTGAAGAGATTAAGCGCTAGTCGGTCAGGACCAGTGGTTACGAAGAACGTCCCCTTAATGTCAAGAAGCCGAAATAGGTCCAACAGTTCAGGCGCTAGGGCAATATCTCGTGTGCTATCAATGTCAATTCTTATCGCAACGGGGGTCTCAAACATGGCCGCTTGTACAAAAAAGTATATCTATACACGTTTTCAAAAATCGTAAGTAGTATTAAGCTTGTCGTTAGCCGCAAGCCGTTCCGTTGAAGTCGCACATTTTTACAACGATTTGGTAGGTAGAGGCACAAAAACCCATGGATCGTTCGCTACTCAGACAAAATCAAAGCGTCAGGCTGAAGGTGGGCCTACTCTGCGCGTGCCTCGCACTTACTTTCTTTATCTTCGGGAGCGCTTTTGCCAACGTCGCTCCCATTCTTAACTACGCTACGCTAAAGCAAAACGGGTTTTATTTGTGGGCAGTTCTAGCTCTGTGCATCGCGTGGGTTTATGTCAAGCGAACAGAGATTCTCGACGCCGCCCACATAGGGACCGATAGTCAATGGGTGCTCGTCGGCATAACGCTTGTTGGCGCCTCTCTTGGAGTCCTATACTACGCTGCTGCTTTTGCCGAATCGCTTCCGTTAACTCTATTTGCCATTGCTTTTGTCGTCGTCGCTCAATTTGCGCTTTTTTTTGGAAAGGCGTCAAAAATACCACTCATGCTGCTGGGAGTGTTCGGTATTGCCGTCGCTTTTCCGGCGCTACTCGAAAGCGCACTAGCCGCACCTTTCCCGAGGGCAACGGCAGTTCTCTGCGTGTCAACATTGCAACTGGCCAGGGTGCCTATCACTCTAAATGGGGTCACCGTGACGCTAAACAGCCTGATGGGTTACAACATTATTGTGAACGTCGATACGAGGTGCGCTGGAAGCGACTCGTTGGCGATATTTCTAGCGATTTTTGCCCTCATGCTCATCGATCGAAAGCCAGGCAACAAGGCCGTGCTCGGACTGTTTATTTTTGGTGTTGTTGGCGCGTATCTGCAGAACTTTGTAAGGCTGCTAGCGTTGTTCACAGCTGGATATTACTATGGCGCTAACGCCCTGTGGGCAGTTCATGACTACGCAAGCTACATACTTTTTCCAGTGTGGTTTCTGGCCTTTGCGGTCATTTACATGAGGTATGCTCGGAAGCCAGGTAATCCGGCGATCGGCCGTATGACAAGCACTGAGAGCACGCCGGAGCTCTAGTGTGCTTGACTCGACCCCTGGATGGAGTGTTGTGTGTCCGCGCCTCTTACCTGTTCTCTTTTTCGTCAAGCCGCTAAAATTAGAGTTATTTGACGCTTTTCTCCCCGCAGTGCGGTTCGAATGTGAAGTACAAATAACAAAGACTAAGTAGCATTGTAAAAAAAATAACTAGCCTGCCAACAAGCCGTAATTCGTCTTTAGCTGCATATCGACGCAGCTTCTTTTTAGACCTGTGAGACTTCCCAAAGATGTCGGCACCCCACCATAAAACGCGCCTCCGCATACACGGCTGGACGCAGCGTCTCAAGAAGTTCGCATTTCTTTTGCTTTTAGGTGCGGTTTTGATCTCTCTTACAGCAGCGACGGCAAACCTTGCGGGAGTAGCGAACGCGACGCAGGCGCAGCCATTCGTAGGCGCGACGACGCATCCGATACAGTATTGGATTGGCTGCGCGCCGTCGATGGTAACGAGCGCTAATTTGAACTATTTTAAACAACAAGGATTCACCGCTGTCGTTGTGGTTGTTCCCAACAGTCAAACGTATCAAACGCAGCTCAACACGATCAAATCGCTCAACATGTTGCCGATTATTGACGTCGAGATGCCCATTTGGAACGGCGGACAGCTTCAGAGCACTCCTATAAGCAATTTTGCCGGCTATTTCCAATCACTCAAAACCGCCGGCTGGCGATACGTCGCTTCGGAAGGCGGCAGGACCGGCGATCTCGCTTACATGAAGAATTACTTCCAAGGCTATGTGAACTTCAACTGTGATCAGTGTGGCCTGTGGAAAGACGTGTATAAGGACCCATTTACGGTCGCGAACAGCTGGGAGAGCTACTACACATCTGAGTGGCCGTACATCCAAACTGGATCAAAGCAGGCCGCTGCGCTTGGCATCCAGAACGGCATCCTCGCTGGTACGTGGGCTAATAGCGGCGGCGACAACCAGATATACGCCAACTCCGTTAGCGGCAGCACGCCCAGTTACAAGTCAATGCTAGATTGGTCGTACGCTAATGGAATCGGCTTCACCAGCTTCCACGTTTGGTGCGGTGACAATCCCAATGGGCTAAGCCAGTACAAAACATTAGGATTTGACAAGATAGTCGCAAACCTGCAGAAGTATTATCCCGCGACTAAGTCAGCTTCACTCGCCAAGGGGCCACGTTGGTCGACGATCGGCGGGCAACTTGCTTCAGGCACCGGCCCTGCGGTCTCTTCATGGTCAGGAGGCCGACTCGACGTCTTTGTAGAAGGTACGGACGGCGCCCTGTATCAAAAATCGTGGACCGGCACTTCGTGGTCAAGCTGGCATTCCCTCGGCGGGAAGCTGACGGCGTCACCCGCTGCAACCGTCACGACGCCAAACACCGCTAACCACGTCTACGTCTTTGTGCGCGGCACCGACGGTGCTGTCTGGACAAAGCACTGGAATGGGGGTGCATGGTCCACCTGGGCCTCTATCGGCGGTCAGCTTGCTTCCGGTACAGGACCCGCGGTGTGCTCACAAGGCAGCAGCCTTGACGTCTTTGTACAGGGCACCGACCACGTCCTCTACTATACACACTGGGATGGCACGACCTGGTCAGGATGGCATTCCCTCGGCGCGGGGCTGACCTCGTCACCCGGTGTGACCTCGCAGGCGAACGGTAAGATCGACGTCTTTGTCCGCGGCACCGACAACGCCATATGGTGCCGGGAGTACTCGGGAACCTCCTGGTCCAACTGGAAAGGCCTCAGCGGGCTGGTTGCCTCCGGCACAGGACCCGCGGCCTGCTCATGGGGCACGGGTCGTCTCGACGTCTTCGTACACGGTACAGACGGCGTCTTGTACCAAAAGACGTGGACCGGCTCGTCGTGGTCCATCTGGCAATCCCTCGGCGGGAAACTGACCTCGTCACCTGCTGCGACCGCACCGGCCAGCGGCGTGATCGACGTTTTTGTCCGCGGCACCGACAACGCCATCTGGGAGACTCATTAAGGCCCGTTCACACAGACGTTTGCACCAGTTGGCACACCCGCTTACGCTGCCTCCATCGTCTACGTGCACTAATAGGACGCTGCATAAATCTGTTAAGAGAGGGTTAACGAGGAATATCGCCATTCTTATATACGGGCCGCGTGAAACTAGGTTCTTTGAGGAATATGAGGAAAAGTCGTTTCTCGTTGTTAGTGGTCGCGACGGTGATCGCTACTATCTTGATAGCTGGCTGTACTTCGCCAACTCAGACCAGCCCACAAGTCGCGAGCACAAATGCTTCGTCAACGACTGCGTCAACTACGACGAATAGTTCATCAGCGGTCAAAACGGCGGCTCCAAGCGCCACCCCGTCGCCAAGCGCTAGCGCGTCACCAACTCAGGTGGCATCACCAACTCCGACGACATCACCAACTCCGACGGAATCGCCATCGGGGAAGATTGCTACGTCGATTGCAGCAACTGGCTTAATTAGCCCCCCACTTCCAACTCCCACGAGTGGGCAGCCTATAAACTGGGGGATTCAGGTAACTTCGCAAGCTACCGGGCTCAGGATTTGTCCGGGCAGCGGCGTTAGCGTTTTGATAAACGGTAAAGCGGCGGGACAAGTGAGCTACGTGGGCGGGAGTCAATGTGGCAAGACTGCGTACTTTACGCTCAGTAGTGGCTTGCAGAAAGGCACTTACACAGTTACGCTCAGATATTCTGGAGACAGCACATACCAGCCCATAGCAAGCACCTTTCAAATCACGGTCAACCCCTAAAGGTTTTTTAACCTACGAGCGTTTCGTTGCTTGAGTGTCCCCATCAATCGTTTCACAGTAGCAATACGACGCCAATAGTTTTTCAGCACAGACGTGCGATTTAGATACTATTATATATTAGGTCAGCTGCAAAAACAAGACTTTGCTGAGCGCCGCGCGCTCTCCAACTCGCCGAAATCGCTGAATTTGGGTTCTTGCCCGTAATTATGGAAGCGAAACAAGTTATACAGCTAGTTGCAGTGTGCATCATTTTGGCCGCGTGTGTCACGACAGCGATCCCTCGAGCAGCCGCCGCCGAAATCAGAGTAGGCTCGGGGGGACAGTATCGGACGATCTCCGAAGCCGTTAAATCTGCACAGCCAGGCGACACTGTGCTCGTCGGACCTGGAACGTACGTCGAAAATATCGTAGTTGATAAGCCTGTCAAGGTTGTTTCCACGAATGGAGAGTCAGCAACGGTAGTCAAGGCTGCTGACACGGGCAAAGATGTTTTCCTGCTGAGCGGTAGCGGCATCACGATCCAGGGGTTTACCGTAACCTCGGGGAAGATGGGGGTCGCGTTTGGGCACACATCGAACTGCGTACTTACCGCGTGTGTGGTGAATGGCAACGGTTTTGGAGTCTACTTATCTGGCGCTACGGGCAATCTGGTAAGCAACAACAACCTGAATGGTAACGGTTTTGGGATCTACTTGGACGGGTCGTCCGGAAATAAACTGTCGAATAACAGCGCCTCGAATGAAAAGGGTGGCGGCGGAAATGCATCTCTAAGCGACGGCATTTATATGTTTAACTCTAACGCTAACAACGTCACGCGCTGTGACTTGAGCAACAACCAAAACTTTGGAGTATCTCTATTCAACTCAAAGAATAACGCGTTTTCAAACAACACGCTCAGCTCGAACGCTCAATTTGGCGTGCGTCTTCGCGATGGAGCCAACAATAACCAGTTCTCGTTCAACACCTTCAAGACAAACGCTGAAAACGGTGTGCTGATAGGTGATTCGCAAGCTAACACGTTTTATTTCAATAACTTCTTGGCCGAAAAAAGCAATTTTTACACGCAAGAGGGCAACAACATCAACTCCACAAAGAAGCTCAACTATACCTATGGCGGCAATGTGTTTAGCGGATTCGTCGGTAACTACTACTCAAATTATGTCGGATCCGATGCAGACCGAAACGGAATCGGAGACCCCCCGGTTGGCCAAGACAAGTATCCTCTTGTCAAGCCTGTCGAAAACTATGGTATGGTTCAACCGACTCCGACGCCAACGGCATCCCCGTCTGCCGCTGCGTCCACCACTTCAACCGCATACGCGAATTCTACAGTGCCCTCTGCAGGCCAGCGTGCTCCAGCAGGTACGCCTGGATTCGAAACTGCGTCAGCGATGTTTGGGTTGCTGTTTGCGGCTGTAATCGCCGTGATATTGAAGAGAATGCGGTGACGAGGGAACTCCTACGGTATTGAGGTTAAGCGCTCCGGCGATTAACGCCAAGCTAGTCTCTCTCGAGCTTGGGTCGCGCTCTCGGCGGGTTAGTCAGGGGTCGTCCACAGCTGTTTTTGCAAAACTCGTGGAAGGAAACGTCTCAGTAATCTGCATTAGTACCATCCCGTGACTAATGATATCGTATGTCCGCGACAGCAGCAGCACGTTATGAGGAACGCCAAACAAGTCGCTAAGCTCATCGTTCGAAGTGGTATCAACTCTTCTGATTTCGCGCCGTGATTCAATTCCTCGCTGCGCCATGATTCGTCCGATCGGTATGTCAGCTTTCATTAGGTCGTGTCTAAACTCTTTTTGCAGGCGTGCGATAGGCGTGTAGGACTCGGCGTAGATCAGTGGTCGGTCATCATCGTCGTTTTTGAGAACGACGACGCGATAGTTTATGTTGTCGCCCTCCTCTACATCCAGCGCTGCGGCTCTCTCGGTGTCTGCTCTGACAACCTGTTGAAGCAACGTCTTTACTACAATAGGTTTCCCAGTTAGCACTTCGAGCAGAGTCGTAACTGAGCCGTCTGTCATCAGCAACAGTCGCTGCGCCTTCGACAGTGGAACGTTCGGATCTTTCATACGAATCTTTAGACCTCCTAGCACTCAGGAGTCCGGAGCCTGTCGGCCGGACGAGATCTTACGGACGTACGCGCCGCTGTTTTGCGCTTTTATGGCGTGGACTTCGCCACCGATAGTCTCCTTCAAGTAACGCTCAGCCGCCGTTTGTAGTTGCTTTCCATCGGCTATCCCATATACGGCGGGGCCAAACGAGCTCATTCCGGCACCCAACGCCCCGTTTTCTCTCATGAATCGAACAAGGTGCGCACAGAACGGCTGCAGTTCAAGTTCTCGGCGCTTGAAACCCAGCATCTGAACTCGATCGATCGATCGGCCGAAACTTTCGATGTCGCGTTCCACGACTGCCGGAAGCATTTCCATTAAAATAACGTGACATAGCTCCTGGATCTCGGTAAGCGGCAGTGGACAGTTTTGTTTGAATATATCGACCTCGCGTCTATCGCTCGCGCCGTGTAGATTTGGGATGGCAAGAACGATCGTCCAATCCGGAAAATCGTGACGGACGATCATCGGGGCAGGGGCATATTTTCCAGAAGCCGACGATGGCAAGAACGCCGTCTTGCCTTTGTGACCCCCATCAATAATGAAGCCACCCCGCTCGTACGCTGCGACGCCGATACCGGAGGTGCCCCCCCTTCCCGTCAGTTGGGCAATGGCCTTTGGCGTCAAACGCAGGTCGTAGAGTTCGCTTATCGCCGTTCCGACCGCCAGCGCGACTTGGGTTCCTGAGCCTAGTCCAACGTGAGCAGGAAATTCGTCGACGACCTCGATCGCTACGCCCGCGACATCGTGCTGCCTCATGATCGCTGACGCCGCTCTTTTTATTCGGTTTTCGAACGTTGTGTTTCCTGAAACCGAAAGCTGAGCGTCTTCTCGCGCGTTGATCTTCACTGATGGAAAGTCGAGAGTGAGTCCGACACCACCGTCAATGCGTCCAAGCGAGCCGTTCAAGTCAATAAGGGTGATATGAAGTCTCGATGGCGTAACTACTTCGATCATGTCGTTTCTCGCGTCGATGTCTCCGGTTCAATATGAATAATGACCTCCTTAACGTTTGGCACGCGCGTTTGTATCTCTTTTTCCAGTTTGTTGGCGATGTTGTGCGCGTCTCCAAGACTAAGGTTCGGCCCGACGTGGATGCTTACGTCCACGAATATGCTGCTGCCGGCTTGGCGGGCCCGAAGATCATGGAAGGCAGTTATGTCGCGGTTATCCGTTATAACGTCTCTGATCTTTGACGTTATCTCCTTTGGTGGGGCGGCGTCGACGAGGACCCGCGTCGTTTTTCGTCCGAGCCGGATAGAAGTCGTAAGCATTATGATCGCGACGAAGATCGCGGCCAAAGGGTCGACGACGGCGTACCCGAACTTGGCTGCCACCAAGCCGAGAAGCACAGCTGCGGAGCTATAGATGTCCGTTGAGAAGTGATAGGCGTCGGCTTCCAAGGCCGAACTTCCGTATTTTCGGGCGTTTTGAAAAAGGTACCGTGAAACGCTGAAATCTGCGATGATGGCAAAAACCATGATGGCGATGGCGTAATAAAGCGTAGAGTCTATCTGGATAGCAAATCCTGTGAGAAGTCGCAGGCCCGCCTCATAGAAGATCCATATGCTTGTAACGCCAAGAAGTGCGGTCTGCACGAGGCTTGAAAAGTTTTCGAACTTCTCGTGCCCGTAGGGATGTTCCTCATCGAATGGCCTATTTGCGCTTCTGATGCCCGTGTAAGCAAAGCCCGAAGCAAGAAGGTCGAGCAGCGAATGTGCCGCTTCGGCGAGCATTCCTAGACTGCCACTTGCAACCCCCACGATAATTTTCGTGGAGAGCAGAAGCACATTCACGAAAACTGAAAAAGTTGCAGCGCGAAGCTTTTGGGCTGCGCCGCTGGCGTCGTCCATTCTTGGCCCTTTATATAGGTTTTACTTTATTTAGGAGTATCGGAATCGCGTGACGCGAGCCGCAGCAGCGTCAGAAACCTTTAAGTAACTTTGTTGCACTTTTAAAAACTACACGGGTCAGGCGTTATCACGCAGAATGTGCAAAGATGCACCCCAAGATACAGCTCGCAGTGCCCTCATCCTTGACCATCGAAACTGCCGATCATAAAATAAAGACATACAAGGTCGGACAAGTCGCTCGGGCGGCAGCAATATTTGGGGTGCAATGCGTCACAATTTACCGTGACGCTGCGTACGATGACAGCCGATTCATCGCGTCGATATTGCAGTACATGGAGGCGCCGCAGTACCTTCGAAAGCTGCTTTTCCCGCGCTCAAATGAGTTGCGATCCGTCGGGGTGGTCCCCCCGTTGAAGACCCCTCATCACGCGCGACCGCGTGATGACATTCGAGAAGGAATTGTGATAGACGTCGGAACTGACTGCGCTTGGGTTGAAATCGGTTTGGATTGCCCGGCCCTTTTGCGAACAGCCACGTTGCGCAAAGGGGAGCGCGTGACAGTTAAGATCTTTTCGCGAGATCCGCTTGAAGTTGGACTGACTCAGAGGCCGCCGCGTTATTGGGGGTATTCGGTCCGGGTGGTCGATAGCATCGCAGACGCGTTGGAGGGGTTGGTCATAGCCACGTCGAGGCAAGGACAGCCAATAAGTCCCGCCATACACAATGAAATAAGAAGGAGAAGCGCCGAATTGATGACTTTCGTATTTGGGGCTCCCAACCGTGGAGTAGAAGCCTTACTCCAGGAAGCGGGGCTATCGCTGACGGATGCTTCAGACTTTGTCGTTAACACGATTCCGCAGCAAGGGACAGAAACGGTGCGCACAGAAGAAGCTATCGTGGCCACGTTGAGCGTGTTCAATATCGCGCTGCACGAATGAGGTAAACTAATGACAAAAAGACATCGTCCGAGACGCGGATCGCTCGCCTACAGCCCGCGAAAGAGGGCAAAGAGCGAAGTGCCGAGAATCCGCTCCTGGCCAGAGCAAGATGAGCCGCGAATACTGGGATTCGCGGGCTACAAAGCCGGGATGACGCACGTGATCTTAGTCGATGATGCCCCTAATAGCCCAACTGAAGGTTTGGAGATAAGCGTGCCCGCCACGGTCGTGGAAACTCCTGCGATGAAAGTTGCGGCCGTACGGACATATCGTAAGACGCCCTATGGAAAGCGCGTTGTGCTCGAAGCTTGGGCCGAAAACATCGCAGCCGATGTTGCGAAGCGCAAGCCGGTTCCGAAGGACGCAGTACGCCGTGATGGGGGTCTCGACGGTGCGGACGAGATCCGCGTGCTGGTTTATACCTCGCCAGCGGCGGTTAGTGGCATTCCAAAGAAGGTGCCTGAACTGATGGAAGTGCTTATTGGTGGAGACGATGTAAGCGCTGCGTATACATACGCGGACGATATCTTGGGAAAAGCAATCGATGCTGAGAACGTCTTCAAAGAAGGTATGCTAGTCGACGTAATCGCAGTGACAAAGGGCAAAGGGGTTCAGGGGCCAGTCAAACGGTGGGGCGTCACCATCCAGGATCGAAAAGCCTTCAGGGGTGGCAAGGGGCGCCACATCGGGAATCTTGGTCCGTGGAACCCAGCGCGTGTTAGGTGGACGGTTCCCCAACTTGGTCAGATGGGCTATCAACAAAGAACTGAGTACAATAAGCGAATACTTAAAATCGGACCGGACGGAGCTGTAGTGACTCCCGCGGGCGGATTTATCAAATATGGGCTCGTTCGAGGCGCGTACGTTCTTCTCCACGGATCGATTCCAGGACCTGCCAAGAGGCTCATTAGAATGAGATCGGCCACCAGGCCACACAAAACCGCACACACGGTTCCTGATCTGAGCTACGTTAGCGTTCGATCGAAGCAAGGAGTGAGATGAGATGAAGGGGCGACTAATGAGTCTGAAGGGAAAGGCCAGAAAGAATATCGATCTTCCGGAGCTTTTCGACGAACTCTACCGCCCAGATCTCATAAAAAAGGCAGTCGTCGTTTCGCAGGCAAATAGGAAACAGGCCTATGGACCGCAGTCCACGGCGGGCCTTAAGACCTCAGCGGAATCGTGGGGTTCGGGGCGGGGGGTCGCGCAAGTCCCGCGATTGAAGAACTCCAGCAGGGTCGCCAGGGTGCCGCAAGCGGTTGGCGGAAGAAAAGCACATCCGCCAAACTCAAAGAAGGTATTTTTCGAGAAGATAAACAAGAAGGAAAGGCAGAAAGCGATGCGATCTGCAATCGCAGCCACCGCAAAACCTGATCTAGTCAAAGCGCGGGGTCATCGGTTTGAAGGAACCCTTCCGCTCATACTTGAGGACGCCTTCGAAGAGTTGTCCACAACCAGCGAAATAGCAGCAGTACTGGCCGCGCTCAACGTCTGGCAAGACGTAGAGAAAGCGAAACGCGGCAAACGCGTGCGTGCCGGGAAAGGCAAGCGGCGGGGCCGACGCTATAAGCACAAAAAGAGCGTCCTCATCATCTGTACGAGGCCCGTGTTGGCAGCGCGCAATTTGCCCGGAGTTGATGTTGTATCTGTGGATCAGTTAAACGTCGAGCTTCTAGCTCCGGGTACGCACGCTGGTAGACTCACAATATGGACCCAGTCGGCGATAAATGCCTTAGGAAAAGGGTAGCGTTATGTTGAAACACGCGTATGTAACCGAGAAGGCGACAGCTCAGCTTGACAGAGAGAACAAGCTCACGTTCATCGCTGACGTCGAAGATACAAAAGACGACATAAAAAAAGCGGTGGAAGAAATCTACAACGTCACGGTCGTCGACGTGAAGACGCTCGTTACACCCAAAGGGCTCAAAAAAGCTACTATTACGCTTTCAAGCGACGATTCTGCTGAAGAGATCGCATCAAAACTTGGAATCTTCTAACGGAGTCGGGATATGGGCAAGAGAATTATATCGCAAAATCGGGGGAGGGGAACACCGACCTATCGGGCACCGTCTCACCGCTATAAGGCAGCCTTGAAATTGATCAAAGCTGACAAGGATGAGGATGTGAAAGCGCGCGTAGTCGAGGTCCTTCACGACCCTGCCCGCAGCGCCCCCATAGCGCGAGTTGAGTTGGCGGATGGAACGGAGCGCTTGATACTAGTACCAGAGGGCCTTTGCGTGGGCGATGAAATCGCGTGCGGAGCGTCAGCAGAGGTCAAAGCTGGCAATATTCTGCCGCTTGCCGAAATCCCGGAAGGGGTGCCGATCTGCAGTATTGAATCGCAACCTGGCGACGGAGGTTGTTTCGCGCGGGCATCGGGCGTCTATGGGATGCTGATCGCGCACGACGTGCAAAAAACTGTCGTGCAACTGCCCAGTGGCGAAATGAAATGGCTCCATCCGCATTGCCGAGCAATGATAGGAATGGTGGCAGGTGGAGGACGCCTTGACAAGCCCTTTGTCAAAGCAGGCAAGAAGTTCCACAAGATGCGTTCAAGAGCAGCAAAATATCCTCGTGTGCGCGGGGTTGCCATGAACGTGGTAGACCACCCATTTGGCGGTGGTGGTTGGCAGCATCCGGGCCGCCCAAAAACGGTCAGCCGAAATGCTCCACCGGGCCGGAAAGTTGGCAGCATTGCAGCTCGCCGCACCGGTAAACGATAGTCAAACCAAGAGCTGGTGAAAGTATGGCTAAGAGAAGAAAAGTAGAAGCGCCACGCCGAAAGGAGGAGTTCTCGTATAGGGGGCATTCCCCTGAGGAGCTCAAGGACCTGGAGCTCGATAGATTGGCTCAGCTCTTTCCTGCGCGTCAACGCAGAAAGCTCAAGAGAGAACTCACGGAAGATCAAAAAAAGCTTTTGCAAAAGATACGAGAGGGCAAAACCATCCGCACCCATCAGAGAGACATGATCGTTCTCCCTGAGATGTTCGGCACCTCGATCGGAGTCCACGACGGAAAGACGTTCGCCATCGTCGAGATTATGCCGGAAATGGTAGGGCATTACCTTGGGGAATACGCGCTCACACGGCGACGGGTATCACACGGCGGTCCGGGCGTGGGAGCGACACGATCCAGTAGATACGTTCCACTGAAGTGATCTAATGGCGTTCACCAAGTATTCAGTCGAGTTTGACAACGAGAAAACGGCCCGCTCGCAAGGCCATGAGCTTCACGTATCGCCGCGACACTGCGTGGAGATATGTAGAGAGCTGCGGGGAAAGTCGCTCGCAGAAGCCAAATCCTATTTGGAAGGAATTATTGAGCTCAAGAAGCCCGTGCCGTTCAAGCGCCACAATTCAGGCGTCGGACATCGCGCGGGGTTAAGTGGATGGGACGCAGGCCGATTTCCGCAGAAAGCAGCCCGGGGCATACTTACGGTCGTAAAGAGCGCGGAAGCGAATGCTGAATACAAAGGGCTCGATTCGGATCGAATGCAGATCGTCCACAGTTTGGCGAGAAGGGGGCGGGTCATTGAAGGTAGGATGGCTCGCGCGATGGGACGCGCCACCGCAAAGAACACGTCCACGGCAACGGTCGAAATCGTGCTCCAGGAGTTTGAAAATGGGGATTGAGAAAAAATTCATAGAGGAGGGCTTGAAGAGATCTCAGATGAACGAGTACTTCAACAAGGAGCTAGAGCGCGCAGGCTATGGTGGCATGGAGATCAATCGTACTCCTCTCGGCACGCACATCACCTTGTACGCAGAGAAACCCGGAATGATCATCGGAAAGAGCGGCAAAACGATCAGACGAGTCACCAGAGAGCTCGATGCGAATTTTAAACTTGACAACCCACAGCTCGACGTCCAGGAGATCGAAGTTCCGGAGCTAAACGCGCAAATAATGGCGCACCGGTTAGCTAACGCGCTTGAGCGGGGTTGGTATTTCAGAAAGGCAGGACAATCGACGCTCCAGCGGGTTATGGACGCCGGTGCGCTTGGGTGCGAAGTAATCCTAGCGGGAAAGATTACAGGCCCGCGATCGCGAACCGAGAAGTTTCTCGCCGGATACATTAAGCACTGCGGAAAACCTGCTGAAGAGCTGGTAATGAAAGGCTACGCAGTCGCGAAACGGAAACTTGGGATCATCGGAGTCAAAGTCTTCATTGTGCCTCCCGGAGTTAAACTTCCTGACGACATACGACTGATCGAACAAATACCAGCAGAAGAGGTGGAGTCGAATGGCAATATTGAGGAGCCAAGAGATACGCAAGATGAAACCGGGTGAACGAAGCGAGCAGCTTGACGATCTGATCGCGGAACTCTTAAGAGAGAGAGCGCTTGTGTCTGCAGGCGGCGCTCCAGAGAACCCGGGAAGACCAAAGGAGCTCCGAAGGACCATCGCTCGAATCCGCACAATTATGAACGAAGAGAAGAACGCCCGACCAGCGGGTACGTAGGTGCTATGAGAATTACTCCTCAGAACTTCATGAATCACGAGCTCATTGGTTTGCATGTGACGCTGGTGAAGAGCACTAACAAGGACGCCGTCGGCTTGAGTGGGCGGATCATTGACGAAAGCAGAAACATTTTCAAATTGGAATGCTGCGGACAGGAAAAAACGACTGCCAAGCGCCACACGACATTTGAATTCACGCTGCCGGAAGGCGACAAAGTACGAGTACCCGGAGATCTTGTCCTGGGACGCCCAGAAGACCGCGTTGCAAAGAGTATTCGAAAATGGCACAACAGGTGACAACATGCGAACGAATATTGGCTTTGACGTAGCTGCGCCCACAGAGGAGTGCAAGGACAGCAACTGTCCCTTTCACGGGACGCTTTCTGTGCGGGGGCAGGTTATCGACGGAACGGTGGTGAGCGACAAAACTGCCCGAACCGTTGTAGTGCAGCGGGAGTACCTGAAATACATTCCGAAGTACGAGAGGTACGAAAAGAGGAAGTCGAAACTACACGCTCATAATCCGGATTGCGTCGCGGCAAAAACGGGAGACCGCGTTAGCCTAGCAGAATGCCGGCCGTTGTCCAAGACCAAGTCGTTCGTGGTGATTAAAGTACTATGAAGTGCCTGAAGGCGAAGATTCCTCGATCGCTCGCAACGAGTTCGAAAATTGACTGCGTCGATAATACGGGGGCAAGAACCCTTGAGATTATCGCGGTCAAACGGTATCGGGGGGTTAAGAAGCGGCAACCCAAGGCGGGATTAGGCGAGATGGTCATAGTATCGGTCAAAAAAGGGGCGCCTGACATGCGCCGACAGATACTCAAGGCTGTCATCGTGCGGCAGAAAAAGGAATTCAGAAGGCCTGACGGGACGAGAGTGAAGTTTGAAGATAACGCAGCCGTCATCACCGATGACAACGGGGAGCCCCGCGGAACTGAGATCAAGGGGCCGATTGCCCGCGAAGTCGCAGAACGCTTCGGCAAGATTGCTTCGGTCGCTCAAATGATAGTGTGAGGGTTCAGAGTGGTAAATAGAGTTACGTCTAAGCAACCGCGAAAACAGCGGAAAGCGCGAATTGATGCTCCTCTCCACGTGCGTCAGAAGTATCTGCACGCGCCTCTCGAAAAGAAGCTTGCGGATAAATATAAGCGCCGAAGGGTTCAAATACGGAAAGGAGACACAGTAAAGGTGCTTCGTGGGGACTCCCGCGATCATGAAGGAAAGGTGGCGAAGGTTAACCTCAAAGAGGAGTCGATCGAAATTGACGGCGTAACGGTGCACAAGGCCGATGGGTCTGAGGTGGCACGACCCATACATCCTTCAAACGTGATAATTACAAAGCTTGAGCTCAAAGACAAACTCAGGACCAGTAAACTAGAGGAGGAATAGCGTGCACCAAAAAAGGATCTCTGCACCAAAAAGCTGGCCAATCGCAAAAAAGACTGCTCACTGGGTCACCGCTCCTTCGCCCGGCGCACACTCGAGAGAGGCAGTCCCAATACTAGTCGTGCTGAGGGACATGTTGCACCTTGCCGACAACGCAAAAGAGGCGAAGCGGATTTTGCATAACGGAAGCGTGACGGTGAACGGGCGCGTGGTAAAGAAGCACAAAGCTCACGTTGGCCTGTTCGACGTGTTTGCGACTGCAGGCAAAAGCTACCGCATGCTCCCCAACCCCCGGGGCAAGTACGAGCTAACTCAGATAGACGATGAGGAAGCGAAGCGCAAGCTGGTCCGTATTGACAACATTACGGTCGTGAGAGGGGGCAAGCTTCAGTACAACTTCCACGATGGGACGAATGTACAGCTCGAAGAAAAATACAGCACTGGTGACTCACTTGTCTTTTCACTGCCTGATTACCGCGTTGTTGACCGATATGAGCGCAAAGCCGGCAACAAAGCCATGATCGTGGGAGGAAAACACTCTGGCGAGACTGGCATGATAGTAGAGTTAAGGAAGATGGCGAGCTCGCGTCCGAATATGGTGAGAATTGAACAAGACGGCAAACAATTTGAGACCATAGACGACTACGTCTTTGCGACGGGCAGCGGTGGTGACTGATCGTGGTTGAGGCCAGTACGGAACAAAAGCAAACTGATAACCCTATGACGAAGCCGACGCTTGACAAGGTGACCGTCCATATAAGTGTCGGTGAGGGGGGCCAAAAGCTGATCAACGCGGAGAATATCGTAAAAACTCTTACCGGGCAAGCCACGGTGCGAACGTCAGCAAAGAAGACGCAACCCATATTCGGGACAAGAAAAGGACAGGCGATAGGATGCAAAACAACTCTTCGAAGAGAACGAGCAAGCGCGTTTCTTCGCAGCGCGCTTGAGACTAGGCAGAATTTCGTGCACGAGTTTCAGTTTGATGAGACCGGCAACGTGTCATTCGGCATCGTCGATCACACCGATTTCCCAGGAATGACCTATGACCCCCAAATAGGCATATTTGGCATGGACGTAATTGTGTCACTCAAGAAGCCAGGCTATCGCGTCGCTCGGCGTCGTGCAGCGCAACGACGCGTTCCCACTGGACATCGGGTTACGCGTGAGCAGGCAATTTCTTTCCTTCAAAACAATTATAACGTGGTGTTGGGATAATGGTCGAAAAAACACGGCGTGAGGCCCATGAATGCAGGCGCTGTGGACGCAAGCAAGGACTCGTCACGAAGTACGAGATATACCTCTGTCGCCAATGCTTCCGAGAGATCGCCAGCGACATGCAGTTCGAGAAGTACAACTGAGGTGATGCAACATGGTTCTACTGGATCCGCTCGCAAACGCTCTTTCAGCGATTAAAAACGCCGAAGGCGTCGGTAAGAAAGAATGCTGCATCAAGCCCGTATCAAAGCTTATCGGTAACGTCCTTCGCGTCATGCAGCAAGGGAACTACATAGGTGATTTTGAGCTCGTCGAAGATGGGAAAACAGGCGTATTCAAGATCGAGTTGCTCGGTAATATCAACCGCTGTGGCGCGATCAAACCGCGAAGTTCTGTTCACACAACTGATCTCGAAAGATGGGAACAGCGGTATTTGCCGGCGCGCAACTTTGGTTTCCTGATACTGACGACGTCTGCTGGGATACTGACTCACGTTGAAGCACGAGAACGAGGTATCGGAGGAAAGCTAATAGCGTACTGCTATTAGGTGGCAACCTATGGTCCAAGTCATAGAGAAAGAGGTTCCGATTGCCGGCGGGGTCCGGGTTGAAGTTCACAACGGAATTGTTAGGGTAGAAGGTCCACGCGGAACACTCGAACGCGACCTTTGGTACCCAAACATCGACATACGTGTCGAGCCAGATAAGGTGTGTGTCGGGACCACCTTGGACAAGAAGACTCAGAAATCGATCGTAGGCACGTACGCTTCTCACATTGCTAACATGGTCCGAGGGGTAACCGAAGGATTTCAATACAAGTTGAAACTGGTATACGCGCATTTTCCCATCCAAGTGAAGGTAGAAGGAAACGTCGTATCGATCGAAAATTTCCTGGGTGAACGAAAGCCTCGAACCGCCAGAGTCATGGGGGGCTCTCTCGTTGCTATTCAGGGTGACGAGCTAACCGTTACAGGCATCGATAAGGAACACGTAGGACAAACCGCCGCGAACATCGAGCAAGCGACTCGGATCAAGGGGCGTGACCCGCGCGTGTTTCAAGACGGCATCTACCTCATTGAAAAGGGCCTAGAGGCACGCACATGAAGGTTTTGAATGAAATGAATGACACTCAAATTAGAGCGCTGATAGAGGCGGGGTACCGAACGGTGGACGATCTCAAGGGAGTGACCGCGGACGAACTTGCAAACGCAGGCCTCGATGCCGACCTTGCACAGCGAGTTGCACAAGAGTCAATTTCATTCAAGCACACGGAATTCAGCGATAAACACAAGCATTTGCTCCTCGTTCGTAAGCGGCACGACAAACCCTGGTTCAAGCGCGACGATTACGAGAAGAAAAAGAAGCTAAGCTCGAGCTGGAGAAAACCACGTGGACTGTTCAACAAGATGCGGCGGGGGTTTCCGGATAAGGGCCCGGTTGTGCAAGTAGGATACGGCGCACCAAGCGCGATAAGGGGTTTTCATCCATCAGGATTCGAAGAAGTGCTCGTCAACACTCTAGCTGATCTGGACGATGCGACGCCTCAGCAAGCCGTCAGGATAGGTCGTACGGTCGGCGCCCGCAAGAAGCAAGCCATTCTTGAGCGGGCGTTTGCCAAGGGCTTGAAGGTGCTCAATCCAGGACTAAAAGCTCAGGCCGCGGACAAAGACGATGGAACGACGGCTACAACGGAGGAGAAGCAGTGACCAGCTTATCGAACCAAAAGCGACTCGCTGCTGAGGTGCTTGGTGTTGGGGAAAGCAGAATATGGCTCGATCCGGAAAAGGTCACGGACGTCGCAAACGCTATCACCCGAGAAGATGTGCGCGGGCTCATAAAGGATGGTACCGTGAAATTTAAGCAAGCACAGGGCATCAGCCGCGGACGGGCACGCGGAAACGATGCTAAGCGCAAGAAGGGCCATAAAACCGGGCAAGGGACTCGTAAAGGAGCAAAGAATGCCCGAAGCCCTAAGAAGCAGCTGTGGATGCGCAGGATCCGAGCGCAGAGAAGGACTCTGCGCGTCTTGCGGGCTAACAACACGCTCGATCGAACCACATATCGTCGCATGTATAGGAAGGCGAAAGGTGGCGAGTATCGAACTGTAGGCGTACTGAGCACTCAAGCTGAAATCGCCATGGCCACGCGGAGGCAGAAATAATGGCGATCGGTCCGCGATATCAGGTTGCTTTTCGACGGAGGCGAGACGGAAAGACGAACTACCATAAGCGGCTAGGTCTGATGCTTTCAGAATGGCCTCGCGTCGTCGTGCGAAAAACCGGACGCAATTTGATCGTGCAGCTTGTCGAACACGGAACTGCGGGTGATCGGACGTTGACATCCGCAAACGCGCTCGAGCTAAAAACGCTCGGCTACAAGGGTCCTACCGGGAACACACCCGCTGCGTACCTGACCGGGCTGCTTTTTGCAAGTCGAGCGCTTGCAGCTGGCCATTCGAAAGGGGTGCTCGATCTGGGACTTAATGCAAATTCACGAGGATCGCGAACTTACGCCGCCTTGCAGGGCGCCGTTGAAGCGGGGCTCGACATTCCGCACAGTCGTCAGCCGCTTCCTGCGCCTGCTAGGCTGCACGGAGAGCATATTGTCGCGTATGCAGCCGATAACCCAACGCGTTTCACGCGTTATGGCTTAGAACCCAAAGACCTTCCAAATCATATTGACGCGGTGAAGCAACGTATAATCGAGCACGCTGCGCAGGAACGAACAGAGGATACAGGGGCACACAATGGCTGAAAGGAGAGAGGGATGGACACCGAAGACGAGGTTAGGACACCTTGTTTATGAGGGCAAAATAACGACGTTCGACGATGCTGTAGCCACTGGGCATCCGGTCAAGGAACCCGAAATCATCGATGTTCTCTTGCCTGAGCTGTCAGACGAGGTCTTAGATATCAACATGGTGCAGCGAATGACGGATTCTGGTAGGCGCGTGAAGTTTCGAGCCGCGGTGGCAATCGGCAATCGCGACGGATACATAGGCTTCGCCGAAACCAAGGATCTGCAAGCGGGACCCGCAATACGGAAAGCAATTGAAACTGCTAAGCTGAATCTCATCAAGATAAATCGCGGCTGTGGCTCGTGGGAATGTGGCTGCGGAGAAGCGCATACCGTTCCTTACACCGTCCGAGGTAAGGCGGGCTCCGTGACCGTTGCCCTGAAACCAGCGCCACGAGGCCTTGGCATAACGTCAGGCGGCACCGCGCGGAAGGTGCTTCAGCTTGCGGGCATAAAAGACGTGTGGACGCGATCGTCAGGACAAACGCGTACGACCATCAACTTTGCTCGCGCTACGTTTGAAGCGCTCAAGGCAACAACAACGGTGCGAATCGGCGGTGGAACGCAATGACGTACGCCGTTGTTAAGATGCGTGGGACGGTAAAGACAAAACCCGACGTGCGGCGCACGCTCGAGTTATTAAATCTTAGTAGGACCAATCACTGCGTTCTCATCGAGGACAACGCGCATTATAACGGCATGCTCCAAAAGGTGAAAGATTATGTGGCGTGGGGCACCATCGACGGTGCAACCCTCGGTGTGCTGCTTGAAGGAAGGGGTGCGCTAGAGGGTCATACGCGACTTACTAACGCGCACATCAAAGACCACACCGATTTTGATGACATTAACTCGCTTGCGACAGCAGTTGCCAGCGGAACGGCGACGTTGCAGGATGTGCCTGACCTAAAACCTGTGCTAAGGCTCCATCCGCCGCGCAAAGGCCACAGGGGCATAAAAAAACCGTTTCCAGAAGGTGTTCTTGGATTCCACGGCAGCGAAATTAACGAATTGCTTCTCAAAATGAGGTAGATAATGGGTGTCAAAAACAAGGCCAAGAAGTTTCGAGGAAGCCGCACGTGTGGCGGCGGCACTCATAAGAACCGTCGCGGAGCCGGAAGCCGAGGAGGACGTGGCCATGCAGGCGGTTGCAAGCACCATTTTTTGAAGGAGCTTTTGCTTGGCCGGGGTTATGGCAGTTATGGGTTCGTGAGGCCGCAAAAGGTGCTCAAGTACCCGACAATGATTGACGTAGGTGCTCTTGACGAAACTGCTGAGCGACTTGTGGAACTAAAGCAGGCTAAGGTGCGCACCGGCAAGTATTATATCACGCTCGATGTCGACAAAGTGCTGGGAAAGGGCCGCGTAACTAAGCCGCTTATCGTAACAGCACGAGGTTTTTCGAAACGAGCACAAGAGAAGTTAGAATCAGCAGGCGGGAAAGTAAAAATCGCAGAGCCATGACCTTCTGCCAGTGATCGACACGTAATCAGTTAAGCGCAGTGAATCATGAGCGAGCACCCAACGATAGATAGGATTGAGCCCCTCCTGCAGAGACTTCCTGCGGTTTCTAAGCCCGAAGGGCACGTGCACTTCAGACGGAAGCTCACGTGGACGATTGGCGTCTTACTCATATATTTCATCTTAACGAACGTCCGCCTTTTTGGACTTTCACCTGCGTCACAGGACCTTTTCGGCTTCTACCGCGCAATAATGGCCGGAAGCCAAGGCAGCCTCGTTCAGCTCGGCATTGGTCCAATCGTGACCGCGTCGATCATACTGCAGCTCTTCAAGGGCGCGGACATCATAAAGCTTGACACGAGCGATCCTCGAGACCAATCGGCCTACCAGCAGTTGCAGAAGCTTCTGATCTTCGTCATGATTGTCGTTGAAGCCGCGCCGCAGGTGCTTGGAGGTTTCCTCCAACCTGACCCGGCTATTGCTGCTTCTACTGGCATCGGGCTTCACGGCATTTCCTTGCTTATATTTATCCAGGTTTGCATAGGCGGCGTGCTCGTGCTGTTTCTGGATGAAATTGTGAGTAAATGGGGAATTGGCTCGGGAGTCGGCATTTTTATCGTGGCCGGAGTTGCCCAAGGCTTGGTAACTGGGACCATTAATTGGATAACCAATCCTTCGACCGGATTGCCGGTGGGCTGGATCCCAGGCTTGTTTGAAATCTTCCGGACCTTCACCGTGCAGCAACTGCTTACCGCACAAGGAATACTATTCCTGCTTAATCAGGGCCAAATTTTGGCCATCATAAGCACGGTGGGTATATTCGCAGTTGTTGTCTACGTTGAAACCACGCGCATAGAGATTCCTCTGGCGCACAGTTCCGTGCGCGGCGCGCGAGGCAGATTCCCGGTGAAGCTCGTCTACGCGAGCGTGTTGCCGTTAATACTAGTTCGGGCACTTCAGGCGAACATTCAGATGATTGGTATCCTCCTTTACAACGCTGGGTTCACTTGGGTCGGGACGTATGTGAACAATCAGCCGACAAGCGGCCTGATGTATTATCTGGCGCCAATCAATGGCCCGAGTAACTGGATCCCCGGGTTAACCACGAACCCGGGATGGCAAATCGCGCTGCGGTCAGGAATTGACATCTCCTTTATGGTCATCGGGGGGATCATATTCGCCCTCTTCTGGGTGGAGACTACTGGCATGGGCCCAAAGGCCGTTTCCGAGCAAATTCAAAGTTCCGGGATGTCTATCCCCGGCTTCCGCCGCGATCCTAAGATCATCGAACGGGTTATGAAGCGGTACATTCCGAAAGTAACCGTCATAGGGGGTGCTTTCATAGGGTTATTGGCGGTCGTTGCGGGTTTTTTGGGAACCATAGGAAACGTGGGCGGCACAGCGTTGCTGCTCGCGGTGAGCATCACGTACACGCTTTACGAGCAGCTTGCCAATGAAGAAATGATGGAGATGCACCCGATGCTGCGCGGCTTCTTGGGAGGGTAACTTCTCTAACGCTGACATCGATTCTCTTGACTTCGAAGCTAAGTTGGCATTTTGCTGCGCGTCCATAGGCGTTTTGATCGCAGGAGCGGCTTTGATGGGCGAAGCTGCCCCTCTACGATTGCGTAAGTTAAAGTAGGATGGTTAGGATAGTTCCTTACACAAATTGGGGCAACAAATGCGGAAAGTAGTAATTCTGACGGGAGTTCCAGCAAGCGGCGGGACGACGGTTACAAGGAAAGCTATTGAACGCTTGGAAGCACAGGGCCAGCCTTTGAAAATGGTCACCTACAGCGACGTGATGCTGGATGAGGCGTTGCAGCGCGGCTGGGTTAAGATAAGAGATGACATCCGAAAGCTAGATCCAGCTAGGCAGCGCGATCTCCAAAAGACTGCCGCGCGGACGATATCAAAAATGGCTACGACGCCGCTTGTTGTTGACACGCACGCAACGGTGCGAACGCCGGCCGGGTACCTTCCTGGTTTGCCTACATGGGTTTTGGACGAACTTGAGCCCGAACTCATACTTATTGTCGAAACAGCACCTAACGAAATTATTCGGCGCAGAAATGCAGACAAGTCACGACAACGCGACGCGCAAGATGCGACGGGTGTTCAGGAGCACCAGGAAGTTAACAAAGCAATATGCATGGCGTACGCCGCACACACGGGAGCAACGGTCAAGATACTGCAAAATCCCGACGGAAAGGTTGATGAGGCAGTTGCTGAACTGGTGGCCACGCTGCAGAAAGACTGAGCTCATCTCCAGCGCTTAGCGGGTGTGCGATCGTGTTGCTTACCATTAGCGGATTTGCAGGCAGCGGCAAGACGACGGTAGCAACCGGTTTATCGCGGGAACTCGGCTTTGTACACATCTCGGCGGGAGATGTATTCAGGGAACTCGCACGCGAGCGCGCAATGAGTCTCGAGCAGTTGAGCAAGCTTGCGGAAATAGAACCGGAAATCGACAAAATGATTGATCGACGACAAGCCGAGCTCGCGCAGTCGCGAGAACACGCGGTCGTCGACGGGCGGCTTTCGGGCTGGGTTCTCAAAGCTGACATCGCCGTTTGGCTCAAAGCGCCTTTAGAAGTACGAGCACAGCGAATAGCGGGAAGAGAAGGCAAGCGGCAGGCCGCCGCTCTGCACGAAACACGCCTGCGTGACAGCAGCGAGACCGCGAGATATCACACGTTTTATGATATCGACGTGACGAACCTTGACATCTATGATCTTGTCATAGATACAACGCACTGGGACCAATACGCTGTCATCGCTATCATCGCGCAGGCCGTGAATGCGTTCCGGGAAAGTTGACAAACGATGACGAATCCTATTGCGCAGCAACGGACCATAGACGAGTTGCTTCAAAAAGGCGTCATAAATCTCGATAAACCAGCCGGACCTACGAGTCACGAAGTAGCCGCGTGGGTAAAACGAATTTTGCATATTAAGAAAGCGGGCCACATCGGGACGCTGGATCCTAAGGTTACCGGTGTGCTCCCGATATTGTTGCAAGATGCGACAAGGGCAGTGGGGGCGCTGGCGAACTTGCCCAAGGAATACGTTTGTGTAATCCATCTACATAAGACGGTTCCCGACCCCTTGGTGCGGGACATACTGAGGGAGTTTACCGGTGTGCTATATCAGCGCCCACCTCTTAAGTCGGCGGTAAGGCGTCAAATTCGCAAACGCGAGATTTATTACATCGACGTGCTCGAACGGCAGGGGAACGACGTCCTCTTCAAAGTGGGATGTGAAGCCGGAACGTACATTCGCAAGCTGTGCCACGACGTCGGCGAAGCGCTAGGGGTGGGAGCGCACATGCAGGAGCTCCGCAGAACCAAGGCAGGTCCGTTTGATGAATCGAAGCTGAGCACATTGCACGATTTGACAGACGCATACTATTTTTGGATCGAAGATAACGATGAAGTTCCGCTGCGAGACATCGTAATGCCAGTCGAGCGCGCACTTACCCACCTTCCAAAAATTATCATTAGAGATACTGCCGTGGACGCTATTTGCCACGGGGCCCGACTCGCAGAACCTGGCGTCATCTCGTTACCGGATGTTGCCACGAAACAGCTGGTCGGTATTTATACGACGCGCGACGAGATTGTCGCTCTCGGCATCTCTGTACTCCAAGGCGGAGTCATCGCCGAAGTCAAAAGAGTGATGATGGAGCCTGGTACGTACCCCCGCTATTGGAAGTCTAGAAAAATACGCAAGCACGAAGAAGGCGCGTAACTCCTCGTCGCCGCTTCGAGCAGCATGAACGCACGTGAGCAAAACAATTTTGATTTCAGCCAATAAGCGGGTTCCATATACGCCTGCGTTCGTTCCTATAACGCGCGTCTCGCGCCAAGCGATCACATTTTAACTTTTGAGGTTTAACTAGTGCCAATGAAGATATGCGCAGTGTATGGATTCTCTAAATCGGGGAAGACCACTACCGTCGTTGAGATCCTAAAGGAGCTGCGATCGCGTGGTTATTCGGTTTCCACGATAAAGGACGTCCACGTAGAAAACTTCGTCTTCGATGTTGTTGGAAAAGATACGTGGCGCCACTGGAAAGCTGGAGCCGAAGTTGTTGGCCTGCGGGCGCCCGACGAAAGCGTTCTTATGATAAAACGACCAGTGATGCTTGATGAACTGATACGATATATCACCAGCGATTACTTGGTTCTTGAGGGATTTAAGGGCGCGAGTCTGCCGAAGATACTATGTGCAACAGACGAAGAGCGCTTGAAAGATGGATTGCAGAGCACGGTTTTTTGTATTTCAGGATTAGTGTCTGAGCACCTCTCGAATTACAAGGGCGTACCGGTGATAAACGCACTTCTTAATGCCCCAGATTTGGTGGATCTTGTGGAGCGCAAGAGCCTCAAGCTTTAGTTACGTCATTCCCACTCTCGCTTGTGACCGCGCTCGCTCTTTGAATTAGCCGCTTTAGGTCGCTTCTCCTATTGATGTTATACAGCAGTGACTCATCGCGAATGACAAACATCGTTTCTTGCTGTAATTGATCGAGGTGGCTTGCATCGACGATGTTAATGCCCGTTGGCACAAGCAACTTAGCGTCTGCTGCGAATATGAGGTCGGGGGGTACTTCGGCCTCATCGCAAAACTCGTAGGGGAGGTAGACCCCGAGTGCAGAACTCTCTGCTTCAGCGCGACGCTCGATAACCCGGTCGATCAAACGATAGTCGATAAGCGGAAGATCAGCTGCGATGATAAGAACGGGGCCTTGAAGGCCCAGTCGCTTGCTCGCCCAGCTGTAGTCTTGGATATATCCTTGCCCTGGCGCCTTTACTGCTTGAATACGCGCTTCTCTTGCCCAGCGCGTCGTGCAAGGAGTTCTGGGAGAGGTTACCGTCACGACGCGTTCAATTTGCGATTTGTTCAAGGCGGCCAACACGTGTTCAATGAGTGGCCTGCCTCTGAACTCCAACAGCGGTTTTTCAACGCCGCCTGAACCCAGCCGCTCTCCTTTACCTCCCGCCATGAGGAGCGCGAACGTGCAATCACCTACAATAAGCTAATAGCAACAAGAGCGATCAAACGTCCTAGCTCATTCGACGATCCTATAACGTCGCCGTTTATTCCGCCGAACGCCATATTGGCGAGCTTCACTAGCCCAAGCGATAGGGCTAGAGGGGGCAACAACACGAGGAGACCTCTGACGCCAAAACAGAGAACCGCTACTAGTGCCGCGAGAAGCAGTGCCAGTGCGAATGTCAACAGCCCACTGTTTTCTGCAAAACGGGATCCAAGTCCCTGGTGCGTCGCTTTCCCAAGCGAGGCGACTTCAACCATCGAAAGCTTCGCTGCGGCTTCAGCTGTGATCAAAGCGGGTAGGAGCGCCGTTGACTTGATAGATACCACTGCAGCGAAAAGCAGCAGAAGCGAGAGGACACAAAATGCGATCCCGCCGACACCGATGTATGGGTCTTTGATGACTCGAAGCCGTTCTTGCATTGTTCCGTGCTTCAGTAGTCCATCGCCCACGTCAGCTAACCCATCAAGATGGATAAAACCTGTTAGCGCATAGAGGGCTACGAGCGTCAGCGCGGCGCGGACAAAGTCGCTCACGTGCGGTATGAAGGTGAGCGCATAGCTGATCCCTCCGACCAACAGTCCGATCGCAGCTCCGACTAGGATAAAAATCCACATGCGCCTGGCCAAGCTGTCGAGCGCTGCTTCATTGAATCCCACTGGAATCGTCGTCAAAAACCCGAAGCCAGACCGAATAGAGTCAAGGAGGCGTTGAGGCATCGGCTGCTCCTCTGTCGTACATGTTAGCCGATACGCCGCCTATCAGGCCGGCGACGATATCATCCAAGAATGGCCCGAGCGATTTGAGAACTCCAGGTTTGAGCTTGTCGAATCGGGCATAATCGAAGTGTCCCTTGTAACCCCCAACGTACATTGATATTGCCATTCCCAATACCTCATCAGCTATCAGACAAGTCAAATCCTTTTCGTAGGAGACAGGATCTAGGTTTGGTATACGGCCTTGCCGTGCGTCTCTTTCTAACGCTACTCCGGCATACAGAAGGACCCACACGTTGGGATCGGCCAGAGCTCGCCGAAGCTCGCTCGAGAAAACTTCTCGGGCGCGCGCTTCTGTTTCGACTCCTGGATGTGGAACCCATAGCAGCATCGCTGTATCGATCACATCTTCTAGCGCGACACCCATTTCTTTCAACATTTCTTCTTTTATCATCACGACGCCTTCCGTCTCAGGTTCGTGGCTTGAACCAAAACTCTGCAAAATGGCGCATCGGGGCTTGCGAGGGTTAATACGTTGGCAGCCCGCCCTTCTCGACGGACACAGCGACGCTTCGACCTCAGTTCGTCAGACGGTTCGAGCGAATACCAAATAGTCGCGACCCAGCCAAGCTGCTATTGTGCAATTTCGACTAGCTCATCATCGTGTCGGACTCGTATTCCACGGCCTGAAATAGTACCGACTTGCTTAGCGCCGTCGCTGAGGTGTGCGATTCGTCTTGCCTCACGTTGAGGCGCAACAATAGCAAACCCCATCCCCATATTAAAGGTTTTGTACATCTCTCGTACGTCAACGCCTTCCGCTTGAATCAAACTGAATATCTCTTGCGGTTCGAGAGGATCTGACAAGTTGAAGCCCAGCCGGGTAAGTCTTTTGAGATTCAGAAGGCCGCCTCCAGTGATGTGCGCCAAGCCGTGGACCTCGCAATTCTTATTAATGTCGAGGATCTCTGAGTAGATCCGCGTTGGCACGAGCAGCTCTTCGCCAAGCGTGCGCTGCATGCTTCCGTGACGCGCGTAAAGGCTATATTTGGCCAGCAGTTTGCGGGCGAGCGTCAGACCATTGCTATGAACTCCGCTGCTCGGAATGCCGACAACGGCGTCTCCGCTCTCGATCTTATGGCCGGTGACAAGGTCTTCTTTTGAAGCAATTCCTATGCAGCTGCCCGCCAAGTCGAACCCCCTCACGATATCGGGGAGGCTCGCAGTTTCGCCGCCTACTATGGATACGTTAGCTATCTTCGCCCCTTTTGCGAGCCCCTCCCCGATTTGATCGGCAATAGAAGGCTCAATGCTCTCCATTGCGAGGTAATCGACAAAAGCCATAGGCTCCAAGCCCATTGCGTAAAGGTCGTTCACGTTCATTGCCATGCAATCGATTCCGATGGTCCTCCAGTTTCCCATTTCCGTTGCGACAAGAACCTTCGATCCCACGCCGTCCGTGGTGATCCCAATAATGAAATCGCCCATGTCAAGAAGTCCGGCGTAGGCGCCTTCGATGTTGATAGGACTTCCGCGTCCCTTCTTCTTGGTCGTAAAATGTCTTCGAAGGGCTCTTATTGCCTCTTCTTCAGCGCTGATGTCTACTCCTGATTCTGCGTATGTGTGGGGGTGCTGCGACTTCATGATGAGACCTGCGCGTTAGGAACTAGCTGAGGTGAAAGTGCACTACCTCGCGGGCCTAATCGCTCGAAAGCGTCGAGCGATTGATATTCGTTTGTTGACGCATCTGCGCTCGGCTAAAAGCAGTTAGGGTTTGTACCTTAAAAAAAGATCGTTTGCAGCTTAGCAAAAACCGGCTTAGTGATGGCGATATTGGGCTCATCTGGATAGGAGCTATTGCGGTCCCGAAAGCGAGAACTCTTCGTGAAGACTCTCCACAGCGCGACGTACTGAATCTCGTTTCAAAACGAAAGAGACGTTATATTCAGTGGATCCTTGGCTGATCATGATGACGTTGACGTTGATACTTCCCATACGGCTGAAAATCCTGCCCACTATGCCGGGCGTTCCTGCCATTCGAGAGCCGACGACAGCTATTGCGCTCACGTCTTCGTTACATGAAATCTCTTTGATGACGTTGCCGTTAAACTCATTCTTTAGCCCGTGCAGAGCATTCAAGGCGCTGCTCAAATGTTCCTCCTCGACAAGCACCGATATGTTCGCTTCGCTCGATCCCTGACTTATCATAATAATATTAACGCCTGCGTCGGCAAGCTTCGCGAACACGTGGGCCGCAACGCCAATGGTTCCCGCCATTCCGGCGCCTGAGAGAGTAATAAGAGCGACGTTGTTAACCGCCGTTACTGCTTTAACCAGGCTTTGATCATTGGCGACCGTATGAACGATAGTCGTGTTCGCGCCGTTAGGGTTGAATGTGTTCTTTACGCGCACGGGGATACCCTTAGTTACGGCCGGTTCGATTGTTTTCGGGTGTATGACCTTCGCTCCAAAATAAGAGATCTCCATCGCCTCAGCGTAAGACACCTGTGGAAGCGTGCGGGCGTTAGAAACGAGCTTAGGATCTGCGGTCATGATACCGTCAACGTCGGTCCAAATCCATATTTCGTCAGCGTCGACAGCGCTTCCGATGATTGACGCTGTATAGTCGGACCCGCCTCGGCCAAGGGTTGTGATGATGTTGTGAATATTGGACGCAATGAAACCGGTGATGACCGGCACGATGCTCACCTTGAGGAGCGGTACAAGCCGCTCGTGGACTCGTCGTTCCGTGATTTCCGTAGGGCCCGCGCCACGGTGCTTACTATCGGTTATGATACCCGCTTCTCCACCCGTTAGAAAGACTGACTGGACTTTGAGCGATTTCAATGCGCCAGAGACGATCGGAGCAGATAGCCGTTCACCGAAAGACGAAACGTAATCGTACGATCGGTCAGTGAGTTCGCCAAGGTGGTATATACCCGTAAGCGCGTTTTTGAGCTCTTCTAGCCGTGTCTCTATCTCTGATATGACTTCGGTAACGATCATCTCATCTTCGATTGCGGCGTAGGTGGCGTCGAAATGCCGCTTACCTATCAGGTGAACGAATTCTGCGATCTCGATAATCTCGGCATATTCACTGGTCAACCGCTCTGCCGTAGTCTGAAGCTCATCCGTTAAGCCAGACATGGCAGAAACGACGACAGCAATCTCGTCTCCTTTATCATAATAGCTTCGCACAAGCTCTCCGACCTGTCTTATTCTTGGGCCATCGGCGACCGAGGTACCGCCGAATTTCATCACGTATCTCATTTTACCTGAACCTTATGGGCTGCGTTTTAAGCTAAATTATCCCGTTTGCTTGTATTAAAGCCTTCTGACAGGATGCCAGAGCTTCGTGGATACGACAAAAAGACTTTAGTAGCAGAAATGGCCTGAGACTGGTAGTGTTAGCGTGTCGCCGTCTGAGCTTTCGGCATTGTTGCCAACACTCTTTTTTTGCCAAAGGGCTATATTCTCTCAATCGTTTTGGCACTGGTAACGTTCATTGATTCACGACGCAACGCGCTCAGTATAAGGGGCAGCTTGCCGTGCGTGATTGCCGTCCTTATTATATGGCCAGTTTTTTTCATCTACCTTTTTTACAGACACTGGACGCACCGCTGATCATCGTTTTGTGTATCACACAATTCAGGAGGTTTTGCGTCTTCTTCACGCGTTATGCCAGAGTAGAGGTGGCACTGGAATCATTCACAATAAGTTAAAAACGACGAATATGACGTAAACAGCGGCCACAAAAGGCAGGGTCGCTATCGCCACGTATTGCAGCACACCCCAGTTCAGCACTTTCCTCCCATCGAGGGGCCCTATCGGGAGCAAGTTAAAGGCGGATAGCCATATGTTGATTGCAAAGCCGTATAGTCCAACGTAGTTAAGCAAGCCCCCTAGGGGCGTCAGCAGCGACAGCGTCAGCAGGTACAGGAGCAGGTACAGCCCGCCTAACGCCAGATTAAGAAGCGGCCCGGCGGCAGATATGATCCCATTTTGTCGCTTGGTGATAGTTGGACCGTAGATCATGGTAGCTCCAGGAGCTGCGAACACGATGTGGGTTACATAGGCAAACAGGATCGACAGCCCTAGAGTGACATAGTTCGCTCTGAATTCAGACCAGAATCCAAAACGCTGGGCCGTATACTTGTGCAAGAGCTCGTGCAAGACAAAACTTGAGCCAACAACCAGAAGCGGCACTGTGAGTGTAACAAGGATATCCTCCAATGATACGTTCGACAAGCTGACTCCGCTAAATGCAAGATAGAAGGCGAATGAAACGCCCAACCACGCTGCGAAGAGATCAACGAGTTCTTTGCTGCTTGTTGAATGCCGTATCTGCATTATGCGAACCCCCCTATAACGTGTGAGAGCGCAGCGTGCAAGATATCGTACGGGTTAACGCCCGTCATAGGAAATATTACGAGCAGAGCGATGAACGTAGCTAGGGTACTCCCCACGTTAACCGCCACAGCAACTACTAGTATCCGAAAAAGCTTATTTGAGAGCAGCTCCCGCACAGACGAAGCCTTGGTGATTCCTGAAAAATCTTCGGTTCCAGGTGGCCGCTTGGCTGCTTCGATCAGCCCGGCGATCACGCCAACCTTGAGGAAAGGGAGCGGAACAAAGGGGCTAAAGCCTGCGTATCCCGCAGACGCTGCGATGGCGAGCGGATGGCTTCTGCTGGCTGTGGCAAAGCTAGCGGCAAAAACAGCGTGAAGCACAAACCAGTACCCAAAAGCGAGCAGCACAACGCCTAGCGGAGCGCCAGAAAGGAACATGAGTGCAAATAAACCTACGATTACCGCTAAAAAGACCATGCCCGCGATTTTTGTCAAATTCACGCGTCTTTTTGGGACAGCGTTAAGCTCTTCAAGCGGCGGAATAAGCTCCGGATGATCAAGAAAGCGCTTTATCCCCTCTTTGTGGCCGGCGCCGACGACAGCGACGACTTTTCCGCGTAGCTTTAGTAAATTTCCGGCCAGATATGCGTCCCGTTCGTCAACAAGCACCCGCGCAGCGTTTGGTGAGAACTGCCGCAATTCGCTGACCAGCTGTGAAATAACGTCATCGTTTGTGATGTCTTCGAGGTCTATTTCCTCGTCACTCCTGGTAATGCCGAGAAGCGCGACAAGCATCTTCAGCTTCTCGATGAGACGCATCTTTGCCCAGAATCGAGCAATGGTTACGTTGATATCTCGATCGACGAGTGCTACGCTCGCTCCGACGCTCCCTGCCACTTCGATTGCGGAGAGCATCTCGCTCCCGGGCTTGACTCCGACTTCTGAGCCGAGCTTATTCTGCACATACGCAAGCAGCCAGTGCACTAAGAACTGATACAACCTACCGCTTGAGAGGACGTCCTTAATCGACGCACTTTGCTGTTCGGGGTGCGTCAACGCCTGGTACCGGCCGGGATCTAATTCCACCGCGACGACATCAGGCCGTTCGGCTTCAATAGTGCGCTGTACCTCTCGTATACTCTCTTCGGAGATGTGCGCAGTTCCGACAATGATGATCTCTGCCGGCTGATCAGGACTCTCATACATCGCGTGCTGCTTCCGCTATGCTTTGATCACAGTGCCGTCAGGGCCGACGATCTGTTCTCGCGCCTCCCCCAGCAAGGTCATCGCGCTCATGACGTCTTTCTGTGTGATGATCCCGACTACGCTGCCTCCCTGAACCACGGGAATCGCTTCAAGCCGCCGTTGGGCGAGCTTGACGAAGACCTCAGAGGCCTCATCATCGGGCGTTACGGGCTCAACGTTGCGCATCATCACGTTGCCTACCATTATGTCATCTCGACGGTTCGGAGGCACCTGATGCACGTTAGTGAATGTAATAAGGCCTACGAGATTGCCGCTGTCGACGACAGGGTAACTTGCGTGTTTGCTCTGAAACATGACCTCAATCAGTTGGGTGATCATCATCGATGGAGGCACGGTCGCTACCTCAGCCGTCATGATGTCGCGCACCTTAATGCCTGCTAGCGTCTGAGTGATCGTGGTCTGTCGCTCCTCATCAGACGCGGCGATGTAGATGAAGAAAGCTATGATGATCAAAATCGGACTAAAGAACAGTCCGACGATGCCCATCCCAATTGCAAAGATCTTGCCGATTTGGACGGCGGTATGCGTCGCCTTTAAGTAGGGCTGCCGACTGGCAAGCCATGCCCGGAACACGCGTCCGCCATCCATAGGAAATGCTGGGAGAATATTGAACCCGCCGAGAACAAGGTTGATATACGCAAAGTTCTCCAAGAACAGATTTGGCACAGTTGCAGTCACTGCAAGGCTCAATGCGAAAAAGACCGCGCCGAGGCCTAGACTGACCAGTGGCCCGACTAGCGCAGTTCTGAACTCGAGTTTGGGATCTGTCGGGATTTCGATTGCGGAAACCCCTCCGATGAGGTAAAGCGTTATGCTTTTTACTTCGATGCCGTAGCGCAAGGCAAGAAGAGAGTGCCCAAGTTCGTGGAGCAGCACGAAAACAAAGATCATAATGCCCGCTATTGTCCCGTAAACGTACGCGTTGGGAACGGTTGCAAACCCTATAGGTGGGGGGGAGATAGCGAACGCGAAGGCGAACAGGGGGATGATTAAAATGAGCGTAATATTGATTAGAATCGGGATTCCGCGAACGGTAGCGATTCGAAAAGACCAAGCCATATAATCCTGATCTAGTCTTTATTTGGCAAACTATATATCACTTTAGTCAATAGTGTATGCCGGAGTTTGTGCACGAATTTCAAAAGGGAGGTTGAAATGCGAATCGAGCTGACACAAATCATGGACCTCAACGTGTATACGGATAAGGGGGAATACGTAGGAAAAGTTGAGGACATCAAGATCGACACGAACGATAAAAGGGTAACTGGCCTCGTTATAGGGGACATTAACCATAATATCTTCGATATAAAGTACCGATTCGTAGTGATACCCTACAGGTTTGCAAAATCGATTGCCGACATAATTCTCGTAAGTAGCGTCGTGAAAACGCTCATCGGCCGAGCTAAGCCAAAAGAAGAAGCGTAATGAAAGAGCGCGAGATCTACGCAGGCTTGCGCACAGTTGCCCCTTTTTTTGTGCGTGTTGACGGACGCAATTTCCGGCACGCGCTTTCGCTGCTCAAGCGTGAACAGCCGTACGATCTCGCCTTTGCCGAGTCAATGGGCGCCGCGTCTGAAGCGCTCATGCGACGCAGCGGACTGCCCGTGCAGCTCGTTTTCACATTTTCTGACGAAGCAAATGTCCTCTTTCGTGAAGCTCCATTTGACGGCAGGATCGAGAAGCTTGACTCCGTCGTCGCCAGCTTCTTCGCCAGCGCGGTGACACTTAGCCTCTCCTCGGACGTCCCTTTAGCGTTTGATGCACGCATCATTCCTGTGAGCGCAATGGATATCCCGATCTACCTCGAATCGAGGCAAAATGAAACGTGGCGAAATTATGTGCACGCGTACGGTTACTATTACTTGCGGCAAAACGGTCATACAGGACGAGAAGCTCACGCGACATTGCTTGGAATGACCTCGAGCGAGATGCACGAGCTAATGTTTAGCCACGGGGTCAATCTGGCGAAGACTCCCGCCTGGCAGAGGCGGGGAATCCTTGTCCATAAACAAAGTTATGAGAAAGAGGGCTTAGATCCGATAACTGGTCGCCCGAGCACTACACGCCGATCAAGAGTCGTGCAAAACTGGGATCTTCCCATTTTTAAATCGCCTGATGGGCGCGAGATGCTCGTTGGGCTCATCGGTCCTACAATAAATAAATATCAATAATTATATATTAATATCTGGAGAAATAGGCTTTTTCAGCAACAGGTCCAAAGAGATAGACGCCTGTTAAGCAGCGCGAAGAAATCGGTAGCGGGTGAGGGTTAAGGAAGGGAAAGCATCGTGGCTTTAGGTCTTTTGGGAGCGAAACCGAAGGTTGCAAAGAATCAACAGGTGTCCCTGCTTGAGATCAAGAAGGGGCCGTTCTACGTTGTGGCGTCTGTAGAAGTGGGCAACACGACGACGAAGTGTATCCTTACCGCGACGAACATGCAGGAGGGCAAGGCTTATGTCGTCAACAAGGTCGTCAACATGACGCGTGACGTGCGCGACCCAAAGCCAGGCGAAGAAATCTTTGGTCGGACCCTGACCTATAAGCCGCTTACACGAAACAGCATTGCTGAGATGGTGAAGGGCACCCTCATCAAGTCCGTGCGAAACGCGAATCTCGAGCTTGCCGATGACCTCCATTTTGTCGTGCGTTCCACCGGCGTTGTCGCTGGTTTTGACCAGCCCGAAGATATTGGTGAGTTTATAAAGGCACTTGCCGACGGCTGCTTAATGGCGGGAGTTACAGCACGTAAAATGACGCCAGCGATGAGCCTTCACCACCTCCCAAAGAAGTTTCGCGAGTACAGTCTTCTCGACAAAGTCGCTTTTGACGGTTCGGTAAGCGGCGTGCTCCCACCGATCGGCTCGACAGGGGTTGAAGTTGTCGCAAATGAAATGGAGGGGGAGCTTGCGACGGCCGGAATCAAGGAAGGCGCGAAATGGGCAGACGTTGACTTCAGAAATCCGTGCCTTTCTATGGATTTTGGGACAACTTTCAAAGGTCGCATCACCAACGACGTACTTCCCTACGCGAACACGATCGCGAACTTCTGTGGGATCTCTGGGGAAATCGTCGATTCAGTCGGCCGCGGCACCGGGCTGGTAGACGAAACGAGCGGCACGACGTTTGACCTCCCAAAGCTGAGCCGACTGAGGGTCAGCGTGGCGAGAGAACGAGACGTAAGAGCTCTCGCAAACGAGATCCACGAACATATTCGAATCGAGGAAGTCCCAAAAACGTCCAAGCGCTTTGGCAGCGTCCCCGTGAATCCTCACGCTGCGGCGCAAATCGGGTTGACCCTCATCGGCGTTGATTCTGGTGAAAACGGCAGTGACCTTCACCGCATTTCGAAAGTCGGTGGCGAGATCTACGAAGACTATGGGCTTGGAATGCTCTATGGCGTTATTGATTGGGTTTCTACCGGCATAGCCGAACGGATCATCAATACAGCTTTTACGAAAGGTCTGATCAATGACAAGGTGAGCATCGGGATAACCGGGCGCGCGGGCATAACCGGAAACAAGCCTAGTCACATCTTGAAGGCTATCAAAGAGATGGGCATCTATAGCAAGCCCGAAGACTACGTCGTGTTTGTGGATGATGGGCTAGCGCGAGGCGCCGCTATCATGGCACGATGCATGAATTCGCTTGGCACGCCCAAGAATCCGTTTGGAGGACTTAGAGGCGGCAGGTGCATATTGGGTCAGCGGATCAGACTGCAGACCTATTGAAAAGCTCGTCGCGCTCCCGACGTTTTTTTGCGGGAATTACGACGCCGGAGTCATGAGTACACGAGCTCTGAGCGGTTTTTGCAGTCGTCCTGCGTCATCTTGGAAACAGCTAGAATTTTGAAAGCTTTGTGAGGAAAGAAAACCTAAAGCAAGCCCGCGGCACAGTTTGACACGCTGTACGACCCGATAAAAAATAAGCGGAAGTATTATAAAACAAAAGCCGTACATAAAAATATAACGATAATTATAAAGATATTGTTTGCATCGATAGTCTAACGTGACTGCGCCATCGGAACTAGAAAGATTGATAATCCGTTCGCGGAAGATACAACGATCGCAATGTTGAAAAGACACGGACCGACACACAGAAAAGCACTCATTGGTCTCTCGCTGACGCTTATACTCTTGATATGCTTCTCCGTGATAAGCCCCGCGGCAGCGCAGACATCATCGCCTTCTAGTTCAACCACGGCTGCGAGTGCGCACTACCCGCCGTGGCCTGTGAACCTTTACGAGTTTTACAGATCGGATTGTCCGCATTGCCAGGCGCTCGCGCCACACATTGCTGCGCTGGCAGCCGAGTACCCAACATTGCATGTGTATCAGTACGAAACGCAAAACGATGCGAATTTTAGCCTTTTTGAAACGTTCGAGAGCGCGTACGGAATGAAGTTATTAGACACTGTCCCGACTGTTTTTGTCGGAAAGCAGTATTTCGTATCGGACTCTGCAGAACCACAGATCGAAGCAGCTGTTGCACAAGCAATTCAACACGGAGCGACAGGCCCGGGTGACAAATTAACTGGCCACGTTGTGCCAACGCCGACGCCAACACCAGGGACCAAGAATTCAACCTCCTCGCAGAATGGGACGTTGGTGAATAGCCAGGGGAGTCTGCCATTGCCGCTGTTCATCACAACCGGCATAATCAGCGGGCTAAATCCGTGTGTCTTCTCAGTGCTTATCTTCTTGATGGGGACGGTCGCCCTCACAGCGTCGCGCCCGCGAGCCCTTGCCATTGGGGTGACCTACATTGCAACGGTGTTTTTCGTCTTCTTCCTTTCGGCACTTGCGCTCGTGCAGTTCGTTCGAATCATAGGTGCACAGAACTTAGATCTGACTAAGACCGTGATTGGCGTCTTCCTCCTCGTCGTTGGTATCGTATCGATCAAGGATTTCTTTTGGTATAACCGCTGGTTCAGTTTTAAGATTCCAACCTTCACGAAACACAGCATCAGCACTCTCGGGAAGACCGGTTCTTTTCTTGCTATTATAGGGCTCGGTTTCATTGCGACGATTGCCGCTTTGCCGTGCACGTTAGGTCCGTTCACCTTCTTCTCGGCCAATTATCTCACCAGCATGACTGCGATGGATAACAACCTCTACACGGCCCTATTCGCATTTGCATTCATCATACCGATGACTATTGTTTTCGTCGCCATATACGCCATCAAGGTGGGGACGGACAGAGCAGAAGAATGGAGAATGCAATCAGCGCGATATATGCGGCTTGTGGCCGGGCTCCTCATGGTCTCGTTTGGCCTGCTGCTCGTGCTCAAGGTGTTCTAAGGCTAAGGCTAGTTCGGTAGCTCCGCTGCTCGCGATACTCTGCTCAACCCCCTTGCCGACAGTCGCGCGGTGTTTCTTTATTAGAGAATTTGTTAAGTGGGACCACCCCTCCAGCGGCACGCTGTATGTATGCTAAAGGCCGTTAGGAACTCAGGTTACCATGGAAACGACAAAAAACGTCCGTTCAGCGGACCGAAGAGCGGAATACAATAGACGGGCTCTTGAAGGGGATCTCCTCAAGCTTACTATAGCCGTTAGTGCTGAGCTGCTTATTTTTTTAATCTGGTTTCTTGGGCCTGCACGAGAGCGTTACGAGGTTCTCGTGCACGTAGCACTGCCTGTGTGTATAGTCTTCCCGATCATCAACTATCGTTACCTACCCTTGGTGCCGCTCATTGCATTCTTGCCGGATGCGGCACGAGCGTTGGGCATCGAGATCTCACATTCCCTCGTGTTGTTGCCGATCATCTTCATCGCAGCCGCAGTACCCTTTATAAATCGACCAAGGACGGCTCTTATCGCCTGCTACGCGGCATTTGCCATCGTAGCAAGTCATTTTATCGTCGATGCACGCAACGGTACAGCTATAGGCAACGTAGCAGGATATCCATGGAGCAATCTCGTGCTCTATGCGCTCGCCCTGACCCTGCTAGGGTTTGTGCTCCTCCAGCGTGTGCGTCTGACTGAGACTCGCGAGGGGGAAAACTATAACACCGGTTTGCCTTCGGCGTATCTCTTCTGCGCCGTTTCAGACTGCTTGCTGATCTGCATCGCGTCGCAACGAATATAGGTATCTTGTTTGCTTATGAGCATCACGCCGTGATCAGATGCATCACACATATCGTGACGAAGTCGAAAGGCGAACGTGGCAGAACCCTGAAGCAATTCTCGCGGAAGCGGGAGTCAAAGCCGGCGATGTGCTCATAGATTTGGCCTGTGGGTTTGGTTTTTTTGCCATTCCCGCAGCAAAAATAGTCGGCTCAGAAGGCGTCATTTGCGGCGTTGACGTTGACAAAGAAGCTTTAGATGAACTACGTGAACAAGCTGCGCTTGTCGGCCTGCGAAACCTGCGGTTAAAACTCGCCGCGGCAGAAGCTGTCGTTTTATGCGAGCAATGCGCTGACATAGTGTTTGTTGGGATAGCGCTCCACGATTTCAAGGATCCACTCAAGGTTTTGCAGAACGTGAAGAGAGCACTCAAAACGGATGGCAGATTGGTAAACCTAGACTGGAAGAAAGAGCAAACGCCTTTCGGCCCCCCGCTCGAAATACGGTTCAGTCAAGGCGAAGCCGTCTCTCTCATCGAAACAGCAGGATTTAAAGTCGTCTCAGTAAAAGATTCAGGGCCCTACCACTACATCATTTCAGCGAATTTGCTTCCCTAGCTTCTAGACCTCGGCAGCAAAGTCTTGTGCTAATACTTTCAAATCCTTGAAAGACAAAAGCTGATTGAAGTAATCCGATGCTGCCGTGCTGCATTTATGTCGAGGGCCACGGTACTGATCGGTATCCGATTAGTCTTCTGAACGGCACACGTAGACTCGTGCCAAGCTCAAGATCACCAGGAACACTCACTTTTCTCCTAAATTTTGATAATATAATACTCTCTCGAACCGTGTTAAAGAAAAAGAGCGTGTAAAAAATCAACTAAGGAGCTTGTTTTGCCGGCTTACCCAATCTCGATGTGTTTGGTTTGCATACATTATCGAAAAGCTCAGCGATGTGAAGCTTTTCCAACGCGAATACCTCAGGCCATTCTTACTGGCAGATTTGATCATAGAACACGTCACGATGGGGACAATGGTATTAGATTTCAGCCAAGAGATGATGTTAGCCAAGCAGAGTTGGAAGGAATTTTAAGCATATTCGGCGAAAAAAACCGTTTTTTGAGCCGGGTTTAATTTTAACTCTGCACAGGCCTACTGTGCGCACGAGTTTAGAGTTCTGGGAAACGGCGTTAGCTCTCACTTTTGTCTATTTTCTTGCATGCAAAAGCGCGAGGTTTTTGTGAAAATAGCTGTTTGATGGTCGGCAAGCGAACTTGCAATGTCGGGTCAATATGTGTATACTTAATTAAATTGGTTATAAAAGTAATGATTCTATAGTATATTTCTAAAGGTTATAATAAAATCTATATTACATATATTAACTATCTAAGAATCTGCTTTGATCCTACATAGACTTTGGATCGTTGATCCAAAAAGTGAAGTTAGCACTCATTTTTATAAAAATTCGCAAATAATCTGGGTTTGCGTTAGAGATCAATATGCTGGAATTGGTTCATTATTAATGCGTTTGAAGACAACTGAACAAGGGAGATCGTCAGGTTTTTGGTTAGCAACTGTCGTTTTTTTGGGCTCGGAGCTTTGCAGAGGTCGTACGAGAAAAGAAATTGTAGCGATTGGTTAATGAAATTGTGATGAGATATCTCACGTTGGATTTGTATTCTAGCGCACCGCTAGTTAGTGGAGCTGTTGGTAAGATACCTAAAATAGCCGTTTGAAATCTTAAGATATCAAACGCAAGACTCGTCAATTAGGCAGGCGTATTTTGTAGCAACAGGGGTTTTTTGCGCGTCAACTCTCACTTTTATAAAAAGCAGCTCATTAGAAGCAGCGATACGGCCATATTTTTTAACTACATTAAACGCTTGCCCGGCCTATGGCAAAAAGAGGATTTTCAGGTCTTATTCCGAAATCGTTAACGTACCGTTTAAGCTCTTCTTCTGTCTTTTCGTCAAAGAATACAAGTCTATTACCCACATGCTTCAAGTTCGGCACATTTATGCATCGCATTTCATAGTAAATGTCTCTTGGACGTATCTCCAAGCACTCGCTGATTCGCACTCCGGTCACCCAAAGGAGACGTACAATCAAGTAATCACGAAAATTGGACGCCTTAGCGCAGCTCAGAATCTCGTTCACTTTTTCTTTATGGACATGTTTTTCTCGCCCATCTAACTCTCCCAAAAACTTAGCCTGGTGCTTCTTTCGTGTTTAACTTGTCAAAAACTAATTTTTTCGTAGATCTCACGAATGTCGTCATCTTTGAATTGTAAATAGATCTGTGTCATATTGAGGCTGCTGTGTCCTAGAAGCAGCTGTAGCCGCCGCAAATCCATTCCGCTGCGCACTAGGTGAATCGCAAAACTGTGCCGCAGAGTATGTGGGTGCACGTCTAGGCCAATCGTGTTCCCGTATCTTTTGACAATGTAGCGGATTTGTCTGCTTGTAAGACCAAAAATAGGTTGATCTTCTGGGGTATTTAGTGTGAGAACATAGTCGGAGAGCATTTTGAGGGTTTCTTCGTCGAGAAGCACCCTCCTCTGCTTGCCTCGTTTGGCTTTGGTAATGTTAACCACTTGATTGTTCCACTCAATATCCCCAGGTTTGATATTGATTAACTCACTCACTCGGACGCCGGTGCGCCACAACACTCGAATGAGCAAATAGTCTCTGTGATTTGCAATCTTGGCCGCATTAAGGATTGCATCGACCTGCTCTCGCTCCAAATAATCGGTAATATTCTTCACATTTCCGAAAATACACATTTTGGGAAATAAAGCTTCCTATTTTGCTCTTCTTTGTGGTGCGAAGCGAAGAGTTTGTACAATGAGGCAAAAAAAGTGTTTATGAGGGCAGTCCTTCTGCAATTTTGGTTTTAATAAATTTGATTTAATATTAGTAAATTTATTTTAAATTATGCTAATGGTTCGCAAAATACGTCAAAACCCGAATAGATGTAATCAGTTTTTGCTTGAATGCAAGAATTGGACATAGCAAATACTGCTGGTTTGCACTTATTAAACAAGCGAAGGAGAAGTTAGACAAAAAGTGAGAGTTGGAGCAAGCCTTGCTTGCTAACCTACACCGACTGGTTACGAGGCGCATCAACACGTCTCAGCGCCTAGTGCATCTAGTGCGTCTAGAACGTACGTCTTTAACGAAATCTTGTGGTATTTGGGCCCCCCACCCATCGACAAAATCCCTATATAGCCTGCCGCCAGTAACTCGTGGAGAGCTTCTTGGACTTCGAGCTTCGTCCCGCCGACTTTTTTCTGCACTTGCCACAACCGAAGTCCTTCGCTGCTCGCATGAAAAATGCTTTGTAACACTTCTTTTTGAAGATCATTCATCAAAGCTACTTCCGCGGGACCATCGTGCAAGGTCGGGTTCAGCATAGTCATTCACGCTTTTCGCGATTAACATGTCATGGTTGGGCCCAACCCATATAGCTCTCGCTGGGAGTGTGCTGCTTGTAGTTGAAAGCTCAGAACTGCAAAACGAGGCCATCACCGGGTCACTGTTGCGCTATTCTGTCCGGGGTGGCTCTGCTAACTGCTAAAACACTTATTTGAGGATGCCCCAGCAGCCTCTGGTCGGTAGAAACGAGCCCTTATCAACCATGGGGGAGGAAATGAGAAACGGGTCGCAACATGCTTTTAGACAGTGCCGTTACAGATTTGGATAAAGACTGTACTCTTTACAATCGCAGCAATATTCTCCCCGTCGTTGACGCGCTGAAGAAGCGCGGCACACTGCTCTATTGGATGGTCAGCGGTGCACCTGAACACGTCTCGTCCGGCATTGTAGAAAGATCACATCGAGAAAGCGCGCAGTTTTTGCTCGAAGTGCTCGCAGCGCATTTAGCCTTCAAAATCACACCGCTTCAAATGATGAAAGATGTCATCCCTGCCCGGAGTCAATGAGTGCGGACGATGGTCGGTTGGAAATATCGACAGTTCATCAACCGATGATCATGCGAATGGGCAGCTGTTACCGAGAGAGTGAGTCCGAGAGGTGATAGAAATGGAAATCGGTTCTGAAGTACCTACGTTTTGTCTTCCTGATCGGGCAAGGCAAGCAAGAGTGTTTGAGCGATTTTAGAGGTAAGTGGGTTGTCCTTTACTTCTATCCTAAGGATAACACTGCTGGCTGTACACGAGAGGCAATGGATTTTAGCGAACAACAACCGGATTTTGAGAGGCACAACGCAGCAATCATCGGGATAAGTCCGGATTCGCCGGCGAGTCATGAGAAATTTGCGGAAAAGCATCGCCTTCGTGTATTACTTTTGAGTGACGAACAGCACGAAGTGGCGGAAAAATTTGACGTCTGGAAACTAAAACGCCTGTACGGGAGAGAGTATCACGGCATTGAATGTATTACCTTTCTCATAAATCCTGAAGGGAAGCTGGCCCAGGCCTGGAGAAGAGTCAAAGTGAACGGCCACGTTGATGCCGTCAAACGAACCCTAGAAGCGCTTAGACAATAAAAGCCACGCAACGAGTAAGATCTGCATACTCTAGCAGTTGTCGCGAAGAAGCGAGGACAGCTCTTCATGGCCCACTGTCGTAGGGTTCGCTGATAACGCCAGAATTTGCGTATGACGCCGCCGATCGGCACAAAGCAGGTCACAAAGAGGCTACCATTCAGGTTCGCCCTCTGTGCCAAATAAGCCGGAATAGAACAAGCCGTTGAAGCGGTAGTCCTTGAGGTTGTCTGCAATCTCGTGCGATTCGTTGTTTTTACTGCCAACTAACCTGCCGTCTTCAAACCATCTGAGAGTGTCATAATGGGAAAGCGCCAGAATGACGTTATGCTCAATGCGCTCTTCGTCGGACCCTTCAGAACTCGCCGCTTTGGCGTCGTCGACCGCCCATTTCGAAACGTCAGGCTTCAGCCACTGGATGAATTCTTCCACAAGCCACGGATACACGACAAGCGACCGCATGCCACTCTCTCTAACTTACGTGGACTCTTCATCCTTTTTGAAGATTAAAACCTTTTCCTTTTGCATTACGTTGTAGAGGCCAAAGATAGTCTTATCTATGCTCTTTGTAAGCCGTAATCCTATGTCGCCCGCGTGTTCTGTGATGAGCTCGACAGATCGCAGTGGTGTGCCCCCGAAGACGGCATTTCCAATAACGATAAGTGCGTATCTGTTCGGCTTTAAAACGCGCATCATCTCCACTAAGCTTCTCTTCATGTCCTCATCATAAAGGCGCACCCGATCACTCATTCGACCTCGCAACCCGATAAACCGTTCCCGGATCTCACTTGTATCCAAACCAAGGGCTTGAAGCGCATGCGCATCGTTCTTGATATAATCCAGGGCAATAGCATACGGAGGTGACGTGATTATGCCATCGATGCTGCTGTCGCGCAGTGGCAGAGCGCGCGCGTCCCCCTGTTCTATCACCGCGCGTCCGAGCGATAAATCGAGCCCCTTTCGTATCTGATCATAATCACTAATGGACTGGACCATCAACTTCGTTTTTGTGGCAAATGCCGCAGTGACGTCTCTTTTTCGCCGAACGCTGTCGCTCAACGCTACTAATTCGGCTAGGTTAAAGAAGTCGTGAACCCTTTGATCAGCAGTGGGCTCTATCGTGCCACTCTGCGCTGCTTCGTGCAAGGTGAGGTCTGCCTGCTTTACTCCTGCAAGCTCCGCACAGTGTGTTTTAATCTCGTCGATGACTTCGTGTGATGCGGTCTTGACCCTGCTCTGCAGGACGCACAGCGGGGAGGCATCGAGGCCGACGCAGTGAACTCCGAGTAACTGGGCTTCGAGCGCCGTCGTTCCGCTGCCGACAAAGGGATCCAAGACTGTTTCTCCCGGTTCAAGTCCGATTATGTTGAGCGCTGCGCGAATCATCTGAGGGTGGAATTTGCCCTTGTACGGATAGATCCAATGTGTTAGGTATTGGTTGACCGACCGTGTGCGATTTTTTCCGGAGATGTAAACGTAGTCGGTATTTTGCCCCCTGATCGTCTGAAAATAAGCCAACCGTCTCTCGAGTCGCGCCTCATCTTCGACTTCGAGCAATTTGAAGCTCGAAAATCCGTCAGTCATCTGAAAAGCGGCTCCCAGCGAACGGAGTTCGAGCTGTGCTAAGATGAGTTCGTAAATGAACTGAACGTTGCTAAATAGCCTCGCCTCGTCGCCCAAGGGAGTTCGGTCATAGTCTGACCGAGGGGCGTGCGCTATAAACGGCAACTTATCGCTCATGCTTTCTTCTCCGCTGTGACAACAACTAGCCTACAGAGAGCACCAAATTTCCGTGCAGCTAACCCTCCGGGCAAGTAACCCTCGCACCCCATACAGATGCGCCACTGGTACATATCTGCGCGGCCGTTCTGCAATCGCGGCGTACGAAACTCAACAGGTTTTGGACGACCTGGGATTTAAAACTACGCCACGGCTTTCTTTCTATGCACGGCGCCGTGCGCACTGCGTTTCTTACCACTGCGAAAATGAGGACAATGCTGTCGTATGAAAATACAAAAAAAAGCAAAAAAGGAAGCCAGGTTGTCCCTGGCCTAAATCGAATTCGATTTTAGCTTTGGCAGTTGCCCTGATTAAAGCCTGGCTCACTGTGAAGCCGCTCGTAAAACGATGATCGTTTACGGATCACTGAAATAAGGACACTCACCTCTTTTTCTCAATTATGCTCTGCGTGGTTTCTTGCAGCACCTACAGCCACAATAGCTGTAGGTGCTCGCACCCGCGTTTCCGGTCAAACCAGAACACGCGTGCTGTCATCGCTTGTAGATTTACTCAACCGCACTTGCTGTGCTGTTGTTCCAGGCCACTGCGATATCTTTGACTTGTATGTTTACTGGCATGTTGGTGTTAGTGGCGCTGTTGCTGTTGCTCTGTGACGCGAACGTCACGGTGTTACCATTGCCAATTACTGACTGGGTGTTTGTCTGCGTGACGGTCTGCTTGATAGCCTGCGTGGATGTAGATGCTTGGCCTGATCCAACAACGGCCGCGGCTGCAGGTGCAGCGCTCATCTTCGGTGCCGCGTATGGCTTCCAGACTGCTGGCATTGCATGCATTTCATGGACTTCTTTGACTTCACAGCACTGCGTGACTACGCAGCACGCTACTGTTGGACAGCAGCACGTCGTGGGACAGCAGCAACTGCAGCACGTTGAGGTGGTGCAGCTCGTACACTGAGCACACGTCGTCGCTACGCTCGTCGTCGTGGTCTTCGCGGCGCACTGGGCTGAAACGGTGCCTGTCGCTGCAAGTGCCACAAAAGCGAGCACTAATAGAGACACGATAACTTTCTTCATGATTCATCTCCTTTATGTTTGACAAAGTGGGCTTACGCCCATCTTCTATATCGTCGCCTAATAGTTCTTAAAAGTATCTAAAACGTTTTACGTGCATTGTTTCTGCCGCGCTTCTCTTCACATCCTGTTTCTCTCGGTTAGAGCCAGCTACAGAAAGTACCAAATTTCCGTGCAGGTACTCGCTCCCGCTACAGATGCGCCACTGGTACATATCTGCGCGGCCGTTCTGCAATCGCGGCGTACGAAACTCAACAGGTTTTGGACGACCTGGGATTTAAAACTACGCCACGGCTTTCTTTCTATGCACGGCGCCGTGCGCACTGCGTTTCTTACCACTGCGAAAATGAGGACAATGCTGTCGTATGAAAATACAAAAAAAAAGCAAAAAAGGAAGCCAGGTTGTCCCTGGCCTAAATCGAATTCGATTTTAGCTTTGGCAGTTGCCCTGATTAATGACTGACCTTTTATGAGGTCGCTCGCAAATCGATGATGGTTTGCGGATCACTGAAATAAGGGCACTCGCCTTTCTCTTCTATCTACTCGCTTGTGGTTTCTTGCAGCACCTACAGCCACAATAGCTGTAGGTGCTCGCACCCGCGTTTCCGGTCAAACCAGAACACGCGTGCTGTCATCGCTTGTAGATTTACTCAACCGCACTTGCTGTGCTGTTGTTCCAGGCCACTGCGATATCTTTGACTTGTATGTTTACTGGCATGTTGGTGTTAGTGGCGCTGTTGCTGTTGCTCTGTGACGCGAACGTCACGGTGTTACCATTGCCAATTACTGACTGGGTGTTTGTCTGCGTGACGGTCTGCTTGATAGCCTGCGTGGATGTAGATGCTTGGCCTGATCCAACAACGGCCGCGGCTGCAGGTGCAGCGCTCATCTTCGGTGCCGCGTATGGCTTCCAGACTGCTGGCATTGCATGCATTTCATGGACTTCTTTGACTTCACAGCACTGCGTGACTACGCAGCACGCTACTGTTGGACAGCAGCACGTCGTGGGACAGCAGCAACTGCAGCACGTTGAGGTGGTGCAGCTCGTACACTGAGCACACGTCGTCGCTACGCTCGTCGTCGTGGTCTTCGCGGCGCACTGGGCTGAAACGGTGCCTGTCGCTGCAAGTGCCACAAAAGCGAGCACTAATAGAGACACGATAACTTTCTTCATGATTCATCTCCTTTATGTTTGACAAAGTGGGCTTACGCCCATCTTCTAGTCGTAATTCTTCTTTTTTCTAAGATATAAAAAGGTTTTGATAATGTTGGATGGTAAATTGCTCTTAAATAGCCAGATTGAGCGCTTGTGTCAATTGTTTTTAGTTCCGCTTCGGGGGCGGAAGATCTTTGACGTTTCGGCTAGTCACATTGGTCCGTTGCCTCTCAAATGACCGAGGGGAGCTGATCTCTGCACGCGGTGACGTGCCATGTCTAAGGTGTCATCTTCGCGCAGCGAACTGCGCTGCTCCCGTGCGTTTCTTGCGAGACGGGCGTGCTGCTTACAGTTTTGCATAAGGTATATATCTGCACGATTTAAGATCGAATAGTATGCAGTCGAGTACGCAGAGCGCTATAACAAGCGCAGGAGAAGGCGCGCAAGCCGCGCGAGGTATGCCGCTGATCGGGGACAAGTTCCCGCAGATAGAGGTTCAAACAACTCACGGCAAGATGACACTGCCGGATGTTTTTAGCGGCAAGTGGTTCGTGCTTTTTAGTCACCCTGCGGATTTTACCCCGGTGTGCACGACGGAGTTTGTGGCCTTTGCTAAACGATATGACGCATTCCAGAAGCTTAACTGCGAGCTTATCGGACTGTCCGTTGATCAAGTGATAGCGCACATGAAGTGGACCGAGTGGATCCAGCAGAACCTCGACGTCGAAATTCCGTTCCCGATTATTGCGGACACTGGTAAAGTAGCCTCAATGCTCGGGATGATTCACCCTGGCAAGGCGTCGAATACCGTGCGCGCCGTGTTCATTGTCGATCCGAAAAGCATCGTTCGGTTGATTATCTACTATCCGCAAGAGGTCGGCAGAAACATGGACGAAATTCTTCGAGCCGTGAAAGCTCTCCAAACCGCCGACAAATACGGCGTCGCTATGCCCGCTGGGTGGCCGCAAAACGAGCTTATCGGAAATAAGGTGCTTATACCGGCGCCGGCCGATGAAAAGACAGCCAAAGAACGCGCTAAAATGTATGATAACTACGACTGGTGGTTGTGCTATAAAGAGCTCGAAGAGTGATGTCCTACGGCTCAGACAGTAGTGATCCGTTAAGCACGAGAAAGCAGGAGTGATAAGCCGCGTGTATAATGGAGGATACGTTGACCGATACAGCTCGTGATAAGTTGCAGGACGGTCTGTCCTACTTATCCCCAGAGGAGCTCGCCCGAAGACTAGATTCAGACCCGGCGCTGCTGGTGTGCGATGTGCGAAACCCTGACGAATTAGGGGGGGAGTTGGGGCCGCTGCCCGGCTCCCTAAATATCCCGCTCGGGCAGCTTCAACAGCGGGTCGGCGAACTTTCGACGCACAAAACGCGGGACATCGTCGTTGTGTGCCGCACGGGAAAACGCTCAGAGGCCGCCGCTCGAATCCTTCGGGATTCGGGATTTGACCGGGTCTTCGTCTTGAAGGGTGGCATGACGGCGTGGCGGGACGCGCACCGATGATCGGCGCATGACGGGCCCCCCTACCGGCAGCATCCCCCCGCGAACTCTTCCAGCAGGGCCAAAAACACCGCACGCAGATCGCTTCCTTGATGCCTCTTTAGTTTGAAGTAGATTGTTCTACACGCCGTTGGGCCACTGCTCCGGGGGGCAGTTATCTTCGAGGAACGCCTCAAGTGTCACCGCTTAGCCCGCTTCGAATACTGGCGAACGTCGAGCATCTACCTGAACGTGAAATGGCTGTCGCGGCTCTCCGCGGCAGTAAAAGGAAATCGTTAAATAAATAGAGGAAAACACTTTTTCACTAAATAGTTGGAGGTAAACGATGGAAGACCAAGAAGAAAGGAAATTTAGGCGTCTAAGAACGTTCAACGTCATTGCGGGCTTATTCCTTTTGATTCAAGCTATAGCTATAGTTTTCCTGAGCAACTCGTTCAAACTTCCGATAAACACGTATTATCTACATTTCAACGCGACCACGCAGGTCCTCGCGCCGGTCGAGAACACGATCTACCAGCTTCGCGTGGGGCTCCTCGTTGCGCTATTCCTATTGATTTCGACGATTGACCATCTGCTTGTGGCATCACCGTTTGCGAACCGATGGTATGTCAAAAACCTCAAGAAACACGTAAACTACGCGCGCTGGTACGACTATGCGCTTAGTTCATCGGTGATGATCGTGGCGATCGCCTTGCTTAGCGGCGTCTACGACATAGCAGCTCTCATCCCATTATTCTGCATAAACGCAGCGATGAACCTTTTCGGCCTGATGATGGAGCTCCACAATCAAAAGACGGAAAAGACGAAGTGGACGGCGTTCATATTTGGATCATTTGCCGGCGTCATTCCGTGGATAGTCATCGTTCTATACTTCGTCGGAGCGACGCAAAACGCATCAGTACCCACCTTTATCTATTACATCCTTGCGTCCTTGGCGTTCTTCTTCCTCCTGTTCCCTCTCAACATGTTCTTGCAGTACAAGAAGGTGGGAAGATGGAAGGATTACCTCTACGGCGAGTACGTGTACGTCGTTCTCAGTATCGTGGCAAAGACTGCGTTGGCGTGGCAGGTGTTTGCCGGAACGCTCAGATAACGCGTTGACGTCAACAGCCCCTTTGTGCCCGACCGCCTTCAGTCGCCCCTTCGCACAAAGGGCCTCTTTTTTATCTTTTTGACACAAAATCCCCGAAACGAGAGGGCGCTGCTCCGCGTCGGGGGAGGAGTAAACCAGCTGGCGAAGTTGCGACGCAATCATCTCTCGAGCGGATATCCGCGGCTTTTCCAAGCCCTGATCGCGCCGAGAACGTTGTAAACGCTTGCGTATCCGTGTCGTGCTAAAATGCTCGCGGCGAGGCTGGCGCGCCCTCCCCACGAACAGTACACGGCGAGGGGCGTATCCCGCGGAACACGTGCAACCTGCTGCTGGAGGTATCCTACGAAGAGATGCTGTGCCCCTTTGATGTGACCCTCGCTCCACTCGTGATCATCGCGCACGTCGAGCACATTGACAGCCGCACAATCGACAGCTTTTTTCAGCTGCTCGACCGAACACGTCTTGAGCCGCCCGATTGGCTTTCCGTGGTTCCGCCAGTCCGGCATTCCGTTGCAGAGATGCGCAGCGACGTTGTCAAAGCCAAGCCGATTTAGATACGTCAGCGCCACCTTGGCATCCAATGGTCTTTCGGTAACGAGTGCGACGGGCTTATCATTGTCTAACACCCACCCCGGATAGACGCTGACGCCGTCAAGCCATATGTTGAGCGATCCGGGAATATGCGATCCGGCAAATGCGCCTGGCTCTCGCGTGTCGATAGTGGTCGTTGTCCGAGCCTCAACGAGTTCCTCGAACTCGTCGCAGTCAGCCTCACGGAGCGTCCGAGGCATTGGAGGTGGACCTTGAACATTAAGCTCGTGTGCTCTGCGGAAGTACGGCGGCATTGAGAGGTGCTGCTGGGTCAGATGGCGCACGAAACCGTCTTCCCTCAGCTGAAGCAGCGGATTCAATTGCCGTTCGTAGCCCACGGTGCTGTACGCTCTGGCGCTCATGTTATTTCCGCAGACGCTTCCTGCGCCGTGGGCCGGATATACGAGAGTGGAATCATCAAGCGGCAAGAGTTTTTCAAAGATGCTGCTATAGAGCTTCTCTGACTGAGCGCGGGCGGATTCTGTTCCGAGGAGGTCAATCCGCCCAACATCGCCCGCAAAGAGCGTGTCGCCCGTAAACACAATGAGCGGCACGCGGCTATCACGCCGCTCATAGACGACGAAACAGAGGCTATCGTTGGTGTGCCCGGGCGTGCTGAGAACTTCAACCTTGAGGTCGCCGACACAGAACGTTTCGCCTTCGGTAAGGTTGTGGTCACCGTATCGAAAATGGGTTTCCTTGCTATGCCCGATTTCTGCGTCGGTCCGTCGTTGTAGGTCGAGAGAACCGACGACAAGGTCCTCGTTGCAGTGCGTCTCGAAGATGTACTTAATCTCGGTGCACTCACGTGCGGCCAGCTCGGCGTAGATCGCACAGTCTCGACGAGGATCGACGACCATCGCCTCGTTGTGGTCAGATAGGAAGTAACTTTTGTGTGCCAGCCCGTCGGCCGTCACCGTCTCAAGCAGCATTCTAGCACGACCCACGCGCTCATTTATGGGGAAGATTCGATAAGATGAAACCCAAGTTCGGCTAACAATCTGACCGCTTTTTTGAGGTCGCTCGCTTGGAGGATCAGGATCGCTTTGTTCGGCGTTGCGCTCGCGTAAGCGTAGGCGTAGTCGACGTTTATGTCGTTGTCGGAGAGCGTGCGGCTGATCTCGAACAAGGCGCCAGGCGTGTCGGGCATTTCAAGGCCAATGACCTTTGTTTCAGAGACGGTAAACCCTGCCCTTCTTAGGTGACGCAGAGATGCGTCTGCATCGTCGACGACGAACCGAATGATGCCAAATTCGCCGCTGTCAGCGATGGTAAAAGCCCGTATGTTTATTCCGTTTTCTGAGAGTATTTTCGTCGCGCTTGTAAGCCGGCCGGGTTTGTTCTCGGCAAACAGCGTGATCTGCTTCAACATTTTGCTTGTGACCATTCGCATCACGACCTCGTTACCTAAATCTTTCGCAGGTCGATAACCTTCTGCGACTTTCCTGATGACCGCGGCAGAGTGCCTCGTTCCACGAGTTCTACCTTTGCGTTCACCATGAGCACATCGCGCAGCTGCTTAGCAACCCGTTCTTCCAGCTGCATCAAAGCACCGACTCGGTCGCTCAGCGTATTCTCCGTGACCTCAATCTTAACCACCATGACGTCCATCGGGCCGGCTCGGTCGACCACGATCTGGAAGTGGTCACCCACTTCGGGGATCTGCAAGAGCACCGATTCGATCTGGCTCGGAAACACGTTTATGCCCCGGACCACGATCATATCGTCAGTCCGTCCTTGAATGCGCATAATTCTGGGGTGGGTTCGGCCACACTCGCACTCTTCCCACACCAGCGAGGTAATGTCGCCCATCTTGTACCGGATGAGCGGCAAGGCCTCCTTTGAAAGCGTCGTGACAACGAGCTCGCCCCTCTCGCCCTCTTCGACAGGGCCGCCATAATCGTCGACGATTTCGATCAAGAAGTGATCCGCCCAAGCATGGATGCCATTCTGAGCGGAACATTCAGTAAAAAGGGGACCGCTCATCTCAGACGTGCCGTAGATGTCATAGGCATTGATTCCAAGGTTCTGCTCTATGCGCGTGCGCGATTCGAGCGACCAGGGCTCAGCTCCAAGGATACCTACTCGCAGCCGCGTCTGCGACGCGATGTCGATATTCATTGACTCGGCAACTTCGCCGATGTGGAGAAGATATGACGGCGTGCAGGCGATCGCCGTCGTTCCGAGATCTTTCATGAGGCTTATCTGTCGCGTCGTGGTGCCCGCGCCTATGGGGAGGACGGCTGCGCCAATCTCCTCGACGCCGTAGTGAAGGCCAAGCCCTCCCGTAAACAGTCCGTAGCCGTACGCGACTTGGACGACGTCACCGCGCCCGAGCCCGCATGCGGTTAGCGAGCGCGCCAAGCAGGTCGTCCAAACGTCAATGTCGTTGGCGGTGTAGCCGACAACGGTCGGAACGCCTGTCGTGCCGCTTGAAACGTGAAATCGCACGATCTGGCTCTGTGGCACCGAGAACATGCCGGTCGGATAGGTGTCCCGCAGATCGGTCTTGTGCGTGAACGGCAGCTGCTGAATATCCTCGAGTGATCGTATGTCGTGTGGAGAAACGCCGGCTGCCGCAAAGCGCTTCTTGTAGAAACTGGAATACTCGTACGCGTTTTCGACAGACCGTCTGAGCTTACGTTCTTGCAGCTGCTTGAGCTCTTCCGCGGACAATCGTTCGACCTTTGGATTCCAATACTCCATTGCGTACCAGCCCTCTCTACTTTTGGCACGTACTCATTGCCATTTTAGTACTTTAACGTTATGAGTCGCAGCGTACAGTCTAACAGCCCGCTAGGGGCGCTGGTCGGCCATTTCAAAAGTGCGTTAAAAAGTGTTGAACAGCTTGGGCTGTGCCTCTGGCAGTGATTGAGGATGAAGAACATCGGCGGCTCACCGCAGCGATTTAAGCTTGACGCGGTTTAGTTCCTCGGTGACGTGGCTTCCTAAGATGCATCGCATGCACGAACAAGCCTGTTCGGGTGACGGCGCGAAGGATACCGACCGTGTTATATTACCTAGTAATATATCAACAATTTATATATAGACTGAAACTACTAAATAGTATACGCAAATGTGCTGAGTGCACGTAAACTCGCAAATGCGCTTATTATGCGACCGTGATCAACAATGAAAGCTATCGAAACCAAGAATCTCGTCAAACGGTTTGAAGACGTCGAAGCAGTGAAAGGAATCAATCTGGAGATTGAAGAAGGGGAGCTTTTCGGCCTGCTCGGACCCAACGGAGCCGGAAAAACGACGACCATCTCTATGCTGTGTACCATCACGAAGCCCACGAGCGGCTCAGCGAGCGTCTTCGGGCACGACGTGAAAAAAGAATCCAGCACCGTGCG
>JBEKER010000002.1:0-97028 GCA_050013755.1 Halobacteriota archaeon
TTTTTCTACCGCCTTTGTTACGGTGCAGTTAAGCGAGCGTGACAACGATAGCAGCTATCAAGCTGCTCTCAAAACTGATCCCAGTCATGAAGTTGCGCAAATGGCGTTGCTTAAAGCTTCAGAATCAAAGTAGCCAGTTAAGGTGCGCACGCCGAATTAAGTCGAAACGAGGCTGCTGCAACACGTCAATGATCTGGCGAAAGGGCGGCTCTTGAGCACTTTCCGTGTCTACGCGCCCACGCGGCTCTGTCAGAATCGATGTGACAAATGCAGCGAGGGTCTGGGCAAGCTGCTCTTTCAATTCGGGCGCAAACGTTCGCAAATACGATCCGTCAAGCCGTTCTGCTCTAGCGAGGCAGTAGCTGCAAGCCGCGCCGTGTATCACTACTTACTTTAGTCTAGCGTCTAGCCGGGCCTGTTCGACGCTCTCTATTAGCTCTTCCAGCGGTATTGTGTGAATGTAGGCGGCAAAGAGGTTGTAGATAGCCTGTTTCTTGTCACCTGTGTCGGTCTGATGGTGGATTGCTTGCACGAGAGTTGAATCTGTGCTGCAGGTGATAATCCAACTGCAAGAACGTGTTGAAAGTGAAAGGAAAAAAGAAAGAGGGCGGCAAAACCCCTTCTTGGTTCACTGGTAATCAGTCGCGGAAGGAACCTAGCGAATCGTCAGGCGCGAGGACATCGTTGCGGCGCTCTGGCATAATCATCATAGCACTCGGCCAATGTTACCGACTCCCTTCAGTGAAGGTAGAATAAGGCGTGTTTCGGCTACTCCTTCGCCTTTTCAAGAAGCGCCTTCACTACGTCGTCTTGAGTCTGGACTTTTTCCCTCTCAGCACTCAGTGTGGCGCGGTACTTCTCGAAATCAGCGTGGGTCTTCTTGCTTACGCTGATGGTCGCCCTGTCCTCGCGTTTCATCTGTCGTTCATACGTTTCATAACTGATAAATAGTTGTGGATTCATGCCACGAGCGGAGATGATCGTGATGTCAATACTAAACGCAGTTTGTGAGAATCCAACGCTGCACCAGATTCACCGCAGCAAGATTTCACTCCACCGAGCAAAAGTGAACTACAGCTACCCAACAATATGATTACCGCATACGTTCTCAGTGCTTGCCGGGCTACAGGCCCAAATCTTTCAAACAGTGCACGATGGAGCGCTTGCCTTTCTTGTTGTTGTCTCTTCTTCTTGCAAAAGTGAAGCAAGCGAAAGAGAAGTAGAAAACTTCGCTACTAGCTCGAAACCCTCGCCTTTACACGGCGAAGGTCGGGCGTTCGAATCGCCTCGAGCCCATCTGTTTTTTTCGATTCGGAGGCTCACACGCTCAGCTTTAAAGCTCATTTTTTTAGCCACCGTTCGTCGTATTTCTTCATCCTAGCGTTGCGGGTGCGAATCCACCACGCCCATAGTATCAGGCGCGCGGCGCTGAAGGCCACGAGCAGAATGAGAAGAAGAACCACTGCGTTCACTGCGTTCATAATTCACTCACATTTTAACCGTGCTTCTTGGTTTGTTTGCTCATAACTTTATATATTGGCTGCTCAGAATCGCGCCGCAGGTGGGGCCGCCGGAAAAACGAATATCAGCCTATCAAGAAAAAAAGATAATGAACGATACGCCCAGGGAGATGCCGTATCTGCACACGGCACACAAGGGACCCCTATAGTCCCAACCCAGTTCGCGGTAGCCACATAAGCATCGCCAGGTAGCCACCGGCGCATATGAATAATAAAATTAGAGCTATTCGTAACCAGCGCGGAATTGTTACAATTCGACTTTATCAGGTTCCACTCTAACGCTAAGGTGGCCCTGATTGCCGGCTGCGAGTAGTGGCAGGATGTGCGACAACACTTGCTCTGCGCTGAGCGGACGGACTATACCGTTTGGACTGGTTTGTGTCCAGCCGTTCTTTCCTTTGCGGTAGCTCTGGGTCCCGCCGCGTATAGTCGTGATGTAAATCGTGCATGCAGTGTTCTTCACGTTGTTTCCTCATTTCGTGTGCGTTCGCGCAGCTTATACCTAGGCGCGGCTTCATTTCCTTCTACAAGGTTGCGCTCGCATTAGCCACGTTAATGACGTTATCGTATTGCGTGACTGCGTACACCTTCTCAGATGCGCCTAGTATACCTCTCTCTGTATATGAGTAGGCTTTGTAAACGCTTGGATAATGCCCAGTTGCGTTATAATAGGCGTTACTGGTGGGGTCGCTCGTGTAATCGGTGCTCCTAAAGCTATAATTGGCTTTGTCAAACGCGGTTAAAAAGCTTGTTGCGTCTTGCGTTGTAGGAAAAGAGCGCACAGTGTCGTTCACCGAAACTGCAGCGGTAAGGCCAAAACTGCCATTGCCGGAAGTCTCGAACGTAAAAAGAATATTGGCGCTCGTCGCATTGTTCCAGGTCACGTTCCACGCACTGATTGTAGTTGATTGATTTCCGTTAATCTCTTGCTTGTACGCATCGATAAGCTTCTCAAGCGTTGGGTCGTGCGCTTGTGGTGCAGGACTCGTAGCGGGGTTATTTGTGCTATTTGTGCACCCCGCTATTGATAACGAGGCAACCATCACCAGCACCACGATAGCCAACAACTTTTTTATCATCCCAAGTTCCTCCTGACGGAAAAATGAATCAAAAGTGTAAAAAGGCGGCGTGTCGGTTTAAGCGTGTTGTTTGGCTGCGGTTAGGTTCCCCCCGCACGGTAGCACTGGGGGCCTGGGCCTCTTCTCCATGACCCGGGCGATTTGCTTCACCAGTCCTTTCTTCGAATCATCATCGCCGCCAGACCCATATCACGCAAATCTGAGCTGCCACTCGTAGGACAAAAGCGGAAGAGTTAACACCGACGGAGACCTAGCTGGCGGTGAGGTAGGGAGCTCACGTAAAAGCGCATCACCGACTAGATAAGCCGATGAGGTGCGATGATTGCTCGATACCACAGCCACCTGCATACGTGATTAATTGATTAAAGCGTGAAACTATGCGCCTCTCTCACTGTACCCAATGCGAAGTAAGACTTGGGCCCGGAAACGCCGAGCTCGGCTCTAAAATGTGCAATAAATGCCGCATGCAGCAAGTAGGGATAAGACCACAGACTGACTATGTTCACACACGGCCACAGACGACTGCCCCTCAAAGATATCGACAACTCGTATGTAAGCTTCGACCGGCAGCCGCACCACAGGGATATCGACAACTCGTATATGAGCTTCGGCCGGCACCGCACTGGCATTAGCTCTCGCGTCTGTCCGTCCGACGCTATCTTCCGATAATCGTGCCCAGGAGCGGTTAGTTTCCCACCGCGCGGGTCGACCTCTTTATTCTGACCGTCCAAGAAATGCACCTATGATGAATTGTCAGCGGTGCGAAAAGTACGCGCATTGCCGGCTGCGTGGCGATAGAGAGCGCGTTCCGTATTGCGAAGAATATCGCCGCCCGCGTTATATCAGAGACTAGTGGCAGTGACCATCTGCCTATTGAAGCTGGTTTAACGCTCGTCGCTTGGAATGACGGCCGTTTTTACGCTATTACTGACGCCAGAAAAAAGCGATCACTTGTCTATTTTTCTAATGAGAACTGCTCAGGGCCTGCTTCATACTGTTTAACATCCATCTCTTTAAGGGTAGTATTGCATATTACCACTGCTTTAAATAGCGCGGAGATACACAGTTCACGTGTTTCTGCCCTTTGTATCTTCTGTAGTTGCAAGGCTTTGACCTTAAGTGCCTTCTTGTACAGGTGCTGGTAGCGTGCTAGCATCCTGTCATCACTATCGTGCATCCAACTTACTTTGCTTGGCATACTGCTAGCCCTCCTGCCAAATAACACCGTTCTCTCGTAGCTCGTTTATTAAGTGTAGCTGTATCTTTTTGAGCAGAATAAGGCACTCTGTCTGCTTTCCCTTATCTGTCATTGCTTGTAGGTAGTCAGCTCGGACATCGGCCCTAGCACAATTCAAAACGCCCAAGCAGCTGTCTCTTACATTTTCCTCATAGCCTACTTGAGCAACTTCCTCCCAGAGTTCTGCACGTGTCTGCCCAGTCCACACCGTTACTTCATCCGGGTCAAGTCCTACCCATTTATCCCACTTATCTTGCTGTCCTCTCGTGCTGTAAAAAAGCTCATCGTAGCGCTCGGACCCACGCTTCTTGGCAGCATACTTACGCTTATACAATCGGTCTTTATCCTGGTGGTTCTGCTTCCAAGCTGCTATGCGGTCACGGCAAGAAGAGCACGTTTTAAGTGGGCCGGCGTGCTCGTTGTGGCAAGCAGGACAAACTACCATTGTAATACTATGCTACTTCATACTCTACAATAAGCCTTTCTCATACTCTACAAACAGATTAAAAGAGGGCTGCTGACTCTAACCCAATCCCCTTTGTGCTTGCGTTCTTCATTACCGCGGGACTTATAGGGGTGTTTCTTATGTCAAGAGAGCCGCCCGCGCGATATCAGAGAATAGTGGCAGTGACCTCTGCTATTGAAGCTTTGTTAACGCCAGCGTGTGCGGCTAAAATAGGAAGGCCTGGGTTATGGAGAGACCCAGGCATTTGCTTCACCACTGCCCCTGCAACAATCTGCGGTGTTGCAATAGTAAAGACTCGCGAAGGCGCATAAATGTTACTAACTGGTACCCGCTGTAACGTACGAAATTTGTAATAAAGTTTCAAATAGGTTTTAGCTATACCTATGGGATGCCTCGGTTTAGTAGTTCTAAGGCTGCGACCGCCCCCGTTGCATGGTCGATGCTTGGTCCAAATAAGTCTTCCTTATTAGAATTAAGTGGGGCGGTTAACAGCCTTAGTTGCTCCACTTTCACTCGCGGTCAATAACGTTTGATGTGATGTGGATGGACGTAGATACTGACCAAAGCTGGAAAGGGCTGTACCACCTTGGTAGGATTCTTCTAGTCTTGGTGTGTATTGGTGGGCTTACTGCATCAACAATGGGGCGCGCTCTCTACAGCTTGGGCTACCCAAGCAACGCTACGGTATATCTGCAGCTTGTATCGCAAAAGCAGCTGCTAGCGAACAGCCTTTGGAGCCTCTGGATTCTGATTGATTTCTTGCTTATCGCGCCGTCTATCGCGCTCTATCTCATCTTGCGACGCGACAACAGGACATTGGCGCTTGTCGGTACTCTGCTTTCATTGTTTTACATCTTCTATGACATTAGCGTCACGGAATTGAATTCCTTGACGCTTGTCAGTCTTTCCCAGGGGTACGCCAGTGCCACGACCGACGCGCTAAGAGCCACCTACGTCGCGGCGGCAACCTATGGTTATGCCGCCCTTCCTCTCCAGACAGTCCTCAGCTTCGGGGTCGGCGCGGTAGGGTGGCTTCTTTGGAGCGTGGTCATACTAAAAGAGCATACTTTCCATAGGTGGACAGGGGTCTTCGGCATTATCGTCAACGTTATAGGAATCATTGGAGCGGCCGCTCCTCTAGCTCTCACATCTTACATTCTAGGCCTCTGCCAATTCCTCGCTGTCCCGCTTACTGGCTTGTGGTTCATCATAATCGGAGTTGCATTGTTTCGTTTTAATCAGAAAAATATGCGGGCAGTTAACAGCCTTAGTTGCGACCTGTCCACACTTTCACTCTGCTTTTAGCTAACCATTACACAGATAGACCCACAATCTTGGCCCGCGAACAACGATTGCCTGGAAGTCGATGAACTCATCCTCGAACTCGCGGACTACAAGAATGACTATGCTGATGTGGCTGCCGAAACACTTTCTAGGAAGTGCTCGACCAGTTGGGAAGCTTATCAGTACCTACGAGACCGCGTGCACGATGGCTGGCTACCGGACCGTGCACGTCAGCAGTTGCGACAAATTATCAAAAGGATACAAGTGCGATTGCTTCAGCGTCACGAGTACGGCTATGCGTAGGAGCAATCATGAGCGCTTTCTTTGTGTACTGCCATCTGCCTATTGAAGTTTGCTTAACGCTCTTCACGGTGAATAACGGGCATTTAGAGGCCAATATTGCAATCGGAAAAAAGCGATTAGGCTATAATGTCATGTGGTGCATGTGAAAAATACTGACCAGGAGGGAGAACATGATAGAAAATGGGCCAATCTTAACCGGCGGTGATGCAGAACTGTTGAGCCGTGCACTTGCAGAAGTCAAGACCAAATTCTATGAGGAGTCCGAGACGAGTCTAGATGATACCCAAGCACTTAATGCACTCCTTTCGAGTATCAGAACTGCGGAGAAGGGAGAACAAGAGAAGGAAAGACGTCACGCGTATTTTAACCCCTTGCGTAAGCGCCTTGTCCTGGGCACGCTTGTCGATAGGCCTGGCGGCGCGGACAGGGGCGAGAGTTAAACGCGTCCGGGCCGAACGCTGGATAGGAGCCTTAGCAAGCCCGAATCGTTATACTACAGTCATTAACCGCAAGGTTCCGTTAACTCCTGCAAGTTTGCCCCCAAGTGGTCCATGTGCGCTCGTATATCCGCAGCCACGGCACGCAAAAAAGGCTCGTCTAGTTGCAAGTCCTTAAGCTTGTTTAATTGGCCACACGCCCTTTCGACTTCATAAATTAGAGCTTCTTGGCCTGTCCCAAAGCTAGGCTCTTTTGGCTCACGCTCCTGCGTAGTCATAGGTAATTACTGTGTTTGCACTACTATTAGCCGCTTTCACACGACCATCGACGTAAGCGTTTCGACCATGTACTTGCGGTCAATCGACCCTAACCCGTTGGGTTGACCCTCGCAACCATCACAGTGTCTGTATCTCCCGTATCAGATTCTGCACCTGCGGATAGGACCGACCCTGCGCTGCGCACGTTTGATACGTGACGATTATGGGGGAGGTGACGTAAGAATTCGACTTCTTCCTAAATCTCGCATCTGGTTATCTCGCGCCGCTCGCAGGACTACTACGTGAATCCCCAAACTGCATATCAGAGAGCGCGGCGCAAGCGAAACGCTTACGTTCTCAAATCCCATAGAAAACTAGTTTTCTGCCACTGGAGGAAACCGGACCTGATAAGGGACCAACCATGGCGACTGACCTGCCCCATCTGCTGCTGACGGTGCTGCCATTCGCCCTTGCGAGCATGGTAAGTCCGCTGACAATAATCATCGTCATGGCAGTGCTCAGTGCGACGAAGCGCCGGGCACTCAAGGCGGCCTTGTTTGCGGTAACGTACGCGACGGTCTTTTCGGCGATATGCTTGTTGCTCGTTGCCGTCGGGAGCGCAGCGACAATCGGCGGAACCCCCTCATCGGCAATCGCGGGCATTGACGTCCTCTTGGGCATCATTCTGCTTTACATAGCCGGTCGCTCGTTGACCAAGGGGGTGGGCACGCCTCTGGTTCGGTCGTTTGACCCGGATGCGATGAGTGTCGCCGGCGCCGTGTCGATGGGCGTGCTCTTCAGCGCGAGCAACTTCTCCTCGCTGATTCCAGCGCTTGCGGCAAGCAAGGATATCGGCGTCGCTACGGTGCCGCCCTTTGACAAAACGATCGCCTTTGTTTTTCTGCTCGCCATCGCGCTGAGCTGGGTCTGGGCGCCCGTCGTCATATATCTCGTTACGCCTAACAACTTCGACAGGTTGCTCGATCCTGTCATCCGCTTCTTGCGCAGGTACGGCGGTCAGTTGATGGCTGCTGTCTTATTTTTGATCGGCCTGTATCTCATTGTTCGGGGGGTCACCGGTCTTGCTATGCTGTAGCGCAGGAACGGTCACGCATGTGCCAGGTCAGCGCCAGGCTGCGCTCATGAAACGGCTCATCGGGCGGTCAGCAGTTCTTTATAAAAAAGAAACGGGACCCGATTTGGCGTTTTTGCTGAGTCGGGTTTACATAGTCTTTTGCTGAATGCCTGGATGATGGAACCATGCCACGGCGCTAATATTCACTACTATTGTTGATCTGCTGTGCCTGACGTAGACGTTAAGAAGTGCATAAGGCGAAGGCAGCTTGTCCATCTCTCGAACTTTTTTCGCTCTTCGACCTGCGCACGCGACGAACGCTAGAGCGTACGGCCGCTCAGAATGGACCACGCGCAATCGTACACGTCTTCATCGAAGGGGATGTCCTCGTACTCAGGCAAGGTCTCCATCATCATGACGTGCGGATCAGCGTGCTCTATGAGGCTGGCCTCCCTTTCTTCCCATTCCGGAAAAAGGGTGCCGCAGAATATCCGCTTCATCCCGCTAATAAACTCGCCGATATGCTGGTCGTACCAATTGATGGTTTCGCTGAAGACGGGAATTGGTATTTGACGTTGATCCATAACGTCCCGGGTGGCTTCAGTCAACGCCTTCAAAATGGACAATTTCGGCTTTAATCGTTCGATGATCTCGTAGATAGCTACCGCATCCTCATCAGGGACTTCTACATCAGTCTGCGTCGTGCCGTCGCTCTCTTCTTCTAGCGATGTGCTGATAGGCGGCACGAGCTGGTCAATAGAGACCCCACGTTCAAATAGTGTAGCGTTACGTTCTACATTGCATCTATAGCATACCTCCTAGAGGTGATCTTTGGCGTGCCGACGCTGCATCACGAGAGCTAAGAAGCTCTGTAGGAGGGTAAGCTCTAGGAGCGCCTCGAGGTAGGCGACCTTCGCGTCCATAAGGCACAAGAAGAGGTTGTTTTCTGCACGCATCATGCTGGCAAATTCACGCCGCTCCTCATCGTCTGGCAAGTCCCGCTCCGTATCACGAATCGCATTCGACCTCATTTCCTTCACAATATCTCGAATCTCGCCTGTCGTCAGGAGCGGCTTTCCAAGCAGGCGGTGTTCAGCGTAGTGGTTCGCCAGGAGCAGTCCCTTTTTGTGACCATCCGCCTTGCGTATCGCCGCCCGGACTCTCCGTTCACCGATTTTTGCCATTTAGACTCCTCCTCAACGAGCGCCTTTTTCGTCACCGAGCACAGTCTCTAGCCGTTCAAGGCGCTTTTGCAGATCAGCTACTTCAATCCCCTTAAAGATTGAATTTACGATAGCGACCTCTCGCTCCGCAACGACGCTATCAATTTCACCAGCTTCGTACCGCTGTAGGGTTTTAACCTCAAGCTCCACGAGGTCTGCAGCTTTCACGCGTCCGTTGCCGCCCTCGGCGTGTCGCTCCGTTGAGCTCTGCATCGGGCCGTGTCCTCTACCAAGGGACTGGACAAGATTTCGAGCGGCTTTCCGCGCTTCGACGCCTGCTTCGTCGGTTATCGCTGGCATCACTGCTGCATCTCGTAACTGGGCGTCCAGTTTGAGCGCCAAATCAACGAGTTTCGGGGTTGGGATATCCGAAAGGTCACGTTTTTCAAGCTCTTCCATAACGCGCCTGAGTTGGCCGCCGAAGCGTTCGATGCGTGCCTGCGTCGTCAGCCTATACTCTTCACGTTGGGCGTCAAGTTCGATCGCCGTGAAGTTCTCGAGCTCTTCTTTGTATTCGCTTTCCCATTGTGCTAACGTTCGCCTTCGGATACCGATCTCTTTTTCGATCGTCCTCAGCGACTTCCCCTGAGCCCGTTGCTCAAGGAACTTCTGTTTCGTTTCAATATCTTTCATGTGTGTAGTTCCCAGCTGTCATTCAACAGCTTCGCTCGATCACTGACCACGAGAAGGAAGACGCAGACAACCATCCAAAACTATATAATCATAGCTCGATAGTTTTCCGTGTCTAACTTCGTGGGAGCAGGCCATGCTTGTCCGTAAGTGAGCGGCCTGCTTTCACTTAAGGGTAAATTAAGCGCCCTATATAAACGCGACTACGCGATATCAACGCAGCGCCGTTATTCACATTTTTTTATAAAAAAATTAGAATTTTAAATGTTCAAAGACGTTAGAGGCACATTCTGACCTGCCGAGCTGCCGCAAAAGCCGCCGTTTGCTAGCTCGCATTGCATGAAATGCACGCGGGTCGAAGTTTTCCTGGTGACAGCTTGCCAGCGTAATCACAGATTACTCAACAAACTTCACAAGACTTGCTCCCAACCGACCCCTCACGCCGTGGTCATAATACAGGCGTTTTGACTGCTCCCGTTGAATGACCTCGCGTATGTCCGAGCAGCTCATCTGAGTCAGTCGCAGGTCGCGGAAATGGCAGAATTTGTTTATAAAAGCTGAGTGCTACTTCAGTGGCAACCTATGCAAAAGATCAAAGACTTGTCGCCAGATCACAGTGTCAGCATCCTCGAGATAATCAATGATGCCGCGAATGCGTACAAAGGCGCCATCCCGGATGACCGGTGGAAAGAGCCGTACATGTCCGAGAAGGAACTCGCCAATGAAATAAGAGCTGGCGTTCGATTCTATGGATGGCTTGAAGACGGCTTCTTGCTAGGCATAGCGGGAATTCAAAACGTCGGCAGCTACGATCTGATTAGACACTGCTATGTGCGCACCGGCTACCAGAGGCGCGGCATAGGCGGTGCCCTGCTACAACACCTCCTGAGTCTCGCGCATACCTCTCCGATTCTGGTGGGCACGTGGGAAGACGCAACGTGGGCAGTTCGGTTTTATGAGCGACATGGATTCACGTTGGTTTCGCGCGATGAGAAGAATCAGCTCCTGCAAGAATACTGGAACATTCCTAGGAGGCAAATCGAGACGTCGGTTGTGCTTAAGAAAAGACTGACAGATGGCGTTAAACTGCCTGAGCCGTAAGCATCCTAACGATCTTTTGCCTGGAAAGCGCAGGCTCAAACTAGCCATCAAAAACACCGCAAATCGCCCTTTCGTCACATGCGCAAGAGGACAACGTCATGCAAAAAGAGGCGTTAACTGTCGTTCAGTCACAGACAACATAAAAATCGCAATTCTATGTACTCTATACTTGCTGCTTACGTCATCCTGATCGCGTATTTCGCGATCACCGAAAGCAGACGAAAGGGCCAAGCAGCTACAACGCTAATGGGGGGCCCGTTCGATCAGGCGAGCACGCGGCTCCTGAGTCTGGCGGTTGTCATAAACATTATCCTTCTCATCGTCGCTCTTGCGCTCAACTACCTCAAACTCGGCGTCATGGTCGACGTTATTGGTTGGATCGGTATCGCCGTTATGCTCTCCGGCATCACGCTCCGGATGTGGGCAGTTCAGACACTCGGAAGGTTTTACACGCGCACGTTACGCATATCAGAGAGTCAGCGCGTCGTTCAAGAGGGGCCGTACAAGAACGTGCGTCACCCCGGTTACCTAGGAGTTATCCTGTTATGGGTAGGGGCAGGATTGGCGACCGCCAACTGGATTGTTGCGGCACTCGTAACACTCACCGTCATCGCGGCGTATCGCTATCGCATTAATGCGGAAGAGCGTATGCTCGTCGCGTCTTTTGGAGAACAGTACGCAGCGTACATGAAGCATACATGGAGACTGTTACCATTCGTATGGTGAAGATGTGCGCAACTGTGCGAGTGCCTGCATCGAAATGGAACTCGATCTAAACAAGGCTAAGAACTGGCACACACTTTGGGCCGTATCCCTACACGCAGATCCACGCGCCAGGACACCTGAACAACGAGGAGATACCTCGCGACCTAGACCGTGCAGCCGAAGGTGCCGATCCCGGCGCATGCCCAGCACCCCGATGCTTTTCGGAACTTCCACTACAACGTGATTCTTCCTACGACAGGGATCGAGGTGCTTCTTCGCCAACGAAGATGACCCTTAGTTAACGCGCGACAGGATGAAAAGCAGGTCAAGACGAAAGAAAAGGTACAAGGCGGTGACCCTCAATTTTGCGCGCACTAACAGCTATGGCGTCGACGCATCGGAACTCAGCATCCCAGCTCAGAATAATGTCATCTTTAACAACGCGACCACAAAAGCCAATCTGAACGAACGAATATAGAGCAGGACGCATCGTGTGCCGGGGCGGAAATAGGGGGGCCGCTCGGTTTGAAGAGGTGGAGATATGAGGAATGCGGAATTTAATCTGATGGCGGAAGGCGAGCGCGTTTTATATAAGTTATCAACTTGACGCTCTAACGTATCACAGTCCCGCCAAAGACGTTAAGTTCCCAAAGAAGAGGTTTGCAATGCCAATGCCGAGTAGCGTCAATACAGCCACCACCACAATGATGATGATGACTATCACCACAAGTGCGATAATTTCAGCGATTGCGAGAACGGCTCCAAAGCGAATGCCAAATCCAATAAGTTCCCCAAAGCTGAGGTGCATCAACTCATCGAGTGCGTTGCGTGGTGGCTCAGGTAGCTCATCGCTTGCGCCATACGACGGGATATCTGACTCCTGAGGTGTGGGCATCGGCGCATTCTGCGGTAGTGGTTCGCCACATCGTCTGCAAAACTCAGCATCTGCGTAGTTAACGGCCATGCATTTTTCACACATCGTGCGGTCTGCTTCTTCCATATTACCAGATCCTGCGGATTATTTTCAGCTTAACGGTTTTCTTTTTTCGGGCCGAATATCCGAGACCAAAAACCGACTTTAGGAGCAGGTAATCGCAACGTCAGCAATTCGACTTGCTTCTGCATCGTCTCCTTATCGGCTTTCAATTCAAGCGAGTGGCCCTTCTCAACTTGTAGTGCTGCTTCGAGGCTTGCTTTGTCCTTTTCTAGGAGTTCAACACGGTGCTGCAGGCCAGTGACAACAACTTTTTTCGATGCTTCTGATTCCCGCAGCGTTTCCGTCAAAGAGCGGTGGCGTTCTTCAGATTCCTTTAGATTAGCATCGAGCTTCTGCGTAACACTTTCAAGTTCTTCAAGCGAGTACTCTAGCTGTTGGATGCTCGCAGAACGGTCTGCCTTAATCTGTTGTATTTGCTTCTCACAGTCGGCGCGAATTTGCTGTATCTCAGCATCATGCTCAGCGATAAGGTTTGCAATTCTTTTTTCGTGTTCGTCGCGCACCCGCTGTACGATCCTTGCGCTTTCCGCACGCTGATTTTGGGCGTTTTTTTCGTATTCCGCGCGTTGCAGTTGCAACGCCTCTTCAGAACTTGCTTGAAGTGCTTCCATTTCACGTCCGTAGTCGGCTAGTGTTTTTCTCTCTGCGTAGTGCTCTTCGACAATCTGGGCCAGAAACGCTGAGAGTGATTTACCCTCCGTTGCGGCTTGCTCTTTTAGATGCGATGCCAAGTCGGACGCTAATGCAATCGAATAACGAGTTTTTCCGCTTTCAGGCGCCATTTACACCTCCTGGTTTGGTCTTTTTCAATCTGAGGCAAGGTTGCTGCAAATATCTCTCGATTGTAGCATCAACAAGCCTGTCATGCTGCATGCTTGCAGCACCATTAAAACTTCCGAAACGGTCCAAAATAAATTGCTGCACATATGCTGCAGATTTTAATTCTTGTGCTGCAAGAATAACTAAGAGTGCAGCGTCGATGCTGCAGTTTTCACGTACTTACTCTTCCTGCTGTTTATTGGGGGGGCCAGCGAGGCCACGGTCGCAGCGTCGTGACGAACGGTCGGTGAGGCCTTCACAGGTCGCAATCTATTAGTATGATTAGTATGCTTAATATGCTTAACATACTCAAACTCAAAGGGAACGAAGACAAAATGCAAGAAAGATTCGAAGGAGAGAGGTGGGTAGATTATCTGCTAGGACTTAGCACCGGCAGATATAACGAGAGAGGGCCCTCCAGCTCAACGGTTTCGAAAAGCAAGCGGCGTGCGGCAGCAAAAGTGCGTTACGCCAATCCTAACAACAAAGAGATAAATACTGCGCCATCATACCGTTTCGTGTCGGTTACTTTTGACATCTTGGGCAGGATGGATGCCGAGCATCTTGATTCGTGCTTCTTTTGCGTTATGAATCTGAATGAGTATTTACTAAGCATGAACATTTCAACCGGTTGCTGTTGGGTGTGAATTTGAGGCGCAGCACACGAGAGAGTCATACATGACGTTTGCAATTGACGCGAGAGGGCTTGAAAAGGTTTACAAAGGCAACGTCGCGGCGCTAGCCGGCGTCGACCTGGACGTCAAGGCCGGCGACATCTTTGCATTGCTTGGACCCAACGGTGCGGGCAAGACGACGCTCATGCGCATTTTGACGACCCAGTTCAAACCGACGTCCGGTGAAGCGCACATTTTCGGGCTGGACGTCGTCCGAGAGGGCGCAGAGGTCAGGAAAGTGATAGGCTACGTCCCCCAAGAGACGAGCGTCTGGAGCGATATCAACGGCTACGAGAACCTCCTCATTTACGCTAAGATATATGGTCTGCCGTCACGGTCACGAAAGGAAGTTATCCATGACATGCTTGAGAGCATGGGGCTGCGCGCTGCTGAAGAGCAGCTCGTGAAGACCTACTCAGGTGGCATGGTCAGGAAGCTCGAGATCGCGTGCGCGATGCTAATTAGGCCCAAGATTCTATTTCTCGATGAACCGACGCTCGGACTTGATCCCGCAGCCAGAATCGCTGTGTGGGAAAAGCTGGCATCCTTCAAAGAGGAGTTTGGCACGACCGTATTTTTCAGCACGCACTACATGGACGAAGCGAACGCCTACTCAGACGAGGTTGCAATTATCAACATGGGGAGAATGGTCACCTCAGGCACAGCTGACGAACTTAAGCACTCACTTCGAGGTGAGCTCATCAAATTCAGCTTGTCCGATCACCGTGTCGATGAGCATACGTTGGGTCGGATACGAGGCCTGGAGCGAGTGAACAGCGTCATTGTTACTGACTCCGCCCTCAACGTGACCGTCGAGGACGCAGAAACCGCGCTGCCTTGCGTCATGGATGTACTCAGAAGCGGGGAAATCCATGTCGTGCGAATTACGACCACGAAGCCAACGTTGGAAGATGTCTTCTTGTGGTATGCGGGAACGACACGCGCGCCCGGCGCCGCCAGCACAACAGGGCGCGTTGAGGAGGAGGCAGGAGCTAATCGCCGTGAATGACTCTTTAAGAGTAGTGCTTGCTATGATGGAGCTCGAGCTTCGGCGACTCAGAAATGACCGCACGGAAGTGTACACAAGGGCCGTTCAGCCCGTGTTGTGGTTGGTGATTTTCGGAACGGTTTTCAGTCAGCTACACGCCATTCCGACCAACGGGATACCGTACGTTGACTACATCACCCCCGGCGTCATGCTGCAGTCAGTCCTCTTCGTCGCCGTCTTGTACGGCTTGACGCTCGTGTGGGAGCGGGATACCGGTATCTTAAAAAAGCTTCTTGTGGCACCGGCTCCCCGATATGCGACTGTTATAGGCAGATCGATGTCTTCAGGCGTCAGAGCAATCATCCAGGTAGTAATCATCATACCCGTGGCGCTCCTCCTCGGCGTGAGCTTCATCCCCAACCCTGCCTACTTCGTGGCAGCGCTCGTAATACTATTCGTCATTTCTGGGGGGTTCGCCGCCCTCTCAATCATTGTAGCATCGTTATTGAAAACCAGAGAGCGATTTATGGGAATCGGCCAAGCGCTCATCCTACCGCTTTTCTTTGCCAGCAACGCCCTTTATCCGATAGCGTCAATGCCTCGCGCCATCCAGATCGTCGCGGTTTTTAACCCGCTGACATATGCCGTTGATGCTGTGCGCGGACTAATGATCACTGGTAATCTGGTACTCCTTCCGCTTGACGTTGCCGTCATAGCGCTCTTTGATATCCTCATGTTTGCAGTGGCTTCATTGAGCTTCCGGAAGATAATCGAATGATCAACCTATGATTCCCGCGTCTCGCAAACGTTTTTCAGCGATGCTTCCACGGAAAAGCGATACATTTTGAAAAAGTGGCACACTTTTGGCACACTTTTGGCACGATCTTAGCAGCGCACTCATTTTTATAACTTCAGTGATCATTCTTTAGGCATATGGAACTAAGGAGCAAGGAGATAACAAGAGGGGTGGCACGCGCACCCCAAAGGGCCCTCTTGAACGCCTTGGGCATAGGAGAAGAGGATCTCGAACGGCCGTTTGTCGGCATCGCCAATGCCTGGAACGAGATCGTTCCCGGTCACCTTCATCTGCGTGATCTCGCCGAGTTTGTCAAAAAAGGGATACACTTGGCCGGCGGCATCGCGTTCGAGTTCGGCACCATCGGCATCTGCGACGGCATCGCCATGGGGCACTCCGGCATGCGCTATGCCCTCCCATCCCGTGAGAACATCGCCGACTCCGTTGAGCTCATGGCGCAGGCGCACCAGTTTGACGGCTTGGTCATGGTGGGGTCGTGCGACAAAATCGTTCCCGGGATGTTGATGGCGGCGCTGCGGGTAAACGTGCCGACCATGGTAGTGACCGGGGGGCCGATGCGAGCGGGGTACTACGAAGGCACCGATGTCACTCTCGTCTCGACGTTTGAAGGGGTCGGCTGTGTCCAGGCGGGCACCATGACCGAAGCGCACCTTGAGGAGCTCGTTAGCCGGGCCTGTCCCGGGTGCGGCAGCTGCCAGGGCCTGTACACGGCCAACACCATGGCCTGTATGACTGAGATGATGGGCCTCTCGCTTCCCTATTGTGCGACAACGCCAGCCGTTGATGCTCGAAGGAGGCGCATTGCTGAAGCTACCGGGAAGCGAATCGTCGATCTCATCGTTAACGGGGTCACGCCATGTGACATCGTGACCGAGGCATCGTTTCGGAACGCGATCATCCTCGACATGCTCATCGGCGGCTCGACGAACACGGCGCTGCATCTCCCTGCAATCGCGCACGAGGCAGGCATGTCGCTTCCGCTCACGCTTTTTGACGAACTGAGTGCACAGACGCCGCACATCACATCCCTGAATCCGAGCGGCCCGTATACCATGAGCGACCTCGACGCCGCCGGCGGCGTCCCCGGCCTCATGAAACGCGCTCGGACACTGTTGCGCAACGAAATGACCTGCTCGGGCAAGAGCGTTTACGAGATCGCCGATGAGGCACACATCCGGGACGATGCAATCATACGCCCCCTCGACGATCCGGTGCACGCGACAGGCGGTATCACGGTGCTGTTCGGGAACCTTGCTCCGGACGGTGCCATCGTCAAAAGCGCCGGCGTAAGGGACGACATGCTCCGTTATACGGGAAAAGCGCGCGTATTCAACTCCGAAGATGAGGCGATGCGGGCCATTCTGGGCGGATCGGTAAGCGAAGGGCAGGTTGTGGTCGTGCGCTATGAAGGGCCTAGAGGCGGACCAGGAATGCCTGAAATGCTTGCGCCAACCGCCGCGATATCGGGAATGGGGCTCAGTGTACCCCTCATTACCGACGGTCGTTTCTCGGGCGGGACTCGGGGCGCCGCGATCGGACACATATCTCCCGAGGCGGCTGAGGGTGGTCCCTTAGGGCTCTTGCACGACGCAGATGAGATTACCATTGATATACCCAACCACCGGCTGGCTGTGCAGCTTACTGACGATGTCCTTGCGGCTAGAAAGGCAACATGGACGCCTGTGCGAAAAGACGTAGGCGGCTACTTGAAGAGATACGCCGCCGCAGTGAGTTCGGCAAGCAACGGAGCGATACTGCGCGCGCCGCGGGAAACACAGGAGCCGTGATCCCCGGCGCGTAGTCTAGCTGGCCTTGTAGACGTACGCGTCGCCAAATCTCGTCACTGCCGTGTAACCGTTTGATCTTAGGTAACTGTCCAAGCCGGTTCGATTGCTGTACCCGAAGTTCTCCGACAGGATCACGTACTTGTAAAAGTCTCTGTCGCTTTGAATCGCGGCTTGTAACACAGCGGTGCTATTCGACACCTCGTCTCGGTACGCCATCGGTGAGGAATCAAACGCAGACGGGTTTGTGGTGTAGAACAGTGCCTCGCGCTGCGAGGAGCTTGCGTTCGCAAACGGGTCGTTCGGGTTGGGGAGGGCGAAAAACGCCAGTGTCGTATGGTTGCTGGGGATCTGGCCCACGTACCGAATCGCGTTGAAGTCGTCTTGTCCGATCACCGACGAGTACTTGTCGGTGCTTATGGCCCCCGCCGCATTAGTCGAAATGACAAGCGCTATGAGCACGACAGCGACAATTCTGCCCGGAGAGATAAGTGCAGATCTGCGTCCGAAAGATCGCTCGATTATGGAGACCCCGAGACCCGCAGCAGGTATGAGAACCGCTTGGGCATACGCCACGCCGCGCCCGAGGAAGATTTCAGCAGTCGCTGGAGCAAATGAAAAGTACACGGTTGACAGGGTCCAGCCGACCAGTATACCCAGGATGAATGCGAGCAAGACGAGATGAGAGAGCTCCCACTCTTTGGTCTCGATCAGAGAGCCTGCGAGTCCTACCAGGGCGAGCGCCGCTATCAAGGGCGTTACGTAGAGGAGGATGTACGTCGGGTCGGGGTACATAATTTGGAGCGCAATCAGCGGGAGAACAGACTGCATCGCGAACGGCGCCGCCCCGATAGTGAGGAGGGCTGGACTGAAGCCCTCGAACGGCGCCGCCCCGATAGTGATGAGGGCTGGACTGAAGCCCGTCGGAACGCCGTAAACGATGAAGCGCCAGGCAAAGAGCATAAGCCCGAGCACATACGTCGGAATGGAGGCAATCGTCGTGAGCGTGTTCTGTCGTTTCATGAGCTGGGCAATCACTACGAACGCGAATATGAAGGGCGTGTAGACCCCATAAAGGATGTGAATGTCAATGGAGAGCCCCAGCACAAACGCGCCAGCTAGGAACGAACCCGCCTCTCGTGAAGCACACAGATAGAGGCCAAAGAACACGAAATAGGTACCCACGACCTGCATCATCGAGATGTTCGTCCTCCAGAACAGTTCAAACAGCGGGGACATTGAGCCAAACAAGAAGAGCGCGACGACTTTGCCGGATAGGCTCACATCGAGTCGCTCCAAAACGGCGAGGAGCATTATGGAGGCCAAAACGCCGAACACGGGGCCGAACCAAATCGCCATGTCGACGACCGACGCGTTACCGATCATCGCAAACGATCCCATGGCGAACTCGAAGCTTCGCTCGCGGATAACGTCGCCCGCGCCGGCTGCCAAGAATGAAGGTATGCCCGTGAAGCCTGTGTGCACAAAGTAGGCCGCGCGGGTTGCCCAGTAGAGCGGATCAAAGTAGGGAATCGTGCCTACCGTCGCCGGATACCAGAGCCGTACAACACCCCCGAAAAGGAGCATCGCGATGATTATGATATTCTCAGGCTTGAGCAGGGCGGACGCACTGATAGGTGCCTGCTCACGGTTCAAGGCCAGGGCGAAAACGAACATGAGGGTCGTCCAAAGAAAGAGCGGCCCGACGATGGAGAGAGGACTTCCCGGTATCAGCAGGGCCGTGTACACGACTTCGAGAATGGCGAGGAAGACCACGCTAAAACCAATCGCTGTGCCGATCCTGCCTGCGACGCTTTGGTCTCCCAAGATGACGAGCGACGTAAAATACCCTGGGAAAAAAAAGAGAACAGCGCCAGCACAGAAGACCTGAATAATAGTCCCAATGGGGATTGCGAGCGGTATGCACAGCGCCAGAAAAATGAAATAGGCGACACTGATGGGCCTGAGACTCTGAAAATTCATATTTGGGCAGTCTATACTTTTCCGATTATATATGCTTTATCAAGCATGAGGTGTTACACGTTTACCGCTTGCCGGGGTTTAATGCGGCTAATTTGAGCGCCTCGCGGGCTACGAATGCGTAGTCGATCGCGAAGGTGAAGGCGCCGCTTTTTACCCAAGCTCTGCAGCGCCGGACGTGAGGCACCGAGTTCGAGATGACCACTAACAGACGGATCTTCAAAAATACCGCAGCATTAGCCTCAGCGGATATTTTTACGCGTCTGATGCGCTTCGGGCTAGCCGTCGTCATAGCAAGGACGCTCGGTCCTGCGGGATACGGTGTGTATGCGTTTGCGTTCTCGTTTGCGGAGGTCTATGGCGTCATCTCGGATTTCGGCATGAGTAACCTCATAATCCGCGATACCTCAAGGGAGAAGAAGTACCTCGCTCGTTATGTCGGAAACATCTTGTTCGTTGAAACAACGCTTTCCTTGATCGCCTACGGCTTCCTGTTCGTTCTCGTCGGCGCAATGAACCTACCCCAGGAAAAAGCCGTTATTGTCTATGTCGCCGTTATCTCCTACGTTCTGACGGCTCTCGCGCAGATCGTTCGAGCGACGTTCAAAGCTCACGAGAGGATGGAGTATGACGCGACACTGAACGTCATTCAACAGAGCGTAACCGTCATCCTTGGCATCGGCGTGCTGTATCTCGGTTACGGATTGATCGCGCTCGCCGTGGTGTTCGTTTTAGGAAGCTTGATCAACCTCATCACAAGTCTCGCGCTTGTTTCAGTGAAATTCACGCGCCCTGCGTTCAGGTTAAACCGGCGCTTTTTGACGTATCTGGTCAAGGAGGTCCCCTCGTTCGGACTGATTGTATTTTTCTCGCTTATCTACTACAAGATAAGCACGCTGCTTCTGTCGTTTATCCAGGGGGATGCCGCAACCGGATGGTTCAACGCCTCGTACGCCATGGCAGTGTCGCTCACCTTTCTGCCTGCAGCGTTCATGGGGGCCCTATTCCCCGTAATATCGACGCTCCACGTCTCCTCGAAAGACCTTGCAAAGACCGTCTATAACGAATCATTTCGCTACATGGTTATCTTGGGACTTCCGCTTGCATTCGGTACGACCGTGCTCGCGGATAAGGTCATTGACATCATTTATGGGGCGCCATTTCAAAACTCAATCGTCGTTTTACAAATCGTCATCTGGTCCGTCTCAATCCTGTTTCTCAATTTCGTGCTCACCACGACGCTGACGTCGATAAATCTGCAGCGCGTCGTTATGTATGCCACGGGACTCGCCGTCACCGTCAACATCATTCTCAACCTCCTCGTTATCCCGGGATATAGCTACGTCGGGGCAAGCTACGTAATGATAGCGACAGAGCTCACCACTTTTACGATCTGCTTCTATTATGCTTCAAAAAACTTGTGCGTCATTCGGCTGCACCGGCTTCTGCTCAAACCGCTCATCGGATCATTCGTCATGGCGGTCGTCGTGTATTATCTGAGGCCGATCAACCTGTTCATTATAGTCGGGGTTGCGGTCTGGGTATATTTCGCTACCCTCCTCGCACTGAGGACGTTCACGAAGCAAGACATGAGCGTCATTAAGAGCATAATCGGCAGAACGTGAGCTTATGTCGCGCAACAAAAAAACGGACGACAGAAGAGGCGGGCGTGTGAGAATAACCCTATCGACCTTCGAATACGACCGGAACCTCATCGGCGGTGCGGGCATTTACGCGCTTGAGCTGAGTCGGTGGCTGGCACCACTCTGCCAGCTCACCGTGCAGAGTTGCGACGCATATACGACTCCACCAGACGCCTTCGCTGCCGCTTGGTTTGGAGCGGGAGTGCCAAACGTGAGATACCGGCAGCTGCCTCGACCCTTACGAGGCCACGGAGTTGCGGCGTTTTATTACTATGCGCTCGCTCACGAGCCTTTCGAAGAATGCGACGTGCATCTCATTAACGACCTCTCGCAGGGGGTGGCAATTCATCGCAACGCTCCTCTCGTCCAGATTCTGCACCACCTGCCCTCGTCAGAGCTGAAGCAGTTGCCACTGTCAAAATCGCGCATCGCAATCACAATGCTTGCCGCGCTCGAAAAGCGCGCACTAAAACGGGCTCAAGCAATCATCTGCGATAGCAACGACACGATGGCTCAGGCGCTCGCGCGGTGTCCGGAAAACGCAGAGAAGCTGAGAGTGATACCTAACGGTGTTGACGTGAACCTTTTCACACCTGCCGACACACCGACCGAGGGCGCCGTGGCCGAGAAACCGCTCGTTGCGTGTGTCGCGCGGGGACTTGAGGCGAGAAAGGGCATCGCGTACTTGATCGAGGCGCTCGCGGCGGCCCAGCGCGTCACTCCGGTTGAACTCGTCATCATAGGCAAAGACTCGCAACGATTGAAGCAGCGGATGCTGGCACACGCACGCGCGCTCGGTGTGGTCGACGTGGTCACGCTTGTCGATTCTGTATCACTGCACGATCTTATCGCGCTTTATCAGCGCGCCACCGTGACGGTGGTGCCCTCACTGCTCGAAGGATTTAGCAAGCCGGCGCTCGAATCTATGGCGTGCGGAACGCCTGTGATCGGAACAGCTGTTGGAGCGATCCCAGAACTCGTCGACGAAAGCTCCGGGGTGCTCGTCACTCCCGGAGACGCAGGCGCTCTCGCTGCCGCGCTGATCGATCTACTCCAGGATGACCGGCGAGTGAAGCGGATGGGGGCGGCCGCACGGCGACGTGCGGTTACGTTTTTTGCCTGGGATATCGTTGCACAGTGCGTGCTCAGTGCGTGCGAGGAGGCGACCTTACCGTGAAGCGACCTCTTCATATATTTCTTCGAGCTTCTGGACGTGGACGTCCAAGTCAAAGGCCCTGGCCGATGTCCGCGCGTTTTTGCTCATTTCGCCGAGGAGCTTCGAATCAGACGCGAGCATTTGTAGAAGCGAAGCGAGCGCCGCAACGTCACCGGGCTGAAACAGGAAGCCGTTGTACCCGTCTTCGATGAGCTCAGGAATTGCGCCTGTCCGGCTTCCTATGACCGCGATCCCGCGCTGATAGTATTCGGGTATCACGAGTCCGAACGTCTCGGCGTAGATGGACGGCACGACAGCCACATCGGCGATACTGTAAAGCTGCCGCAGCGCATCAGGGGCTAAAAAGCCATAGAAGACTATTCGCTCGTCATCGCGCGCATCGCGCTGGAAACGCGCCCCATCACTGCCCTGACCAACGACGTGCAGTCGCGCATTTTTAAGATCTAAGCCCTTTATGGATTCGATGAGCGAGTGCACCCCTTTGTGTTTTCCCAGACGGCCGACGTAGAGTATGTCAAACGTGCCATTGTTCACCTTTGCGACGGGCTCGCTTTCCGGTATGCCAAGGGGAAGCTTCAGCTTTCGTGCGTCTGCGAACAGCCCGTAGCCGGAAAGGGTGTTAAGCACAAAGTCAGATGGGGCGATAACGACAGCCGGATCGATTCGTTTGTAGAACCAGCGATAGACCCGGCACGGGCTGCGGGCATTGACGCACGAGGCATTCGCTCTCGTGAGCAAGGTTGTCTTAGGACAGACGAGGTTGTAGTCGTGCACGGTGTGAACCGTGGGAATGCCAAGATCCTTAGCGGCACTAAAAACAGATGCGGACAACCCTTTAAAATTGTGCACGTGCACGAGGTCTGGCCGCTCACGCTTCAATGCTTCCTTTACAAAGGAGTACGTGTGTGGATTCCAGATATCGAATGCGTGCCAGAGTGGCTTGATAAACCCGGGTTTGCGTGAATAGTAATAGTTCGAGTAGAGATTTAATGGGTAAAATCGGTAAATGGCGTCTTTTCGCTCGCCTACTTTGTCGCGAGTTGACGAACCGTTTCGGCCAAAAGGGGCGGCGGTTATCACAGAGATATCGTGACGTTCGCTGAGCCTTTCTGAGATGTGAGAGACATACAGCTCAGCGCCACCGTGAATGTAGGGCGGATAAAGGTTAGAGACCATGCAGATTTTCACGAACACAACCTCGGAAATCTACGATGTAAAAGAGCCGATTGGATGCTTCAGTCTATTCTTTTCAACTGAGCTCATATTAAGCCATCGTATACTTCCATGGTGCGGGCAATCGCCTGAGTCCAGGTAAACTCACTCTTAACCCTCTGATAGCCGTTGTGGCCCATCTTGTCTGCCAGCTCTTCGTTGCTCAGCACCGCTCGTATTGCTTCTACAAGTCCGTGCAGATCGCCTGGCTGAACTAGGAGCCCATTATAGCGATCTTGGATCACCGACGGGATGCCTCCAACGTTCGTACCGATGACTGGTCTGCCGCAGGCGTTTGCCTCAGCCAAAACCATCCCGAACCCCTCGGCATCGGTGAGGGTGGGGAGCACAGCGAGATCCGCTCCCCGATAATAAAGAGGCATCTCCTCCTCGGGTATGAGCCCGGCGAATACCACCCGGTCTTGAACGCCGATACGCCGCGCATAGGCTGCGTAGTGCGAGCGCCAGTTTCCCTCGCCTACAACCACGAGGCTTACGCTTGGGTCGAGACTTCGGAGCGCACGGATAAGCATGGGGAGCCCCTTGTGCCGGTGGGCTTTGCTTAGCTGGCCGACGAAGAGGATAATGTGCCCGTCGAGGCCGTACGTATCTCTTATGTGGCCAGAGTCGACCGTCGGATTGAATGTCGCGACGTCCACACCGGGGGGCACGGCGGACGTTTTGCTCAGGTAACCTTGGAGAAACGGAGAATGTGCGGCGTAGTGGTGCGAGGTCGTTATGATCCAACTAGCGCGGCGAATGGTGCCCCTTCCCAGGAACCGATAGTAGGCCCTTACCAAGAGCTTGGTCGTCGCATTTATTCCCACCGCGTCATTGTGGTAGGTCAAGACGAACGGCCTATCACCAGAGACTCGTGCGGCCACGTCAGCCATATAGGGAACAGGCAAATGTCCGTTCACCACGTCGGGGTCAACCTCGTCGATAACCCTCTTTATAGATCCATACCAGCGTAAACTGAACGGGGTGTTCGATACGGTCGTGAGTCGGGGAAGCGTGAAAACCCTCGGGCCAGACTCGTCGAGCACGCGTGAACAGGTTATGACTGTCGTGTCGACTCCTGCGTTGTGCAAGCCGACTGCGATTCTGTACGTGTACTGCTGAAGCCCTCCTACGCCGGAATAGTACGGCGAAGCGATTAGCGCTTTCATAGGAGGTTGCACTCGCGCCTGTTCAGAAATGAGCTGTAGCCGCCACGTGACCGGCACAGGAAGAAGTTAGACGTAGTCATCTGGGGGCCTTCGGTTAGCCGATCAGTTTCGCGTAGGTACCTATAATGCTTTTTGAGATGTCCGACCACGCGAATTTCTTTGACATTTCGAATCCGTTTTCAGCCAGTTGTTCACGCAGTGCGCCGTCGCTGACAAGATCAAAAATAACGTCGGCGATTTCATCGGGCGAGCCGTCGCTGACGAGGAAACCATTGACGCCGTCTTGAACGAGTTCCCGGACGGCGCTCATTTCGTGACTTATGCTGATCACCGGCAACTTGCACGCATTTGCCTCGATGATAACGAGGCCGAACCCTTCGCGAACGGAAGGGAGGACGAAGACCTTCGATGACTTCATCAACGCCGTGAGCCCGTCTTGATCGACAAAGCCCGTAAAGGTGACGTTCTCGTCGAGTCCGAGCTTTGACGCCAGGTCTTCGAGCGAGGCTCGCTCCGGACCGTCCCCGATAATCGCGCACCTAATGGCCGGAATCTTTGTTCGCGCAATCGCGATCGCGCTCAGCAAGAGATCGACGCGTTTTTCACTGATGAGCCTTCCCGCAAACAGCACGTCTGTTGCGATCGACGCAGGCGCGATCATCGTGATGCGCGCAAGATCGATGCCGACGGGAATGATGTCGATACGTTCGGGTTTGACGTGACAGCGTATCAGGTCGTCCCTCGTCTTCGACGATATCGCTACGATACCATCAGGGAGCCGCATCGTTAATCTTTCAACGATTCTGCCTAAGCTTCCGCGGATGGGTCCAAGATAGTCCCGCCAATAGGTGTCCCACACCTCGAGCCACGTGACCACTAGTGGTTTTCTTTTTATGATTGAGGCAACTTTGCCCGCGAAGCATGGAAAGTAGGGGAATTGATTGCAGTCGATGACGTCGCAATCCGCCTTCAGCAAGGCCGGCAAAACCCTCAAAGAGTAGATGAGGGCCTCGGCAATCGAGCGGACGCCCTGGTTGTTGTACAGTTCGCGAACCTTGCACACGCCGTGGAGGTGTACGTTGTCCGTGACGATCGTATCAGGTCCCTGCCACCATTTCATGCCGTAAATGTGCACCTCGTGCTCTCCGTTTTCGGCGAGTTTGCGCGCGAGTTCCCAGAGACGCTTGTCTGCCCCACCCATGTTGTAGGGATAAATTGCATCCATCACGTACGCGATCTTTATAGCGCTCGCCTCCCGCCCGGGGCCACCCGCCGCTTCAGCAAGAAAGACGCTATCTCCAGTCCGTCGCTGATGGAACTCAGCTTGGGTCGATCTGCGCGCTTGCCTTCTGCGCAAACCGACGCCAACGCGAACTGCATCGCCGATCCCTTCCATGGCCGCTTGACATGCAGCACGACTGCGTCCTTCTCAATGACTTTTTGCTGCGTAGCGTCTTCAGAGTCTGCATCAATGACATATATGACGGTATCGTGACCCTCGTCCGAGAGCACGCGAACAGGAATCTTATCAATCACCTGGCCGATAGTCGCCTCTTCGTTGAGGGTCGGAATAAGCACCGCTACCTTAGGTTTCATGGATCCGCGTGTCTGCTGTCGAGAAACGCCATTAGCTGAAGCTTTGCTTTTTGAGCTTAAGTCTTGCGTTCAGTTTCATCAGGCCAAACAAAGGTCGGTGTGCACACGTTGTTGCGCTATTGTCGTCTAAGATTAACTATATAGTCCGACTTGTTTATCTTTGATAGAGATCAATACCCCGACGATTTGTTAGAGGCACGATGGATACCGTTGTTTTGTCTGTTTTTCGGCTGCTGATTGGGGCAGCACTGTTCTTTTTCGTTCCTGGTTTCTTTTTAACTGTTGTGTTGTTTCCGAAAAAACAAGACTTGCGGAGTCTGGAGAGAATCTCAGTGGCGGTTATTACCAGCGTTCTTGTTTCAATCGTTGACGGCACTGTTCTTCTGATGACGCTCGGATTAGATTTTACGACGCTCGTACTCTCAATGTCTGCGCTGGTGGCGGTGTTCGCGGCGGCAGCGTTCGCGCGGTGGCGGCGCCTTCCGCAGTCTGATCGACTCGTCGTCCGGGGAGCAGGTAACCCAATCGTGCTACCGGCAGTGGGAGCTGCGATTTGTCTTTGTCTCGCTTTGGTCGGCACGACGCTCCTGTTAGCCCCCCACCCAAACGAAGCCAGTTACAGCGATTTCTATGTGCTCGATAGCAACAGACAGACCGTCGCCTATCCCACAAACGTGACTGCGGGAACGTCGTCTACTCTAATCCTTGGCATCACCAACCACGAGAACACCAGCAATACGTATGCCGGCACCGTGTCGCTAGGCAATTCAACACTCTATCGTTTCGACAATCTGACGCTGATCCAAGGGCAAAATGTTGAACGGCCGATACATATCTCATTCACTTCTGTAGGTGAAAAGCAGAAGCTTAACTTCACGCTCGTTGATTCCTTTGATAAGACCTACGAATTGCACCTGTGGGTCAACGTACGCCCGCCTTGATAGATTGCTTCACGCGCCCGACAGCGTCGCTGCTAACGTTAGACTCGACACCGACACGCCAAAGCATTGTTCTTGACGGCAGATATTGCCGACAAGCACGGCGCTGTACAAGCTTTGACTATCTGAACGCATCAAAAAGCACTAAGCGCTCCCGCACCAAGTCCGGTATTCTCGCGTTCCCGCCAGCAGCTTCAATCTCCTGCTCAGTGATATTAAACGTGTGCATTAACGGCGCGTTTTTTGTCTCGTTGTACTCCATAACCCGCGGATCTGAAGGTATCAAGTCAGTGAGCTGCGTCGCAGTTCTTTCAATTGATTGCTTCGCACCAACGACAATCAACAACACGTCCATCTCTCCTTCGTGAACGCCCATTTCAAGCGCTTTTCGTATCTGCCGGCAAGCGCTCAAGTGAAGGAGAATTTCGACGCCAAGGTCAGTGGCGATGTTTCGATGATCGCGAAACGACCGCATGGCGTTGCATACGGCACAATCAACGTGCCGCTGACCGGCGACTTTTGCGGCGTCGACAGCTTGAATTGTCGTGTTGCTTGGCTGCGCAATGGCGTCAAGCTCCCTCAAAAAAGCCTGAACACTCCCAATGGTGATTTTTCCTGCCACGACGTCATATTGCATGGGTTGACTCACTCGTCTGTGAGAAACGTCGCATCAGCTCTATCCGTTCGATCAAGTCCGCCCCGGTGTTCGCCGAGTTGCGCAAAGACCTCTGCCGCGATCGCAGGCCCAAGAAGTGCCGCCACCGTTTCAAAAGGAGCATTTTTAAGTTCTTTTCGGCTTGTGAAACCCGCATCGTGCAGTTTTCGGGCGCGGACTCGGCCGATGTTTTTCAGTTGCACGAGATCAAGGAGCTCACGATTGATACCATACTGGATGCGCGCTGTGAGCTCCCGGGCTTTTTTCCTTGAAGGAACCTTGAGGTAGGCTGCAAGCTCGGCGAGCGCGTGACTCACCCACTGCACCGTGTCGACGAGATTTCTGATGTCGCCTGGCCCGACGTTGTAACCTTCGGTGATATCCTTTTCGCTTACTTCGGTTATCCAGTCGTTGACGAGCATTGCCGTTTTTACCTCAGAGAGGAACCAGTCGTAATCGACGTCTCTGAATCGATTAGGAATCTCATCTAGGAACTCATCGAGGTGTTGATTGACAAATTCAGTTACCACGCGGTAATCCTTGTTTCGCATGAACAGGCGCCTGACGTCCGGGGTTGAACAGATGAGGTGGAGCAGCGATACGTCGCTCACCATCTCGGCGTTGCTCAGTCCTTTTCGTATCTTCACCGCAGTCAGCGGATCGACGTAGAGCCGCGATACGAGATGCCCAAATGTCGTCGCCTTGACGCGCCCGCTCGAGTCGACAATCATCTCTTCGTTCTCGAGAAACGCCAAAACGCGGTCGATCGCATATCGCAAGAGGTTCAGTCCCGTCTTTTGCTGAAATCCGAAGAACGTCGCGTCAAAAAACTGTTCGAGATCAGCCCTCGTGTGTGCGAAACCGTTTGAAATGGTCGAGAGAACGTGCATGCGAAGCGCTGTCTCCGTTCCCAGTTTTGAAATAACGTCTTCGGCCTCGCTGAGAATATAGTGGTCTGCGAGCGCCTCACACTCACTCGGCGATTTAGCGATGAGAACTGCCTCTCCGTACGCATCGAATCCGGGCCTCCCCGCGCGACCGGCCATTTGCTTGTATTCGAGCACGGGAATGTCCGTCATGCCGTAGTTCGCGTCGTAGCGCTTATAATCTCTGATAACGACCCTTCGGGCAGGAAGGTTGAGTCCCGACGCGAGCGTAGGCGTCGAGACGATTACCTTGATAAGGTTGGCGCGGAACCACGTCTCGACGAGTTTCCGGTGGTCGATGAGAAGGCCTGCGTGGTGAAATGCCGCCCCGTGACTCACGCAGTAGGCGAGCTTCTCTGCAATCCCGGTCTCCCCGTGGATTTTCGCAGCAAGCTCCTTGGAGTCGAAATCGCCCTGTGATCGAAGCGTCGTTGCGATTCTCTTTGCAAGGCTTTCAGCATTTCTCCGTGTATTGACAAAGATCAAGCATTGGCCACCTTCTCGCAGGGTATCGATGGCGAGTGCAATCGCCGGGTCGCTGGCGCCATCTAAAACGGCTTTTTTCACAACGCCGAGCGGTGGCGCGTCGTGTACGAACGCGATAACGGCGCGCTCAGGAAGATAAAGACCCTCGTGCAGTTCGACGGGCCTCCAGTCACTTCGTACGAGTTGTGCGTCAAGCCAGGTTGCCATATCGTCGGCATTAGACACCGTTGCACTGAGCGCGAGAATTTGAGCTGTCGGATTGAGTCTCTTTAACTTCGTCAGCGTTACCTCGAGCGTTGGACCGCGATCTATCGAGTTCAGCAAGTGGATTTCGTCCGCGACGACGACGGTAAGCGCCTGCATCCACGCAACGCCGTTTCGCAGCAGTGAATCTGCTTTCTCGGAAGTGGTGACTATGATATCGTTGCGTCCCAGATTGTCGTCACGAACGTCGTAGTCTCCCGTTGAGATCCCGACTCGCACGCCTGACGCGGCAAACAGCGAGAATCGGTCGAACTTCTCCGAAGCGAGCGCCTTCAGGGGGACGATATAAAGGCATTTGCCGCCTTTAACGATCGAATTGAGCATCGCGAATTCTGCGAGCAGCGTCTTGCCGGAAGCGGTGGGCGTCGCGACCACCATACTCGCGCCGTTGAGCAGCCCGCAATCTAGTGCTTCGGCTTGCGGCGGATAGAGCTCCGTGAAGTCCGGCTGAGTATAAAAACGCTTAATCTTTTCAGGTAAATCCGTTACGTCCATGCTGCTCTATGTAACCCATATGAGCAGTCCGATATTAATACCGTTCTCAGCAGTTCTGGCGCCAGCGGCGCATAAGGCGATGAGGGCCATGCTCGAAGGACCGACGGTCGTTAAGCCGCTTTACACCGGCGCTGCCAGGCATTGGTAAGTGGGCGCTCGCTCATTTCGTGTAAAAAGGCATTGCTGGACTACTAAGCATCACAAAAAATAGTCTAAGGTCGTTAGCTCGTCCCTCTTCGCGACATATCCAACGTGTCTCTTTTCCACAGAACCAACAAGCTCACGATAAGCGTGAGACAACCCATGCATCGACCCTTTCTGTGGAACAACCGAGGTTCCGCTAACGACCTTAGTGATTTAAGACCGAGGCAACATATTGTAAAGCCAGTAGCTATTTTAAGATTTATAACAAATTTAGTTTGTTACTCCGCGCACGCCCGCACGAAAGCCGCGGCGGGACCTTGTGAGCAGGAGTGGGAGGCGCTTTTAAACCTCAAAGGACCGTGTTCAGATTACCGATACGTGCCAGAAAGCTTTCGATCTTCTCAACGTACGAGTTGTCTTCTACGTCTTTGTGCAGAATTTCGACGGTGGCAACCGGGGTTGCCTTGCACAGTTCTTGCATCTCTTCGAACGCGCTCTCCGCCCCTGAGCGATCCTGGGTGCAAAAGAACGCGACACGAGTGAATCGCTTGCTCTTGCGCGAGATGTACGCTCGTATAGGACTTGATACGGTTTGAACCCATACTGGCGTGCCAATGATCGTGAGATCGTAACGCGCAGGATCTTTTTTCGTGGCCTTAATGACCGCGGCCTTTTTCAGGACCGCCTCCTCACGCGAAATGCCGTACCCAGAAAAATCGCTTCGGTCTTCTCTGGCGACGATCTCCTCGACGTCTCCTGAGAGGGCTCGCGCGATCGTTTCAGCTACCTTTCTGGTGATTCCCGTGCGAGAATAAAAAACGACGAGCGTCTTCATTAGACGCTATTACGTGTCGCCAAGCTTAACCGTTTCATCTCCTTTGTGGGAACGACCACCTCGGCCGCAGAAGCCCCGTCACTGTTGGTGGAGATGGCGAAAGATACAAATGCTGATTGGCCGCCTTTGGATTAGTAGGCTTGAGTAATTTCACGCGAACGCCTGTCAGTCCATGGCTGATATGCACATCTTTCGAGGTACAAGGAACGTGATCTTTGATCTGCACATTCACTCAAAATACTCGGGCGATTGTACAATGGCGCCCGCCACCATTCTTAAGGTCGCAAAGAAACTTGGATTAAACGGCATTGCCATCGCGGATCACTTGACTATCAAGGGCGCAGTTGAGACGCGCAGGTTAAACGAGGATCATGATTTTTTGGTCATCGTCGGCGCTGAAATTGAAACGGCGAACAAGGAGGACCTGATCGGTTTATTTCTTACAGAGGAAATTGAGTCCAGAAACACTGCAGACGTAATCGCCGAGGTCAAAGCGCAAGGTGGCATTGTTTTTTGGGCGCATCCATTCCGAGTCGGGAAAAACCTATTACGCCCTGAGATGATTAAGCGACTTGATCTCATTGAGGGCTTCAATTCGAAAACGAGCGCTTCGTGCAACGCGCTTGCGCAACAGCTCGCTCGTCAATTTGATAAACCCGTGATAGGGGCCAGCGACGCACACCAAGTCGCGGAAATAGGAAATGGCAAAACGTTGATACGTGGCGCTGATTTTGGCGCGACGAGGGAATCGCTTGCTTGCGGGAAGACGCAGATAGTGGATTCTCACTTGTCCTACGATTACCTGTACGATACGCTTTGAGAATCAATAGTCCGGTTCGCAAACGGTTTTCGTTTGATAGCAAGAAAACGTTTCGTGCTCCAACGGCTCCAGCGTGATAGGGGCTGCACGCATAAAAGCGCTCTGTCTTCTAGGCTGCTTAATTCCGCACATCAATCACGTTTAATAATGAAAAACTACAAATAGGAGTGAAGTTGAAACGCTATTGATTAAACTTAGCGAGGTGACCAGCCAAATCAGACAATACAGCACAACATCGAAACTGTTTTATTGCGTAAGTATTGGTCATTCCGACCAAGTAAGCGAGTCGGCCGTCGATTTGGAGATGGCCGGCGCATCTTACACAGTTAGAAAAATAACTTTTTTTGGCAAAGATTGAAGGCCGCACCAATTTTGTTCGTGCAGCGTTTGCCGTAAATCTGTCGTACTAGTTAGTCGGCTTGATAAACAAAAAAATAGAGAGCAGAGAAGTATCTGATTCTCTGCCCAACTAGCGTGGCAGCATTATGTCAGTACAAATGAGCTCATTATTCGCTGTGCTTGCGCTAAGTACGTGTTATAGTCGCTGGGTACGGACTTGTAAGCTATCACATAACCAATGTTGTTATTTATTACGAAAGTCTCCATTACTTTGAGCGTCGTGTTAGTGCTACTAGTTGGCGTTGTATTAAGCTGGACGGGGACGAGCCCTTGAAAAACGATTGTTTGTGCCGGCTTGCCAGAAACTGTCGTGGTGTTGTTTGAAATTTCTTGGTAGTTCGGGTATTTTGTAATGTTGGCCATCTGAGAGTCTACAAAACTGCCTAAAGTTTGGCCTGCGCTAAGATCAACTGTGCCCACGTTCACGCCATCAACTTTCGAATTTGGATTCAGATAGACGTATATCTTCACTTGGGTTGCTGGATCGGTTGTCGTATCTGCTTTGAGCGACGTTGGATACGTGAGATTGAAACCCTTACCACTTGAAAAAGTCGTGTTGTTGCCATTGGTCGTCTGTGACGATGGGATCGGAGTCGGAGAAGGGCTCGTATTCGTCGTGCAGCCGGCCGCCGTCGCCGCCAGTGTTATTAGCGCTGCGATCACGAGCGCCGTAATTAGATTGCGATTATCCATAGTATCAGCTCTCGCGTATATGGAAAGCTTCTAGACAATAAAGGTTTGCCTCCTCACCCAGAGCTGATTCGTCGCGCGTCATCCACGAGCAACCGATTTCCTGTCGGCTCGCTTCGATGCAGGAACACTCGCGGCCGCTTGTTCAGCCTGGCCCCCCAATAAGTCTTTATTCGAAAAGGAACTTCAATGATGATGAGCAATCGCAAATCGTTGCACGTTGCGATGTTTCATGGTTTTGGAAGCTGCGCTTGAGATACCCACTTCGCAGCCTGCCACCAAGGTGGACGCATGGCGAACGCGACAATCAAATTTTCAAAGAGGCTAGACGTGCTGCCGCCCTACCTTTTCGCCCACATAGATACTTTGAAGGCAGAAAAGGAGGCACAAGGAACCGACGTCATTGATCTTGGAGTGGGGGATCCAGATCAGCCAACGCCGCTTCATATCATAGATTCGCTCGTGCGCGCCGCGCACAACAATGCGAACCATCGGTACCCCTCCTCTGAAGGTATGCTATCGTTTAGAGAGGCCGTGAGTGAGTGGTACGCGAAGAAAGACATCGCTGTGGATCCAGCGCGTGAGGCCTCCGCCCTAATCGGATCGAAGGAAGGCATAGCGCATCTTCCCTTAGCCTTTATCAACCGAGGGGATAAAGTCCTTGTTCCCGATCCCGCGTATCCCGTATACCGGATAGCAACTATCATGGCCGATGGCAAGCCGATAAGCATGCCACTAACTGCTGACAACGGGTTCTTGCCAAATATTGACAAGGCAGTGACCGACGCCAAGTTGCTCTTCATCAACTATCCGAACAATCCGACAGCTGCTGTCGCTGACAGTAACTTTTTTAGGGCCATCGTCGACTACGCCTCTGACAACGATGTTATCGTCTGCCACGACGCAGCGTACTTAGAGTTGACTTATAACGGCTACACAGCTCCGTCGTTTCTCTCCGTACCCGGGGCAATGGATGTTGGAATCGAAATCGGCAGCCTGTCCAAAACGTACAACATGACCGGCTGGCGAATAGGGTTTGCAGCAGGAAACGCCGATGTGATAGCCGGCCTCAGAAAAGTCAAATCGAACCTGGACTCAGGCGCATTCCAAGCGGTACAGGAAGCAGGGATCGCTGCTATGACGGGGCCACAGGACACAGTTGAAGTGCTCAAGAGCCTCTATTCAGAGCGCAGAGACGCACTGGTCGATGGCCTAAGGAACATTGGCTGGTCCGTGGACAAGCCGAAGGCGACGTTTTATGTCTGGGCTCCCGTTCCAGACGGAAGCTCATCTCTCGAGTTTTCAATGCGACTTTTAGACGCCGGGATTGTGGCAACGCCAGGCATTGGCTTCGGAGACCACGGGGAGGGCTACATCAGATTCGCGTTGACGGTGCCCGTCAGCACCATCGAGGAGGCAGTGACGCGGCTCCAGGAGGTTCTCTAATGGATTTCGGCACGCGCGAACATCTCGGCGAGAAGAACGGCCGCCTCATCATTGGGGGCGCCGATGCCGTTGAGCTCGCACGGAAGCACGGCACGCCGCTCTATGTAACTGACGAGCGGCGCATCCGGAGCAACTACCGGCGCTTCGCGGCCGCGTTCCCCGATGCAGATGTATACTACGCCGCAAAGGCGAATGGCCACATAGCGGTCCTGCGCATACTCGCGCAAGAAGGTGCCGGCGCCGACGTATTCTCCGATGGTGAGCTGTATGCTGCCCTCCTTGCCGGGATCCGACCCGACCGCATCCTCTTCAATGGAAACGCAAAAACGGACGCCGAACTTGCAATGGCGTGTGAAACCGGGGTGAAGGTGTCCGTTGATTCACCTGATGAGCTCCGAGCGCTCGCACGAATTGCGTCAGATGCAGACAGAGAGGTTGAAATCGCATTCAGGGTTAATCCTGACGTATCCCCCGCGACGCACCCTAAGATCGCAACGGGTCTGGCACAATCGAAATTTGGAATCCCCCCCACTCAGGTGCTTGCGTGCTACGCTGACGCGCTCTCACTTGAAGGTGTCCGGCCTGTCGGTATTCATTGTCACATCGGTTCACAGATACTCGAGCTTAGCCCCTTCGCCGAGATGATGACGCGGATGATGGATCTCGTTGAAAAGCTCAGAAACGACCTTGAGCTCGAACTCGATTTCGTTGACGTCGGCAGTGGACTGGGCATACCGTACGCCGGGACGGCGCCAACCCCAATCGACCTCGCCAACGTGATTCTGCCGATCTTCACCGAACGTACACGCGCGCTGGGGGTGCGCCCCAAGCTCGTGCTTGAACCGGGAAGGTACGTCGTCGGTGACGGCGCAATTCTGCTGTGTGCAGTAAGCACCGTCAAGGAGGCGCATAGCACTTTCGTCGGCGTTGACGCCGGGTTTAACCTTCTGCTTCGCCCGACCTTGTATGAGTCGTACCACGAGGTGATCGTCGCGAATAAGCTCGATAAAACACCCGATCACGTGTACACGGTTGTTGGCCCGATATGCGAAAGCGGCGATATACTGGCAAGAGATAGACGTCTTCCACACGTTGAAAAAGGGGATCTAATCGCTATACTCGACACAGGCGCGTATGGGTTTGCCATGAGCTCTCAGTACAACGGACGCGCGCGCGCAAGTGAAGTCCTTGTTAGCGCGGGTAAAGCAGAAATTATTCGAAGGCGCGAAACCTACGACGATCTCTTGATCGGGCAGCGTATTCCGCCGCGCCTGCTATGAGGGTCCGCTATGAGGGCGATAGAGTTCGTCAAAATGCACGGCAACGGGAACGACTTTGTCATCATTGACGAGACCGAGAAAGAGACCATCAGAAACAAATCGAGTTTTGCTATTAACACGTGTGATCGTCGGTTTGGCATAGGCGCCGATGGGGTCCTTTTCGTATCGCTGCCTGTCGGGGCCGATCTCGGCATGCGATTGCTTCAGCCTGACGGTTCTGAAGCGGAGATGTGCGGAAACGGCATTCGTTGTCTCGTCATGTACGCCGTCGACGCTGGATATGTGAAGCGTGGCAGCGTCACGGTGAAAACAAAGGCGGGAGTTCGCGAAGTCACTGCTAAGAAAAGCTCGGTAATTGTCGATATGGGCAAGCCTCGCTTTGGCCGCTCAGTGATACCAGCTCTGGGCACGGGCAGTCAGTTCGTCGAAAATATGCACGGGGTGGTGGTTTCTGCAGTCAACACTGGCGTCCCGCATGCGGTGATCTTTGACGATCAAGCTGATGTCGACGTGCACGACCTAGCAGTAAAGATTCGGTTTGATCCCGTGTTCCCTCAAGGAGCTAACGTCGATTTTGTGAAAGTCGATGGTAACACGCTTGTTGTTCGGACGTACGAGCGCGGCGTGGAACGGGAGACTCTCAGCTGCGGCACCGGTGCTGTCGCAGCCGCAGCTGTAGCGAACCAGATGGGCCTTATAGGCACTCGGGTCACCGTGAAAACGCTAGGCGGTTCTTTGAAGGTTACGTTGAGGAAAGATCGCGCCCTAATGGAGGGGCCGGCAGAAACGGTCTACAAGGGCATCTATTTCCTGAAAAAGGTTACGCGTCGGAGAGTCCCTGACCCGTAATCTTAAAATACGCGCTTGTCTCGAGCGGCATTAATGAATGCTTCTTCAATATCGCGCGCCGCCGTTCCGAGTGAGTTTTTACGAACTGCAAAACAATGGCGGAGACGTTATCAAGCAAATACCCAGCAACAGGCAGCACCTCCTGGGTGTCGGTGTCGACATACACCTGATTCGTTAACGTAACGGCTAGGTCATACTTTTTGGCTAAACCGAGCAGCAAAAGAACTTGATTGGCGAAGGCCTGTCGCGACCTAATTTCCGTGTCTTTTGCCTGTTCGAGCCGATAGTACGTGGTCACCGCGTCGAAAATGATAAGCCCTACATTTTCCTTCGCTATTTTCCTGATATTGCGCAGCGTAACTCGCTGCTGGTCGAAGCTTTTGACCTCGAAAACGAGCAGTTTTTGACTGAGCGTTGCAGTATCTGTTGCAGCGATCTGAGCGAAGCGTTCGCTTGGGAATGGATCAGAAGCGATAAATATCACACGCTTTTCGCTTCTTATGACGCTCGTAGCTAGCTGTATGCATAGGCTGGTCTTCCCACTTCCCGGCTCTCCATAGATATGCGATACGACTCCTGTCGGAAAGCCGCCGCCGATGAGAGCATCGATGCCGTGGCAGGTACTTGGATAAAGCGTCACTGTTCACCTCTTCAGAGCAAATCTAACCTCAAAAACAACGCAAAGCCGTTCGCTATGGCATTATAGAGAGTTAGAGTTATAAACTTTCGTTCCGCAATAGAAACAGGAGGGGCAACGATTCACATCGCCCTAGCAACGACGGACTTCGCACTTTACCAGGACATCACGAGAGAGCTTCGCGAAAAGAGGCTCAAATTTGTAACTGTTGCGCCAAGCGAAGCTGTAGGACGCGAAGTTGGCGTGGTGATTACTTCTGACAAGGAGGCGAGCGCGATCTCCTTTCCGAATGTCGTTATCGCGACTGATCCCGAGATGGCGGTCAGCGAAGCGTTACGACGTCTCAGGAACACCGGCGTACCTGAAAGCGCCGTTATAGGGATCGATCCAGGAAATGAACCCGGCATTGCCGTCGTCGCGAATGGTATCGTTGAGGCGGTGTATCGCGTCCCATTAAGGCAGGCTTCGAAGATTGTGGAGCGCATTCGGCAGACCTATCCTGATATCCTCGTAAGAATTGGAAACGGAGCACGTCTGACGAGCACGCACTTAGCAAACGCCTTAATTTCGCACGGCATCGCCGTTGAGTTCGTCGATGAAAGCGGAACCTCGCCATACCTGGGGAAGGGCACGGCAGGAATCGCGATTTCAGACATTGTTGCCGCAATCAATATCGCATACACGCAAGGCACTCCGGCGGGACATCAAGACGTGCTCCCTTCGAAGGGTGAGATCCGGCGGATTCAAGAGAGGACTCGAGATCTCTCTGAGGGTCGAACAACAATTTCGCGAAAGCTTGCCCAAAGGGTAGCGAAAGGCGAAATAACGATAAGTCAAGCTCTCGCGGAACACGCCGGGAGCAGCGAGAATAAAACGTACTAGCCGTTGAGTCGGTCCCAAGCCTCATGTTCAGCTATCCTCATAACACGCTTAACAGGGATATTTAGCTTCTTGGCAAGCGCAGTTGCATCGTCAAATTCGGCGGCAACGTTGAGTACAGTCCCGTGCTGGTCTGTCGCAACTTTTACGTTGATCGTGTGGGATTCATTGCCTATGCGCACCGTTACGGGCTCAAAACGCCTCAGTGTTTTGATTCTATGATGTGTAGGCGTGATTCGCACTCCTAAGCTGCCAGTTTCTTCAATGATCTTCTTTGCAAGTCGGTGCGTTTCAGCGGGTCGGGCGATCACCTGGATAATGTGACCAGTTCTGCTTTTTTTCCCCGTCGTAGGTATTATTGCCACGTCGAGCGCGCCAATTTCGAGGAGCCCCTCTATGAGACTTCCGAGCACCTCTCCTGTGACGTCATCAACGTTGGTTTCAAGCACTTGGACGTCATCGAGCAGCAGATCTTCATTAACCTGGCCGAGTGTGGCACGCAGCACGTTTGCGTGAAGGTAGTCTCGAGACCCAGCGCCGTACCCCACGCGCTCGAGGGTCATTTCCGGCAAGAAAACGTCCGAAATTCCGGTGAAAAAGGCAAGTATAGCCGCGCCTGTCGGGGTGAGCAGTTCGCCTTCAACAGGCCCTCCTCTGGTTATCAGGTGGTATTTGGAGAGTATGGCAGCGGTCACGGGAGCGGGTACGGGCAGACGTCCGTGAGCAGTCTCCACAGACCCCCCGCCCACACATATAGGGGCCGTGAATACGGAATTAACCTGCAGTTGCGAAACAGCAGTGCAGGCGCCGATCACATCTGCAACGGCATCTTGAGCGCCCACTTGGTGGAATACGAGCTCATCTTTGTGAACTCCGTGCACGGCTGCCTCTGCCTCTGCTAGGATCCCAAATATCGCGCTCGCATCTGCGAGTATCGGTGAACTGATCCCGCACGATTGAATCGCGTCGATGAGTTCTACGTACGAACGTGACCCGTCATGCGCGATCACGTTGACGCGCGTTGCCCGTATCCCTGACTTTTGCACCTCGCAGATCTGTACTTCGACGCCGGCGGCAGCTTCCATGTTCTCTCGAACGTCGGATGCGTTCGCGCCAAGATCGATGAGGCAACCAGTCACCATATCCCCTGAAGCGCCGGAAAAAGGCTCAAATGCAAGTATCGTCATGGGTATGCAGCTAGAGCTGTTTTAGCCACCCTTATATATCACCATGGTATCATATAAACTTAGGTTCTGATCGTATGCCGCAAGAGGCCCAGCTAAAAGTCGCCAAAGCCTATCCGAACGATTCTGGAAGGGGTATCGCTCGACTTGACCCAGACACACTTCTGAAGCTTCAGCTGTCTCCTGGAGAGATCATCGAGATCGTTGGCAAGACTAGTACCGCCGCAAAAGTCTGGCGGGCCGATCGTCAGGATTGGCACGAGGGCATCATACGGATAGACGGTTTCATTCGTCAAAACGCAGGCGTCGGAATGGGGGAGCGTGTTCTTGTGCGCAAGCCAAAGGTCAACGAAGCGCAGAAAGTTGTGCTTGCCCCTCCTGAAGGGAGTGTTGCCCAACCGCTTGCCGAGATGACCGAGAGCGTGCACCGTCAGCTGCTCAAGCGCCCTATGGTTCAGGGAGACGTCGTGCCCATTATGAGCGTCGCGTCGCATCCGCTCTTGCGGGTGCCGGGTCAAGCCGTGCCCCTCATCGTCGTCAATACTAGTCCGTTGGGCGTGGTATTCATCACTGAGCGGACCCAACTCGATCTAAGGGATAAGCCCGTCAAAGGGTTTGAATCCGTGCGCGCTACGGGCATTTCGTACGAAGATATCGGAGGTCTCAGCGACGAGATACAGCGCATACGAGAGATGATCGAACTTCCTGTGAAGCATCCCGAAGTATTCCAAACCCTTGGCATAACGCCACCGAGCGGCGTGCTGCTTTACGGGCCTCCTGGTACCGGCAAGACGCTCATTGCAAAAGCCGTTGCGAATGAATCGGGCGCAACGTTCTATTCGATAGCGGGACCTGAGATTATGAGCAAGTACTATGGGGAGAGCGAGCAAAGGCTGCGTGAAATCTTCGAGGAAGCTCGCGAGCGCACTCCCTCGATTGTATTTATCGATGAGCTTGATTCAATCGCGCCGAAGCGCGAAGACGTAACCGGAGAAGTCGAGCGACGTGTTGTCGCGCAGCTGCTTACCATAATGGATGGGCTTGAAGAGCGGGGCGAAATAATAATAGTCGGAGCGACAAACAGGGTTGAAGCGATTGATCCTGCTTTGAGGCGTCCGGGGCGATTTGATAGGGAGATTGAAATATCGGTGCCGGATTATAGCGGCAGAGAGGAGATACTTCAGATTCACACGCGGGACATGCCGCTCGCCAGCGACGTTAAGCTTGAAGCGCTAGCGAGCATCACCCACGGCTTTGTGGGAGCAGATCTCCTCTCGCTCACGAAAGAGGCGGCGATGCGTGCCTTGAGGAGATACATGCCAGACATCGACCTCGAAAAGGAGATTCCGGCAGAGACTCTCACTAAAATGAAAATCACCGAAGAGGACTTTAGTGAAGCGTTTCGAGAAATTCAGCCGAGTGCCCTCCGTGAGATTCTTGTCGAAATTCCTGATACCACCTGGAGCGACGTAGGCGGGCTTGAGGAAGCTCGGCAGGAGTTGATCGAAGTGATAGAATGGCCTATAAAAGAGCCCCGATCATTCAGAAGAATGGGCATTAAGCCGCCTAGGGGCATCTTGCTGTTCGGGCCGCCAGGAACTGGCAAGACCCTCATCGTCAGAGCGGTGGCTAATGAAACTGAAGCGAACTTCATAAGCGTGCGGGGCCCTGAGCTGATGAGTAAATGGGTCGGCGAATCAGAGCGCGCAGTAAGGAGCGTTTTTAAGAAGGCGCGACAAGTGGCGCCTGTTGTTGTTTTTCTCGACGAACTCGATGCGCTCGCCCCGGTGAGAGGCGTAGAGGACACGTCACGGGTCTCTGAACGAGTCGTGAACACTCTGCTGACGGAGCTTGACGGCTTACAAGATCTCAAGGACATTGTCGTGATCGCCGCTACGAACCGGCCTGACATAGTGGATCCCGCGCTGTTACGCTCAGGACGATTCGACCGAATGATACTGCTTGGTGCGCCTCAGAAGAGTGCGCGAGTATCAATCTTGAATATCCACACGCGGACAATGCCTCTCTCCGATGACGTTGACATTGAAGAGCTTGCGGATCTTACGGAGTGGTACGTGGGCAGCGACCTAGAGACTCTCTGCAAAGAAGCGGCAATGCTCGCGTTACGAGAGGCAATGGACATAAGTTCCATTGAAATGCGGCATTTTAGAGAAGCACTCAAAAAAGTACGGCCAGCGATTGACGAACACACGATGCAATACTACGAGCAGATAAAACAGAAATTTACAGGGGGGCGACCTGCTGAGCCGACGACGCACATAAGCTATCAGTGAGCGCCGGGCACAAGAAACCCTTTATATGATAACTACATAGCAAGCAAAGATGAAGAAGGAGATATTCGCTAAGAATCTGTCTAATAAGCAAGTAATGGGGAGCGATGGTACAGACATCGGCACGCTCTATGACCTCATTATAGATGGGAGCACAGGCGATATCCTCGACCTCAAAGTGAAGCCCGATCCCGATCTGAACCTGCAGGAGTTTAGGACAGAAAACGACTTCATATTCCTACCATTTGACGCTGTCAGGGCGATAAAGGATTACATCGTCGTCGATAGAAAGTTAATCAAACAGCCGTTGTGATCAAAAGAAACGCTGCAGCGCCCGTTTGAGACGAGTGTCGTAGACTGTACTGAAAATTGTCGCTTTGGCTCGTGGTTTTTTTCGTGATTGATTCAGATCGCTGACGTGCAGTGGCATTACCGCGTGTGGCGCAAACTGAGATAAAAAGAGGCACGCGTACTAATCCATAAAGCTTTGCGGCACGTATTCGGACTAAAAAGCGGTTGTAAAGCCTTTCCGTAAGCTGATTCCGCATCGAAGCGCTTAAAAGGCCCATATCAAGCATCGCGTTTGCAAAGTTTTCGATGGGTAGGAAGTAGTTATCGGACGTGCAAGACTATTGACCCGACAGGATGCGACTAGATGAAAAGAGCAGCGTATTCGGTATCTCGCGCGCCATACGGTTTTTTTTTCGGTTGCGGCTGCCGGATGCCCGATAACCCTCAAATCTCCTGCCAAGACAATCGAACAGCATAGCATCTGTCGTTCGCGAACAAGACTGCAAGCAGCGGTTTAAGGTATTACTGACTTAGAAATAGAGAGCACAAAAAAGCCAGAGCAGAGGAATGGAATGCAAGTCGACGATTTAATGAGTGGGCCTGTATACACAGTTTCACCTGATGATACTGTCAGTCACGTGAAAAACGTGATGCTTAAGCACAAAGTGGGCAGGGTAGTAGTGGCGTATCAAGTGGCTCTTGTCGGCGTTATTGCCAAATACGACCTCGCGAAGATGCTCGAGTCGTCAGCCGCGGGTTGGCGAAGGAGCCATCAAGATCGCGCCTTAGCCAAGACCGTAATGTCTGAGTCACTGCTTTACCTGAAACGTCAATCGTGAATGCGGCCCAAGAGATGATAGCAAACGGGATCGGCTGCCTCCCAGTAGTAAAAGAGGGCGAACTAGTTGGCGTCTTCACTGAGACTGATTTGGTAACTATTTTGGAACCACAGACTCGAGAGTGCAGATCAAGACTATAATGACCGATTCATTTCTCACGTGCCACCGCCACCATTCTATCAACCACGTGTTGCGCGACATGGAAACCAACCACGTTTTTCGGACGATCGTTCAGGAAGGGAACGGTGTTCGTGTTGGCATCATTACGCATACCAATCTGACTTTTGCCAAAGAGCCGTTTGTGAGTTCAAAAGACGTTGTGATGGTGAGAAAGGCCGAACACGCAGGCGCGCAAAAAAATCGATACGTGCGAAAAGTGCTCGAAGTTGCAGAAGACATCATGTCAGAGCCGCTCATAACGATCGGCAGTGATTCAAGAGCAGTGGCCGCCGCCCGATTGATGGTTGCGAAACGAATAGATGCCATTCCTGTCGTCAGAGAGGGGTCGGTCGTGGGCGTTATATCGAAAACCGACATCGTTAAGAGGATTAGGATAAGGTGACTGTCTGTTTGGCTTGATCAACGACGGGAGTAACTAATGCGATTCGACAACTACGCCTCAAGCACAGCATCAGATCTAGCTACGCGGGCGTACCTCATCGATAAAACTGATCGAATATCCCACGCCCTAGATCTCATGGAAAAACACAAAGTCAATCAACTGCTCGTCACGAACGAAGGGGAGATCTTCGGCGTTTTAACGAAAAAAGGGATTGCACGCACACTGGGGGCAAGTGGCGACGTCATTAAGCCAGCGTCATCACTTCACGTGACCAAAGCAGTTGATGAGACGCTCACCACCGTAAGCGGCGCACTGACTACAGGCGAGATCGGCCTCCTGATGAAAACTTCTGAGGTATTGGTCGTCGTCTGTGACCAATCTACAGGGTGGATAACGTTTAACGAGATCGTCAAAGCCAGCAGACCAGTCGGATCTGCAGGCGAAATCAAGGATCCGCCCGTACGTGTTCGCCTTTCGACCGAGTAACCCACGTGAGGCGAAGGATGATCGACGAAGAAGCGTGGTGGATGATGGTCGTTGATGACAACAAGCTCGTTGGCATTATAACCGAGAATGACATCGCGAAGGCAATGAGCCAATTTAGGGATGTAGTGAAAACCCACTATCAAGATTCACGGATAAGGAAACTCGTCGTCGATGATATTATGGTCACTGACATCGTATTTGTGAGAACTAGTACTCCGTGCGATGAAGCGGTAGATCTAATGCTGAAACACGACGTCGAGGGTGTGCCCGTCTTTGATCAAACGGATGCGATAGTCGGGATGATTACTCAAAATACTATCCTTCGCAAGCTTGAGTGAAACGAGATCAGCAACAGCCCTCTGCAGACTGCCCGCTTAACAAAGGCGCTGTCTGCTACTGCGGCGTGATGCCACCCGTGCAGTCGATTACTCCTGAGGCTCCGATCTCGCCACTGATTTTAAACCGACAGCCGGTTAACATCTGAGTTACCTCCACGGCAGTTACGGTGTGAAGCGTAAGCTTGCTTATTGCAATTCTAGAACGTCCCTCTGCTAGCGCCAGCCAGATAACCAACTGGTCGCCCAGATGCACGTCGAACGCTGCCCCTTTCGATAATTGCGTTAGAAGCCGCGCTGCCCCCTCTCGTCCAACGAGCTCAGCAGGCTTGCCTCGCGCGCCTAATGCATCCCCTGCTAATCTGCCTCCAGTTGACGTCTCCGCCCAGAGTACTATGCCGCTTCCAGTAGATGGGTTTTCTTCTCTTTGATCAGAATCTCGCTCGATGCTTACATTTGGATAACCCGCGCGCGTGCAGCTTTGTGTTGCTGCTTCCGCTTGGCGTTTTGCGACGTGAGCTGGGAGATTGCGCGAGTGTGATATCCCCCTAATACCTCGTAGAGATCCCGTGCTGACGACATTAATAGCAGTTAGTCTTTCTACGGGCGTGACGACGGCCGTTAGGACCCCCCCGCCGCGAGGATAGAATCCCCTCTTTATGAGGCGCAATTCGTAGAAAAATCCCATGGTAGCTAGTACAGGATTTAAGACATTGATCACGTAGTCGACTTGCGGTGCTAAAGGATTGTTTGTGCCACCGAAGAGGGTAACAGAAGAGGGTTGATCGGCGAATGCGAGCACGGGCAGAAGTGCTTGCAGCATGAGTGTAGTACTGCCGGCCGTTTTTGCATCAAAGCTATAAATCCCGCCGCGCCTCCGCCCTGGAACGAAAGTTACTTCAGACGAGCCGAGGTCGAGCCCGTCTACCTTCGCGTTTGCGACCTCCGCTAAGGCTCGCATCGCCGTCAAATGTTGAGGTCGCAGTCCGGGGTTTGCCCGGTTGACCCTCACGTTCTTGATTGCGACGGACTCGCCCGTCAAGGCTGAAAGCGCTATGCAAACGCGCAGCACTTGGCCTCCCCCCTCACCTATGCTGCCGTCAATCTTTATCATCACTATTTACGTAAGCTGAAAATATGAAAAACTGCTGGTGAGTTGCACCTCGGGGAACATGAATCTCAACTCGACCAACATCGGCTCAACAAAGCGCTGGCGGCGGGTGCAGATTACAGCAAGCAGTTGACGTGCAGTAAACCGCCAAGCAAGTATTATTTAGTACTTGGTCCTTCTACTACTACCCGAGTTTTGACTGCCGGCACGGCAGTCGATTGTTGTCGGAGCAAAGCATGGGACGACAGGACACGACTACAGTTTGTAAACTTTGTCAGCGCAGCTTCGAAAAGTCAGAAGTAGGTCGAATCAAAATCCTTAGGCGCGAAAAAAAAGGAGAAAGTGCTCTCTGGATCTGCTCTCACTGCGCAGGGCGAATTAAGTTCGCAGAGCACTAAGGCGCTGAGTATCCCCGGCGCAAGTCAAGCCACGCCAGTCTTATGCACGTCTGTCGTGAGCAGATGGAGGGACCGTGTCTGCGTTTTTTGTCCCGCGCATGTCGACCCAAATCAGTTTTCGGCTGACCTATCTGAGCTCTTCTGACATCGTAACGAGGCCGCCAGCGTGCTCTCTGATGGCATTAATGAGCTCAGCTCGGTTGGCTGCGATCAATACGTATTTATGCCCTTGTTGTGTTCTATGAGCATGTGAGGGTTGTTTTACTCACGGGTGAAGAAAAACAGCGTGAGCGCTTCCTTGTCGAACTTGCTCGTCGCTACAAGGTGGCGATGCTCCGCGAAGAACACGAGGTTAAACCGGCGTCATTCACGAGAAAAATCGCGAGCGACCTGCTTTCGATACAGTCACCCACGAGATACGTTCTGACGCAGCGCGCTATTGATGCAAATGAGATCGCCCGAGAGCTCGATCAGTTAGCGGAACGAGAAGACATTGATTTTGCGGTTGTTGTAGGCAGCGCGCTTACATCAAGAATTACATCCTTTCACGAGGTTTACGAGGCGCGAGTAGGGCCTTCTATGAACTTCGGACAACAGTTTGAGTCGCTTGCGACTGCACCGGAATGGATAACGCTCGGTGCACTCGTAAGAGCCGTGCGAGCACACCCTGATATTCACAAAGCAGGAGCGATACTTACGTTCACCGGAGTTGTCCGCGGAGAAGCGTTAGCGCTTGAATTTGACATCTACGAAGGGGAAGCCCAGCAGCGAATCTCTTCAATCGCGCGCGATTTGATGGCAATAGAGGGCATAATCGACGCAAAGATATACCACAAATCAGGCCGTGTCAATAGAGGCGAGGACATCGTGTACATCGTCGTTGCGGCGGCCCATCGACAAGAAGGCTTTAAGGCACTGAGGGATGCAATAGAACGAATCAAGAAAGAAGTTCCCATTTGGAAAAAGGAACTTACTGAACGGGGTGACAAATGGGTAGGAATATGAGGGCGGCACGCGCTAATGACGCGTTCACGATAACGCGCTCGCGTTTCATTCGAGGGGCACTTATTCTTTCTGCCAGCTATGCACGAGGGGGCTCATCATGAGGCTTTTCGGAACGAACGGTGTGCGGGGGATAGTAAACCAGGATGTTACTGCAGAGCTCGCCCTGCGGCTGGCGATGAGCCTGGGAACACTTACGAGGGGCACTGTGGCGGTCGGACAGGATACGCGCGTGTCCGGTAGTATGCTCAGTCACGCGGCCATCGCCGGACTGCTCGCAACGGGTTGCAAGGTCATAAATCTCGGCATAGCGCCGACTCCTGCGGTGCAGTACTTCGTGCGCGACAACGCCGACGCGGGAATCGTGATCACGGCATCGCACAATCCGCGAGAATACAATGGGCTAAAACTGATTGCGGGAGACGGAACGGAATTCGCAAGTGAAGGAGAACTTGCTGTTGAAGACGTATATTTCAAAGGCGGCCTCAGGCTTGCTGACTGGCGCGAGACCGGTGAACTTTCGGACACCAACGTGATACCCGCTTACATTGAGGGTACTATGAGAAAGGTGAACGCCCCCGACATTAGAAAGCGCGGGTTCGTTGTCGCCGTCGATACTGGCTGTGGGGCGGGCAGCATTGTAACGCCCTTCTTGTTAAGCAAGCTCAACTGCAAAGTCACGACGATTAATGCGCAGATCGACGGCACCTTCCCGAGTAGAAATCCAGAACCGACAGAGGATGTGCTTAGCGATCTTGGAAAGATCGTCCTCTCGAACGGCGCCGATTTGGGCGTTGCACACGATGGAGATGCCGATAGAGCGGTTTTTATCGACGAGAAGGGGAATTTCGTCAATGAAGACGTACTACTTGCAATTATCGTCAAGCACGTTCTCTCCAAGAAAGTAGGCCCCGTCGTCACACCCGTCAGCTCATCGCAGCGGATAGTCGACGTGGCTGAAGCAGCCGGCGGTCACGTCATATGGACTCCTGTGGGGAGCATCTACGTCGCGAGGATGATGATGCAAGTGAATGCTGTGATTGGGGGAGAGGGCAATGGGGGCATCATCTTCCCTGAACATCAATACTGTCGAGATGGAGCGATGACGGTAGCGAAGGTACTTGAGATAATGACCGAGCGTGGCAAGAAAATCTCTGAGCTCGTCAAAGAAATTCCCAAACGATATATGGACAAGACGAAAGTCACCTGTCGCGATCGGGATGCAACAATGCAACAAATCCGTTCATCGGTCGAAGGAAACATCGACACAACCGATGGCGTAAAGATTTGGTATGACGACGGTTGGCTGCTGATACGCCCTTCGGGGACTGAGCCAATCATCCGAATTTTTGTCGAAGCTGAAACGAAGCGAAGAGCCAGGGACCTCCTAGAAGCAGGTAAGCAACTGACCAAGGGCTGCTGATGTTAGAGCGAGGAAATCGAATTATCCGGTCTGGTGAGAGATGAGCCTAGAGGAGCTTTTGATTCTTGATGCGGAGGCCGAAGCACACGAACGCAGTCTAGAGTTTTTTGTAACGGGTTGCAGCGGGTTTATCGGTACCCACTTGGTCGGTCGTCTCCTTAGTAACGGACACATCGTCACTGGCTACGACCTAGTCCAACCACAGTACGCTCACCCAAATTTTGAGTTTATAGAAGGGGATATCCTCGATTTGGAGAGACTCCAGGCGAGTATCGTCAAACCTGACGGCATCTTTCATCTCGCAGCGCAAACCAAGGTGCCTGATTCGACGCGCGATCCGGCTTACGACTTCCGCGTCAACGCGCGCGGCACGTTCAACGTCTTGTCTTGCGCCTCGGACGCTCGGTTCATTTATGCCTCGACGAGCACCGTCTACGGAACCGCTTCCGTGCCGACTGCAGAAGGTCATCCTCTACGTCCTGTATCCTTTTACGGTGCTTCCAAAGCCGCTGGTGAGCTTTATTGTTCTGCGTTTAACGGCATCTTGGGACTGCCTACGATTTCTCTTCGTCTTTATAATGTCTATGGGCCAGGCAATGCCAAAGGCGTCATGTATGACCTTATAAGGAAGCTGCAGAGGGACGGTAGCGCCCTTGAAATCCTCGGCACAGGACTCCAGAAGAAAGATTACGTGTATATAGATGACGTGATTGACGCCTTCGTACTTGCTTATGATAAAGGGATCCCTGGCGACGCGTACAACATCGGCAGCGGGAGCGCCACCACCGTCAACGAGATTGCCGAACGTATCTGCAAGTTGATGGGCCTGGGTCCCGATGTCTATCGCACTGGCGGCAAGTCCTGGGAAGGCGACATTGAGTCAACGCAGGCTGACGTATCGCTTTTTGCCTCGTTTGGCTGGGAGCCTAAAATCGATATGAAAACGGGCTTACAGCACCTTTATAAATGGATTCAGGATCAACAGTGACGAGCACCACGCAAATAGCATTGGTGGCCGCGCAATCTGTGCTCGCCAAGCTCTAGGATAAAAGAAATAAAGCGGCAAGTCCAGCTAAGTGCTAGACTCAGCTGCGTATGTGGCTAAGAAGCTTACTGCCTACGCCGCAGCACCAAATACGCAACAACCAACAGGCCTGCCACTCCGTACACCGCCTCAAATCCGGGCAAGCCAAGGAACCCTCCGCTCGCTGTTGGTGACGCCGTCGCAGTCGTCGTTGAGGACGGCGGTATCAACACACCATTGATGAGGTCAATTACGCCGTTTGTCGCATTAATATCCGCTTTGGTTACCGTCGCGTTGTCAACCTTTAATGTGGTGCCGTTTACCGAGTAGGGTAAGGACAAACCGTTCACTGTCGTGAGGGTACCACTACCGGTAAAGTTGTTCTCGAGCAGCTTCGCGGGGATGACGTGATAAAGCAACAAGTTCGTTAGCGCCGTTGAGTTATTTTGCAAATCTGCGAGAGTGGATGCGTTAACCTTGGCAAAAGCAGCGTTGTCTGGTGCGAAGACTGTGAAGTTCCCCGGACCGCTCAACACGTCGGTAAGGTTTGCCTTCTTCAGCAGGCTTACAAGCGTTGTCAAGTTCTTGTTGTTCTCTGCAATTTGTGCTATGGTCTGGGTAGGTTTAGCTGTCGCAGTCGTGGTCTGCGTTTGCGCGAAAGCTATACTCGACGCTCCGACGACAGAGAGAATCACTAAGGCCGCCACCATAGCAGAAAAGAGCTTCTTACTGACCATTTTTCACCTCTAAAATTGACTTAAGCTTCCTTTAATTTATGACTTCACATAGGCAATAAACTTTGCTTTTTATCCACTAGCTGCGCCGCATCACCAAGTACGCAACGGCCAACAATCCCACTACACCGTACACCGCCTCAAAGCCCGGCAAGCCAAGGCCCCCACCCGTGGTCGGCACTGAGCCGTCTCTCGAATAATGGAAGAAAAAATAAAGGCGAGTCCAGCAAAGAGCTAGACTCACACGGATTGTGCCTAGAGCGTTACTTCCTGCGCAGCATCACCAAATACGCAACAACCAACAGGCCTGCTACTCCGTACACCGCCTCAAATCCGGGCAAGCCAAGGAACCCTCCGCTCGCCGTGGCTGACGCCGTCGCCGCCCCTGTCGTCGCCGTTTTAGTCGCGTTCGCCGTCGCCGTTTTAGTCGCGTTCGCCGTCGCCGTGCTCGTCTGCGTTTGCGCGAAAGCTATACTCGACGCTCCGACGATAGAGAGAATCACTGCGATTGCCACTACAGCAGAAAAAAGCTTCGTACTGACCATTTTTCACCTCCAATATAGACCAAGCTTTCGTAGAATCATGATTTCACATGCGCCTTAAACCTTGCCTCTCGCGTTTCTAGGCGCAACTTACTAAGCAAACAGTCCTGCTACCGCGTACAATGCTTCACAATCAGCAAGTTAACCCGGGCTGACTATGTTTCGTGGAATCAGAAAAAAAGAATAAAGTGCGAGTCCAGCCAAGTGCTAGACTCACTACAAATAGAGTACAGGTTGTTACTGCCTGCGTCGCATCACCAAGTACGCAACGGCCAACAATCCCACTACACCGTACACCGCCTCAAAGCCCGGCAAGCCAAGGAATCCTCCGCTCGCTGTTGCTGAAGCCGTCGTAGTCGTCGCGTTCGCCGGCGGCACTAATACGCTGCTGATCTCGTCAATGACGCCGTTCGATGCGTTAATGTTCGCTTGCGTTATAGTCGCGCCGTTGCTGAACGTCACCTGGGTGCCGTTGACAGTGTATGAGATCGAGTTTCCTGCGAGCGTCGTGACATTGCCACTCTTCGTAAAGTTGACTGTGCCGTTTATGACGTGGTTTAGCAGAATCTGTGTAAGCGCCGGCGTGTCATTCTTCAAGTCGGCGATCGTCGTGTTGTTGAGCTTTTCGAAAGCAGCGTTGGTCGGTGCGAGAACAGTGTACTTTGCCGTCGTGTTGTTCAGCACCTCCGTCAGGTTGGCTTGCTTGAGGAAAGTCACTAACGTTGACAAGTCTGCGGTATTAACTGCCGTCTGAGTGATCGTACTGGTCGAAGTGGTCGTCGCTTGTGCGAAAGCGACACTCGACCCTCCAACGATTGAAAGGATCATCGCGGTTGCCACTACAGCAGAAAAGAGCTTCTTACTGACCATTTTTCACCTCCAAAATAGTTTGAGTTCTTCTACGAGATTTGCTATGCAATAAATTTTGCTTTTTCGCCTATACCGTCTCCTGTTGTCTCAAGACGATCCCTTTTGATCCTCCAACGGCTCGTGAAAATTCGGCCGCCTTAGCACCTCAAAAATCGCTCGAGCGAGACGTCACTTTTTAAACAAGCTGAAGCAATAAAGTCTTTTTGGTCTGACTTGTGGCGCGGCAAAAAAGATCATTACGCGCTCGAATTGCGCTAATATTGCATCTTGGTTATTTTCCAATTGCCCCCTAAAGATGCTGTGCTGGCACAAGTTCAGTCAGAAATGCCGCTTAATGCGTGACTGACAGCACAAATAGCATATTGTTTTATATCTGCACCGAGAAAAGAAGTGCGGAGAAGTTGACATGTCTTGGAAGGAAATAAGCCCGTTGAGCAATATCCGTAGCAGGATGGATGGGCTCTTGGAGGATGACCACGACGAGTACGTAGGCCCAATGACCTCAACGCCGCCCGTCGACCTCATCGACCTCCCTGGGGAAATCGTTATTTTGGTTGATCTTCCAGGAGTTAGCAAGGACGACGTCAGGCTTGAAGGCAGCAGCGACATGGTGGAAATCACGGCGGAACGAGCTTCAAAATATGAGGATGATGAACACCTCATAAGAGAACGCGCGCCTCGCGAATATTACCGCTCAATCAAGCTCCCTACGAACATCGATGATGCTGCCGCTCGCGCAAGCTTCTTCAATGGCGTGCTCGAAGTTCACCTGCCAAAGATTGGAATCGCTGACAAGAAGCTTATTTCTATCGAGTAAGCGATTTAGGCTGAAGCGGATTGACGGCATCAGACAGGTCTTCTCTTCATCTTGTACTCGGTGGGGGTAACTCTCATCATGCGCCGTCACATCGGGGTATAAGCCATTTAGACGATAAATATTCCTTCTGGGTACTGTCAATGAGTGCAAGCCGCGTGCGATTCGCATGAGAATTGAAGCATTTACGGTCGACAATGTCCCTCGAGTGCAAGGTGGCGACGACATGACAGATTTTTTGCTGGACGCTGACCTTCGCGATGGGGATGTCGTTGTCATTGCCTCAACGATTATCTCAAAGGCTGAAGGTTTGATGAAGAGTTTGGAAACTTTCTCCCCCAGTGAGCGGGCTTGTAGAATTGCTGAACGACTTCACGAGGATCCCCGCTTCATCGAAGCCGTGCTCGGCGAAACTGCTGAGATCCTGATCGAGACACCGTTCTTTCTTGTTGTGAGCAAGTTTGGTCAGGTCTGTGTCAATGCGGGGTTGGATCGCTCAAATGTGGCCGAAGGTTTTGTTTTGCTCCTTCCAGATGACCCCTCTGAAAATGCACGTCAGCTGCGCGATCGAATAAAAGACCGATTCGGCAAAAACGTGGCTGTGATAATCACTGATACTTGCGGTAGATCTTTTCGCGAAGGACAAACCGGCGTCGGCATAGGGTTTGCTGGAATTGCGGCGATGAAGGACTGGCGCGGCGTGAAAGACCTTGAAGGGAAAGCGCTAGAAATAACCAATGAAGGTGTTGGTGATGAAGTAGCCGGTCTGGCCAACCTGATGATGGGGGAGGGCGCGGGGGGTACCCCGATCGTTATCGTGCGGGGTATCAGCTATGAGGCTCGTGACTGTTTAGTGTTTCGCTCTGAAGAAACGGACATAATAAGGCAAGCAATTCGGGATGCAAATAGACAGAGCAAAGCGTAGCCAGTGCAATCGGCAGCACAGTGTCTCCCGGCTCGTCCAAATATATGCCCCGTTTGGTGTGTAATCGCAGGTTGCACGAATTCGGCACTTAAAGTTCCGTAACTCGCAGCGGGGTATACAAATTTGGAATTCACTCAGCGGTCACAACGCGATAAGCTAGTAGTGAGAGAGGCAACCTTAGACGATTTGCAATGTATTTTGGAGCTGTACGCCCAACTCTTCTCAAACACGGATCAAGCTTCAGAGAACAGAACAGAGCTGCTCTCCGCACATTATGATGCATTTTCGGAAATCAAGCGAAGCCCGGACAGCTATGTGTTTGTTGCCGAATCAGCTGGGGCTGTTGTCGGAACTATAGCGATCTCAATAATCCCAAACCTGTCACACGGTGGTAGGCCTTGGGGAGTTATTGAGAACGTCGTGGTAGATGAACGAGCTAGAAAGTCGAGCATTGGTGCAACATTGATGCGACACGCAATAGATCTTGCACGAGCTCAGGGGTGTTTTCGGGTGATTCTCTCAAGCAGCGTGCACAGAGAGGGTAGCCATGAGTTCTACCAGAGACTCGGTTTAGAAGCCTTTGGCTACAGTTTTAACATGCACTTCCCACCGGATGGAAAGACCTAGGCGTGGCCTTATAGGCGTGCAGTAGCTTACTCCGTTCAAGGCTGGCACCTTCGCAATGTTGCTCTGCGCTCCAAGATATGTTTTTCGCGCAAAAACAGAGCGTCCCGGCCGGGATTTGAACCCGAGTCTTGAGCTCCGCAGGCTCATAGGATATCCACTACCCCACCAGGACTCGCGTATCTCTATGTGGTTAAGGGTATAAATCGGTATTCAATCTGAGGATTGGGCCCCTTCGACGTATCTCGCTATATCACTACCGACTTCTGAGGTGGTCGAGGTGCCTCCAAGGTCAAACGTGCGCACTTTACGTCCGCGCAGGTTGCGTTGAATAGCGTTCATAACACCGTTTGCAGCTTGTATCTCACCAAGACTCTCAAGGAGCATTGCCCCTGCCCAAATCGTAGCAATCGGGTTGACCTTATTGAGTCCCTTATACTTTGGCGCCGATCCGTGAATCGGTTCAAACATTGACGTTCCTTCTGGGTTTATGTTGCCGCCCGGAGCAAGCCCTAGCCCCCCTTGCACCATAGCCCCTAGATCTGTTATGATATCGCCGAACAAGTTCGGAGCTACAACGACGTCAAACCATTCAGGATTCTTCACTAGCCACATTGTCATTGCATCGACGAGGTTAAAATCTGTCTTAACGTGTGGATAACGCGCGGCCATTTCGGTGAATATTTGACGCCAGAAGCCATAAATGTCCGTCATCGCATTCATCTTGTCGACGCTCGATACGTGCTCCCCCCTTCGAGTTGCTAGCTCAAAAGCGTACCGCATCACGCGCTTGGTGCCCTCAGCTGATATTAGCCCCAGCTGATAGGCTATTTCGTCGCTATCAGAGTTGATGTCAAGGCCGAACTTTACGCTGTATAGGTTACGTATCACATCTGCATCGCGGTGGGCGCTGCCTTTCTTGACACGGCCCCCCACCCCCACGTAGAGGTCTTCAGAATTCTCGCGCACTACCACATAATCAATATCGTCAGGGCCCTTGCCTCGAATTGGTGTTTCTACACCCTCTAGCAGCCTGATAGGACGGAGATTTATGTATTGATCGAAGTAGAACCTCAGTGCGAAGAGTATTCCGCGCTCGAGGATCCCAGGGGGGACGCGAGCGTCGCCGACCGAACCGAGGTAAATAGCGCGATAGCCGCTCAGCTCTTTGAGTGCACCCTCTGACAAAAGCTCTCCCGTTGCGAGGTAATGCTCTGCTCCGTGCGGGTACTCTTTCCACTCGATATCGAACCCGTAAATGCGGCCGGCTGCTTCGAGAGTCCTTTTCCCTTCGGCGATGACCTCTGGTCCGACGCCGTCTCCAGCGATTATCGGGATTTTGTACGTCTTCATTTTGGCTTCACCATAAGTGTTTAGGAAGGAGTAAAATAGGTCACCACGACAACTCTGTCTCAGTTTCGCGGCGCTCACGCTTTTCAAGCTGCGTGCCGCTTTTTACGTATTCGACGAGTCCCCCGGCTTCTATGATTCTCTTTATAAACGGCGGAAAAGGCGTTATCGCGTACTCCTTTTTCCTAGTCTCATCGTAGATGCTGCCCTTTTCCAAATCGACGTGCAGAATATCTCCGTCCTCGATTTCGGTTGTGTCGCATTCGACGACAGGTAGTCCGATGTTTATGGCATTTCGAAAAAAGATCCGTGCGAACGAACGCGCAATCACGATGCTGACGTTATCTTTTAAAGCTAAAGGCGCGTGCTCTCTTGAGGAGCCACAGCCAAAGTTCTCCCCAGCGACGATAATGTCGCCTTTGGTGACTTGGTGAGCAAAGTCGGGGCGGACGTTTTCGAACGCGTGCTTTGCGAGATCTTGTGACGAGTTGAGCACGAGATACTTGCCTGGAACGATGGCATCTGTGTCGATGTTATCGCCAAACTTCCAAGCCCTGCCCGTAATACCCCCTTTTGGTCGTGTCATGTTCCACTCCTAATGCGACCTCGGATCGGTTATTACGCCGTCGATCGCGGACGCTGCAGCCGTCGCCGGTGAACAGAGGTACACTGAAGCCCCAGGGCTTCCCTGTCTTCCCACGAAGTTTCTGTTTGAAGTGCTTAGACCCACCTCGCCGGGACCCAGTATCCCAAATGACCCCCCCATACACGGCCCACAACACGGGGCCTCTACGAGCGCGCCACTGTCGGTAAAGGTATCCATAAGGCCCGTTTTAAGCGCTTTCTGGTACTCGGTCCTTGAAGCCGGAATGATGATCAACCGGACTCCACGTGCCACTGTCTCGCCTTCCAATAACTCCGCAGCTGCTTTTAGATCTTCGTACCGACCATTTGTGCACGAACCAATAAAGACCTGATCTATATGCTGCCCTGCGACGTCCGTGACAGGGACTACGTTGTCGACTCGGTGGGGCTTAGCGACCATCGGCACCATCTCAGTCGCAGCATAGCGTCGCACATTTTTTATCGCATCATCGTCTGAGCGCAGGGTAAAGTCTCCGCCGATTGCTCGTTCTTCTAAGAATGTGGCTGTCGTTTCGTCGGGGGCGATTATCCCCGTTTTTCCACCCATCTCGATTGCCATGTTGCACACGGTCATCCTATCTGCGATGTCCATGTGCTTGACAGTGTCTCCGCGAAACTCACACGCCTGGTATGTGGCGCCGTTTATGCCGATGTCGCCAACGATAGTGAGTATCAGATCTTTGGCAGACACACGCCGTCCAAGTTTTCCATTAATATCAAACGCGAGGGTCTCTGGCACTTTGAACCAGAGCTTTCCCGAAGCAAGGGCCACCCCCATATCGGTTGAGCCAACACCGGTCGCAAACGCTCCTAAGGCCCCGTACGTGCAGGTATGTGAGTCTGCACCGATGACGAGTTCCCCTGGAAGCACGTGCCCCTTTTCGACCATGACCTGGTGGCACACCCCCTCTTGCACATCATAGTTGAGGATCCCCTGTCTTTTTGCAAACTTCCGAAGCTCTAAGTGGTTGACTGCGGCGTCGATCGAGTCAGCAGGTACCTGGTGGTCAAACAGCATGATTACTTTGGTAGGGTCCCATACCCGGTCGGTTATCTCGTAGAGGGTTTTTACTGCAAGAGGTCCCGTAATATCATGAATCATAGCGACATCTATTGCAGCTTCGACAAAGTCGCCCGCTTTCACGGCTCTTCCCACAGATTTCGAGAATATCTTCTCGGAAATGGTCTGCCCCATGCTCGATTTGCCTCCTACACAAAAAACAACGCGTAGGCCGCTCTCATAACACGCGAAGAAAGTATAAAAAATATTTCATCGCGGAAAAAGGTTGCGCGCACGGCAACCGTGCGACCATGGTGCCCTGTTCTAACAACGGGGCTTCTTACCTGCCACTGTCTTGTTGGGCTTCCTACGCGCCGGTATCTTGTTTGACAAAGTTATTAAGATAGGGGCGTGTACTACGGTAAGTGCAAGGAAATATGGACGCTCTCTCCGACGACCTGGCGAGCATCTACGAGCGCCTCACCACTACAATCTCAAGAGAGGAGTTCGCGGCAAGGGTGCAGCAGAAGGTGAAGGACATGTCGGGCTTGTGTGACGAGAAGACGGCGGCCCTGCTCGTCGCCCACGAGCTCGGTATCGACACGGTCGTGCAGATCGCACAAATTGATGGACAAACGAGAACTGTCGCATTTGTTGGCAAGCTTACGCGCGTCTCACCGACACGAGAGTTCTCCCGCGACGGCGATGTAGGATACGTCGCCAATCTTGTCGTGTCGGACGCAACGGGTTCAATTCGCGTAGTTTTGTGGAATGACCTCGCACAACACGTCGAAGAGCTTCAAATTGGGCAGACTCTGAAGATTGCCGGAGTCGCGAGGGATGGGCCATATGGCATAGAAGTAAATGCGCGGGAAATTGAGGTCGATGAATCGGTCGCTAAAACCGAAATGGAGCTTCCTAAGGACCCTGAGGGTATCGCCGGGCTCATCGCAGGGCTAAACGGGGTTGACGTAAGCGGGGTTATACTCGAGGTTGACCCGGTGCGTACTTTTTCTAAGCGCGATGGTTCCGTTGGAAAGGTCACAAACGTGACGATAGGCGACGAAACGGGAAGAGTGCGCGTGACGCTTTGGGACGATATTGCTGAGAATGTGGCTGATTTTGTTTCGGGAGACGTGCTCGACATCAAGAACGGGTATACCCGCGAGCGGTACGGACGGCTCGAAGTGCACGTAGGCAATCGGGGATCCCTCCAAAAAGGGACGGGGCATATTGAGTTTGTTGAGAAGATCATTCCTATCCGGGACGTCCAGGTGGAAATCCCATGTACCGTCGCAGGAATCATCGAAGAAGTTGGCGCGCTCCGCGAATTCACGAGAAATAACGGCAGCGCAGGAAAAGTCAGAAACGTAGCGGTGAGCGACGAGACTGGTAAAATACGAGTCGCCCTTTGGGGCGACAAAGCGCTAGCGATCTCCGAAGAGGATACACAGAGCCAAATCACACTGCGCGATTGCATGCCGAAAAATGGGCTCAACAATCAGCTCGAACTGAGTGTAGACTGGAGAAGCGGCCTTTGCTTAGCGAATAAGAGCGGGCGCGCCCAAAAAGAGCACGAGGTCCTGCAAGAAGGTGCTGATGCTGGCATTACCGGGACTGTAATATCATCAGCTATGGCCGTATGTGTCGACAATGGGGTCGACTACGTGACTTTTGACAAAGCATTCGACAATCTCGCGCTCGTCGTCGGGGATGAGGTTATAGTTGTCGGTACCAAAACGAACGACAAGTTTGAGGCGAAAAGCATATCAAAACCGCCCCAGGACGTGGCTTTGCGAAAGCTCGAGACAATCAAGCGAAGGCTCAGTGAGCTTCAATGATTCATTTGATGGACAGAAATACGACAACACTTTCGCTCTGCATTCAAAAGTCTTTAGAGGGCAACAAGTGATTAGCGTTCACGACTTCACAGGTTGCGAAAAAAGGGGGGGTTGAGTAGATGGAAGAGGTAGAAGAAATTGATGGTTTTGGCATAGAAGACCTGCCAGGCGTAGGCCCTGCTACCGCAGAAAAGTTAAAAGAAGCTGGTTTTAACTCAGTGGAATCAGTTGCCGTAGCATCCCCTTCAGAGTTATCAAACGCGGCGGATCTCGGTGAGGCTACCGCCTCCAAGATCATAATAGCGGCGCGCCAAGCTGCAGACATTGGCGGTTTTGAGACGGGCGACGTCATTCTTGAAAGAAGGCGACACGTAGGCAAACTAACGACCGGGAGCAAGGCTTTTGACGAGTTGCTTGGCGGGGGTGTGGAGACCCAAGCAATTACCGAGCTTTACGGAGAATTCGGCTCAGGGAAGACGCAAGTTGCGCATCAGCTTGCGGTGAACGTTCAGCTCGCGCGTGAAAGCGGCGGCCTTGACGGATCGTGCATACTAATTGACACCGAGAATACCTTTCGACCGGAGCGCATCAGTCAGATCGCTGCAGGTCTCGAACTCGATCTCGATGGCGTACTGAGAAACATCCACGTCGCGAGAGCACATAATTCCAATCATCAAATACTGCTCGTCGAAGCGGCAAGCGAGCTATCAGAACAACTTAAGGCGACTGAGCGTCCCGTAAGACTTCTTATCGTAGACTCGCTAACTGCCCATTTTAGAGCTGAATATGTTGGGAGAGGTACGCTTGCAGACAGGCAGCAAAAGCTGAACAAGCACCTGCACGACCTTATGCGTTTTGGAACGTTGAATAATGCAGTCGTGCTCGTCACTAATCAAGTGCAGGCAAAACCTGACGCCTTTTTCGGCGATCCAACCCGCCCGATCGGTGGCCACATATTGGGGCACACTGCGACTTTCAGGTTGTATTTGAGAAAATCGAAAGGAGGCAAACGCATAGCACGCCTTGTAGACTCTCCGAACCTAGCTGAAGGTGAAGCGATATTTTCGGTGGAGACTGAAGGAATACGCGACTAAACGAGCACAAGCTCAAGCGTTTCGCTGTTGTCCTTAGCCACCGTTGACCGTGACCTTGATCAAAGCTGTAGCATTTGATATCGACGGCACGTTAACCTTTCGCGACCGCTCACTGGAGCTGGCCGCCGTTGAATCCATTCGACAGCTAACCGTCCCTGTTGTTTTAGCGACGGGCAACATTTTGTGTTTTGCTACTGCGCTAGCGGTCACAATCGGCAACATCTCAGCCGTGATAGCTGAAAACGGAGGGATCGTTACTGACGGCAAATCAAAGATTGTCAGCGGCAATATTGATGCATGTCGCCGAGCAGCCCGAGAAATCGAAGGTAGCGGTGTGCTGGCGCTTAAAAAAATCAACTCTGGAGAACGCGTCACCGAGATTGCCTACAGCAGGGACACCTTGTCGGTCTCAGACATAGAATTGTTTCGCAAGCTAGTCGCACAGTGCTGTAACGACGTTACCGTCGTTGATTCGGGGTTCGCCCTCCACATCAAGGACGCGCACGTCAATAAGGGCGTCGGCTTGGCTAAAGTTGCGGAACTATTCGACATTCCCCTCGACAAATTTGCAGCGTTCGGCGATGGAGAAAATGACGTAACAATGTTGGAGATGGCTGGTACGGGAATTGCCGTCGGCAACGCAGATCCTAAGGCACAAGCTGCCGCAAGTTACGTTGCCAAGCAACCGTACGGCTTAGGCGTCGTCGAAGGGCTTAGATATCTCCAGTTACTGTAACTGCCCTGGCGGCCTGCGAACGCCTGCGAGGTTTCGTGCTTACCGCTAATCCACTTACTACCAACGCAGACCCGCCATACTTTGTCTCGCAAATCTATCCTGATCACAGCTGTAAAATGGCGATGAGAGGCTTGCGGCGGTTTGTTATCAGAGTTCAAAGTACTGCTTGACGATTTTATAGGCACAGAACTCGCCACACATAGTGCAGGTGTTTGCATCTGAGGGCGTTCGTTCTTTCCGTACCTGCATTGCCTTCTGTGGATCTAAAGCAACCTTAAATTGTTTTGCCCAATCGAGTTCGTTGCGCGCTTCTGCCATCTTAAGGTCATCATCCCGGTCGCCAAGCTTAATCATGTCTCCAACGTGAGCCGCAATACGCGCTGACACTACCCCGAGGTGCACGTCTTCCGGATATGGAAGCGCAAGGTGCTCTGCGGGAGTGACATAACAGATGAAATCAGCGCCATATGAAGACGAAAGAGCCGCGCCAATCGCCGCCACGATATTGTCGTAGCCAGGCGCGACGTCCGTCACGAGAGGTCCGAGCATGTAGAAGGGCTTCTCGCCCGTTAAGCGCTTCTGCAACACAACGTTGGCTTGAATCTCGTCGACCGGTATGTGTCCTGGTCCTTCTACTATCGTTTGCACGCCAAAGTCATGTGCTTTATCAGAGAGCTCGGCATTTATGATTAGCTCTTGAATCTGTGCCCTATCAGTAGAATCGTGCACAGCGCCCGCGCGCATGCCGTTTCCCATGCTGAGAGTGACCTCGTGTCGCTTGAGGATTTCCAGGAGGTAATCAAATTCGCTAAACAACGGGTTTTCTTTCTCGTTGTGTGCCATCCAGGCCGACATAAAGGCCCCCCCTCTTGAGCAGAGGCCGGCGTGCCGTCCCTGAGCCTTGAGTCTTTGGAGTGTAGTCCAGTTTATCCCCGTGTGAATTGCCATAAAGTTGGTGCCGAGTTTTGCTTGTTCTTCGGTAACTCTAAAGAGATCATCCTCTCGCATATCAACTATTGAGCCGGAATCGCGTGCTGCTTCAATAAACGCTTGATAAAGCGGTACGCTTCCGACGGAGAGGGAAGTTGCTTGGATAACCTTGCGTCTGATTTCATAGAAGTCGCCAGCGGTCGAAAGCTCCATTATGGAGTCGGCGCCAGCAGCCTCAGCGACTTTTGTCTTTGCGACTTCGAGATCGACATCAGCTATGTCTGACGACGTCCCCACAGAAGCATTAACCTTCGTTTTAAGCCCCTTGCCAATACCGATGGGCTTAGTGTCCCGATACGGGCTTACTGGAAGTACGATCCGTCCATTCGCAATTCCGCGACAGATAAACTCTGGCGTGACTCCCTCAGCAGAGGCGACAACCTTCATCTCATCAGTGATAATTCCTTGCTTTGCGCGATCAACTAGCGTCATGATTCACTCCGTGTTCTTTCGGTCTGGCGATAGCGGTGGTGACGGACAATCTGTTAAGTGGCGATTACAGATTTCTTTCGCTTAAAATGTTTTGGTCGCTTGTTCTTGGATATAGTCTTATGGCTAAAAAGCTCATTTTTTCATAAATATTTTGCTATAATATTAAAAAAAATATTCGCTAAATAATAATATTGCTTCGTTTAAAAGAATTCAACGCTCGTAGATAAATAAAAGTTGATCTTTGTCAAATTTTAATGATTTAGCTCGCTATTTCTTGTACTTCCCGAGCAGTGCGTGAGCTTCGTCCCAATTGTAATCATAAATATGCATTGAATTGCCAACCGTGCACAAAGTCCCCAACTTCAATCCTGTAGGCTCCAACATCTCTTTCTTGATTAATGAGAGAAACGCGTTGATGTTAGCTTCATACGCTTGAAAAACGTCCCAGCTGCGATACATAATATGGACATCAAGCCTTTCATTAGGGTGGAGGTACACCCAAATTCGTTGAAAACAAGGCTGGTCTTCGTCTTTAAGACAATCAATTTGAGGAATCCACGTGATTGCCTGAATGCGCTTGGATCCAACCCGTTTCTTCAGAAGCTGGTCCCGTATCCAGGACAGCTGATCGATTCCGTGGCCTTCAATCAGTCGTTCTAGATACGTGTACTCAAAGTTGTGTTGATGCAGATAGGCGCGATCGAACTGCTTCTTGTACTCCTCCACTCGTGCTTTCGTACAAAACGCATCACCTTTGTGCCAACCAAAACTAGGCTTGTCGATTTCGATCATGCCCATGAGAATTTGGCGCGCTTTAAGTCCGTACTCCGTGTCGACGACGTTGCCAAATTCCATGATGTGCCTGACTGCTTTGTACCACGCCTCGGGGAGAGTCAGCGTTGTTATAGACATCATCTTTTTGCATCACCTTGGGCGTCTCTAAGATCGAGGATGCACGTACGTACACGCCTGCGCGTTCTGAATGTGCATCTTCAGGTGCTTCCATCACTGAGCGCTAAGGAAAAAAGCCTCGGGAGGGATTTGAACCCCCGGCCTATTGATAACTTGCTCGGCAATGTATGTGTTCCCACATATCGGTGCATTAGGCGCATTGTTGCGTCCCAGTTACAAGTCAATCGCTCTTCCAGGCTGAGCCACCGAGGCGCGTAAAAGCGCTTTTTTGTATATGCTCCCCGCTACTTATACGTTTTCAGTGAGCGGCCACAAAGGAATTGGGCTGACGAGCGGACGCTAACATGCCTCTTGGCGGTCTTTTGCGTCGATAAGCGCCTGGACCCCGGGCAAGATGTCCCCGGCTAAGAAATCTATGCAAGCTTTACCTCCGGTCGAAACGTGAGTGATGTGTTTGTCAACGCCAATGTTCCGTGCTGCAGCCGCGATGTGCCCCCCACCCAAAATCGAGAACTTTGCTTGAGCCGCCGCTTGGAGTGTTTCATTGGTGCCAAGTGCAAATGCTTTTTGTTCGAAGACTCCGGCGGGCCCATTTATTACCACGGTTCCTGCAGCTTTGAGCTCAGCTGAATACGCTACAATCGTCTCTATGCCAATATCGTGAATTAGATAGGCCTTTGGTAGCGCTGAAATTGGCGTCTCAAGACGCTTGCCGTTATCATTTAGCGCGACATCGAGAGGGGTCACAATTTTGCTGTCGTACTTGTCAAGCAATCGCTTGCATATTTCGAGATAGTTTCCGTATCCCGACGACTTTATGTAATCGAGGCTTGGGGGTCCTATGTCGACTCCTGATGCCGCCAAAAAAATGTTTGCCACTAGCCCTGTGACGAGCACCTTGTCCACGCTGCCTTTTGAAAGAACGTGCTCGATAACTTTGATGCTGTCGTCTGCTTTCGTCCCTCCAAGCATGAACAATCGCGGCCGCGGGGAAGTTGTAAGCGCCTTTGTCAGCATGTCCACCTCTCGTTCCATCAGTTTGCCAGCGCCTGACGTCAAGGTGCGCGGAAAAGCCACGATTGACGTTTGGGCGCGGTGGGCTGTGCCAAATGCGTCGTTGAGGTACAGATCGCAAAGCAGGGACAATTGCGTGACGAGATGCGTCTTCGTGAGATCTTCAACGGGGGCGGTGAGCATTTCTTCGGAGCTAAAACGGACGTTTTCGAGGAGCACCACGTCTCCGATCCCCATTTCTTTCACGAATTGTCGCACATTGCGTCCGTAAATATCGTCGACATACGTTACGTCCTTGCCAATGAGCGAGGAGAGCTTTTCGGCATGCTGCTCCATTGTGGTGAAATCTCGCTTTCCGGGCCGTGACTGATGTGCGAGCAGCACGGTCTTAGCATCTTCCAAAGCTGCAATCGTCGGGACGTGGCCGCGAAAACGTACGTCATCTAGAATCTCTCCGTTGGGGCCGATTGGTGAATTCAAGTCAACGCGCACAAGAACCACTCGCCCGTGCGTGTCGAGATCGTCAATCGTAAGAAATGGCGGCATAGCCAAGCTTATGTCGAAATGTACGATATAAACGTATCTAATTATGGCTAAAAAGGCCTCAGCGAGAGTTTTGCACCCGTTGCGAAGCTAACGTTGGCTAGTGATACGCAGGCGACACTGTGGAAGGTATCGATCGCGGCGAAGCTCTGCGTGCAGCAGTATTCATCGGAGACCAGAACCACGCTCGGCAGAGCGAGTCGTAACTCTCCAAGCCATGGTATAGCGGGCTGTTGTGCCACGCCGACTATCCACTCGAGCTTGACCGGTTCTAAGGGTGGCGTTCCACCTAAGAGTAGCGGTTGATCATACTCCTGGTTGTTGTCGCCTTTCGTGATGTATCCGGCGTTAGGAGCCGTTTGAGTTGAGTCTGGCAGACGGTCTCCGGCATTTACCCAATACATTGCTCGATGGATGATTGGCGTCGCATTCGGATCGCCATTTGGCCTGTAGACAATGACATCGCCATAGTTGCCGAAGCTCTGATAATTAGTGGCTCTTCCCTCATTGTAAGTGACGATTTGCGTTCTATCCGTCACTCGCGTAAGCACGACGTCGCCAATATTTATGTGGGGCTCCATGCTGCCTGATTCGACAGCTACGAGAGGGGTGACAGACCCTGTGTACGCCCAAACGATCGATATCACAACGGCGACAACTAACAGTGCAACTAATATATCACGGAGAAGCGCTAACCAATAATTATCAGTCTTCCAGAATTTCTCTGCACGTTCTCTGGGTTGATCCTGCATGTATTTCTGCCAAGCAAGTGTAAAATGCGGTACCACGCTGGCTGACGACATGACCATAGTTATAATTGACGCTTTATATAATCTGCCGAAACGCGCTTGGGGGCCAGCGCTATTAACGCTCACGCAGGCAGCTTCCAGCGTGAAGAACAAGCAGGAGGAGCACGGATTTCGCCACGTTCGTGCTCGTTCACAATCTTGCACAAAGGTCCCACAAATCACACTCCAATGATCCGAACCGACATAATTCAAAAACTCACTGAAAGCGGCTTCCTCATCACGCAAGAAGCCGTGGTGACGCTTCAAGAGACTGACATGCCCTTAGACCTGGTCAATGAGATTTTGAAACACGTTGATGAATCTGTCGTCGTCATCGGTCAGTCTCAGGTCACGGCGGCAAAAGAATCGTTTAACTCTCAGAAAAAAGTTGTGAGATCGTTAGCTTTTCTTCCTCAAACCGACGATGAATCCGCCGACGTAATGGCAACGACCGAAGTAGGCCAAACGGACGTGGCAAATGGGCATGCCGAACCTCGTCGGAAACCACGGCCGATGACAGTTCTTGCTGACATTACTGAGAGTTCCACGTGTGTTGGCACATACGAGGAATTCGTGCGTTATTTCAGAAATAGGTATGATCGCCTCAGCGAAATCATAAGAAAGCGGGTGAACTCCCGACCCATAGAGAGCTTGACCTATTGTAACCGAGGGCGCGAAGGGTGGTTCGACGATGAGCGCGGGACGGGCGGAAAAATCTCCATCATCGGCCTGGTGAACGAGACGCGCGACACGCCAAACGGCCATCGAGTGCTTGAGCTTGAGGACCCCACAGGATACTTCAGCGGCATTGCGTTAAAAAACAAAGGTGCCTATGACGCTGCTCTGCAAGTGGTGCTGGACGAGGTAGTTGGCATCACTGGCTCTCTTGCATCGGACGGAAAAGTACTGTTTATCGACAGCATTACGTGGCCCGACATCCCTCCGCAGCACCAACCTATGCACGCAGAAAACGATGTGCACGTAGCGCTGACCTCAGACATTCACATTGGCAGCAACACCTTCTTGACGAGTGCGTGGAAGGATTTTGCCGAGTGGATAGCGTCGAGCGAAGACGAAAGGGCGCAAAAAATTGCCTACGTGATCGTGGCTGGTGACGTCGTGGATGGCATCGGGGTGTTTCCAAATCAGGAGGACGAGTTAGCTATCGACGATATCGACGACCAATATGCTGCTGCAGCGTCCCTGTTTGAAATGTTGCCGTCGAACATCTCCATCATAGTCGCACCTGGAAACCACGATGCGGTACGCCAAGCAGAGCCGCAACCCGCGCTTTCGAGCGATTACGCAAAAAGCTTTAGTAACAACGTCACGTGTATCGGAAACCCCGCGTTGATTGAGCTATGTGGCGTAAAAATACTCATATATCACGGCAGGGCCTTGGATGACATCATCGCTGCCATTCCGGGTTGCTCTTACGGCAACCCGGATAGCGCGATGAGGGAGATGCTTAAGAGACGACATCTTTCCCCAGTATACGGGAATCGGGTTTCTATAGCCCCCGAGAGTACCGATCACTTCGTCATCGACAGCATACCCGACATTCTTCACTGCGGGCACGTGCACACCATAGGCGCGTCGCAGTACCGGGGGGTCACAATGGTCAACTCAGGTGCGTGGCAAGGTCAAACGAAGTACCAAAGATCGCAAAACATCAATCCGAGACCGGGGATCATGCCGGTGTGTAATCTTGGGTCGACGGAGATGACATTTGTGAATTTCTTAGAACATAACGGGCGCTAATTCCGGCTGAAGGAGGTAGCAACTGCGGTTGATTTCGACGTCGCGCACTTTTGACCACCGTTCACAAGAAGACCACGCGGTTGCTATTCGGGGGGTTTCGCAGACGAGAGCGACTAAGGCTATTAATGAAAGTAGCGCGATCTGTGCCTCGGTGTAAACCTGCAGCTTATGCTGAACCTCAACTCACGCTCATGGAGGCCATCAGATCGTCCATCGAATATAACCCAGGCGGCTGCTTTATGATAAAGCGAGTAGCCAGCATCGCGCCACTGGCAAATGCCTGTCTGCTGTGGGCTCTATGGCTAATCTCTAACTGCTCCCCGTCGCCAATGAACAACACAGAGTGATCGCCGACGATATCCCCGGCGCGTATGGAGTACGATCCGATCGCACGCGAACGATCAACACCTCTAATAATATCAATCGCTTTGACTGCCGTTCCGCTCGGCGCATCAATTTTATGCTTATGGTGGGCCTCTATAAGCTCAGCAGCGTACGCCGCGCTCGGAAGGCTCTCTGATGCCGTCTTTACCAACTGAAAAAAGACGTTGACGCCTATCGAAAAATTCGGCGAAATTATCGCCGCAACCTCACCTTTGACTGCTTCTTTCGCTTCGGCACGTTGTTCTGCGGTGAATCCAGTAGTTCCTACGACGACTCTCACTCCAGCGCCTGCGGCAGCTTTGATGATCTCGACCGATGAAGCAGCGACCGTAAAGTCAATTAAGACATCAGGCTTAACGGTTTTGAGCGTGTTGGCAAGCTTAGTCGCGTCCGTCACGTTAGGGTTGCACATCTGTTTGTCAAACGCCGCGACAAGCACCATGTCCGAAGCTTGTGTCACGTTGTCAATAATCATACGTCCCATTCGGCCGCACGCGCCTGTCACTGCAACCGCTATCTTGTCATTTGTGGTCATGCCACTCCGCCACCTATGAATGCGTCTCGCATCTAATCTGCGTAGGCCGCAAGCGTCTCCTTTAGTTTGACGACGTTTGGCTCTGCCATCGCGGTTAGAGGCAATCTGAGCGGTCCGCCCGCAAGCCCGAGCAAATCACACGCCTTTTTGACGGGAATGGGGTTGGTCTCGATGAACAGCGCCTTGAAAAGTGGAGCAAGCTGATAATGGACGTCGCGCGCTTTCGCAAAGTTGCCTTCGAGGCATAACTGTGCGAGTTGCCCCATTTGCTTCGGAAGGATATCTGCGGTGACTGAGATGACTCCAGTCGCCCCGAGGGCCATCATAGGGAGAGTCAATCCGTCGTCTCCCGAAATAACGGAAAACTCAAGGCCACGGGTAATCTCAATGATATTTGAAATCTGGGTGAAGTTCGCGCTTGCCTCCTTCACGCCCGCAACGTTACTGTACTCGTGTGCCAATGTGCTAATCGTTTCCGGATCCATGTTGATGCCGGTGCGTCCTGGAATGTTGTACAAGATGAGGGGCATTTCACACGCCTGTGCGATAGCACTAAAGTGCTTAATCAGCCCACTTTTCATCGGTTTGTTGTAGTACGGGACGATCAGTAGAGCCGCATCAGCGCCGGCATCTTGTGCATACCGGGTCAGCTCGACCGCCTCTGCGGTGTTGTTTGATCCTGTCCCTGCGATAACGGGAACGCTCGCGGCGTCTACGGTGACTTCAACCAGTTTCTTATGCTCGTCAAACGATAGCGTCGCGGATTCACCAGTACTGCCGCAAGGCACTAACCCAGCGACGCCCCCCTTCTCAAGATAGGCGATGTTAGAACGCATCCCCTCTACGTCGATTTCTTCTTCGTCCGTAAATGGTGTGACCATCGCAGGGTACACGCCCTTGAATCTCATGACTTTCTCCTGTTGCCGATCTCTACCCTGTGCGTTATATATCCGGCAACTCTGTTCCTAATGTTCTTGCTCTCAATGTTCGTGTATTCCGACACGAGCAACTTATTCTTCTCATAATCAGAGCTGAATATCTCCCGATGTCCTCGGAGTAGCTCTGCTGATATGCTTTTGATGTACGTTGGTCTGATACTTCCCGTGAAATCACCTCCGCTCCTTTTTTTTGCCGAGGGGCCGTGACGGCCTCAGCTCAGCGCCGATGAAATCTTCACAACTGTATCGGCCACTTGTTGCGCTGAGTGGCCGAGAATGAGGGCCATAGCTTCCTTGCCCACGCTCCCGCGGTCATATATGACGTCGGGAACGCCCGTGCCATGTGTCAAGCTTCTCTCGATAGCGTGCGCAATGCCCCACTCGATCGTACTCGTTTCTTCCGCCTCCTGCCGTCTCTCGAAGCACTCTGTTGCGAGGTTGAGATCTTGGCACGCGCGAATCACCTCGTCTGAGTACCGTACGTTCATTGCGCTTTTCATATCAGCATCATGGTTCAATGCTGCTAATATGACCCCTCCTACATGACGACTTGCACCAAAGGTCACGCAGCCAACGGGCGTGATAGTCTCTCCGACTTTCACGATTCGTCCCTTGACCGCGGCCACTTCCGCTAGGTTCTTTGCGCCCGAAATTGCCATCGCTAAGTTGCTTCCGACCTCAGGTATAAGGTTTAGGTTTATAGCCTTAATGGTGCGCAACCCCGCCTCGACGTCGAGTAACGTTAGGTAACGCTCGGCCCTGTGTAACGTCGTTGCAAACTGATTCACAGCGCCCGGGCCGGAGCCAACGCGTTCGCTGTTTCGTATGGCGTCGGTGACGAACGTCTTTGCCATTAGAGCACTCTGGTTTCCGGGGTACCCTTTGGCAAGGAAAACGGCCATAGCTGCCGAGAAGGTGCATCCTGCTCCGTGCGTTCCACCTTTAATCAGCTTACCTCTAAGCAGCTGAAAGTTGCCATCATACAGCACGTCGGTCCCGCTCAAATGGCCGCCTGTCACGATGACCGATTTAGGGCCGAGGGCATAGATTTCGTAGGCTGCACGCTTCATGTCATCGAGATTGTGTATGGCGATGCCTGAAATGGCTTCTGCCTCTCGTATGTTTGGAGTTATAACTGTTGTTTCGGGCAGCAGTCGCGCAAGGACGTCTCTTGGTTCCCCCATTAGCGATAAGCCGCCAGCTTCGGCAACCATAACTGGATCAACCACGATCGGAACCGCATGCTGCGAAAGCACATCAGCTACCGCTTCTGCGACCTCGACTGTCGCGAGCATTCCCGTCTTGACGCATCGGATGTCGATGTCGGAGAACACAACACTCATCTGAGCGACGACAGCATCGACGGGCAGATGGTACACATCTTGAACGCCAAGCGTGTTTTGTGCGGTAACGGCCGTTACCACGGAGGTGCCGTGCACGCCGAGAGCAGCAAAGGTGCGCGTGTCGGCCTGTACCCCAGCCCCGCCTCCTGAGTCCGATCCCGCGATCGTCATTACCGAGAGCATCTACAGTGGTAATGGATTAACATTTATATATTTCTAATCCAAATCCTCTTTATCGCGATAAAAATCAAAAATAGGGCTCAGAAAGGCTTTTTTATGTCTGAGAAAGCATCTCCAGTGGAAAACAAGGGGGCGGTTGCAGGTGCGCCGGAAAAAGTGCAACGGTCACGCGATAAAACGTTGGTTAGCATCTGGGATGAAAAGTACGCCTTGAACCCCTCTTGGTGGAAAGGTCCGTACGACATCTCTCCTGTGCTGCGGCAAGTCGCGCCAGGCGCCGACGTGCTCGACATCGGCTGCGGCACAGGGAGGTACCTTCTCGCGCTTGACAGGAACGGTTTTAGGGCGGTAGGGGCTGACCTTTCGAAGGAGGCACTGGCGCCGCTCGATCCTCAGTGCGTGCGCGTGGTTGCCGACGTCCGGCAGCTTCCATTCTCAGATCACAGTTTCGACGCCGTCACGTGCTATGGAGTGCTCCAACACCTTACACGGGGTGGCCGAGCGAAAGGCGTCGCTGAGTTATTTCGAGTTTTGCGACATCAAGGTTTAGCATTTGTCGAAGTTGTCGGAAAGCTTGATATGCGCTATGGCCGCGGCAAGCGGATAGCAACGGATACCTTTGTTCGAGGAGGGATCCCGCATTACTATTTCTCTCAGTCTGAGCTGCACGAGCTCTTGCAATCAGCAGGATTTGCGGTTCTGACGCTCCATGACAAAGTCGCAAGAAAGGAGTATAACAACGTGCTTTGCCAAAGGCATCGTATATTCACGGTGATGGCGAAAATCTAAAGTCCTTCGATCATCGCCTTTGGTACACTTAAAATCTGACAGCTTGCAAGAGGGGCAGTTGTTCGCTAAATTCTCCGCTTTAAGAACACCCTTGGTCTCCGCTCGCAGAAGTTAGTGTGCGACTAAGCTCTCAGGTTGGCGCACGTCGACTAAGAACAACAACATATATCATCGAGGAGCGTTTCACTGTGGAGGGGAGACTATGGGCGCGAAAACGCGAATGCACATAACAATTATCATCATAGCGGTGGCTGCGGTGGCGGCGAGCAGTGCCGGTTGCACCAACCAAACGACGCAGTCGCCAACGCCTGGCGCCCCTGCAAGTTTCTTGCTGTATTCCAACAAGAATGCTGGCGTGGAAATAAACTATCCGAGCGATTGGCAACTGATTGGGGGTCTGACAGGCGGCAACATCGCGACGTTCGAGCACGCTAACCAGAGTACCATATTCCAGATTCAACGCAGCACGCTGAACCAATCGATAAAAACTAGTCAAAGCGTCGCTCTCATCTTGATAGGCGACCTTCTGAAAGGCAACCCGAGCGTCAGTTTGCTTGAGAATCATACTGCTTCACTCGGAGGACAGCCTGGATATCAAATCGTGTTCACGTTCAAAACAAGTGGCGGACAACTGTATAAACAACTGGAAGTGTGGGCCATAAAGGGAAACTCGCTCTATACAATTACGTTCAGTGGCACCGCGACGCAATATGACGAGCAGATTGGGACCGCACAGCAAATGATCTCCTCATTTAAATTTGCATAAACATCGAAAGATGTAACAGGCCGTTTTGCTCAGCCGTGGCTGTTTTGATTCGGAAACCCATCTTAATTCGCTGGACGTTAGAAATCGCGAACACGCGGCTGGGTAAGGACTTTAGGCATTGACAGTTCCTGCTCGCTGGCCCGGAAACGCGACGCTATCGCTCATCGGTCTCTAGGGTAGCCGTTCGTCACCAGAGCGTTTTCTAGCGAAGTCGACCGCGCGTGTCGCCCCTATAGACAAACCCAACGCGCTATACTTCCTTACAAAGATTCCGCCGCATGCTTTCAATGAATACATGTTCATCAAATTTGCTCGCATTCTTCTTGCAGGCTTTTTCAAAGCGTCGTGGTTCTTCCGAAACGCACTCTACCGCTTTTTTTAGGGATTCGGGATGTGGATCCACCAAGAAGCCTGTGGCACCGTTGATCACGGTCTCTCTTAGAGCACCTTCGTTTACCCCGACTACAGCTTTTCCGCTGGCTTGTGCTTCGACAGGCACCAAGCCGAAATCCTCGTCAATAGGTGTATGTACAACCCCTTTGCAGGTTGCATACAGTTCTAGTAAACGCTCTTGTGGGATTATCCCGAGGATCTTCACGTTTGGAGGCAGATCTGCGAACAGTTTGTGATATGCGCCCAATCCTTTGTCGCGACGTGCATATCCCCCCACAATTAATAGATTTTCATTGGGCAAGCTTTTGAAGGCTTCTATTTGCAACTCGACTCTTTTTTCAGGGTATAATCTGTTTACTGACAACCAGAAATCACCGAACGCTTTGGTGTAGTAGTGATCTGTAGGTACAGGGGGGTAGATTACGGTTGAATCCCTATGATAGTACTTGGCTATGCGTTTTTGAACAGTACGACTCAGCGTGAGAATTTTGGTGACCTGTCGGATAGCGCGCCGGTCAAAATAACTATGCGCGGTCGTCCAGCTCCACGCTACTGCTTTCTTTGCGAAATTTGATTGACGGGCGATGTTGAAGCGTTTCAAGTCATAAAAATCCCTCCGAGGCGTATAACAGTAACATATGCTGGGCTTGTGCCTGTAGGCCGCGTAAAGCGACCAGAATCCGCTTAAAAGATACTTGTCAAATCCCGGAAAACTCACTCTTCTGAACAACAGGCTTGATTTGATTGGACCTATCGGGGCCCGGTCATCAATCCGACCTAAGTCATAGATGAGATCTTGTTCGATGCCTAATTCTCGAATGACTTCAGGGTCGACATTCGCTGCCGCGATTCGCGCGTCAAATGCCTTCGCTATCGTCGCCACTACTTTCTCTCCGCCACCTAGCACGTCGAGTGAGTCGTGAAAGATTAGTAGTTGCGAATCTGACTTCATCGGTATTTCGGAATTCTTGTTCCTGACTTTGGAGCCGTGACAGCTTGAGGTGTTTTGTGCGGCCGCTCTTAAATCGTCATCATTTTGCAGCCCGCCCTATAGCTGGATTAAGCTCAATTCACCAAAACAGGCTGAGAGCGCCAGACTCGTGGTTCTGTCAGGAGAGACAACACCTGTCGTAAGGTAAATATGTTAGCATTTTGCCAGAACCTCGCCTACGCAATAATCATGGCTCTAGTGATCGATTCTATTAGCGTAGCCGTTCGAGCGTGTGGCGCCGACATCGACTTGAGAAGAAGTGGCCGTATTGTAGCATAATGTTCCGATTACGGGACTTTAATTTGCATTCGAGAGGTAAAGGGCCAAACTCTCTCACTTATACCCCTTAGGTTCTCTGCCTTTCTGCCACTTCTTGGCACACCGCTAGCAATTCAGCACCGGCCTGTGTCCATGAGAATTTCTGTGCTTGTGCTATGCTTTTTCGGCTCATTTCCCTTTTTAATTCGTCGTCGTCGAGCACAGTGCGTATCGCGCGTGCTAGCGCTTCAACGTTGTACGGGTCGACGAGAAGGCCTGCTTCGCCGACCACTTCTGGTAATGAGGAGACGTTCGAGGCAATAACTGGACACCCGCACGCCATCGCCTCAAGTACGGGGAGTCCAAACCCCTCGTAGAGCGACGGATAAACGAAGACGTCTGCCTCCTCGTAGAGCGACAGTACCTCGGAGTCGGTCAAGTAGCCGGCTAGTTTTATGTTTAATCCCTCATTGCGGCTTCGCATGTCGCGCAGGGTCGATTCGAATTCGGGGATATCTTTTCGTAAATAACCAACGATTATCAGTTCTGCGTGGCTGCGTGGGTTATCTCTGTGAACGAGTTCAAACGCTTCTATCAATCGCAGATGGTTTTTGCGAGGAGAGACGTCAGAAACCACTAAGATCTTTTTGCTGCCGAAGCTGACGCGAGGAGTTTTGGGGGTTATAAAGGAACCTAGATAAATTACGGTAATCTTGTCCGCCGGCAAGCTCCAATAACTGATGGCATCTTGTTTCGTGGACTCGGAGTCAGCCACATATCTTGCGGGGACGTCGGAGAACTGGTTCTTCCACATGTCGTAAAGCCTCTTTGTCCTTGCTGAGTCCACGTTATCTTCGGGACATACATAGATGGTAAAGTCGTGCAAAATCTGAATCCAATTTGACTTTGGCAAAACGCCATACTTAATCAGAAGCGCAAATAGGCGTAGCGGTTGCAAAGGATCGAAGACGGCCCAGGGCTCGGCGAAAAGAAGGAAAACATCGCTGTTCTTATATAGCTTAATCGTTCTCAACAGAGCCCACGGAAGCAGGAATGAGCGTGCCGTGAACAGAGAGACTTTTTTCTTTCTCAAAAGAGAGGGGCTTACAAAATCTAGGCCTTTGTGGGCTATAATCGAAACTGACTCTACACTATTTGCCTCGCAGAGCTTTGAGATGAACTCCTCTGCGGCCCTCGGAATCCCATCTTTGTATTTTGGAAAAGGTGCTACAACGGTAATCTTCATGGATTCACAGCGGTTTTGTACAGCCAGTTTACGCCGTAAGTATTGCGAATTGGTCTCTAAAAACTTTACTGTCCGCAGAATAAGAGGAGTCAATGCAAATCCACGTGCTACGACTCTCTCGCAGTACTGACAAAACCTGATTGCACATAACCAATCATGTCAAGATCAGATGGACACGAATCCAACTTCACGTGGCCCGCAAGAGCATATGGCTACGAAACCGACGGCCCTTGTGTTTCTTGAGCACAAGTTCTAAAGTGCGATAACACTCTTGAGGTTGCACAATGAGCGATGCGATAATGCGCAACGTGTCTCTATTCGTAGCTAGTTTTTTAAGAGCAGGGGCAGGGCTTTCGACCGTGGTACTCCCATAAGTGCGTGTGTCTTTGGTAATAGAATTCATGACCCGTTCTCATGGTTGGCCTGCCTCGCTGTTGCCCACTTAAGGGGTTGAGTAAGTGACAAACCAGCGGGACCCCCCGCACTGCTGCGTGTCGACAGTTTTTGTTTCAACTGTAACTCTCTCGCGTCATCGTTTTTGTCTAGTATTCATCGACTAATCTAGGGCTTGCTAAGTTAACAGAGCATGTTTCACTGGCATTTATAAGCCTGATAACACGTAAGTTACCGCATCCAATCGATAACCACGTGTTTGGAGCTGAGATGCTTCCGACGAGAGTGAAGGCAGTTCAAAAAGATAAAAACACCCTGTGCCAAGAGGTAATGGGCGGCAATTTGCACGCTCCGCGATGAACGCAACCTGACATACGGGCGAAAAAAATGAGCACTGCACGAACAATAGCAAAAAGCTCTATTCTTTTACTTATTGGGCAGATCGTTAGTCTGGGTATTGCAGCTGTCTACGGGATTGTACTCGCTCGATATCTTGGCGTCACAGGCTTTGGACTGCTGAGTACTGCAATCGCATTCACGACAGTTTTTGCTCCCTTCACTAGTCTAGGGCTCAGCACGTTAGCTACAAGAGAGGTTGCGCGAGACAAATCTTTAGCCAGCAAGTATCTAGGCAATTTGATCATCATCGAGATCGCGCTGGCAAGTGGCACGTTCTGCTTGATTGCTCTTGTAGCGTACGTCTTACGATATCCTCCGGAAACAATCACCTTGATTTATATTTTAGCTCTTTCTGTGGTCTGTGGAGGTTTCACTGCTATTTTCTACTCACTATTCCAAGCCTTCGAGAGGATGGAATACCAGTCGTTAGGGCTAATCTTAAGCACCGGCGCTACTTTCGTCGTTGTCATATGGGGGATCACTGCAGGGTTGGGTGTCGTTTGGTTCGCGTTTGCGTACTTCGTGGGCAGCTTGGCTGTCACGATTTATAGCTTGATAGTCTATAGTACAAAATTCAGTCAGCCTCACATTGAGATTGATTTGAAGTTTTGGAACAGAATACTTCCAGAGGCGCTACCATTTGCCTTAAGCGGACTGTTTACTACGATCTATTTTTACATCGATTCAGTCTTCTTGTCGGTGATGAAAGGAGCTGACGCGGTTGGCTGGTACAATGCTCCCTATCGATTGATCATGGTCCTATTATTCGTCCCAACGGTGATCAGTACAGCAGTATTTCCGGCAATGTCGCGCTTTCACGCAACTGCAAATGACAGCTTCAGGCTGATCTATAAAGGATATTTTAAGTACATGGCTATTGTCTCAGTTCCACTCGGCATCGGAACAACACTGCTTGCCGGGCAGATTATCACGCTTATCTTCGGTGTCGCATATATCAACTCCGCAATAGCGCTTCAAATACTTATCTGGGCCACGGTTTTCATATTCCTAACGGCAGCCTTTCTGCGACTGTTTGAGACTTCAAACAGGCAAATGATAGTGACTAAGATTACTGCGGTTGGCATGGTCGAAAATGTGACACTGGACCTTATACTGATACCACGATTCAGTTACGTTGGTACCAGCATCGCGACTGCCGCTACTGAGTTAACGGTTTTATTGCTCTGTGTTTTCGTAAGTTCCAGGATCACATACCCGCTGTCCAAAAAGGATATAGGAAATTTGGTCAAGATCGGTGCGGCGAGTTTATTGATGGGTTTCTTTATTGTTTACCTAGGGCACCTTAATCTACTATCAGTTTTTCCTGCGGTACTGTTGTACTTCACGGTGCTCTACCTTTTACGTGTGGTCGATAACGAGGATATTGCGCTGTTCCGGAACATAGTACGAGGAGGCTAAGTTTGAAACAGTTGAGCTAGCTTAAACATAACAAGAACACTTCTATAATCGGAATCATCTGACAGCATACAGAATAGCATCACAGTTTGCCCCTTTAGAAGCAAGCTCTCGAGCGATTTGTCCGTCACGTGTCTGTTCTCACGTTCATCCACAGAATCATTCCCAATCAAGCGAATAAACGCGCTTCTTGCCGCGCCGCTCGAACGGGGCCTACTAGTGTTCTAGGAATCACCCGAAGCTGCGTTCGCAATCAAACTCCAAAGCGTGTTTTTCGCACGCGTTTTTTGTACGCGACTTCGCGAGGCCAGCTTAGCAACCTGGTCGCAAAACTTCGTTGACTGCGATAGTTTTGGGTTTCAGCTAGGTCTGGCATCTCTCGATTGCCGTGCCACCGCCCATTGCGCCACAAAACTTAGAAGCCAAAAGTACTCGGCGAGGCGCGGGCTTTCGAAAGCCACGAGTATCGATAACAGGAAGACGCTGGGGACCACAACCCCCTGAAGGGTGCTCAAGCGGACTTCGCGAATCGGTGTGTTTGCGTTAATGAGCCGAAAGTTGTGGGAGGCGTACACCCACACCAGAGTGAGCGCAAATCCTGCGCAAGCGATGTTTGATGCATAAAACGCGACGGGAAGCCAGGAGCTCTGAGCGCTGACCACAACAGCGGTAGGGAATGGGACGAAAACGATAAACAACAAGAAGACGAAATTCAGCCAGACTAGCGTTTGATCATAGCGATTAATCTTGTCAAACACCCTGTGGTGTGCGGTCCAGAACGCTCCGACGACGAGGAAACTGATTATAAACGTCTCGAACTGGCCCGATAAACCCTGAAGCAGGTTTTGAACAGCCTCGGGTCCGAGGTTTTGGGGCAACCCAGCGAGGGGGAATGTAAAAACGAGCAACGTCATAGCTACGGCGAAGATAGCGTCACTGAAAGTATCCAGTCGCCAGAACCGCGTGTCGCGATCAGCATCCATATCGGGCCGCATATGTTCTTAATTCATGGGATTCGTAAAAGCATTAACGATATGGCCCACGATGCGGAAAATAATTGCTTTGGTTGCAGATCGTTCAAAACCTCCAGATCTCTTATGCCTCGCGAACGCTCGGTTAAGCAAGAAAGCGAAAGATAAGGCGTGCAGCCCCGGTCGCTGAACTCGACAATACCTAAACCATCGTGGATTTCTGGGGTCAATAACAGCTGCGCCAATGCGCCGAGAGCATATGCCTTTTTCCGTTCAGAGCTATCAGTGTAGCAGCCGCTTAAGCAAGTCTGCTATCTCCAGCGAGCTCAATGTTTAATCTGGATGTTTCACAACGTCTTGCGAGTAACAGGACGGACACGTCGGATTTTTGCCCATCGCTTTGAACATCTTCCCGCAGTTGCTGCAGTGATACTTCACAAACCAGCTCGTTTCCATAGTAATAACCGGGCCGCCTCCAGAGCACATGTTTTTTCCCAGATCCTTAGTGGCGTTTCAAGTCGATAAATATTCCTGCGTTTTTTTTGAGCTGGAGAGCAGATTGCCGGCAAAAAATAGTCTCAAAACTGGGCTTACAACATGCGCTTCTATTGTTCCGATCGCTGTCCCGCACTGGCAACTCTGTGGGTTGTGTCCCAAGTAGTAGGGCGATAACACTGAATGCAAGGTGTGAAATCTGCAGCACTCATGCTTCCGCGATCAAAACTGCGGAGCCAAATTCAGGGGTTGCGTTTAAGGAGCCATGCTGCAACTTAAAGCCTAGGGAGCTTGAGAACGCCGCACAGCGAGGATCGATTATTGCATCAGCTCGGTTATCCGCTGAACGGGCAGACAGCGCGCTTTTTGAGGCGGGCGAATTTCTGCTTCTCGGCTGTACTAAGATAATCGCCTCGTTTGTCATCTTGATAACTGTATCGTTCTTAAAAGAGGCTTCGACAATCGAACTAAATAGAAATATTTAACAATGGGTATTCGCGATGTTATATTACGCTCTTAGACCCAAAAAAGAGAAGCCCGAGCCGGCTTAGGCTCGGGGACTGTGCTGCAGATCCGCGCTCTGTTGCAGCAAAGGTGACAACAGAGTGCAGGTCTGCAACCCCTGTCTATGATCCGTCTCTTATTTTCTTGGTGCTATCACTTTAATTTTGCGGTCAAATTTTTGCGAATGCTTTCCCGTCTGCTGAGGCTGCGCCGGTGGGGCGGCAAACGATGCGACTGGGGTGCTTAGCCTAAGCTGAAAAATGGCCTACCTCGCGGTGCTTCACAGGATGGGCTGCTAAAGGCAATAGCACTCACGTGAACGTCTGTAAACGATTGCTTTGCAGACATCCCTTGATGAGGTGCAGAAAGACGCAGTCCCGTCGCGCGATTACCGTAAAAGCTATTTGCAGAAAGCGCATTGGTGTTGGTAACTTTTTAGCTGTTACATTAGAATAGTGCTGACAGGAGGTGGATTCACATCGAAGTGCGCAGCTGGGTGGCAGCCATAATTGCGCTGATAATTATTATCGTAATCGTTATTGCGGCAGTTTTCGGACTAGGGTTGCTAAACACGTCCACACCCACTTCAAATCCATCATCTAATGCCAGTAACGCGACGGGGGCCACAACGACAACTGTCCAACCCTCTGTAACTCCGACCACGACGCCCATTCCAACACCTTCAGGACAGCAGATAGTCGTGGGGCAGGGCGAGCAATTCCCGCTAGCGCTGCTCGCAAATGAGTCGACTGGGTATCACTGGCAGCCAACATTCGACACAGGCGCTCTTGCTTTGCAAAGCCAAACCTTCGCAAGTACCGCTACCAGCACCCCGCTCCCTGGTGCAGGAGGGGCTGAGGTGTTTACGTTCCAAGCACTGAGAGCGGGGACGACCAGCATCACGTTTGATTACGTTAGCTCAACGGGAGCGGTGACGCAGAGCACAAGTTATACCGTCGTCGTGCGCTGAGCTCAACAGCAGCTCCCTACTGGCGCTTAGCTGTGGTGCGAGTAAACCTGCAGTAAGCTCCGGAAGCGCTTGCCATGGCGCAGCACTCACGAATGCAAACCGAGATCCTCGCGCGCGGCTATGCCACCGCGTGCCCCTTATCGCCTACTGCCGATTCGTAATGCATTAAGGATGACTGCAAGGCTTAACCCCATGTCGCCGACCCCGACGGCAAGCCAGAGGGTGATGACTCCCGGAAACGCAAGCACCGCAAAAGACGCTTTAATGAGGATCGCTGCTGTCACGTTCTCTCTGACCACAGACATCGTTTCCGTGCTAAGATCTATGAGATACGTCACTTTCGACAGATCATCGTGCATCAGCGCGATATCAGCAGTTTCAATTGCGCCGTGACCGCGAAGATCTTGCTACGGCCGCGATTCTGTGTGCTAAAGCCTCGTTGTGTCGGTTGTGGCCGCGAACTTCTACGAAGAGGACACACATTGCAAGCGCACACAACGCCGATGAAACTAGCAAAGTGGCTGAAATCGACGCGCTCAGCAATCTTTAGACGCACGCTTGTCGTAAGCAGCCCAAAGGCGCAGGAAACGGCGATAGCGATGAGCGCGAGAAGGCGTTGTAAGTCTCTTCTTTATGGGGCTGTAACCCGATGTCAGCTCAGATCACGGCCTGGGTGTAGAGAAGAACGCTGAGGTTGAGTGCCTCGGTTGGGAAGTACCTGGGGAGGCGCAAGGTAGATATCGTCAGCCTAGATGGGAGAGCTCAAATAAAGAGCTTTGAGCACTGCTTGGTCGCTTAAACGCCGGGCAGGACGCCGGTCAGCGTGATGACTAGCGGCACCAACGCCAAGCACCCGATAAGGATACAGAAATAGCCGAAGTTTATCCGCTCTGCCACTTTCAGGAGCGTGCTGATGGTTAATAACGAAAAGCAGAACGCGATGACTATGGCAATCAGAGCGTAAACGGTGAAGTACGAGCCGCTTTTTATAAGGCTCAGGCCTATTTCAGCTCCGATCACGGCAGGGATGTACATCAAAAAGCTCAAATTGAGCGCGTCCTCTGCTGAATAATGACGCAAGAGGAGCGCTGACACGGTCAGGCCTGAGCGACTGAAGCCCGGGAGTATCGCCACGCCTTGCAAGATACCAGCGATGATGGCATCCATTGGGGAGAGCGACCTGTTTCGTGTGCCGACTCTCTGCCGCGCGTGCAGTTGCAGCAGGCCGGTGCCGATGAGGAGCGCGCCGATAAATGCGATGGCGTAACTCCCCGTAAGCTGCAGCTTTGTCAATCCAAAGACGAGCAATGGAGCACCAATGAGCGCGGTAGCAAACGTCGCGATGATGAGAAACGTCGTCAGTCGGTTGTACCCGCTCGGGTGGCGAACGTCTCGCACGTACGTGGGCAAGTTAGCAAACAGTTTGATGATATCGCTTCGGTAAAACAGCGCGACGGCGAACAACGACCCGATATGCAACCAAATGGCATAGTAGACCGCTTCGGTGAGGCTCATATTGTAGAAGGTCACCATGACCACGGACATCATCGCCTTGCTACTGATCGGAAGCCATTCCGTTATGCCCTGTATGATGCCGAGGACAATTGACTGTATGATTTGTGAAATGTCCATGTGATCGCGTTGCGCAGCCGTAGGTAGGACGCAGCCCGATTAAGAACCTTTTGGTGGCTCTGCTAGCGGCCGATGAAGCACCAGACCTCCGCCGTAAGAGGCGCTAAAGCGCTGTTGGGGTTGAATTGCAGCGTTGATTAGCCCGGCATTCGCAGCGTACTAACCAAGAGGTGTGAGCAGCGTTGGTTAGCCGAATTTGTCGTTGTAGAGCTTAATTGAATGCATTATTGCGTTTTTAGCGCTTTCAGCTCCTTCCCAACCAGTGACATCGGTTTTTTTGCCTTCAAGCTGCTTGTAAACGGTGAAGAAGTGTCCAATAGCGCGCATTTTGTGTGGGGGCAGATCGCTTATGTCGGTGACTTCCGCGTACATCGGATCTTTATCGGGCACAGCCAAGACCTTGTCATCGTTGTCCCCACTGTCAATCATTCGCATCAAGCCGATGGGCCGCACAGCAATGAGGCAGCCTGGAAAGGTTGGTTCATCTATCACAACCATGACGTCCAGGGGATCACCGTCGTCGTAGTAGGTCTTGGGGATGAGACCATAGTCCGTCGGGTAGTGCACAGGTGAATAGAGCACCCGGTCGATGGCAAATATGCCGAGGTCTTTCTCATATTCGTACTTGTTCTGGGACCCTTTTGGGACCTCAATCAGCGCATAAACGACTTCGGGCGGGTTAGGTCCAACAGGGAGCGATTTCCATAGATTGGTCACGGTACCACCTGCTGCCCTATACTCATCCGCTCTATAAAAAATCCCCTTAGCAGGGGGTTGGCGCCGCCTCGCATCTGGCTGACCTCGTACTCCTGATCAGTGTCTCTCGCCACGAGCTGACGAGGCGGCTTATCACTCGTTCCGTGATGGACGCACCATGAATATGCTTAAGCAACCAAGCCACGTCATGGCGCGTGATAGCCCTATGACGTTATTAGCGACACCGATATGCATGCTATGCAAGCACTTTCGCGACGTCGCCTTCGCGCACGCCACGTGCGATGCCTATCCTGACGGGATTCCGCCAGCTATCCTATCCTGGGAACACGATCACCGCATCCCGTTTCCAGGTGATCGCGGAACTCTTTTTGAACCGCGAGACGAAGAAGCCGATCAGTTTGTCAAACGCTATCTCATCAGCCTGGATTTTTCATAGCCTATGGTGCGCGTTTTGAGGCGCAGCAACGCGTATCAACACACGCCGGCGGTGCCGTCGTGTTGCGTGTCGCGCTGATTGATTCTGCGATCTGTCACGATTTTGAATGAAGCTGTGACCTCACGGATGCCATTTCAGCCGTCAGCTGCTGTGAAACGCGGCTCCGCGCATTACTTTCGCGCTGCTCTCGGCAAACCGTTATTCCAGGGGCCAGCCACCTTCTGTTCGATGCTACACGATATGGCAGAAGTGGATGCGCTCATCTTTGAGCTCAGCGATTTACAACGCGCATATGCGGAGAACGCCGCAGAAAAACTCATACAGACGTGCTCTCGTAGCAGTGAGGCGTTTCAATATCTGCAGGATAGGGTATGCGACGTCGCGATACCGGAGCGGGCCCGGAATCACATCCATTTAATCATAGCAAAGATTCGGACGTGGATGAGCCTCCACCACGCTTACGGCTGGGCGGAATCAAATTACGCCTGCTCGTTTGGAAGCTTGTCATAACAGATCCAAGACCCGCACATGGGTTTGCAACAGTAGCGAGATAGCCCTGCTCGAGAATCGCTATAACAGTTGCAGCCGACAAATTGGGTTCTGTCAGAACGATGCGCTTTTCTTGCGAATCACATGCTTCAAGATGACGCGCTGCTCGTGTGCGTCGTTGCCGCCCCACCACTCGAAGCAGTCGCTACAATCCAGCTCGCGTTGGTTTCATCATAGCCGTAGAAAAGAGCGGCCAGCGCCGGGTTTGTCGTGTCGCTTGCTTTGTAGCCGTACCACTTCTCGTCAACTCTTCCAAAGACCGTCTGTCCATTCCCCAGATTGATCTTTGACTCATTCGTCTTGACATACCCGTCATCGGTTCTTTCTTTCATCAGCTGGAAGAACCGGCCGTATGAATCGTTTCCGGACGACATCAATTCGACCGTGAAGTTCTATGTGAGCCCTTGCGCGTCCTTATAGGTGCCAGAATAAACGTTTGGCTTAACTTGCGTGAACTTATCGACAGCGCTCCAGCCGCTCAGACTGAAGGCGGCATCGTAAGATCCGCTTAAGTCTTGCGGCTTAGGGGTGGGGGTAGAGCCGAAGGGCAAGGAAAACGCGCAGCCACTTACGAGCACCACAGCTGCTACGGCCGCAGTGAGCACCACCTGCAACGTAAGCGCCTTCATGTCAAGTTTCCTGACGTTCTCAAGGCGGGTATACTTGCGCGAAACCGATAAACGTTTTCGGTTTCAGCTGTGGCGGCGCGACGAGCGCGTGAGGGGGTATGCTTGTGGTAGAAGGAAAGCCGGCCTTTAGAAAAAATACCCATCTGCCACGAGTCTGCGATGGGGCCCTGCTGGCCGCTGCAGCGTGCATGCGTCACGTTTCAATGAGCGTCGACACGTCGCCTACGTCGATCCCGAGTTCTCGCGCCTTGAGTACCCTTCGCATGATCTTCCCGCTGCGCGTCTTCGGGAGCGTGGCGGTAAAGACGATCGCTCCTATGACGGCAATGGGCCCGAGCTCGTGCCGTACGTGCTTTTTGAGCTCGTTGACGAGCTCTGGGCTCTCCGCATATCCCTCCTTGAGGATGATAAACGCTTTGATGACCTCCCCTCTGATCGGGTCGGGTTTGCCGATCACGGCTGCCTCCGACACCGCCGGGTGGCTCACAAATGCTGATTCGATCTCGCTGGTGCCGACGCGGTGCCCCGCGATCTTCAGGACGTCGTCGGCCCGCCCCTGTATCCAGAAGTAGCCGTCGTCGTCTTTGCGGGCGATGTCCCCTGACACATACACCCCCCCTGGGATCTGCTCCCAGTAGGTCTTCTTGTATCGTTCGGGGTCGTTGTACAGCGTACGCAGCATCGAGGGCCACGGCGTCTTTATGACGAGCAGCCCGCCGCGCCCTGGGGGCACCGGCTTCCCGTCTATGTCCAGGACGTCTGCCTCGATGCCGGGGAGCGGCTTTGTCGCAGACCCTGGTTTGAGCGCCGATACTGGGAGTGGTGAAATCATGAAGCAGCCGGTTTCCGTCTGCCACCACGTGTCCATGATCGGACAGCGCGACCCCCCGACGTGTTCGTAGTACCAGACCCAGGCCTCCGGGTTGATCGGCTCTCCGACCGTGCCGAGAATCTTGAGAGAGCTTAGGTCGCAACCTTGCGGCCATTTCTCCCCGAAACGCATGAGGTGGCGGATGGTCGTCGGTGCCGTATAAAACTTCGTCACAGCGTTGCGCTCTACCACTCGCCACAGCGCGTCCGGCTCGGGATAGTCAGGCGCGCCCTCGTAGATGAGGCTCGTGGTGCCGGCGAGCAGCGGTGCGTAGACGCAGTAGCTGTGGCCCGTTACCCATCCGAGGTCTGCAGTGCACCACCACACATCATCGTCGTGTATGTCAAATACGGTTTGTAACGCGGTGGCCGTCCCCACCATATAGCCCGCGGTCGTGTGAACAACGCCTTTTGGCTTCCCCGTGCTCCCGGACGTGTAGAGGATAAAGAGCACATCTTCTGCGTCCATAGGTTCAGCAGCACATTCGGTGTTAGCTCCTTTGATGAGCTCATCGTAAAAAACCTCTCTCCCAAAGGGTTCAAAACTTACCGGGTTCCCAGCGTGTCGCACTACCACTGTCGTTTTGATGCTTGGGCTTGCGCCCACAGCCTCGTCTGCCACGCTTTTCAGGTCGATTACCTTTCCCCGGCGGAACGTACCGTCAGCGGTAATAAGGATCTTGGCATTCGCGTCGTGAATCCGGTCAGCCAACGCTCGCACGCTGAAGCCAGCATACACGACGCTGTGCACAGCTCCGATCTTCGCGCACGCGAGCATCGATACGGCAGCCTCGACGCACGGCGGAAGGTACATCGCCACACGGTCCCCCTTTCGCACGCCGAGCTTCTTAAGCGAGTTTGCCATCTTGTTGACCTCGCTGGCGAGTTCGGCATAGGTGACCTTGTACTCCTCTCCCCCTTCGTTGACGCAGAAGAGCGCGATGCGGTCGCGGCGTTCGGTGGAGAGGTGCCGATCCACGGCGTTATACGTGATGTTTGTCCTCCCTCCAACGAACCACTTGTAAAAAGGCGCCTCGCTTGCGTCGAGGACCTGTGTCCACGGCGCGAACCATTCAAACTGCCGCGCCTTCGCCGCCCAGTACGCCTCGATGTCCTGTCCTGCCCGCAGTTCTGCTTCCCAGTCTTTCACGCGCGCCGCCTCGACGACTGCTTTGCTCGGGCGAAACACCCGCTTCTCGTGCAAAAGGACTGAGGTTGTCTCCTCCTCTTCGATAGCCACGCGTATCACCTGTTTAACCGTTTGATGAGTCGGATGACGATCGACGTCATCCACATGCACCGCATGCGTTCGTCCATCTACATAGCCATTGCCGCGTTTTTTGCGGGCGTCTATGGCATGAACTTCAGGGAGCCAGAGGTGACTTCCCCGTGGGGGTATCCTCGAGTCTGGCTTGCCAGCGTGGTGATCGTCATCGCGATGCTGCTGTATTTCAGGCGTAAACAGTGGATCCTGTGTCGACAACGGAACGCCGGGGAAAGGTTACAACTGCGGTAATCGGCGGTGTGCTCGGCCGCTCCTATTCACGGATTATTTTCCGACACCGGAAGATGACCATGCCCCCTTCTGTGTACGGCGGCCCCGGGTCGACGCACTGCATGTAAGCGTGCGCGGGGTCTTCAGGCGTCGTCAAGCCAAGGGCTACAGGACACCACGTGTGCTCCAGGATCGTCGTATAATGGAGCAGGGTCGAGAGCGCGTGAGTGCACAGCGCATCGGTTTTGGCAAGCACGATATTAGGCCCGTCTGTGATAATACGATCCCCGACAGAATGCACCGGGCATATCCCTCGTATCTCGTGCACAGTAATTTCCAGCATCGCATTACCCTAAGAGACAATAACAACAGTCCTTTATATCATTTGGTCGGCACGAAATACCCGGATGCGAGCAACGCCGCGGGCAAAGTACCTCATCACGAGCTACATCATTTTCAAGAAAGAAATCGCCGGGAAACCTCGCGCCCGCGTGACCCGTTGGCCGCTCGCCGCAGCGTTTTCGATTTGATTGCGCGTAACGCCGTTGACCCGCGCCAGGCTTCCACGAGGCTGTGCGAGAGCCGTACAAACGTCGAAAACGCTTAAGAGCCTGGGGCCCTCAGGTAGACGTATGAACGTAGTTATTCTCCTTGCCCCGGGGTTTGAGGAACTCGAGGCGGTCACCATCGTCGACGTGCTCCGACGCGCCGGCATCTCAGTTCTCCTTGCTGGCATTGTGGATCCGCCCATCGCAGGTGGGCACGGGATCAAAATAACGTCTGACATCTCTATCGACGATGTCAAGGCGTACGACGCCCTTGTCCTTCCCGGAGGGAACCCCGGTTACCTCAACCTCGAACGCGATCAGCGAGTTCTCAGGCTCGTGCGCGAGGCATACGACGCTGGCAAATACATCGGAGCGATTTGTGCTGCGCCGCACGTGCTCGGCGTCGCGGGTATCATGGAAGGGGCGACGGCGACGTGTTATCCAGGGCTCGAAATCCCGGGCGCGCAGCGCGTAGAAGAAGAGCGTGTAGTGCGGCAGGGTAAGATCATCACAAGCCAGGGCCCGGGAACAGCCTTGGACTTTGCCCTCAGCCTTGTGGAAGCGCTCACGACCAAGGAAAACGAGCGGGAAGTACGGAAGGCGTTGTTGGCGTAGCGGAGTGCGGCTCCGGTTGAGTGCAGTGCCCCGCGACAGAACGCTCATTTGACGGAAGAGCACTTGAAACATCGATAACGGCGCCAGAAAACTGAGCGGCTTGGTCGGTGCCGCGCGATACGAGGAGACACGCTTCGCCTGAAACCGCGCGTATGCGCACAAGGTTTTAATGCAGGTGAGCCGAAAACGACTACTCTGATGACATCAGAAACGAAGCAAACTGTGAACGTGTACACGCTGCCCGTGTGTCCCAACTGCAGCGTCCTGAAGCAATCCCTTATGGAACACGGCATCTCCTTTGAGGAACACGACCTCGACTCGCCGCAGTCGCGGACGACCTTACTCATGAAAGGGGTCTTTACGACGGTCGCGCCGGTGCTCCAGGTGAAGGACACCTTCTTGACGTTTGATGATCTTTTTCGCAACGATGAGCTCAATATCGACCTCATCTTGAGCTTGTTGCGGTGCTAAAAACCGCATCGAAGGCTTTTTTGTCGTTTGGAGGCGGTGCGCGTACAGATCGGAAGGTTGAATAGCCCTAAAAACCGCGTCGCTCGTCTATATTACCCGTATTCTTTGAGAGAAGTGCTTATAACCTTGCCAACTAATAGCGCTGCCGCTAGACGGCTCACGTAAGAGCTGTAGGCACACAAACAAGGTCACACAAAAAAAGAACAAGAGGGGGAGACGAAGGGCTTCAGCAAAGGTTTGTGACACGCTAAAGCCCGTTCACCTGCGGTGTTGGTACTGCCCACCTCCCTTAATTCTTTTTCGATTTGGTGTAGTTCAACGGGAGGGGCGATGGCACAGATCCGCGTAAAACGGCACGTCAGGCTCGCGCTGTTCGGGTGCGTGCGCTGTGGACGTTTTCTTTTCGCGCCGAGCTGGTACGAACTCGACCGAGACGTGGCCGTGTGCACGTGTGAAGCGTCGCGCTACAAAAAAACGAACGTGCGCGCACCGGATCACGTTCAAGGCTACTGGGACGCCCAATGCGCAGCGTCTTATACTTCCTACCGGAGGCGGTTGAAGCGCCACGCTCCACCGTCGGTTCACGCCGAGCGTGTAACGAGCGATTTCGTTGGTTGGAGCGTGATCGCTGCAGCGGACGAAGGGGAGAACGCGCCGAATTTGGACAGCCAGGAAAGCGCGCTCCCTGCCGTTGACCCCGACGGCAGTGTCGGGTTGGCGAGCTTCCAGCGACAAGCGGGTTCTGTGCTGCACGCGTGTCGTTCAGTGCTCACTGCCGGGTTTAGCTTTATTGCTGACGTCGAGCGAGAAAACAAGGGAAAAACATAACACGGCTCACCGAAGGCGTACGGACAATCAGAGAAGCTACTTCGACGCCTGTAGAGCCGTTAGGCCAGCGCAGGCTTTTTCGTTTCCTGATACGTTGACGCGGAGTCTGGACCATCGGTCGTAGTTTTTTATCTGAGCCGGAACTTACTCAAACGGGCCTTTCCGGAGCTGAAGACATTTACCCGCTATCGCTCAGCGAGCACTCCTATGTGAGATGCCTGACTCTCTACGCGGTGCAAATCCCAACATTAATTTACTATCTCGTTGTATGGAATAGTGTAATAAGCATCGAACTATTACACCGTTTGCAGGAGTCACATTCGACGGGAGTTAGGCCCGTCATGCATCGACAGACGTCTTTAATTTGCACAAACGCTCGTCAATCCGACTAAGAATCTGACATTTATCACTGAACGAGTCGCATGCGTTTGCACTCCTGATATATTCATTATAGAGAAGGTGGGCGAATGGCCATATCCACACGAAAGAGAAATCACTCCCCGAAGAAGTCATTGCTCCCGATGCTTCAGCCCCGGACCCTCCAGACGACGCTCTTTGGCGAACAGGCCGAAGAGATGCCCAACGTCAGGACAAGTGACGGATTTATTCTGCCGTGGAACAGCGAAGCGATCGTGAAACAACTCATACGCGAAACGGCGCTCGCGCAGACGTTCTATGGAAAGCGAGGCATGAAGCGGCCCGAGGCGAGGCGCATCGCTGACATCGTTGAAAAGAAGATAAAGCCGATGGATGTGCACGAGCTGAGCGGCCCGCTCATTCGTGAGTTCGTGAACGTCGTCCTGCTCGAGGAGGGGTTTGGCGACTGGGCACGCGCGTGCTCCCGTGTGGGGACGTCACTGTATGACGCTTACCGCATCGACCACGGCGAGGGGTTCGAAGCGAATGAGAACTCTAATCTCACCGCAAACCCTGAGACGTCAGCCAAGAAGAAACACGACAAGCTGAGTAAGCAACAGGTGCTGCTCATGCTCCCTCAGAGCATCGGCGACGCTCACCGCTCGGGCGACTTTCACATTCACGACATGGAGTACGCGAACGTGCGGCCGTTCTGTGCCGACTATGACCTGCGGTACTTCCTCTACTACGGCCTGATGCCCGATGGCACGGGAGCGCACGCCTCCGTTGCCGGCCCAGCCAAGAGTCCCGAGGTCGCCATACTGCACGCGGTCAAGGCGCTCGCCGCCGGCCAGACGAACTGTGCGGGTGGGCAGGGCTTCTACAACTTCCTGACGTTTTTGGCCCCCCATCTCGAACACCTCGACTACACCCAGATCAAGCAGCTCATGCAAGAGACGGTCTACGAGCTCACGCAAGTGTTCATCGCGCGCGGCGGGCAGATGGTCTTCAGCAGCCTGCAGCTCACTCCGGGCGTCCCCGAGCTGTGGAAGGACAAGCCCATCGTCCTGCACGGCAAGGTCTGGGACGGCACGCAGGCGCCGCTACGCACCTACGGCGAGTTTGAACGGGAGGTGCGCCTCGCCTTCAAGGCTATCATGGAGGTTATGACCGCGGGCGATAACTGGGGCAAGCCCTTTAACTTCCCGAAGCCCGAGGTGGCCATCGAGCCCTCGTTCATCGTGCCGCGCACCGAGGACGCATACTACGGGGACCCTGAAATCCCCACCCTTGAGGACAACTACCAGGCCGCGTTTACGCTCTCGGCTGAGTTCGGCTCGACCTACTTTGACAACATGGTCCCCGAGTATCGGGGCGCGGGGAAGGGCGTCTCCTGCTATCAGTGCTGCGCGTATATGTTCAAGGTCGATAGAGACGAGGACCAGCACTTTGAGGACAAGCTCTACTTCAGAGACGGCGCCCACTTCTCGATGGGCTCGTGGCACGTCGTTACGCTCAACGTCCCGCGCGCGGCGTATCGCGCCGAACACGACACCGAAGCCTTTATCGATAACCTCAAGAACCTCGTCGACTGCGCCATCGAGTTCTTCAAGATTAAGCGCAAGTGGATGGAACCGCTCCTCGCGGGCAATCGCCTCCCCTTCCTACAACAGCACCCGCGCGACCCGAATACGGGCGAGCGTGGGCCCCAGCTCTACGACTTCGACAGCCTCGTCTATACCATCGGCGTCGTCGGGGTGAATGACGCCGTTAAGTACCATACGGGGTCGGCCATACACGAGGACCCCGCAGCGTGGGAACTCGCGATACGCGCCATGACGGAGCTTCAGGCGTACTGCCGACAGGCGGGCGCCGAACACGGCATCAAGATCGCCTTGGCACGGACGCCTGCAGAATCGTGTGCGCAGCGACTCGCCGTTGCTGATCTGCTCAACCCTGAGTTTACCGACAAGTGCCGCCGCGTAGTGGCGGGGAACGTCTCTGAGGCAATCAAGCGGTATATAAAGACGAAGTCGCGCGATCTGCCGATCTATTACTCAAACGGCACACACATCCCGGTGAGCGCTGATATCGACCTCTTCGATCGACTTCGCTACGAAGAGGTCTTTTACCACTGCTTTGATGGCGGGGATCTGACGCACGTGTTCCTTGGCGAGACGAAGCCCGACCCTGAAGGGCTTATGGAGCTCTGTCTGAACATTGTGAAGAATACGCAGATCGGGTACTTCGCGCCGGGGCGGGATTTGACGCTTTGCCTCGACGACTCACACGTCGAGGGAGGTATCCACGAAGAGTGTACCAACTGTGGTTCACACAACGTGGAACATATCGCCCGCGTCACCGGGTACATGAGCGCCGTATCAAGCTGGAACGAAGGCAAGAAGCAGGAGCTCAGAGACCGGCATCGCATCTCTCTCGGGCGTACCGTCTGATCCGCGTTTGGGGAGCCGTTGTGCCGCAACCCTAAAGACGATGTCGCTTTGCGAGAGCGTGAGCCCTAGTTGTATACCTGTGAAAGAAAAACAGCGTAGGCGCTTTCGCGCTAACGCAAGTTCTAACTAGCCGATCAAAGTCGGCAACGAGACTACACTGTCATCAACAAGCGATTGCGACGGAAATATCACGCTAGCCGGAGACTATGGAGCTCAGTACTTCTTTCGCCTCGTTAAGAAGCTCTTTCACCGCTTGAGCGCGTTCGACATATCCCGGCACGGAGCCGATCAGCCCTTCACGAACGTCGGCGTTCAAGAAGGCGTCGGGTATCATGTTGATTTTCGCTGGAAGCCCTTCCAAGTATTCCGCCATCGTCTGCATTTGTTCGGCGACGACGTCCGCGCTTTCTACGAGCGGGGCTGCGGCATCTTTGAGTGCTGCAGTCGCTTCAGCGACCTTGCCATCGTTTGCCGCATCCAGCGCCTCAGCTATGCGCCGCGCCGCATCCTGTATCGCGCCGTAGCGCGCGCCGAGCCGCTCCAGGAACGTATTCCATTCGTCGGCGCTCATGCCGGTGTTTGCTGACAAGTCACGCCTCACAAAGGGTCTCGCGACGGCGGGAAGATCTTCAACCACTGCGCTAAAATCACCAATGCTGCCTGAAAAAGCGGCGACGCTGTCCTTGCCGGTTTCACACGTCTTTATGAGGCGTTCTACCTCTTCTTTTTGTTGCATGGTTTGATTATCCGTCGGCTAGATGTTCATCAGTTTTTCTTTCTTTTCGGCTGACAGTTTCGTTCGCCCGCCCATCTGAGACTCAACCATATCCCACAAACGGAGCATAAGTTCTGCAAGCGCTTCGCCGAGCTTGTTTGACTTGAACTCGTGAATATGTATGCCGTTGGGACCAGGGACGTCCTTTTCAAGGATGACGATTGCCACCGGGCCGATTGTTCCGCCGAGTCCAAATGCGACGGCGTCGTTCGTCCTTCCTTCGCGGCCACCACCGCCACCACCGCCACCAGTTCCAAAGTTGAACTGGTAGATGGGGACGGCGACTTTGTCACCAAACTCGACGGCCTTGCCCAGGGACTCAACGCCACTGAAAATGGACTGCAAGTTGGCGAGGACCTCGCTTATAGTTGCGTTGCTATCCTCCACATAGATCACCATACGGTAATAAAGAGAGCTCGTAATAACTCTTTTGCTAAAACAAGGCTGAAGCGCCAACGAACTTCCGCGCTTACGCCAGTCGGGTCGCTCACAAGTCAATCGAGGAGCCGGAACCGACGATGAGGCGGTGTCCCTTTGGCAGCTTCTTCTCGGTCGATCGTATCTGCGTCTTGTCGCCGATCAAACTCTCGACGATCGTTTCTTTGCACGTGATGACGTTATCACCGATGACGATCGAGTCTTCGATGTGCGCTCGCGAAACGTGCGTGTTATCGCCGATTGATGTGTACGGGCCGATGTACGTCTCTGCGTCGATCGTGCAGTTTTCCCCGATGATGGTCGGGCCAAACACCACACTCCCTTGTTTTAGTACTGAGCCTTTGCCGATCGATACGCGGCCCTTGACCACGGCACCCTCTTCGACGGCACCCTCGACGCGGGGAACGAGATCGTCGAGGAGGAGCCGGTTGACCTCAAGGATGTCCTCAGGCATGCCAGTATCCTTCCACCACCCCTTGATGATGTGGTGCTTCACGAGGTGGCCGGTTTCGATGAGCTTTTGTATGGCGTCAGTGATTTCAAGCTCGTTTCGCCACGACGGTTCGATCTGCCCGATCGCTTCGAATATCGGGGTGGTAAAAAGGTACACGCCCACGAGCGCAAGATCGCTTTTGGGCGCTGTAGGCTTCTCAACGAGTCGTATCAGGCGACCGCTTGCTTCGTCAAGCTCGGCGACGCCGTACCGTTCAGGCTCAGAGACGCGCTGGAGCGCAATCACGGCGTCGCACGCCCCCTCATCGAACTCAGCGACCAGCGGGGCGATCCCGTGGCGGAGGATGTTGTCGCCGAGGTAGACGACGAACGGGTCTTTGCCCATAAAGTCCTCGGCGCACGCGACCGCATGCGCGATCCCGAGCGGCGCGCCTTGATCGATGTAGGAGACGTTCACGTCGTACTGTGAACCGTCACCGATCCGCTCGATGACCTGTTCCCTGCCGTTGAGGCCAAGAATGACTGCAATATCGGTGATACCGGCCCTTTGGAGGTCCTCAAGCGCGTAAATGAGCACTGGCTTGTTCGCGACGGGGATGAGCTGTTTGGGGCCGCTGTGGGTCAGCGGACGGAGCCTCGTGCCGCTGCCTCCTGAAAGCAATAACCCTTTCATCGCCATTCGTCCCGCAGAAGGGTGAGCCCCTCGCGCACGTTCGCAAGGCGCATCCCCAGGGCGTGTTCGGCTTTTTCAACGCTGAGCGAGGAGTTCATCGGCCGTCGCGCCCGCTGCTGCAATGTGTCTGTGGTGGTCACGTTAATAAGCTTTTCATTTAGCCCAAAAACATCCGCGATCGCGCAGGCAAAGTCGTAGCGATTGACTTGCTCGCGGCCTGAAACGTGATAGACTCCAGTCAGGCCAAGCTCACACATGCGAAGCAGAGCACGTGCGCAGTTCCCGACATAGGTCGGCGTGTTGTACTGATCATTCACTACATTTATCGGGGCGTTCGCGCGCAGCGAATCGATAACCCACGTTACGAAGTTCGGGTGGTCGAGTCCGTAGAGCACGCACACGCGGGCGACCGCATTGCCGCTGTGCGCTAGGGTGAATTGTTCACCGGCGAGTTTTGACTCGCCATAGATGTTTATGGGGTGTGTAGGGTGGCCCTCCGAATATGGGCCATTCTCCCCATCAAAGACGAAATCGGTCGAAATGTACACCACTTTTACGCCCTGTTCGTTGCACGCGTCAACGACGTGCTTCGTGCCAAGAGCGTTTACGTCCCACGCGCGTTTCGGTTCGACTTCGCACGCGTCGACGTTGGTGAACGCCGCGGCGTGTATGACATAGTCGGGGGCAGCGTCCTTTATGGTTTCGCGGACCTGCTCGTGCTGTGTGATATCCATCTGGAGGCCGCCGTGCAGCGGCCGACTGTTATATGCGGCAACGCTGGTCGTGCCCTGTTTCGACGCCTCTCTAAGGAGGGCGCTGCCGAGTAGACCGCTTGCCCCGGTGACGAGTACTTTCATGGTCCGTTTCTGATCCTGCGAGAGTACGCTCGCGTCGTACGCTCCACTCTCGCAGTGTCTAATAAAGGTTTCTAGTGCGAAGAGGCGTGCTACGCGCACCCTATTTCGAGAACGACCAGCTTACTATCGACTGTGGCGTCGATGTCGTCTTGGACGTCGCTGCAGGCTGCACCTGTCTTACCAAACTCGACGCCCTTCGTGCGTTTGTTTCCCTGGTTCTAACGCGGCAAACAAAGAAATACTTGCACGCACAACGTAGAAGAGAAAATGCCTGTGAGCACGTGAAGCGCCAGTGAGCCAAGACCATGCCCGTGCCAGTCACCGAACTAAACACGTCAAGATGCATCTGTGGCGGATGCCCCACGTCGTATTTCAGCCACGGAATTGGCATCTTTTTCTGCGCCTCTGGCATCAGTGACGAGGAGTATGCGCGACGAGGCTGTAACTGTCCGATTTGCCCTGTGTTTCAGGCGTATGATTTGAGCAACGGGTACTACTGCATTCGAGGTTCGGCTTAAGGCGATTATCGGGTCGCAGATCGTGCGCAGGGAGGTTCTATGAACGTTCTGAATACCTTCGAAAACATGGGCAAGTGCATCTGTTACCAAGGGACGTGCGCGACGTTTGCACGGAACAGCTTAAGCGGCGGCTTGTTCTGTTCGATAGCGCGCTACGCAGAATCCCTAGAAAAAGTGGGATGCGTGTGCGACTCGTGTCTGATATGGCACGATTGCGGGCTTACCGAACTGTATTTCTGTGCAGAGGGATCTGAAGGACGGTGATTGCGATTGCTGAGCAAGATGGGCGGTGAGATACGGTCTGGCGCGTTTCGTAACGATGCGGAACGTCGCCTTGCCGCACTCGGCGCGTTTCCGCGTCGTGCCGAAAAATGACGGCGCGATATACGTATGAGAATATGGGCAAATGTCTATGCTACAAAGGAGCGTGTCCCACGTTCAGACATAACAACCTAAGCAAGGGCCTTTTCTGCGCTCTTGGCAAACGTCAGCCGCTTCCGGAGAAGAAGGGGTGTCCGTGCAACTCGTGCCTCGTATGGGTCGAATGCGGCCTCACAGGCCTCTATTTTTGCACGCGCGAGATATTGCAAGAGGGCACGCGGTGACGCTCTCCTAAGATGTCCTTATATACCTACCGCTGCCTCTGACACACAAAGCTCGAAATGTCGGAGCAAATTGTGAAGATTAAAGTCGGCCACCGCTCCCCGGGACGCTCATGGATCTGCTAAGCTTTGCTCTGTTGACCTTCTCTTCAATCTTCATTCTCATCGATCCTATTACCGTGACGCTCGTCTTCGTCTCGCTAATAAAGGACGTTGATCGCGCGCACCAACGAGCGATCGCGCGTGACGCCTCTCTATACGCGCTCGTCATTCTGCTGGTGTTCGCCATAGGAGGTCCCGTCATCCTTCAGCTTTTTGGGATAACGCTCGCGGCTCTTCGAATCGGGGGCGGCGTCCTCCTCTTCTTGATCGGACTTGAGATGGTCTACGCCCGTGTATCCTTTACCAAACAGCCTGTCCCGCAAAGCGCAGAGGCTTACGCCGAGGATGTTGCGGTGACGCCGCTGGCAATCCCGATCATTGCGGGTCCCGGGGCCATAACCACGGTCATTGTGCTTACCGGGGATGGTGCTGAACTGGGCTGGCCTGCAATTGCCACTGTTATAGCCGCCATTTTTGTCGTAATTTACGTGGTCTATTACGCGATGGTTCACTCCTACATCATTGCGGGAGGGATACGAGAAAAAGAGTTCAAGGTCGTCAATCGCGTTCTCGGGCTCCTCCTGCTCGCCATTGGGGTGCAGTTCATCATCACTGGCATCAAAGCAGCGTTCTAGCCCGCTGTTTCCGTAACACGATGCCTCGATACATCGTGGCTAGAAAAGAACGAATGGCGCCCGTTTTCTGGGCAAATAACCCCTAAAAGTCACGTGAAACGATGTCGCATACAGAAACCTTATGTAGCTTAAGCCAAGTCTCTCTGTATTCACAGTGAATGTCCATTTTCCCAAGGTGTGACTTTTTATGAAAAAACAAGCAGCAATGATAGCGATATGTGCCGCACTTCTTATGTGTGTAGCCGCAGCAGGATGCACCAGTTCGACCTCTTCATCATCGAATGCTACGAACGTTTCGACCACGGCCACTTCAGCGCAAGCTTCAACTTCAACAATGACGCCGTCAGCGTCAGCGTCTGCGACGCCGCCCAGTCTGACGGTGCTCTTCTTCTATGATCCGTCTTGTCCCTATTGCATAGCACTGGAGAACACTCCGAGCTTCCACCAGCTTGAAAACACAAGCAAGGTCACCTTCACACAGATCGTGAGCGCTACAAGCCCGATGACCGATCAGTACAATGTGACGACAGACCCGACACTCATCTTGCTGAACCACGGTACTGAAGTCGGGCGTTGGGTCGATGCTACCGATGCTACTGGCATCAACGCACAAATAGCCAGCCTGCTCAACCCAGGTTAGTTTAGAGGTATCATTCGCGCTCGGCGGCCCGCCGCCGACGCGCACCCTTTTTTTTCTACTCCTTCTGTGTGGCCTTCTTCGTACCGTTGAACCACTCGCCGCGCCCCTCTTTCTTCAGATAATCCTCAATCGCCGCGTGCAGGGCATCAGCCGCCAGGTTCGAGCAGTACATCTTCACCGGAGGCACCCCCTCCAGTTCTCAGCCACCTCGTTTCGCGTTATCTTCAGCGCCTCTTCAATCGTCTTTCCGATTGCCAGATCCGTTACCATGCTGCTCGTCGCTATG
>JBEKER010000003.1:0-91932 GCA_050013755.1 Halobacteriota archaeon
ACCCCCCCCCCCCGCAACGGATCGAACTAGAAGATATACGTGAGCGCCTCGGTCACGTTCGCGCCCGCTATTAAGGATAACAACAAAAGGGCTAGCCGCCGTAAAGGATATAACGCTTCCTGCTAACGAACGACAAAGATATAGTGTTGTTTTTTACTCCGATGTGGGCAGCTCACTGGTAGGATCTACCCGACGATTATTCATTATTGAAGTATGCACGCTTTAAGAATATAGCCAAAGTAGATACGGGTCTTTCCTATGAACCAGACTTCGAGGCAAACGTAAAAAAGTGTGCCCGACGATTCCGTCTTCGTCCCGTGCCGCTTAAGGGCAGCACATCGGTCATACGTAGAAGCTATCAAAGCGCAAAAAACGGCATAATCAACAAGGAGAATAAGCCATGAAAAAATCTATAGGAGCCCACTCCGTAGTCTATCCCGCTCCGGTATTTGTGGTGGGAACGTATGATGTAGAGGGAAAACCAAATGTTATGACCGCAGCGTGGGGAGGAATTTGCTGTTCTGCACCGCCATGCGTCGCTGTTTCTTTAAGAGAAGCAACATATACGTATAGAAACATTTTGGAGCGAAAAGCCTTCACCATAAGCATTCCCTCAGAAAAATACGTCAAAGAAGCTGATTGCTTTGGCATAGCGTCGGGAAAACATGTGGACAAGTTTGCTGTCACAGGACTGACACCGGCTAAAAGCGAAGTGGTGGACGCACCGTACGTCGATGAGTTCCCATTTGTTTTAGAGTGTCAATTGCTTCGAAGCGTCGAAATTGGGGGGCATACGCAGTTCATTGGTGAAATTAAAGACATAAAAGTGGATGAAGACTTAATCAAAGATGGTAATCCTCTCATAGAAAAAATAATGCCCCTAATATTTGGTATCGATAACTTCTCTTACTATGGGGTTGGAAAATACGTGGCGAAGGCCTTTTCCATCGGAAAGGAAATTATGGGAAAAAATAACGAGTAAGATTCTCCCACAGATTAAGAGACTAATTCCTGTCTCCGTTCGATTCTAAGATCGGTATGAACTTGTAGTAATCGACATAGCTTTGAATTTCAATCTCTGATTTTGATTTGTCACGCCGCTTCAGCAAAAACTGTTAACTGCTTCCGCTTATCCACGATCCGTCGATACGCATCGATTATGCATATACCGCACACCTTCGCGTCCTGGACCTCAAGCCCCTTGTCACACCTCAAGTGAATATTATAGCAGCAGCGGTCGCTCTCTGTATTGCTTAGCACCACATGCAACACATTGATTCACCTCCCTTTTGCCGTTTGCAAGTGTCAAAAAAATGGTCTTGCGGATATAGCTGCCAAAAACTTCTTAGAGCGCACTATTCTCCTCATTCGATAGAAACGACTAGGTTTTAGTGATGTCCGCCATATTCGCGTTAGGGTGGCTACAAAAGGGGTGGATAAATCCTCTGTAAGACCAACCCAAACCACGCGTTATCACCATTTGCATGAATCCAATCTATTTGTGCTGCAGTGAGCGTGCCCTCAAAGTGGACCCATCCGCTGTTCTTTACTGTTGAATGGGCAATAGCAATGCGATGCAAGATCGTCTCATTTTTTACTGCGGCTAGAGTCACCTGTTCATCTGCCAATCGTTTGCCTGCGTTCGCGTTGGCGACAAATTTCGCGGTCTCCATATCAACCTTCAGTTCACCGTATTTGTAATTCCCTACCGCCACGTCAAACCGCTGAATGGCTGACTGCGCCAACGACGCTGCTGCGTGGCTGTTCTTGGCGATATCGTTTCCCACTGCGTGCATCACGTTCACCTCCCTCATGTTGTTTACAGTGAGCAGCAACATGTGCGGAGCACTTTTCCCATTGCTTACGATACCACCTACGATCAGCGAGTATGTTAATGCGCGCGACGCATTTTTGTAGTCACACGTTAAAACGTGTTGTAAAGACAATAGGGACAAGCTGCAATCTTCGATAGGTAATGTTATGCCGCTTGAGTTGGTGCAGTGCGACCTATCGTGTAGAGCTTCAGGCCCACTGCAATGAACCACGCTGCGAATACTATCTCAAAGATCAGTCCCAGAATGGGCCCAACAGCCCACTGAAATGAAGCAACGATATCGAACGCGCCAGCTAATGCAACCAGGGTCTGGACAAGCTGCTCTTTCAACTCAACCGCACCATTGCTAAAAGAGCTCAATATTGCCTTATTTCGACAATCTGAGGCGATACAACGTCCTGTCACAATAACCTTTATTATAGGAAGATGCATAGTTACTCGTTTAATTCTAAAAGCCTGCAAGCTGCTGAAACTTTTTGGAGTGATCGCGGCTTTGAACAGAGTGCTGAAACAGGTTGGGAAGTTCGGCATCATCGTCGGTATCGTAGTCGCTGTGATCGGCCTCTATTTGTACGGGTCGGGAGGTGGCTTTCAAGCAACACAGCAGACGATGGGAGGGGCCATACCGCCAAGTCAATGGGGCTTGCCTATCGCATTTATCGGCTTGTTAATCCTAATTATAGGAGCATTCGTTGCCTATTTTGGATCTAGAGATCTGGATATAACACTCCCCGATGATCAGGGAGGGGTGAAGGAAGGCGATAAGGAGCCTAAACTCGAAATATACACATCGTATTTTGGCCTATGGACAAAGACACGCGACGAGCGAACAGAATATAACAAGTACTTTCTTTCCCTGCTCTTTGTCGATACGCTCGTCGGGATCTTCACCGCCTTGTTAGGCGCGACGGTCGCCACGGCTTATACGGCTCTTACGCGCACGCTTCTTCTCGTTATCCTTGCCGCGGCAGTCATCATTTCGGCAGTCTGGGGCTGTAAACTCTTTACTCTCAACATCGTCGAAGGTTCATTGCAATCCGTTTTACGAGCAATGGAGCAGAAGTACGAGTTGCCCGTATGGGAAATGAGGTTTAAGATGCAGCTCGTGCCGTTCTGGGAAAGTACAGAGAAAACTGCGCGAGGACGACTTGGAATGGGACTGTTTCAAGACAGACAGCATAAAGAAGCGCATTCTCACTGGTGGCACCACCTCATGTGGTGGGCCAGCTACTGGGCATTACCCTTGCTTTTTGTTATTATCTTTGCAATCCTTCTGTATCTTTTCTCCGTCAATCCGTCTCTCATTCCGCTGCCGAGTTCCGCGTTACAAAACGTGTCGACCAACGCTACGCACAACGCATCAAACGTGAGCATAGCGCTCAGTAATTTAGTTCAATATGGTTAAGCTGCAGAGTAAGGTGTTCGCTCATTTCGTGGGTCGTTAGGTCGTATTTTCGAGAAGTCATTTAGTATTTTCATCCGGGTGTGAAAAAAGCTGTGACTAGGCTTGAAAGACAAGATCTTGGCCTTTACTACGGCCAAAATAGTGAATCAGCAGAAAAACGTGCTGCCTCAATGGGAAGGAGTATTATGTATAAAGGGGCTGAATGGGAATTGAAGCGATTCCACCCGCCGAACCGGCTCAAGCTGATGAAATCTACGCTCAATTCTACGCTCAATTATGGCAAGAATAATGAAAAACGCTACGATGCCTACGACTGCTATAAGATCTCCGACGCTCAGTTGAGTAGAGACTACGGCTAACGCTAAAGCACCGATTGCAAATACGATTGCAGTCGCAGCAAGGATTGTTCTTTTTTTCATGACCAGATCATTGCTCTCGTTTATCGCGCCAAACACCAACGCGGCCATGTACGCCATTAACCGACGTTTTTACGGCGTCGGCTCAGCGACGTTTGTGGCGATGCGTCTCATCGGTCAAACGTTGAGCGTGACGCTAATCGGCGTGGTTTCGTTAAGCTATGTCGCTGAGGTGGAAATCAGCCCTGTCAGTTATCCGCAACTTCTGACGAGCATGCACACGACGTTCCTCCTTTTTGCTGCACTTGGCCTAGTTGGGGTCGCGTGCTCGCTGCTTCGGGGCAAGACGCGCGACAGTCAATAGAGGCAAGCTCGGCAAGACGCGCTTTCAGGATTATCGATTCCAACAAAATTGTTGAAAATCCCATCTTTTCCTTGTTATAATCTAACAATAATCTATTTCTAGAATTTCTACTTCCCCCGTCGATAAGCGTAGTTCATGTAAGTTGGTAAATCCCATGAAAGCACCAGAGAAGGCTCCACATAACAATGAAGGCTGCACTCTACGCAGTCCCGCGTCTCCTTCCAGTCAAATCCGGAGATCGCAGATTTTATGCCAGTTTCTAAAACCGAAGCGCTAGCCGTGTATTCGTTGCGAACATAACAAGGCAGAACCAATTTTCCATACGGGTCGACGTTAATTACCGCCCAGGGCTTACACTTCCATCTCTTCTCATTAGCTATCACTTTAAAATAACTAATCGAATTAACGAGCGGGTAGCCTTTTTTCTTCATATCAACGAGTTTCCTGGCTATCTCTGCGACTTCGTGAGCTTTGATTGCAGACGCCTCGGCATCGGAGTACTCATGAGCAACGGAGACGGATATTCCGGCACCCAATTCATTTGCCAACCGCACCATGTCCTCTATCTCATTCAGATTCTCCTCCATAATCGTCGTGTTGATTGTCACAGGAACCCGCTGTGTGGCCGCAGCTACACCCCGTATAGCTTCTTTGAAGCACCCGTTAACGCCCCTGATCTCATCATGGGTCTTCTCCAAGCCGTCTAGCGAAACATAGACTACGCCGTTGATGTATGGTGTAATTTCATCTATCCTTGATTCGAGGAGAGTGCCATTGGTTATGAGACTCGTGTGCAGAGGCAGAGAACGAGAATACGCAAGAATCTCGACCAAGTCTTTTCTAAGCAGCGGCTCTCCGCCTTCAAACGCTATCGCACAAACACCAGAATCATAGATCTGCCTCAGAATCGCTTTTTCTTTCTCCAGACTCAAATCTTGGCCGGATCTTTTCCAGAAGGGGCACATTTTACACTTGAGGTTGCAGTTGTACGTTAGCTTGTGTCCGCAGAACAGCGGAGCCCTTACTCCCAGCGAGTTAGAGATTAGCCCTCGATATATCCTCAGGCCTAGTCGCAACGTCTCCCTATAGGCGCTTGCGTGATTTTCTGTGGTAGTATATTGGATTGCCCGTCTCATTTTCTAGGTCATTTGTGTTTGTGGATCTATATAATAAAAACAAGCGTGTTTTACTACACCAAAGTGTCCGCTTACTAAATAAGGCGTGCCACGTAGGATTTTAACATTTAAAGACGCGATAGCAGTTCTTCTTTTTTTGACTGAAACTCTGTATCCGTCAGCAGCCCTTGGTCTCGCAGCCGCCCAAGCTTTTCTATTTGTTCAGCTACATCAATTTTCGGCTTTTGCAGAGGTGGTGGTTGACTTGGTTGTGCTACCGGGAGTGGCTGTGGTTGGTATCTCCAAGTAACAAGCAAAGTTTTGCCTCGAAAGATGCCGTGGCGCCACGGATCAAACAGCGATCCATCTAGATCGCCCCTGTCGCTGACAGTCGTACTCAGAATCTCAACGCGTGTTCCCTTCGCCTTAGCCAGCTTTCATATTCGCTATCTTTATGAAATGTGATCGTGTACACGCGGTTCCTATCTGATCGCGCCCAGCGGTCGTAACACATTTGCGTCTCTGGCACCTGATTTGCTGATGTTAAGGGGACTTGACAGACATTACACACATCTTCGGGAATGTATCTGCTCCAACACTGGGAACAAAGCGGCGTTTTTTGCTGCATATATCTTTCTCTTCGAGCGATTTTTCTTTCACCAAAGCGACGTTTCAGCCCCTAAATCTTATCTCTTGGTAAGGAAGGATTGAATGCAGGTGCACTGCATGAAAGGAAGAGAATATCATGAGGATGCCTTCGTTGGTGTCGTAGGCAAAAACATCGAAACCGAAGGTGGAGATAAGCTAGGTAAAGTAACCGATGTCTTAATCACTAAAGGGACTAAAGAAATTGTGCTGAAGGTGTCCCAAGGTCTACTGAAGAGTGACATGGTCGTTCCGTGGTCGAAAGCGCTCAAGGTGACAGAAGATACAGTCGTTGTCTCCGACCGATATTACGAAGGCGAAGCTGAAGGCGAAGTAGAACTTCACTAGCGTTTGGCGTCCTTCGCTTTTTTTTCCAAAAGCTTATATATCGTTCAACCAAATCAGCAGCGGAGGTGGATTCGTAGTGCGATTGTTCGGTCCGCGTTACGGCAGGTTTAGAAGACTTGCCTGGCTTTTTCTGGCAGTGGCAGTAATTCTCTTCATACTGACTTTTCTAGGGATCGCTGGATTAACCTTAGCAGTGCTGCAGCCCCTTATCATCCTATTCGTGATACTGTTTGTCATAGTGCTAGTCGTTTCGTACATCTGAAATCCAGCAATTTGGCTAGCATCAATTGCTTGATGACCGCCCTAACAATGGCGCTTCCTTTGAGGGCGGCATAGTATCGACTACTGGAAAGTATCCATGTGTAGTGCCCGTGCTTCTCTCCTATAAAGGATTGCCAAACACGTAGAGAAGAATGACTAGGATAGCCCCTGGACTCCCTGCTATTGTGCTTATGATTAAGGTCACGTGCTCGGGAGACCTGACCACTCAATGTTTATTCAATGCCAGCGAATCGGTATGACCAACACGAGGACGACGGCGAAGGCGACGAATGACCGATGGTACAAACGACGGCAACGAATTGCGCGAACTAGCGACGGAAAATAAGCAATCAAAAAGGCGTTGGGCGCGGGTACAGCGCAGAGAGCTGATAGAGTTCGTGATCGTCATTGGTATATTGGTAGTCGCCGCCGCGCTAATAGTGTATTTATTGATCTAGCAACACCCTCTTGATCCGCGTGGTATTATGCTACTTGTCTAATCATCTTAGACGATACCCAAATAACGCAGAGCCACGAATATAATTATCAGCACGATAATAAGCCATACTAAGTCCCTGACACCCATATACCTTATCACCTCCTTTTTATGATGCTAAACACTCTCAAAAATATTGGGAATACCATTATATTAGTTTTAGCCACTAGCTGTGTCGTAGTAATATTCTCATCATCTTACGGGTATTTGGGCTGATATAAAAAGGAGAAAAAACCAAATCGCTCGTGGCAAGTTTGTTCCGGCGCTGAAAGCGAGCGGGAGATAACGAGAAGAAAAGACACGGGAAGACTAGAAGAGAACGGCCAGTCAAAAACAAGAACGAGAAGCGTCGAGCAGAAAAACTACGGGGAGTCAATTTACGCAGGGAGGTTACGACGATGGTGGATATCGGAGATCTAAAAAAGAAGGGCAAAGAAGTTGTTGGTGACGTAGAGAAGAAGAAAAAGGAAATCGAAGGAGAAGTAATTAAGCAAAAGAAGATAGCTGAAGGAGAGGAAGAGAAACGACGTAGGCAGGAAGAAGTCGATACGGACTAATCCATTCGTGGCGTCCGGATGATTGAAAGAAGACTAGATGACATTGGTTGATGGGCAAAACGTAGTTAATGTGGGATGGAAAGCGGGACCCGAACAGTATCCCCGCCACGGATTGCTCACGTATGCGATCACCGCCGAGCGGGCAGGGTTCGACTACATTGTCGACTGTTCGCCAGCGAGTTAAAAAATCGAAACCTTCTTTTAGATCTTGTTGTTAAGTTGGTGTTATGAGTCTGGGGAGCACAATAAGATATCTCGTAGTTAATTCGATATTTGGCCTCATCATTCTGGCTTTGGCGAAATTCCTCGGGCTTGCAGTGCCCATAAATCTCATCACTGTAATTATTTGTGCACTGGCTGGGATCCCCGGAGCTTTGCTCGTGCTACTTTTATTCGTGCTCGGCTTCACCATCCCGTGAATAAAAAGCAGATTTAGGGGACAAAATGCCTCATCGCTAGTCTGGTATCTCTGGGTTAATCCCCGTACTCGCCTCTTTCCATTCTGTTGGGGCCCCCCTCCTCATGCTGTTCACATCTCCCTTTAGCGCGTTAATCCTGCGTTTAATCGCGAAATAAAACAGCCAGCTCTTGACAAAAACCGCTGTTTGTTTCGTTAACCGCTCTCAGTATCTTTCGGCGCGACGTTTAGATCGAGGTCTACTTCGGCATTAACACGGTGTCAATGATGTGAATGACCCCGTTAGTGCACTCAAGGTTGGCATCTTTTACCACGGCATCGTTTATCGTGATCCCGTGCCGCAGCCAATGATGTTCGTGAACCTCAAGCATACCACCTTGAACAGTCAGAAGAGTCTCCTGCTTGGCCAAATCAGCCGCAAAGTGCTTCCCGGCCACCACGTGGTACGTAAGAACGCCAGTCAGCTGTTCCTTGTTATTGAACAAGCTGTCGAGTGTGCCAGCTGGAACTTTACTGAATGCCTCATTATCAGGAGCGAAGACTGTCAAGGGGCTTTGCCCTTTGAGCGTTTCTACCAGATCTCCTGAAATCGCTGCCTTCAAGAAAGTGGACAAGTCATCAGCTTGCGTTACTAAGGTCGCAATATCTACATTAAACTTCAATTTAGTCACCTGCTTTATGATTCGGCTTAAAGCCATTTCTGCTTGTGCAGTTATGATAGTTCAAGCTATCGTGCTGTAAGCACGCATACGATCAAAATCCCATGATTTTTATCGCACGAGGCCGGCGAAGAGCACGGCGACGAGCGATGCAACAACGATAAAAGAGAACAGTTTTGAGAATTGCATGATTACTTCTCATAAGTTTCTAACGCCGAAGAACGTGCCAGCCGCTGCCTGAGCACGTCCATCACTATATGCAAGATCGGAGAGATGTCGAACTCTCATTTTGAGAAGAACTACTAGAGCTAAGACTCACCGTTTCTGGCCGAGTTTATACGCAGGAACATCAAGCAGACACGTTTTTCGAGTAATCCGTCCCGCAGCCAAGAACAAAACATGTAAATAACAGCGATTACACCCTAATAGGCTCGTTTGCTTCGGTTACCCATCCGTTTTTTGCGCCATTCCACTCTAAGCCAGCATACAACGCACGTTGATGCTCCGGCATAGAGAGGCGTGGGTCCGGCTGTGGTAGCACTTCGACGCCTGCGTTTATGAGCTTGCGCAAGTGTCGCTTAATGCGATGCAACTCGGCGGCATTGTCTCGCAAGTCGGTTAGCGCCTCCTTCAATGCATGGGTTTTGCGCGGGTGCACTATCCGCTCCTTTAGCTCTCCATTCTGCCCCTCGTGCCCTTTTACCTGTCCTATCGCTTCGTCGAGCGTCAAATATCGCTCGTCTACGCGTCGGTAATAGTGCGCAAAATCCCAGTCAAGTATAATAACCGTCATTTATCCCCCTTGTCACTCTCGCCGATCATGCTTCCAGCAGCCTCGTCAAACGTACGTTCATATCTCGATAATGTAGGATTGGGCCGAGGTAGGAACGCGGCCTACGCTCGGCTGCGTCACCAATCGCTTCTTGATCGCGTCAAACGATCGCTCAAATAGCAAACCCTCAAGCACGATCCCAACGATTACCGCCATCTCGATCACCAACAGTTCAATCGCTGTCAGTAGTTTCTACCTCCTCGAATAGCGCATTTGCGACATCCTAGCGAACGCTAACGTCGCGCTTAAACTGTAAACGTTCATTTGTACTCTAATCTCGCACTTTTTCCAAAGACCCAAAGACAACGCACCCACTGTCATTGGCACGTAACATTTAACCTCAGCACACGCGCGATAGGCGACGAAGATCGGATGAACGGCGGGTAAGCCCCGCACGAAAAAGAACAAGAGATAACCATGGGCATGTCGTACTCAGCTCTGGCATGCTTTGGTTGTTAAGCTACCTACACGCCCTAAGTATATATAACTTGTCACCATATATTAACTCGTTAGCATATACATCTAAGTATCTAAATGTCACTTAGTAATACAAGGCGTATCATGGAGCAGTATAAGATGTTAAAAGTCCCGAAGGGAACCCACGATCGGTTCATGGTGTATATTAGTAAGCGCCATATCGCAACGCGGCATAAAATGACGGTAGCCGAGACCATAAACGAACTATTAGATATCGCCGAGGGCGTGAACGGCGACCGTAAGCGCGAATAACTTCTTATTTTCGTTTGCGCGTATAGCCCGTTAGCCGGGTAGATAGGTCGATTAACGAATGACGGTGTTTAGTTCCGCGCGCGAAATTGTGGCACATTTTTGGCTTAGTTTTGGCTTACTTCTGCATGCAAGGCGTCACATTTAACGTCGCAAGCCCCTCCTTTACCGTCTCGCCCCTGGCTGAGCGGTATGCGACAAGCCGTTCTAAGGCAAGCTCAAAAGGCTAAGAGACAGATAAATAAATACTAATCAACGACCATAAGTGCACTGACAATGATCGACTTAGAGCACGCTGTTTTCGATATCATCACCGCTGAAATGGATAGGCTGACGGCTGACGAGCTGATCGCTGCCCTGCAGCGCAATGCGCTTGATGGTCCGAAAATGGGAGTGATGGTTCCAGGAAGCGGGTGCAAGTTCTACCTGCCACACCACGACGACCTGCGCCGCGAGACGGAGTCGGAATTTGAGTGCGATCTCAAGGCGTGTATGATTCATTCGCTCGTCTCCCACACGCTCGGCATTCTCCAAGACGCTGACCTCATGGTTGACATGGCAAACCTCGCAACAGCCCGCAACCGGCTCACCGGCGTCCTGCAAACGATTTTCAGTGAGCAAAAAAGCACGGAAATCACAGCGCGTTTGATGAAGACTCTGGAAACATCGGATCACGCCCCTGTCAATGATGATTGGGCAGATTGAGCGCGGTTCAAGCACCATGTCCAGGCTTGGCAGTTCATGAATGCTAAAGAAGAAGCCGCGTCCTCATTTCGGGGAGCTAACGCGCAGATCAATTTTAAGCGTGCAGCGACGTTCACACTACTATCTAAGTCAGCAGTAACAGAGAGTACATATAACACGGCACCAAGTCTTTTCTAACAGCCAAAGGAGGGTGAGCTCGTGCCTACGTGCAAAGAATGTAAGTTCTATGAGCCAATCGACGACAGCAAAGGCAGTTGCTTTGGCCACGAGGTGCCAGGCGACCGAGAGACAACTCAGTGTCCCACGCGCACTTTCATACCTAAATAGTCCACGTCGTTGTTCCCGCGCTTTTTAGAAGCTCCGACACGTCCTGAGCGCAACAGCCAAAGTGGTCGACGCGCATCAGAACGGAAGGATTGAAATGTCCGACGTTAAGGTATACAAAGAAGCACGATTGCTATCATAGCGGACGTCGCATCGGTGGAGACGCCGCGAAGGGCGGTCGATCTGCCGAGTTCTCAGTGCAGTAATTCCTTTGCACCTACTGGCCGCGTGACCGCAGAATTTGATTCTCAGCATCTAGCGCGGACTGCGCGCAGCTGCGACTACAAAAATAAAAAAAGACAGCACTCTGTGTCAGCGGCCGGAATTCCCGGTTTTTCGCTGCTTTCTGTGTGAAAAGCTGCCTTTTCCATACGCCTAGGGCTTAAAGCGCCGGGCTATGGGCATGTGCATCTGCATTCTTCCATGCCTTCGCATCCTTCCCATGCGCATTTTTTTCATCACGAAAAACAGCCCGAACATAACGGCCGGCACGACGGTGAACATGACAAACATGGCGGCCGCGAACAGCATTACCATCAGTTGCGCGAACAGCAGCATTACCGTTAGAAAACGCAACGCCATCTTCAAAGGCATCATCATCATGCGGACCGGCGCCGCCATGGGCCACATCATCATTCGTAGTGGCAAACTCATCAATTTAAATAGACCCATTCTTTTGCCTCGCTTTGATTCCATTACTTTTCGACGCCTCAAACTTTCTGGTTCCGCGCACTGCCAACCCCGGACACGCAAACACTGAACTGTGCACGTGTCTAGAGACCATCATAGGCTCTACAGCGGACTTCAGCTCGTTAGAGCGTTTGATTTGCCAATTACTTTGATAGGCTTTCGCGTCTTTATAATCCTTTCCCTGCCTAAAAGAGCATATTAGCGTCGTGCGCTGTCTTGTTGCGCCAGTAGCATGACTGATAATAGGGAGGCAAAACGCGACGCTTACCCGCTATTTGCTTAGCAGCAGGTATACTGCCACCACCAACAGCGCTACACCAAAAACCTTTTGCAAAACAACGTTCGGGACACTTACTGCGACTTTCGCCCCTAGGAAAGCTCCGAAAAAGAAGCCAATGCCAAGAATCGCCGCAATCTTCAAGTCGGCATAGCCGCTCTGGTAGTACGTCAAGGCAGCCAGCAACCCAAAAGGTGCGGTTAGCAAAATGAGTGTGGTGCCTTGGGCCTGTTGCTGGGTGAGCCCGACCAGCAGCACGAGCATCGGAATCAGGATGATACCACCACCAATTCCTAACAAGCCGCTGAAAATTCCGGCAGTCGCCCCAAGGAGCACGTACAGAATTATGCTGTCCAAGCCGTTGTCACCTCCCGTTTCTGCTCTATGCCTCTTGATTGGCCGTGCAGGTTTTAACCGTGTTGGGTCGTGCAGGTGCCGCTAACGAGCAGTGTCTAAAAAAAGCGTGTTCGTATTTGAACTGGACGATAACGCGTTACGACTCGCGATGGGCGTCGTGTGGATTTGCCGTCAGTACCTCTCGTTGCGCCCTTAGATCTGAATGCCGCTCCTCTAGTTCTTCCTCCTTCTTTTGTAGAGCTGCGATCAGGCCGGCAATGACGCTGTCCAAGAACACCATCACATTGATCTCAAAGAGCGTCCCAAGTGGCGTGAGTGAGATTGATACGCCAGTAACCTGACGCTCTAAGAAGCTCGTTTCATCGGCTTCCGTTCGGCCGCGGATGGTCACAGTGTTGGTCGCAATCTTGCCGAGGGATGAGTCCGTATTCGAGGTGACAACGGCAATCCTAGCTCCGTGACGCTTGGCGATCTTCGCTGTCTCGTTAACCGGACCTGTTTCGCCCGTTCCGGAAACGGCGATCACGAGATCGTTTGTTTTGACTGCAGGGGTGACTACCTCGCCAAAGACGTAAACGTCGAAACCTAGATGCATCAAGCGCATAGCAAAGGAGCGGGCGACCAACCCCGACCGGCCCTCGCCAAGAAGGAATATGCGATGGCGATTTTTGTGCGTCGCAATGATCTCAGCGACAAACGCGTTCACCTCGGAACGATCGAGCGAGCCTGCCTCTTGTCGCACTCGTCCGGAAATAGATTCCATAGTGCGCTTTATGCGTCTGTAAGGTTCGCCAGTTGCATGGTCTTCCGTCACTTGACCTCCACGTTCGTACTACTCTTTTCAACGCCGCTAATGCCAAGTATCTTTCGGTTCAACGCAGTCAACGTTCACACTTCGCATGCCGAGTCGCGCCCGACGCCGCGCCACGTTTTGCGATGAGACTCTTTCAGCCCTTTTTTGCAAAAAAACGTCCGCGCAATTTGGCTCAACGCACATCCAATGAAAGCACTCGCCAGTTCTTAACCGATAGCATATTATACAGGCGCACGAATCGAGGGTGCAGCAGTGTTAGTCTCTCCAACAAGACGCTGAGGAGGACTCGACCATGGCAAAAAAGAAGAAGCTCACCTACACTTCGCTTCGCGACAACAAAGACATTCATAGCGGCTACGAACAGGCGCTGGAAACGGTGCGAGGAGAGTTTGGGCAGCATCACCCCATGTATATCGGCGGCCGGCGCGTCGCAGCTATCGAGGATTTTGAGATACGCTCCCCCATCGATACCGATCTCGTCATCGGCACGTTTCAAAAAGGCGGGGAGGCCGAGACCCGGTCCGCGGTCGCCGAGGCGACGGAGTCGTTTCCCGCGTGGAGTCAAACTGACTGGGAAGAACGCGTGCGGATCATTCGCGCCATCGCGGACGTCATCGAGAAGCAGAGCTTCCCCCTTGCCGCTCTCATGACCTATGAGGCGGGAAAAAACAGATTTGAGGCTCTCGCTGAGGTGTGTGAAGCAGTCGAGATGCTCAGGTACAACTGCGCTATCTATGAGGGGAAGAAGGGTTTCACCGTTCCATTGTGCGATGTCACCGGAGAGCGAAGCATCAGCACCATGCAGCCGTATGGCGTGTGGGCTATTATCTCGCCGTTTAACTTCCCGCTCGTGCTCGCAGCGGGAATGGTTTCAGCGGCACTCCTCACCGGAAACACCGTGGTGTTCAAGCCGACGAGCAAAGCGCCACTGACCGGCCTGAAGCTGCACACGGCGTGCGTGCAAGCAGGGGTTCCCGGAGGCGCGCTGAATTTTATTACCGGTCCAGGAACGCCATTTGGAGCGGTCGTGGTGGCGCACCCCGATGTCGCCGGAATCGCTTTTACGGGGTCCCGAGACGCAGGGATCTGGCTTCAGCGCAACTTCTCGGTACGCCAGCCCTATCCAAAGCCGTTTGTCGCAGAAATGGGCAGCAAGAATCCTGCCATCGTCACCGCCTCTGCAGACCTCGACACGGCGGTCGAAGGCGTGCTCAAAGGAGCTTTTGGCTACAGCGGGCAGAAGTGCAGCGCCACGTCGCGCGTGTACGTTGAGTCAACAGTAGCGCCTGAGTTCATCGAAAAGCTCCGCGCAGCGACCGAAAAGATCGTTGTGGGCGACCCTCGCAAGAGCGACGTCTTTGTGGGCCCCCTCATCGATCGCGCCGCACTTGCGAAGTTCACCGATGCGGTCAAAGACGGTATTCAGGACGGAGGAACCGTTGTGGCCGGCGGGACGGTGCTGCGCGACGGTGTGTGGAACAGGGGATGCTATGTGCGCCCCACCCTCATGACGGGACTGCCGCGAGGACATCGCCTGTTCGAAGAAGAGCTCTTCGTGCCGTTTCTGCTCGTCGACACCATCGCATCACTCGAGGAGGGGTTGCGGGAGGCAAACGCGACCGAATATGGTCTCACTGCGGGCATTTTTTCTGAAGATAAGGACGAGGTGGAGCGCTTCTTCGCTTCTATGCAGTTCGGCGTGTGCTATGCGAATCGGCGCGGCGGTGCAACGACGGGGGCGTGGCCCGGCGTCCAGCCTTTTGGTGGATGGAAGGCGAGCGGAGTTACTGGAAAAGGAGCGGGGGGGCCGTACTACCTCCTCTCTTTTGTTCGTGAGCAGACGCGAACGAGAGCGTAAACGGTCATCGCCGCGCTATGCAGTGCCTCAAGGCGTATCGTAAGACGCTACTACAGTGAAGAGGTGCGCCAACGCTGCACGAGACGCCCCCCACCGTACGACCGGCGTCTGGCGCCGTGCGCGGTAGCGTCGCGGGTGTCGCTGTCGTCGACCGCTCTTTAAACGTCGCGAAAAGCTGAATCACGTATCGCCTGAGTCTGATCGATCCCTACAAACGATCGTCCTCTATCCACCCCTCTTCGAGAGTCTGCTCGCGATACGCTATCTGAGGGAACGGACTTTGCGGTATGCTCATCTCTGATCGTTCGACTTCTTTTTGCGTGCGAAATACGTGCGTTAGGCCCTTTGATTCGATGATGCCTCGATCGAAGTTGCTGACTTTCACAAACTCCCTTTCAAGAACCATCTGAGGGTTGTACGGTTTGTCTACTTCGGTTATCTCGACGTACTGCTCCCAAAGGCCGACGATGAGTGACGCAAGCCGCTCGTCAGGTTCGATAACGTTCAAGCCCAGGCCATCCTTCGCCTCTTTCCTGCTGATGATATATCGGTGTGAAAATCGCTTGCTTGTCAGCATGCTCACGGCACGGTCGATCGTCTCATCATCGTCCATGTGCTGCTTGAGGAGGTGCGCCGCCAGAAAAGCGATCTGTTCTCGAGACCTATACATGGCGCCGAGAACGAGCGGGTTGACGTTCGATGAAAGCGCGTCGAGGACTTTTTGCATTGACTCCTCGCCTCCGAGTCCGAGCTCGTTTTTTGCAAAGCTAAGAAAACCATCGACGTCCTCCACGTTGACGGGCACGTCTTGGACGAGTTGATTGGGGAGCGTTATCTTTGGGCTCAACGGGTGCTGCACGGAAGGATCGATGGGGCTCAGCTGACCCATCTCGCTCATAACGAGTTCATCTGCTCCCAATGCGATGAGCGTTGCTGTGCTATGCGCTTTGAACGGGATGATCACGTTGAATCTACCGCAGAACTCCCGAAAAAGGTTGACGAGCGCATACCCGGCCATCGGCACCCCACTCGTGCCGTACAGAAACAGGTCAATTTGGTTTTGGTACCCCACTTTGGCCAGATGGCTATGAAGTATGGGAAAGACATCTGTGGCGATGTTGATCTCAAGCCCTTGCCGGTCCGCAGCAACATACGAGATAACGGTAGAGCCCCGCGCTGCTTCGATTGCGCTAATGAGCTCCATTCGTTCTTCTTTCGTCATGACATCACGCGGCGGAATACACCTGAGGTGAGAAGCGGTTGTATATAAATGCCACCCTGCGTCGTAAGGCGCTAGTGCGGGGGATTCGCTACGTTTTTTGACTTCTGTTTGCTAAGCGCTCGCACGCCAGCGACTTTAGCGCCACAAAAAAACATTGTTGGCCTCAACTTTAATACGATAGTCGCCATTGTGAGCATTGATCTTGGTGTAAGCATTCGCAGAACGCTGCTAAGCAGATTAGGTGAATACCGACAGAGTGAAAGTGACTATGAACGCGACGGGATACGTGGCCGAATGGACCTATCGCCCCAACAACGGGTGTAGAGCTGACCGATTCGGACCGTGCATGCTGCAAGCGGAACTCGTGCGGTCATATTTCGACTCACACGGTCAGCAACGCGAAGACAGAGTCCAGCTCGGCGTCGTCAGTCTCGAATGCATTACCGAAGTGTCGCACCGCCACGCGTTTTGGGTCATCACCGAAGCCGCACTCGAGTCGCTTGAACTGGACACCGAAACACGCGAACGCATCAGTGCGGAGTTATCGAAGGTCGTGCCATTGCCAAGCGAGGGCGAGATCACCGATTATAGAAACACGCTCGACGCACTCTCACGGGCGTTGCGAAAGAGACAGAGTTCGTCCACTGACAACTAAGTTAGGATAAGAGACGGACCATACCGCTAAGCAGTAGCGACGTCCTTCGCAGGAGCGGCGAGGCGCACATACGTGCTACTCACAACTAATCATCGTCCCGAGTGCGCACAAAATTCAGAAATAATTCCGGCTCGCGGCGTCTCATAGAAACCTTTACACGTCCTCACGCCTAAACTTCCGAGTATAGGGAGGATCACTATTATGAAAATGGAAAGGACAATAACCTATTTTGACGCTCCAGGAGAAGACAACACGGCCGATGTACTTGACTGCGCAAAAAAGCGCGCCAGCGAACTCGGGATTACGCACATCCTGATCCCTTCGGTGCGGGGAGCTTCTGCAGAAAAAGCGCTCGACTTCTTCGCGACTGACAACCTCATACTCTTTTTCGTCGGCACCGATCCCACGCGTTTTTCGCCCGAAACCAAAAAGCGCATTGAAGATGCGGGTTTTAAACACGTGTTTTACAAAGAAGTTGACTACCATTACCCCGATGAGGTGAAGAACGCCTTTCGCAGGTTCGGACAAGGCACCAAAGTGGCCGTCGAACTCACGCTGATTGCAGCGCAGCTAGAGATCGTCGAACCAGGTACCGAGGTCGTGGCGCTTGGTGGGAGTTCGAAAGGGCTTGACACAGCGCTCGTAACTAAGGCGGCGACAAGCGACGAATTCTATGAGCTTGAAATCCGCGAAATCCTCTGCAAGCCGCGCAAAACAAAAACCTGAAGTCAACTGTCACGATATTGCACATCTGTTCGGCTGGGACAGCGAACAAGCCGCAAATCTCGTCTGAGCCATATACAAGGCGCAACGATGCAACCGATTATGGTGATCTGAAGAACAGTACGAGGTCAAGCGTCGATTAGGCCCCTAGATCACAAAGAAGGGCAGCCGGGGCCGCTGAAATCGTCCTCCACGAGGTGCCAGGCCTACACTTCCCAAAAGGCCACAATTTTTCCGACGTTGATAAAATCTCGGCGCTGATCGTGCTCGAGCACAACAACTCCATCGGCGCTTCCCACTACCTTACCGGTTATAGTTTCGTTCGGCCTGCCGCCGAAGTACACTTCTATCGTTTTGTCGATGAAATGCTCAGAAATCGTCTTGTCTAGCATAAAACCACTCCTTAGTTCCTTATAGGTTAGTCTCACGCATATATTATTATAGCGTTGTAGCATAGCGTTGTAGCAAAGTCACTCACTGCTACCGCAAACGCCGTTAACGCAGCACTGAGCCGCGGTCTCACAAATCGGATCTTCCCCCCCACCCACTTGACAACGCTCCTATTGACCCACGGAGCCTCGAAGGCTTTGCCACGCTAAGGTGGTCTGAGGCAACGTGATGGGAAAAAGGCACCCAATAGTTTCAAGCCTAATAGCCGCTGCTCAAAAAGCACGTTTGTCCTGCCCTAGTCCTCGATCGTGATGCGCGTGCCCGCGTTATTAAAGAAAAAACGGCCCCCAAACGCTTTGGAGAGCTTCACTGCGGCAGGCAAACCGGTGCAGTGAGAGACGCCGATGCGCGCAACGTCGAGAGCTTTAAGCCCTTTGATCGTCGCTTTAAGCTGCCCTTCCGACGCCTTCATCAAGTGCGTCCCCCCGATGACTGTGTGAATGCGATCCTCGTTCGCCACGCTTTGTGCCTGGAGCAACGTATTAACAATACCGCGATGCGCACAGCCCAATACGACCACAAGACCGAGATCTGTCGTGATGATGAGCGCAAGATCATCTGCCATCGGATCAGGCCGGATGCCTTCTTCGTCACGAACGTACAACTCTGGGTCGACGGTCTCATAAGCCGTGTCCAGCGGGATTTCGCCTGTTGTAAGGATCCGATTGCTTATTCGCGCCGGCTCGCTCGTGCTTACAAATGCGGCGCCAAGGCTCTCTAACGCCTCTCGTACGTGCGGCATCCCCGCGTAGATGTTCTTATGAACGGGTCCTGAGTACTTTGGTATCCAGATGTCTGGATGCGCCACAACGTTGACTTTACGCGCCCCTTCGCGAAGGGCAGGGTCTCTTCGCATCGCGCTCAGCACCGACCACAAACCACCCGTGTGATCGCGGTGCCCGTGGCTGAGCACGATGGTGTGAAGCGCAGATAGGTCTACATCCAAAACCGCCGCGTTGAAGGTCGCCGCGGTGTCTTGGCCCGTGTCGAGCAATACAGCGACGTCGTCAGTCTCGACAAGAATGCTTAATCCCCATTCGGCGCGCAGGCCGACTTGCGCGGCGGTATTCTCACAAAGCGTTGTGAGTGTAATTGTCATGTCCGGCCCCCTCCAGAACAATGCCGTCAATGTTTACGAACATTCGTTATCACTACTCCATCGAAATGCCGCTGTACTTAAAAACTCTCCCCTCTTTTCGTTTCAATTCTTTTTTGGAGTCCCACCTGCCCCTTCGATCGATTCATCTCGCCTACCGTGCGACGGCTTGTTCGGTGCTCGCAGCGGCTATAATTGGCCAACGTCAACAAAACGACAGCTTTAAACCTGCGCACGACGACGAGAGAACGAAGCAACGTTGTGAAAGGGTCCCATGGTTAATCGTGCGGCAGAATACTGGCCTTATGGATTGATCGGTGTCGCGATCATTGCGGCTATCCTCAATATCGTCCTATATGCCGCGGGGGTCGTCGAGTCGTTTCTCCTCTGGTTCCTTGCCATCGTGGTAGGCTTCGGTTCGCTTTACGCTTTTATGGGACACGCGTTTGTCGCTGACGACGTTGCACGAAGTATTGGATGGCCTACCGGAAGCCCGTTTCAATTTGAAGTAGCTTTGCACAACCTCGCCGTGGGGGTCCTAGGGGTACTCTGCTTTTGGGTGCGCGGTGACTTCTGGAGTGCGACGGTAATCGCGTTTGCGGTGTTTGGGGTCGGAGCCGCGTACGGCCACATACGCGACATCCGGCTTCGGCACAACTACGAGCCGGGCAATGCAGGGCCGATTCTGTATATCAACGATATCCTCTTGCCATTGCTGCTCATCGTTCTCCTGATCACGTACCGCGTCTAGTCAAAATACGCCACGCTCGCGCTTTTCTGCAATGGAGTGACTGAAGGTATCTAATAGCCAATAACGCGGCAAATAGAAAGCGCCTTATTCTATGCAAATTGTGTTCACCCTGTAACTAGTCTACCGGAGGTGAAACACATGGTGAGTCGAGTGGAGTACTTAAAAGTGATGGCCGGCCTAATCACGACTGCTTTCGCGTTCATCGCAGGCCTTGCGTGGAATCAAGCGATACAGTCTATTTTTATCTATTTTTTGGGAACGCCCAACAGCATTCCAGGAAACCTCGCATACGCAATTATCATAACCATTGTCGCAGTGATCGCCACGGTATACATCGCTGGTGCCGCCGCGAAAGCGGCGGGCGAAGAGACCGAAGCGGAAGTGAAGTAGGTGCGCACAACCACCACTTCTTTTCTTTTTTTGCCAGTCCGCAGCAATCGCACGCTTGCTTTTCTTTGTCCGCCAGCACCGAGCACCTAAAGATTCGCGAAATCATAAGAACAAGGGGTTCATACTGGTAGGCGTCAGGCCGCGCGCACGCCGCAGGAGACGACTCATGGCTGAGAAGAAGTATGACATCATGATCCACCTCTGGTGGGAAAAGCAGATACGCAAGATAACGATCGTATCGGAAGATACGCGCATAGAGATGTGGTTTCGCAATTTCGGACACATCACCTTAGAAGAGCGACGAACGCGTGACGTCTTCAGCGGAATTATTGAGGGACTCACAGGGGTCACGGAAGGCGACATACCTGAGATTTTTGCAAACGTCATCAAAAGTGGGAAGACCAAGACACGCGAGCGCGTACGAACGCGAGAAGAGCTGCTTGCGTTGGTAAAGCAAGCGGTTCACTGAGTGCCCGGGAAACGGAGCTGATCTGGTTGCTTTGGCACATCAGCCTCGCGAATCGCGTTAGATATCGTTAAAGCGTTTGGGATTCATGCAAGTAGGTACGACACTGGCCAACACGGAGGGGTTCACTAATTAAAACACAGGTTATTGCACTGACGTCTCGGCAGTTCAAATTACTGCAACGATCAACCTTTTCAAAGTGGCAGGCACGCGACGAAGGACGCACCACGAGTATAAAGGAGCTGCTTGCAAAGTATTCAGCGTTCGTTATCCGAAGCGACGGTACCCTACTCGGCGTTGCCACTGACTCAATAGGCCGATCGAAGCGGCACGTACTGGATGCGCACTTTGTCGACGAGAAGGAGTTTAAAGCGCTACAGTTCCAGTTTGCAAGCGTTGAAGAGGAGAATATTGAGGCCCATTGACACACCCTAGATATCGCGTTCGCTACGTGTCGGAACTGAAAGACAAGTTGCGGTTCGCTCCACTATCCAAGGCGTCGTGGCGGCTCTTCACCTGTGCCTATTAGGATACGTCGTGAACTTACCAAATCGAGCATCCTACCCCAGCCGCCTGCGTGTCTTCCACGCGCAATCCCAGTCGTTTAGCGCGCGCGAGTATTGAATTGGTCCAGAGTCCGAAACTCTGATCGAGTATCACACTGTACCCTCCTTCGTAACCGTGCAACGATCCGTCTTCATACCACGCGATATAGTCAAATGCGTCCAGCGCAGGGCTCACTCGTTCGCTGACCCAGCTATCGTAGTCCTTTCCTGTTTCATCTTTCCACTCGAGAAACGTCGTGCCATACAAGTGCCAGCCTGCAACGTCAGCGCGTGTGAGCTCCAGGAAAGACTTTGCGCCGATGATTCGAATGTAACGCACGATACTTTCCGCCTTGGTGCGCGGATCGCGTGACCTGCAAAATCGTCAGATTGGCACGCTTATGGACCTACCGCGCTACAATATTCGTTACGTACATTACGCCAAGCAGCATTAATATTGTCTCCGACCGTGCAAATTCACAAAAAGCCTACGCCACCTGTGTCTAGCGCATAGACAAGCAGAGTTGTTTGAGCGACTACATTTGACTCAAGCTTGCCATTCCGCCACACATTTGTGGCGGTGCAAACGACATCACTTTAAACGGAAGCCCGCTTACTCTAGTCTGACCTATTGCAAGCCGCGGCGCACGCTCGGAAACATGTTGCGAGCACTATTTAAATCACTAGTCCCAATAACTCATGCGCTTACCATTTTGGGAAGAGCGATCGAACTACCACAGTCGATCTTCAGCGCGAACCCATCCCAGGCGAGAATGCGCCAACTCTCTCTGCTACTAACAAACGTCTCGAGTGTGTCCAGTGCTGCAAGATAAGTCAAATGAAATCAGACGTAATGTGAGAGTCAGACCAAGAATCGTCCTCGTCTGCTCGCTCGTTTTAATACTTCTAGTCTCGATGCTCTTTACGGGCGCAGGCAGTGGAGCGACGGGTTCTGCGCAAACGGCTAAGTATGTGGTATTTAGAGAGGATGACGTCGCGCCTAATGCCGACTTCGCCGAGCTTCAGGCTGTCAACCAAGTGCACATCGACAAGAATGTGCCGGTGACGCTGGGCATCATCCCGCATCCGTACCCTACGCCTTCGGGCAATCAGCTGATTGAAGTAAGCCAAACGTTTCTCGATTACATGCGATCGCTCACTTCAAACCATCTTTTTCAATTCGCACAGCACGGCTATACGCACCTAGATACCGGACCGTCACCGCAGGGGCCCAGTGAATTTTATGGGAGGCCGTATGCCGCTCAATACAACGCAATCAAGCAGGGGCGCGACGACATCACCCAGGCGTTCGGGGTCACGCCCACTTCGTTTCTCCCTCCGTTTGACAAGAGCGACAACAACACACTAAAGGCGGCACAAGCGCTGGGGTTTACGGAATATAGCACTGCCTTTGCAGATGTCAACATGAATCAGGGATACAAAGAGGGCATTAAAGTTGACACGATCTCGATTGAGCTCGGTAACAATAGCCTTCAGTCGCTCGAGAACGCAACCGAGCAGTGGCTTAACAATCCTAATAGCATCAATACCTTCATTGTGTTGTATCACCCCTCCGATTTCAAGGGAGCCGATGGCACCGTCAATGCCACGGAATTGAAGCTACTGGGAGATTACATCGATTACTTGCAGGGGGCCGGACGTGTGCAGTTCACAACGCTCGACCGTTCGGTGACCACGACAGGAAATGCCGCCGTTGCTTCATCGAGCAGCAATGGGACAACGGCTGTGGGAGCAACAGACGCAACAAACGGGGTGGCGGACGTCCCGGTTCTTGGAGCGATTCTCGCTTTTTCGCTCGCCGCCATATTCACGATTCGACTACGTAAGAACAAAAACAGCCGTAAGAGGTGAGTGCGGGGCCAATACCGTTTTGACGTGGGACGGTGCCTCTCCTGTAACTTGATTCCTCAAAGAAAATGAACGGTCACGTAACCAGCACCGGCTGACATGGCTGATGGCTAAAGCTTGAATCTCAACGAATCTTCTTCGCAAGACCCTCGGCCAGCCGCTGCAACGCAGGCGAGCTATCGTGAGGATCAAGCTGAACTTCAATAATCGTAAACCCCTCGGTGTAGGCCCGCGCCGCGTCGAGCGCGTGGTCAAGCTCATCCTCCGTCGTCGCCACGGTACCCTTCCCCCCACCAACGATCTCCGGGAATCGACTGTACTGCCACACCTGCAGGTCGTTAAAGGGCCCGTCTTGGATTGGCCGTTCGGTCGCATACCCATAATTGTTGAGCACAACGATGATTGGATTCAGGCCGAGCCGTGCGACGGTCGAAACCTCGATGCCGGTCATTTGGAATGCCCCGTCACCGACGAGCACTAACGGACGAAGATTGGGATTCGCGAGTTGTGCTCCGATGCTCGCCGGCACCGCAAACCCGAGCGAGAGGTAATACCCGGGCGACAGGAATTCAGTTCTGCGGTGGGTGATGAGATCAAGCCCGCCGAAGAGCGCATCGCCAACGTCGGCGATGACCACGGTGTTGTCCTCGAGCGCCCAGTTAAGCCGTTCAAACAGCCTCTTGACGGTAATCTTCTCTCCTCTTTTCGTTACGAATGGTACGATAGGCCGCGGGTGTGGAAAGTCGCGGGGGATACGCGGCGTGATGGGGGCGGTGAGCAAGCCTTCGAGGAAGTCGTTTAGACCGACGCGCGCGTAGGTGCGATACCGAATCGAACATTGCTCGCTCGTGACGTAAATTGCGTTTTCCTGGTCGATATGCGCGGTATACTGTCCGAGGTTAACGTCCGTCATAAAGGCACCGAGGAGGATCAGGCAATCACTTGACTCGACATAGTCGCGGACGGACGCAAAGCCCATCGCCCCTTCGTAGATGCCCATGTACAGGGGATGATACTCGTCGACAACTGATTTACCCAGAATTGTCGCAGCGACAGGGATCTGCGCTTTATCAATTAAGGCGAGAAGCTTGTCCTGCAGTCCGAACCGGTGCAGCTCGACATCGGCAATTACGACGGGTTGCTGAGACTCGTTGATCATCATCACCGCGTCGTCAAGAGCGGCCTGCAAAGTGTTAGGATCGCTCGTATCTTCTGCTCGCGGTACCGAAGCCTGATGTGGCGGCTTCACGCGGGCGAACGTAATATCGCGCGGGAGCTCAATGTATACCGGCCGCTTAATGCGGACTGCTTCGGATAACACGCGGTCAATCTCTTGGCACGCAGTGTGCGGATCATCTAAAACCGCAGACGCGACCGTCACTTCCTCAAAGATCTTCTTTTGCGTGTTGAAGGTTCGCACTTTATGGTGGAGGAGGGGGTTCCCTATCCTTTCTTTGATTCCCGGAGCTCCGGCGATGACTATCAGCGGAGATTTTTCCGCATATGCCTGCGCTGTGGCATTGACGACCTTCAGGCCGCCGACGGAGTAAGTGACACACACAGCGCCTATTCCCCGTATACGTGCGTAGGCATCAGCGGCGTAGCCCGCGTTGAGTTCGTCGCACGTCGTAACAAGGTTGAGCGCGCTATCGCTGAGCTGCTTGAAAAAGCCGAGCACGTAATCCCCTGGCACTCCGAAGACGTGTGAAAGGCCTAATAATCGAAGCCGCTCAATAAGGTACGCGCCAACGTTCTCGGCACGATGAGACGTTCCGGATGTCGAAGCATCATCAGTTTCCGTTTGGTTCCCCTCTTTTACTTAGCCAAACAGCATTCTTCTTTGCTGAAGCGGTGGTTGGTTTGCAGATGAGAAGTCCTTGAAGGTTCAGCAAGCATCAATCGTTCTAGCGCACTATTCAGCCATATACCTGTGGCCTTTGTTCAACATCCGTCAGTCGGTCAATGCGTTTTTCGCCTGGTAAGCATCACAGTCGAGAGCGTTCCCATGGGACAACGACCACGGGACCCGTCTCATCGCTCTCAATATTAGCAAACTCGGACATCGCGACGCTAGCAGATCCGCTTGACACGCCGCGGGCTAATAGGAGGTCCGGTCCTACCGACTCCTTCTCAGCGGTTGCGGCTTTTCAAACAACCCGCCCCTGCAGCACGCAATGATTTATCATATCTAACCGGAATAGTGGGTGAGTGGCGCGACTCGCGCCCTATGAGTGTCAAAGCACGCGCAGCACGGAACGTCGTGGCTGTGTGCTGGAGAACTCCTGTGGAACCATACGCCGCTATCGCCCTGGTGACCTTTCTAGTAACGTATGGAGCGTTGGCCACAGAAAAAATCAACAGAACGGTCGTCGTAGGCGCAGGGAGCCTGGTGCTGCTCATCACGGGCGTCCTCACCCTCGCTGAGGCCATTAATTATGTCAGCTGGGAGACCATCGGCCTGTTGTTTGGGATGTTCATCATCGTCGTGGTGCTATCAGATGCGGGGTTCTTCTCATACGTGGCATTCATCCTTGCAAAGAGGCTGAATTACAACCCTCGCACCATGCTGATCGTGTTCCCCCTCTTGGCAGGGCTGCTGGCCTCGTTCGTGAATAGCATTACAGTCATGCTCTTTTTTGCGGCGATTACGATCGAGATCGCGCGGCTCGTGAAGATCGACCCGGTGCCCCTCGTCGTCGCGGAGGTCGTCGTTGCCAACATCGGGGGGGCCTCAACCCTCATCGGCGGCCCACCCAACGTCATACTCGGGACCCAGCTGGGCTTTGGCTTTAACGAGTTTCTGAGGAATAACGCCCCCATCGCGCTTGCTGCCGCCCTTTTAGCAGTAGGGGTGCTCTATCTTACGCAGCGGAGGGCGCTGACGCCTTTCGCGAAGGTTGACACGCGTGCGCTCTCGAGAATCGCTCCTGAGAGCGCCATCATCAGCAAACGGATGTTCCGTCTCGCCCTCGCCGCCCTCATCGCTGCAGTGGTACTCCTCGTCAGCGGGGGTTATCTCGAGGCGGCATTCGGCATCCCGCTGAATACCGCCCTCGCCGCCCTCATTCCCGCCTTTGTCTTGCTCCTTGTCGGCAGAGGAGGTATCGAGGACACTCTCAAGAAGGTCGATTACGAACTGCTGCTGTTCTTTATCGGTCTCTTTGTGTTAGTTGGCGGACTTGAAAAGACCGGGCTCCTGGGCGTGTTTGCAACCGGCTTAGCAGGCGCGTCTATGGGGAACAACACCGTGCTGCTCTCGCTGCTGCTTTTCGGGTCGGCCTTCATAAGCGGGCTGGTCAACACCGTCCCCTTCGCCGTGATGATGAGCTACGTTATCCGAGATCTGTCGCTCATTCCGTCAGTTCTCGCCACGGCCCTGATGGTCTGGGCGGTATCGCTGGGCGCCAACATCGGGGGCAATCTCACGCCCATCGGCGCCTCGTCGAACGTTGTCGCGTACAGCTCACTGGAGACGCACGGGGTGCGCATGGGATGGGTGCGATGGATAAAAATAGCGGTCCCGCCGACGGTGGCGGCGCTCATACTGTGTGATCTCCTGCTCTACGTCAAATATATGGGATTCTTCTGAATCGATGGTGGTAACCATGAAAGTCCTCGTCTGTTTTGATGGATCGCCCTCAGTTACGGAGGGCGTGAAATGTGCCGTAAACGCGCTCCGGCGCGATATCGACTACACGCTGCTGTACGTGCTCACTGAGCGCGGCATCTACGAGAGCTACAAGCACTTATTTCGGGAAGACTTGGAACGAATCGAAGCGCTCGTCGGAGACGTTGACTCAGAGAAAAAAACCGCGAGACGGCTCTTTCTCGACCCTCTCTGCGCGCACATGCGAGAACAGGGTCTCGCCGTCCGCGCGGTTGTGAGGGAAGGGCACGCTGCCGAAGAGATTCTGGACGAGGTGCGTGAAGGACACTACGATATCGTCATGCTCGGAGCTGGACACTCTTTCTCAGCGTCGAGACTGCTCGTGGGTAGCACGGTGACCGAGGTAATGCGGAACGCCCGCACGTGCGTCATGGTGATGCACCCTGCGCGTATGCACATCACAGAACAACACCGTTAAGCCACGGGCCGACGCCACTGCGTGATAACCCGATAGATCCCGATCAAGGGGCCCAGAACGAGCCCGTAAGTCAAAGCAAATCGAAAAATAAATGGTCTAATTACCGTTGAAAGCCGTCAAAGCCAATGTTAACGCAAAGATACAATAGCTAACAATTTGAAACTCAATCTCAGTCGTCACCGCTTTAGATTACCTCTGCGCCGCACGCTTCTGGCGCCTTGAGCCAGAATATATACCCTCTCGAGTACCTGTTTGCAGGGCAAAAGCCGTCTTGTAGCGCGTTTATTGCAGATTCAAAGCTGATGGCCTCGCGACGTCCTTCGTCGCACGAAGACGTGCTTAAACGCTGGCATCTCTCCTAGTCTGTTTCTCAAGTTGCTTTACTATCCAGAGGTATTTGCACTCCAAATCTTTGTTTTCTGTCTTTAATTTGTCGTTCTCCTTATTCAGGCGTTCAACTTCGGCGCGCACGCGGGTAAACGCTTCCGAATGCTTCAGCTGTAGCCTTTCGTTCTTAGCTTTCAAGAGCTCGTTTTCGACCGTAAGTAGAGACTCCTTGAGCATATCTGGTCATAGCCTATAATGGCACAAATAGAGCGCGCCGTAAAAAAGCATAGCACGTTCGTTTAGCTGCGATGCAGCCTCAAGTCATCCGAAGCGTGTTGTCTGGAGGGAGTATGCGGTTTATTTAGCGTCTGTGAGCTGGCACTTGAAAACGCAACGTGACGCTTGCGCGTCGTCGTCGGACGAGGGCGCAGTTTCGCGTATGCTCGAACTCCAAACGCTTTGTTGTGAGGGGTTCAACCGCTCGTGCGTCTTCTAGCTCTCTGAGCGTCGCTGTGGCGCTCTATCGAATCTCCGCGCTCTTATCACGCAACGCGATGTTCAACTCATCGACAATTGTTCCGGCTGCCATTGTGCTCGCATCGTTTGCAAACTCAAGGCATTATCGCCGTCTCTGCCGCACTCTAAAATGTTTGGCAACGAAGCCCCGTATTTTAGTAATGACCGCTACGCCGACCCCCGTCACACTCCCCGCTCTTGGCTGCGCCGTCGGCTCACACTCCGCAACCTCCTTACCGATCTGAACCTGAATAGACCGGGACTTCTCAGTCGCAAGCACCTGTGATGGATAGATGCTTCGGTGACCGGACATGACGTAGCTGACAACGCACGCTACTGCGGCGTACGGCGCGACTGCCGGCCCAAAGAGCTCAATTGAAATAATACTTGCAGCGATGGGGGTGTTGGTGGCTCCCGCAAGAACGGCTACGAGGCCAATAGCCGCAAACGTCGCCGAGTTCAAGCCAAATACTTGCGCGAAAAGAGCGCCGGCCGTGGAACCAATAAAGAAGATAGGGGTGATGATACCGCCGCTTCCCCCAAAGCCCAACGTTATGCTCGTAAACACGATTTTTAAGGGGAAGGCGTACCAGACAGCCTGCTGCCCCTGCAGCGTGGCCTGAGTCGTGGCCAATCCGAGCCCAAGGTACTGCGTCGAGAATGCCAGAGTCAACAGTATGAGCGCTGCCCCGCCAATGATGCCCTTGGCGGGCGCCCACAGGGGCAGACGTTCTGCTGCCTTTTTGAAGAGGTTGAAGAGCTCAATGAGAAGGAGCGCGACAATCCCAAAGAAGATGCCTGCAACAATCACTTGCACCAAGAAGAACCCGCTGAAGACGGGCACGAACTTGAGGGGGCTGTAGAAATAGGTGATGCCAAGGGCAGCCGACACCTGGTAGCTGACGATTCCTGCGATGAACGCCGGAAGAAGTACGTCGTACATGAGGCCCCCTACAAAGAGGACTTCGACCCCGAAGATAGCACCCCCTATGGGCGTACCAAAAACGGAGGCAAATCCGGCGCTGACCCCACAGATGACTAATTTCCGACGGTCACGGTCGTCGAACTTCAGGAGATCGCTAAACAGTGAAGAGAGCCCCGCCCCTATCTGGGCGCCAGGTTCTTCCTTGCCTGCCGAGCCGCCTGACGCGATAGTGATGAGCGTGGCTGCGAGCCTTACCAAAACCGTTGACGGCTTTATTTTGCCGGATCGTTTGTGAAGGGCATCAATAATCATCGCCGTGCCGTGCCCTTCATCGCCTGGGGCAAGGTATTTCATCATGGCGCCGCTGACAAGGAGCGCTAGGGGAAGGAGGAGAAAGTAGTAGGGAAACTGGCCGGTCACGGCAATGCTGTAGTCTAACGCCTTTAGGAAAACGGCTACAGCTAAGCCGACAGCGACTCCAACAAGCGTGCCTAGCACGCACCACTTGCAGACGCTGATGAATAAGACGATTTGCCTAGCGAGGATACTAGACGCATTCGACACACGTAAAAAAGATCGAGCGAGGCTTTAACGGTTGCCCTTCGATCGCGCCCGGAAGTCGACTTTGAGCGCATGGCGACTGGAGCCACTGCGAGACGCTTTTTTTGTCAGTGTTTCAGTTCGAGCTAGGTGCGTAAGCTGCAGGCACGTGTGTGGGTTTGCTACCACGCTCCAGCACATGTCGATAAAAAAGCACTTTCAACGCATCGGTGATAAGGAACCACACGAGTGCATACGCCCAAACAACGAGAGCCAGGCCCCACCCAAGCGGCGCCATAAACAGCCCATAGACGACGATGAGCGTTGCCACGAGCTGGGTGCCGAGAACCGCTGCGACCAAAACAGGAGCAGGCGCAAAAGACCAAAATCGGCCTCGCGTTCGGGCCACAAAGATCATGAAATGCCCCGCTACGGAGAGGTTTAGGTACATCATTGACTGGATAACCAAGCTGTTAATGAAGAAGACGCGGTAGGCGAGGTAGAAGAGCGAGAATGATGCGATCACGCCCAGCACGCCCAGAAGGGTCGCGACTAAAATCACCGTTCGCATATCCCACGCCTCCGGGGTGTTCCTGTACTGGGCGCGGTCGTACGCAATCGTGAGGATGGCGCCGTCGTTGAGCAGCGCGAGCAGCACGATCATAATTGCGGTGACCGGGTAGACGTTGACGATGAGTATCGCAAGCGCGATAAACAGAAGCACCCGGATGGTCTCGGCGATACGATAGATTGAATAGCTTACCATCCGTTGGAAGATCTTACGGCTCTCTTTGATTGCGTCAATGATTACTGATAGGCCTGGACTCGTCAATACGATGTCCGCTGCCGATTTTGCGGCATCAGTGGCTCCTGCAACGGCGACGCCGGCATCCGCTTTTTTCAACGCTGGAGCGTCATTGACTCCATCACCGGTCATGCCAACGATGTGTCCTCTGTCTTGGAGCAGTGCAACGATGTGGTACTTGTGCTCAGGGAACACTTGAGCAAAGCCATCCGCGCTTTCCACGATATCCCCTGCCTCCTTGTCAGATTTATCGGCAAAGGAAGTGGCGTCTATGATGTTTGTGCCTAAATGGACCTCTGAGGCAGTTGTTTTGGCGATCGCGGTATGATCGCCCGTCACCATCTTGATTTCGACGCCCATCGATTGCGCTGTCTGAATTGTCTCTGCTGAATCCTCACGCGGGGGATCATAAAGTGCGATAAGTCCGACATACTCCCAGTCGTCCGGTTGATTCATTCGCGCGACCCCGAGCGCGCGGTAGCCTCTTTCCGCGAATGCATCCACAAGGGTGTTGACTTGTTCGGCAAGTTCTGAGCTCTGCGAGGTAAGCGCAAGGATCGCTTGTGGCGCACCTTTTGACACCTTGAACCGGCCCGAATCCGCCCCTTCAACGGTTGCCTCAGTCCTTTTGGAAACGGGATCAAACGGTGTGAACTCTGCTGCCGTGTATGGCCCCCGGCTCGCATCAAGTACAGGTGCTTCTGCTGCCTTCGCGAGGATCACAGCATCTATGGGATCCTGATCCTCCGCTCGAGAAGCTAAGCTGCCAAAAAGCAAAACGTCAGAAGCCGTGAAACCTTCGAACGGTCGGACATCCGCGAGCGTAAGCTCGTTCTTCGTGATCGTGCCCGTTTTGTCCGTGCACAAAATGTCCACGCCGGCCATCTCTTCAATTGCAACGAGCTTGCTTACAATCGCTGCTTTCTTCGCAAGAGCGATTGCTCCAACGGCCATCGTGACGGAAAGGACTGCCGGGAGAGCGACGGGTATGGCTGCGATCGTGAGGACTAGCGCGAATTGAAGAATCGCCAAAAGGCTTTCTTGGCGAACGTACGCAACCACGATGATAAGCGCAGCGAACGCGATCGCAATCGCAATGAGATAATCACCGATCCTGATGACAGCTTTCTGAAAGTGGCTCTGCGTTTTCGCCTCTTCAACGAGTCGTGCCGTTTCGCCGAAGTAGGTCGCCATTCCCGTCGTAACTACGAGTGCATCCATTTCACCCTGGCGCACGACTGAACCGGAATAGGCCACGTCCGATGCGTATTTTTCGACGGGGAGGGATTCGCCCGTTAATCCAGACTCATCGAGAAGCAGGAAAGCGCCGCTGGTGAGCTTGACGTCGGCGGGCACGACGTCTCCAAGCCGCACCCGAATGATGTCGCCCGGCACAAGCTGTTGCGCAGCAAGCTCGGACCACGACCCGTCCCGCAACACCCTTGCAGTCACCGCAAGCTTCCGTTTCAAGAGCTCAACTGCGTTCGCTGCCTTGTTCTCCTGCCAAAACCCGACGGCAGCGTTCATGAACAGGAGCGCCAGGATGATGAAAAAGTCCTCGTAGTGCTGGATGAGGGCAGAAAGAACGATCGCGACCTCAATCATCCACGGAATGGGACCCCAAAAATAGGTGAGAAACTTCACAAGCGGATTGACCCGCTTTTCGGTAATATCGTTTGGACCATACGAATCTAATCGCCGAGATGCCTCGGCCGCCGATAGGCCGTTTTCGCTAGACGAGAGCCGCTGCAGTAGCTCAGCCACGCTGGCCTTTTGCGCCTCGCCTGCGGGTATGATTCCCTCTGAGTTGTCTAGGTCGGACAATACGCCCCTCCAATTCGTTTCAACGCCGTTTCGTATGCTACAGGGCGTCGCTAGTTTATGAAGACTGGTCTACGAAATAAGGTCTAGAACGAACTCTTTTTGACGAGTGGCAGGCTGAAGTGTTAGTATTTGTCAGAAGGTTTTTATAGGTTGTACAAAGCATGCGACGCAGCAGGTGTAGCCAATGTGCCCAAGCGAACCAAAAGCGCCGACAAATAAAGCGGTCTCCCGCTTACGGATCTGTTTTGTTTCTCCGTATCCGCCGAGATTTGATGGCATAGCGACTTATTCGCACGAACTCGTTGAAGGCATCAAGAAGCGTGGGCACACGGTATATATCATCTGCAATCCAGATCTCGATGCAGGCGGGCACACAGGACAGGAAAACGTTATTGCTGCGATGGATCCGCGGAAAGCAGGCTGGTCTCAGGACGTTTTTGACGTCATCAACAAGCTGAACCCAGATGTCGTGCACATTCAACACGAATACGGTCTTTACGATATCGACGGCAAACTTAGCACTGATCTGCTTGCCCTTCTCGTGCGGTTGAACCTGCAAAGAGTCCCCACCGTTGTGACGTATCACTCAGTGTACAGCACCCTCGGCTACAAGGAGTGTTTATTCATGAACCTGAGTTTGCAACTCATTGATGCCGGGATCGTGCACGAGGAGCTTCAAAAGATCTTTCTGCCGGTGAACTTGGGCTGGGTGCCCCAGAACGTCGCCGTGATACCGCACGGTGCTGAAGTGCTAAAGGCAGGGGGCGTGCCTGGTGTCGTCGAGTCGAAGAAAGAATATGGTCTTCAGGGTAAGGACGTCGCCATGTGTTTGGGCTGGTGGGAGCAATACAAGCGCTTTAACGACGTTGTCGAGATATGGCCACAAGTAGTCAGCGAAGTGCCTGACGCCGCTCTGGTTATCGCAGGAGATGCGCGGCCAGGGTCCCGGGACGGGGTGCGCTACAAACCTACGTTGTTGAAGGCCGTTGCTGACAGCTCTGCGAAGGATAGCATCGTCGTCATCCAAGGTTCTTTCCAGCCAAAGGAGTACCTAACGATTGAAAATGCGGCAGATATCGTTGTGTTGCCGTATGAGCAAAGCAGCCAGTCAGGGGTGTTGGCGCACGCATTTTCGCTGGGCAAGCCTGCCGTCGTCACGGACGTTGGGGGTCTGCGGGACGAAGTAGAGACGAGCGGCGGGGGGGTCGTCGTTCCGCGGGGAGACTTGGAACAGCTTAAGGATTACGTGGTGCTGCTGCTCTCTAACAGGCAGATTAGGGAACGATATTCGCAACGAGCGCTGTCGTACGTCGAAAAGCGCATCGGTTGGAAGTACGTGGCAGGGATACACCAATCGCTTTATCTCTCGATAATCAAGAACAAGTCGCGCGCGGTTCGAGCGTAGCGCAAGCGTAGCAACCGCGTTGCACCTGCTGTTAATGATGAAGGTCAGTAGAAGGAAAAGTGTAGTTTTGCTTATCCTTCCTGACACTTTTAGCTATCTGATCTAGCAAATATCTAGAAGTAAAGGTATAAAATCAGTTTATTATTTTGGGTTGGTTTTTCTATGAATAATAAACTCCAAAATAAAAAACCGATTGGTTTGTGGTCGGCAATTGCCATTGGAATAGGGGGGATGGTAGGAGCCGGTATCTTCTCCATTTTAGGTATTGCCACCGAGATTGCCGGTAATCTGGTTTATGTTTCATTCATCATTGGAGGTGGTATTGCACTCCTCAGTGCTTATTCCTACGCTAAATTAGGATCTAAATATCCCTCTGCAGGAGGGCCAGTTGAATTTCTAATCAGAGGATTTGGCGATGGAATTCTAAGTGGTGGTTTTAACTTTCTTTTGTATTTTGGTTACGTTATTGCCTTAAGTGTTTACGCAGAAGCTTTTGGCTATTATGCAGCCACGTTTCTATCTTCACATCCATCACCCGCAACCGCAACAATCTTAGCCATCTTCATTATCCTGATATTCACATTTATTAACTTTTTAGGCGCTAAGGCTGTAGGAAAATCCGAAACGTTAATTGTGGCTATAAAAGTAGGGATATTAGTAACATTTGCAATAGTTGGATTTTTCTTTATCAAAATATCGTTACTATCAGTTTCTCACTTGATACCAATAAATAACTTATTAACAGGAGCGGCAGTGCTTTTCTTGGGATACGAGGGTTTTGGTTTAATTACCAACACTGCCGAAGATATTGATAATCCTCAAAAAAATATACCTAGAGCTCTATATTTAGCTGTAATACTTGCAATGGTGCTATACGTGGCAGTTTCCATTGCAGTAGTGGGTAACCTGCCTCTCCCTGAAATTACACAAGCCGCGGACTACGCATTGGCAGCTGCTGCAGAACCCTTTGCAGGAGCAATTGGATTTACCATTATAGCTATAGCAGCGCTTTTTTCTACTTCTTCAGCGATAAATGCGACCCTTTATGGTGGGGCTAATGTCAGCTATTTGATGGCAAAAAAAGGTCAACTACCCACATTTTTTAATCGAAAATCGTGGCACGATAGTAGAGAGGGTTTACTTATCACCAGCGCCACTGTCATCCTCCTAATTCTTTTATTGAATTTAAGTAATGTGGCCATGCTGGGGAGTTCAATATTTTTACTTGTCTACGCGGGCGTGAGCATATCACACCTTAAACTATACAAAAAAACTGATGCAAACAAGTACATAATATGCCTGGCTATCATAGGATGTTTCTTCTTATTGACTGTCCTGGTTTACTATGAAATATTCAACTCCCCCTTGACCTTGTATTTACTATCAGCAGTCGTATTATTGTCATTCCTAATTGAATGGATATACCGTAAATACACATCAAGAAGTTTAAGAAATCTAGAAATGATGGATACTTGATAAAAAAAACGTATATAACAGTAAGGGATACGCGCGTCGACGTCTTAGATCAGTTTCCACTGTTCAAAGACGTTCCACCAGACCCTGAGTGGGGGTAGGTCGAGCAAGAGATGGATAGATTTCTCCGACAGAAATGGCATGATGAACGTTGTTCACCTGCGAGTTTAGTGTTTGCAGTTTTTGGTTGCTGTCACTGACTATGAGATTTTTTTCATAAATGAAGTCGTTAACATATGGGATCAATCAAATCGCGCCTATATTATGACACACGGCGAGAGGGGTCGATTGGAAGTACTTAAGCATCCTCTACTTGAAAACGTCGACAGCATCTTATGAGTAGCTGGGGAGATGTCGATCTCACAGGCAACCTAGGAACAGCTCGATAGGTTTAGTATGACGCTACTTTGCCAGCGCCACGGTGGCAGCTCAGATTTGTGTAAGACAGTTTGAAGTGGACTCATTCGAAAATGAACAATAAGAACAAGGATAAACGAACGGACGTACAGCAAACATATGCGCCGCGGAAAATTCTTAAAACGGGTCAAAATGAACTCCATGCACTCTTCAGCCTCTTCAGCGACGCACGTCTAAAGCAAGTCTTCAGATTTGCCTCTGTGGGTGCAAGCGGGGTTTTGTTGGTTCTATTCTTAACGTGGATATTTACGGAATACATCGGCTTGTTCTATCTTCTATCCGCAGCCTTGGCGATGCAGATTAGCGTCTTTTGGGCATTTGCTTTGAACACCAAGATTACTTTTCGCTACAAGTTCAAAAAATCCGACAATCTATTTCCGGCGCTAGGGAAGTACCAATTGGTAGCCTTGGGGGGCATCACCATCAATTTAGCTTTGTTATTCGCCTTCACAACATTCTTAAATATTTTTTACATCATTTCAGAACTAATGGCTATCATAGTCGCATTTGGATTTCGTTACCTAATGAGCCTCAGATTTGTATGGCGCAACCAAGTCGCTAGCTAAGACGAGCGCGCTTGGCGATACTAGATTGCCCTTCTTTTTTCCACGCCTTCGTTATAGCCGCTTAACTGGTGCCGCCTCGTTCTTAGCGGGCTCCTCTTCTTTCGAGGTGCGGCGCAGGAGTCACACCTACTGATTAGGTCAAACCGCTCGATTTCTAGGCCCTCGGGTCTCATTTTCGGTTATTGACCAGAGGTGGTCATGCAAAACGGCCCTTTTCATATACGTCGTGCAGGAGCCTCATCATTGAACTGCTGGTACACTAGTCGTGCTCACCGACGCGAGTCCCAACACCTGCTACAGCCGCTGGATATCAACCCCGTGCCGGACCACGTTGATGGCAAAGCTATGCGCCTGAAACTATGCGGGTGCACGTGCTTGCCGATCACGTTCCATACCGCTTCACCAGTTTCCGGGCCCGCTGCTGGGATATAGGGAAGGGGCGCATCGCTCGCAATGGTACGTTCAGCCACGTAGTCACGCAGCTCAGCCAGCGTTATCACGTCAAGCGGGAGCCGCCGCTGCTTGCCGCCCTTCGCCCTCACGATATTGATCATGTGATTGTGGTATTCGATGTCCTAGAGCCGCAGGTTTAGCAGTGCATTGATGTGGATTCCCAAACGCCATAACACATGCATTAGTAGGTAGTTACGTTCACTGCAGCTGCCGCACAAGATATTTAAACGAATACGTTTCAATGCGGCATCAATGCTAAAAAGTGACCTGTTTGCAGCGTTCAGGACGACTGTGATCTTTTTAGTATTGTGCGGACTAGTTTTCCCTCTGCTACTCGTAGGCATAGGGCAAATCGCAGATAGGCCGGCTGCAGAAGGAAGCGTGCTGACACAAAATGGCACAGTTGTTGGTTCGAGCCTAATCGGGCAGTCGTTTGTCGATCCGATGCACTTTCAATCGAGGCCATCTGGGGTGTCCAATTGGGGACCAAACAACCCCGCCCTCATCGAGAATGTCAGTCAACAGGTAGCATATCAGAAGCAGCTTAATCCGTCTGTCAATCTCGTACCGATCGATTTGGTGACGCAATCTGGCTCAGGCGTTGATCCGAATATTGCATCTGACAGTGCCTTGCTGCAAGTTCCGCGCATTTCGAACTTGACAGGCATCTCTCAAGATGTGCTCACGCGGCTCGTGAATCAATACACCGAGAATCCCGTTGCCGGCGTCTTTGGAGAGCCACGGGTCAACGTACTACAACTCAATTTTGCATTGGATAATTTATTAAGCCCCTCGGCGTTGAAAGCTGCAGAGGCGAACGCTACTGCTTTGAACGCAGCAGCACTGAATGCAACGGTCACGAACACAACCGCGAAGTGATCTTCGTCTACGCCCTCACGACGAGAATGTTGCTTTGCGCACTTTCAATAACTTTGTCCACTACAGTCCCAAAAACAACGCTCGCGCTGCGTGGACGCTCTGAAGCCCCCATAACCAGCGCATCATAATCCTTTGCAATCGCTATAATCTGCTCAGCGACAGGACCTGAACGGACTTCAACGCTTACACGTTCATTCGCGGACGCTAATCGCTTGAGGTCGTCGAGGACTTCACTTTCATTTGCTTCAGATATATGCAGTAACGTTATCTGGCCCTGCGTAGGTTCTGCTAGCGTTGCTGCTATCTTGAGCGCGGCGATAGAATGCTTGTATCCTGCGGAAGGAACCAGTATCCGCTCAAATGCGCTGTCGTATTTAAGATTCGACAGTATGACATCACACTTCGCATTTTTCATGATGGGATAGATGATGTCACCGTGACGAATCTTGTGAAGAGTTGATTGCAGACTGTAGCCCAGCACCGTCAGATCTGCGTCGTGTTTTGCTATCTGCTGAACAATGGCATCATAAACAGAGGGAGCTTCTGTAATTTCTGGGACGGCCTCGACGTTGAACCGCTGCGCTAATTGCATCAGGCGCATGATGAGATTAACTTTGTCAAGATAGTTCTTGTTCCGGTCGGGATAGCTTTCACGCGCGAGAAGCACGCCGAGGAGTATGAGCGTTCCTTCATTACGGAGCAGTCTCAGCGCCGCTTTTAAGGTGTACTCAGCATTTTTTGGGTTCGAAATCGGAAGGAGGATGTGCTTATACATAAATGAGCTCGCGCCTTGTTGTTATTACAGTGCCCAGAATTTGTGCGCCTATCGATGCGCTATTCGCGGCCCTATATCTGCTTCTTAGCCCCACATAGCTTGTTTGAACCCTCAAGGGTGAAGCTTTTATAGGCCCATGCATATCATGCGATGGATGGATATATACTACGTCATCTTCGTAGTCATTTCGCTATTGTTGCTCATATATCTTACCTACGTTATACTATATCCCGACCGGTTTTAGTGGTGTGAATGGACGTCCTTGGCGTTGTTCAGATTATCGTGGAGCTTACTGCTGTGCTGCTCCTTGTCCGCCCTGTAGGCGGCTACGTAGTTAGCGTTTTTTTCAAGGAGCGAAGTCGACTCGACGCGCTGTTTGGTCCGATTGAGCGAGGCTTATACTGGGCGATCGGTGTTGACCCAAGTGAAGAAATGGGCGTAGGACGCTACGTCCTGACCCTTCTTTTGGTCAACGGGGTCATGCTCGTCATTGTCATGCTGATTCTAAATACTCAAGGGTACCTTCCCCTGAACCCGACGGCCGCGGCAAACATGCCGATCGACCTAGCGTTTAACACCGCCGCAAGTTTCATGACGAACACGAACTGGCAAAGCTATGCCGGCGAGACGCAAGCGTCCTACCTCAGCCAGATGATCGGCATCACGTTTCTCATGTTCACTTCAGCCGCCACCGGAATGGCAGTTGGGGCGGCGTTCATTAGAGGGTTTGCGAGCAGGGACCCCCGGCCTGGTTTTCGGGAGATAAACGGCATTGGCAACTTCTACTTTGATTTTGTGCGCGTACTGACGCGGGTGCTTATACCGTTCGCGATCATCGTGTCGATTTTGTTGCTAGTGCAGGGGGTTCCGCAAACGCTTCTAGGGCCACTGAGCTACCACACTGTTGAAGGGAGTATCAGCACGCTGTACCGAGGACCGGTTGCTTCGCTCGAGTCGATAAAGCATCTCGGGACGAACGGTGGCGGGTTTTTCGCGCAAAATTCCGCGTACCCCTTTGAAAATCCCACGCCGCTGACCAACGTAATCGAAATCGTCGCAATGCTAATTATCCCTATTTCCTTGCTTTACACATTCGGGGTGATGACAGGTAACACCAAAGAGGGGTGGATTCTCATCGGAACTCTGACGACCATATTCATCGTTTTGCTCAGCATCGGGCTCCTTGCAGAATCGTCAAACCCTGCTCTCTCGAACCTTGCAGTGAACCAGTCGAGCGGAAATCTGGAAGGCAAAGAGGTTCGATTCGGCACCGACAACTCCGTGATGTTCACTGTGTCAACCACCTCAACGGGGACTGGATCCGTGAACAGCATGCTCGACAGCTACACGGCGATCGGAGGAGCCGTCCCGCTCTTCCTCCTTATGATCGGCTCCCTTTTTGCCGGCGACGGGTCAGGCCTTCTCACTGTCCTTATGTATGTGATACTGGCCGTATTCATAGCAGGCCTGATGGTCGGACGTAGCCCACAATACCTTGGCCGGAAGATCGAATCCAAAGAGGTCAAGCTCACATTCCTCGCATTTCTCGTTCACCCCATCCTTATACTCGGGTTTACCGCAGCAGGGATCATCTTCGCGACGAGCTCTTTGCTGAACCCAGGGTTTCACGGCTTTACTGAGATGCTCTACGCGTTTTCGTCAGCCGCAGCCAACAATGGATCAGCATTCGCCGGTTTGAGTGCCAATACCCCGTTTTTGAACTATACGCTTGGGGTCACGATGCTACTCGGCAGGTACATAACGTTCCCCCTCATGCTCCTGGTTTCAGATTCATTCCTGCATAAGAAGACAACGCCCTACGATGCCGGAACGTTTCGAACCGACAAATGGATTTTTGGCCTCATACTGATCGGTGTCATCATCATTCTCGGCGCACTGACGTTTTTCCCGGTGCTGGTTTTAGGACCTCTAGGGGAGGCACTCATCTAGGGGGGCACACCATGGACAACCAAAAGTGGTATAGCCGGGCATTGCTCGCGGAGGCGTTAAAGGAATCGATACGGAAACTCGATCCACGGTCGCTCGTCGCAAACCCCGTGATGTTTGTCGTCGAGGTGGGCTTCGTGTATACGCTCATACTCGCGGTCTCTGCCGCGATAGCCGGAAGCGGACAGTTCGTCTTCATCAGCGAGATTTCGGCGATCTTACTGATAACCGTGCTGTTTTCCACCTTCTCTGAAGCGATTGCCGAGGGACGCGGCAAGGCCCAAGCAGAGAGCCTGAAAAAAACGAAAAAGGAGGTCACCGCGAATAAGGTCGTCGGGGATCAAATCGTTGAAGTCAACGGGCATGATCTCGTGAAAGGCGATGTGGTAAAAGTCAGCGCTGGCGAGGTCATCCCGAATGACGGCGAGGTTATCAAGGGCAGGGGTGCCGTCGACGAATCCGCAATAACGGGGGAGTCTGCACCAGTAATCCGCGAAAGCGGCGGAGATTTTAGCTCGGTAACGGGCGGTACGACGCTCTTGAGTGATGAACTTATAATCCGCATTACGGCAAACCCAGGAGAGTCGTTCCTCGACAAAATGATCGCGCTCGTCGAGGGGGCGTCGCGACAAAAAACGCCCAACGAAATAGCACTCACCATCGTTCTTGCCGGCCTCACGTGGATATTCCTTCTTGTCATCATTACGCTTAACGCACTCGCCGGTTATTCCGGTATATTGGTAAGCACTACGACCTTAATCGCGCTTCTCGTCTGCCTTATCCCAACTACCATCGGTGGCCTGCTTTCCGCAATCGGAATCGCTGGTATGGACAGAGTGACGCAATTCAACGTTATTGCCAAATCAGGAAAAGCCGTTGAGGCGGCGGGCGATATCAACACGCTTATCCTTGACAAAACAGGCACGATAACGATCGGCAACAGACTCGCAGAGGAATTCATCCCGCTTGGCGACAAGACCAGCGGAGAGGTCACGAAGGCAGCGTTTCTCGCCTCAGCGCGTGATGAGACCCCCGAAGGCCGGTCAATTGTGAACCTAGCAAAGAAGCTGATGCCCGATTTGGTTGAGCCGGAGATTAGCCAAGTAATCGACTTCTCTGCAGAGACAAAGATGAGTGGAGTTGATCTAGCGGATGGCTCAGAGATTCGTAAGGGGGCATTTGACGTGATGTCAGCTTATGTGAAGTACGTTCCCGGTGGATTTAAAGAAATCGTTGACGGGATTTCACGCAAGGGGGCGACGCCGCTCGTGATATCAATAGATCACGACCCTATCGGCGTGATACACCTCAAAGATACAGTCAAACCAGGAATGCGTGATAGGCTGCACGAGTTGAAGAGCATGGGAATTAGGACGGTCATGGTCACCGGAGACAACAGGCTCACCGCGGCGACGATCGCGGAAGAAGCGGGAGTCGATGATTATGTTCCCGAGAGCAAGCCGGAGGACAAGATAAAGATCGTGCAAGCGGAGCAGGCAGCAGGCAAGCTCGTTGCGATGACCGGAGACGGCACCAATGATGCTCCTGCATTGGCACAAGCCGATGTGGGGCTCGCCATGAATAGCGGCACGCAAGCAGCAAAAGAGGCCGCGAACATGGTCGACCTCGACAGCGATCCGTCAAAGCTGATAGCGGTCGTGTCGATCGGAAAACAGCTCCTGATGACGCGCGGTGCCATTACGACGTTTAGCATCGTCAACGACGTCGCCAAGTATTTCGCAATCATCCCCGCTATTTTCGCCGTTGCAATTCCTGAGGCAAACAAGCTCAACATCATGGCACTATCTTCACCGAACAGCGCCATACTATCTGCAGTTATCTTCAACGCCCTAATAATCCCGGCGCTTATTCCGCTTGCCATGAGGGGTGTGAAATACAAGCCGAGTGACGCGTCGACAATCCTCTTGAGAAATATTGCGATTTACGGCGTTGGGGGCTTAATAGTCCCATTCATCGCGATTAAAGCAATCGATGTCATTATAACCAGCCTTCATCTCGTCTAGCGCCGCTAGCTATCTTTCAGGAGACCGCTCGTGCGCTGCTAGTTTCATGCTAATGCGTGATCGTCTCGTGGACCACGATCGTCGCATACACAAAAACGTAGTCGCGAACTCCGCGCGGTGGTAAACGCGCCAAATCGCCCGCCCTCGCGCCGTCCAACACGTCTGCCAGATGAGTCGGATTTTAATCGAAGAGTTTTATAGGTGTACGCGGGGTCTGAATCGCACTTGGGAGGAATCACAAGATGAAAATTGAGCTTGGAGCGCGAAATTGTCTTTACCCCATGCCAACGACGCTCGTGGGAGCGACAGTAGAGGGGAGGCCTAACTTCATCACCATCGCGCACGTCGGCATTATGGACCTGGGAAGCGTCTCCCTCGGGATGGCAAAAGCCCACTACACTAACGCCGGAATCAAGGAGAACGGGACGTTCAGCGTCAACCTGCCATCTGCTGATATGGTGAAGGAAACTGACTACTGTGGCCTAGCGTCGGGGAAGCGCGTTGACAAAGCACAGTTATTTCACATTTTCTACGGCAACCTCAAGACGGCCCCTATGGTTGCTGAGTGTCCCATTAACATGGAGTGCAAGCTCATAAGGGTGGTTGATTTTCCGAAGCACGACGTATTCATAGGCGAGATCGTCACTACTTATGCTGAGGATGCGGTGCTGACCGACGGCGCAGTGGACTATGGCAAAGTGCGGCCGCTTCTCTTCACCATGGTGGATCAGAGTTACTGGATGCTAGGCAAAAGATTCGCAAAAGCTTGGAGCATCGGAAAGGACTTGAACGGGCATAAGTCAACTGAAGCAGTCGGCAAGTGACACGGATGGTATCGTCAAACTACACATCCGTGCTCGAAGCTACTATCTCACGGCAACTAGGCACGCGACTCGCAGACTGCTGATCAGAACGAGCACCGATAACAGTAAAAGCGATAAGGGCGAAGCTAGGTGAGGTAGCAATGAAAACCAAGTACGTTCTTTTGCCGGTGCTGGCCCTGATTATCCTGGCCACCTGTATATCGGGGTGCACGTCAACAAACCCCTCTGGTGGGCAGGGGAATAGTACAAGCGCCGTACCTGTATACCAGCCCTCAGCGAAGACAGCATCAGTCAACACAAGCGAGGGCAATGTGACGACCTACCAGACAACTGGCTCCGCTACTCAAGTTGCTGATTTTTATAAGACTGAAATGGCAAACCGAGGGTACCAAGCTTCAACCCCCGTTCAACAAGGATCAGATGTGGTTCTCACTTTCGTCAAAGGAACGAGTACGGTGCACGTCGCGATCGCCACTATTAACGCGCAAATCGGCCCAATAAATTTATCTCAACTAGGAGCGACGACGTTCATAATCACAGAGCGAAGTGCGTAAGAATTCAGCAACATCAAAAGGACTTGTTTAGTACTCAGGCGCGTTGCACAGGACGCCACGTACTTGTACGCAGACGAGAGAGAGGCATATTCGAGCGTTTGCCCGTCGCAGTGCGTGCCGGAGCGTCACAAATACATTGAGATGCGACACTTGTTGCTCAGTGATCCTCGTGCTGATTGTCTAGAGAGTAATTATAAATAGCCCACACGTGAGGTACAACAACGCGACAAATGTTTACTTGCGACAGAACGGGAAGTCTTAGCGCGCAAATATGAGACGCTTGAACGTGTTTTGGCCTATTTTAAAGTTGCCCCCTCACGAGTTGTGAGTACAGACAAATGATCAGAAAGTCACTCGTTCTTGCGCTAGTTTTCCTCGTTGGATGTCCGGTAATTTTTTTGCCGGTAGTTTCAGGCGCAGTATCGACGGTCCCTGCTACGGCGGTTTCAAAGACGGCATCGACGGTCCCGGCGACGGCGGTTTCAACTACAGTGCCGACGATCCCAGCTACCGCCCTAGCTGCCACAGATGCGGCGCCTAAGCCACAGCTCGACTACCGCGTGTCGCTGGCGCCAAATCAAATCTGGGATGGCACAATCGAGTATTTCAAAGCACAAGGCTTCACCACCGTAGTGCTCGTCGCCGCTCAACCACTCCCGTACGGCAACGAGTTGCAGAAAATCAAGCAGCTGGGCATGTACCCCATTTTGGATATCGAGTATATCATCTGGAACGGCGGCGTTAACAAGTCAACACCCATAACGCAGTTCGATTCGGATTTTAGCATGTGGAAGCAGGCGGGCTGGCAAAACGTAGCCACCGAGGGAGGACGAAGTGGCGATCTTGCCACGTTGAAGGATTACTTCACCACTATCACCTATTTTAACTGCGACGTGTGCGGCCTTTGGCAGGACGGCTACAGAAATCCTGATGTGACGGAGATGTCGTGGGAGGCGTACTATCCCTCTGAAATCCCGAGCATACAGCAAGGAGCCCTGATTTCATACAACCTCGGGAAGCCGCAGGGCATAACGGCAGGCGTGTGGGATAAAAACAACGCGAACCTCAATTATGATACGTACAAATCACTACTCGATTGGAGTTATTCCGAGGGGGTAGGTTTCACTCACTTCAATGTGTTCTTCGGGTTGGGAGCGACGATCGCTGACTATCAGCGGCTCGGATTTCCTGCGATCATTTCACAACTGCAGCAAAACTATCCGCCCAAACCGATAGGGGCATGGCCTGCGATAACGGTGAACTCTGTTCGACAGGTGCCAAATCCTCAAAACTCTATCGTGTGGGACATAACCAATCTCGGTGACAAAGAGGCTTGGGTAGCCCCCTATGCGATACTCCATAACGGAACCGCAGCGCTGAGCCAAGTCAATGCCGAAGCGGTGTTAAGTCAAGATGCCGGCACCAGTTCCTCGGCTGCCGTTCAACAGAATGACGGCTACGGCTGGGTACACCTCGGGGCCGGTGAGGAGATTAGCATCCTGTCGCCGCCCACAGTCCCTACAAACACCACAGGAGCAGCGTACAACGTCTACGTGTCCTACAACAATACCTCCCGCGGGTGGCTCTATAGCGCGCCCCTCTATACCACCGTCGGGGCTAAGCCCATACCAACAAACTTCTTCGGACTGTTTGACTACAGTAATACCGACGTAGAGTTGTTGTTGTTGCTTGTGCTCGTCGTGTTCCTCACGATCGTACTTGCGCCTCGATTAAGACGGAAGCGACAAAAATAGCGCAAAATTCATCGCTACGCGCACTGCGAGCGAATGTCAAAGCGGTTCAATCTATCCTTCTCACCGACGTCCTGCGATCTTCCGAACCAGCCACACCAAATACCCTAAGAAAACTTTTGGTGTGCGCGGCCCTCGCAAGAACCGCTTCAGTCGAATAGATCTATTTACGGTGGGGTCTAAAGAAATTTAGATTACTGTGTACGGTCCTCGCAAGAACCGCTTCACTCGAAAGGAAGTCCCTCTTTAGAGTCTTTAGCTCGGTGCGCGGCGCGTAAAGCACATAGATCGGGATGCCAATCAGAACCGACACGATTCCGAATGCTACCGTGCTGATGCCACATTCATAAATGAGGAACACACTCAAGATAATGCCCGAGACAGGGATTGCCGACCCCGTGAGCCGTTCGAGGTAAGTGCGGCCCCTACCTGTTTGCCTCCGTCGGAGTGTCAGGACGGCGGCACACGTGGCCAAGTAGACGAAAGCAAGATTAAACGCTGAAAAGATGATGAGCTGCGTTAAATCGCCAATTAGTGCAGCGGATAACACGATGGCGGACTGTACGATAATCGCATTGGAAGGGGTACCAAACCTCGGATGAATTCGACTAAAAAGCCTTGGAAATAGCCCATCCAGTGAGATCGCATACGATAGCCGGGCAGTCGCTAGCGTAGCAGACTCCTCAAACCCAGTAATTGAGATGAGTGCCCCTAGCCCAAGAATCGCACCTCCTATAATAGCAAGCTCCGGCGTGTACGAAAGGACAACGCCGCCAGCTGTGGCAAGGGGCGCGGGATCGAATTGGAGCGACGTCCAGTTGACCGCAGCGAGCGCCGTGAAGCCTACGGCTATATAAAAAAAGGTTACAATTGCCATGCCAAGGATCATCGCTTTCGGGAGGGTCTTCGTCGGATTCTCTATTTCACCAGAGGGGATGACTGCCAGTTCGAATCCCGTATAAGCCCAAAAAATGATAATCAGCGCTGGTCCGAAATTGCTCCAACCAAGCGGGGCAAACGGTATAAAGTTCGAAGCTGCTGTGCCTGGGTGAACGACCAAATAGATAAGTCCTGCGACGATCAGCAGCAATAGTGGGGCTAATTTTCCAATAGTAAGCACATCATTAATCCGTCCGGCACTCTTTACCCCCCGCACGTTTATGTACGCGATAACTGCGACAAAAACGATTTTTATGATGTCGCCCTGGAGCGCGGTGAGCGAGGGCACGAAATACTGAAGATAACTTACGAATGCGACCGGCATTACGGCAAGCCCGGCAATTTCGGCAATCCAGAGGGGCCAGCCCACTAAAAAGCCGGCAAAGTTCCCCCAAGCCTCGCATACATATGCAAACGCGCCCCCCACCTTAGGGACAAGAGCCGCAGCTTCGGTGAAGCTTAATGCTATAAGTATCGCGATTACCCCGGCAACGATAAAAATAACGAGGCTTGCAGGTCCGAGATATGCAGCGGCCAATGCCGAGACAATGAAGATATCCGCGCCTATGGCAGTGCCAACTACGAGATTTGTAACGTCGAAGAGATTCAGTTTCTTCGAGCTAGCGCTGTTTTTTACCGCCATTTGGAGCCCTCAGCAGCTACGACTTGTTTTCTTTGAGCTCTTTCTATATGGATTTATGCCGCCCCAGCAATATCCACGATGATACGCTGCATGAGAGCGCCGTTCTTGTAACCGAGTCAATTAGCCCCCGTCTTTTGTTAACCCAAGGCGGCTGGCCTGCAAGAGCGAACTTCCACACTCCGCTAAGGATGTGAGCGCACCGAGGATTCTCTATCAGATCGTCGAGAAGAACCAGCCGAGTCACTTTGATGACACAGCACGGACTCAGACACGGGCTACTTAATGGTCGGTCTAAGAAGCTCTCTAATTCGACTGATCTCTTCTTCTGATGCGCCTGTGGCCTCGAAGATTGCGCACAAGGTGTCGAGGACACCGCTTTGTATCACGAAGTTGTCCACACTTCTGTATCGTGTCGTCATAAGCGTTGTTCGTATGCCTTCTGATGCTCGGGTTATGTAGTTCTCCCGAAAGGAGGCAATATCGAGATCGCTTGTCGCACTGCCGGCGATGACGAGCATCGTTTTATCACCGTAACAATAGCTTATGTCTCGCAGCAGTACGTATCCAGAAGAGGTTGGTAGCAGAAGCACGTTGCCAAAGTGCTTTTCGTAATAGTCCTGAAGAAGGACGAGGTGCCTTTCCAACGCAAGCAGCGCCGCTTTTTCATCCGATTCAGCAAGAATGATGAAATCTGCGGGAAACCCGACCTTCCGCCAATCGATTTGGATCGTATGTCGCGTGAGCACTGCTCGCGTCTTAAGACGTTTGATATGGTAAGCAGCCGCGTTGCCATCGCTGAGGCCGAGACGTTCGGCTAGCTCTGCGTTCGAAGTCTTAGCGTCCTCAAGGAGCGATAGTAAGATTATGAGTTCCTTTTCGTCAAGTGCGATCTTCTGTGAAAGTGCCTGCGCCAGTGTCTTGACGTGGCGCGCTCTCGAATCTGCTGTCTCAAACTCCCTACTTTGCTTCATATTCGTGGGCAACTTTCTGAAACGCCGCGAAGCTTAGTACCCCGCTTAACGCGTTCGTATTTATAGGTAGCTTTTGCAGTTTCTGCTTGTCGCCGGCTCAAGAACCGACGCACGAGATCGAGTATCACACCTCAGAGGTTTTGGGTTGCCCCCAGCACTGCGCATGCAACGGGCTTTAAATAGGTACCGCATTACCTCACTTTGATGCTCACAAAGCGGATTATTCCGTGCCTTGACGTCAAATATGGGGATGGCAACAGGGCACTCGTCGTGAAAGGCATCGAATTCGTTTCGCTCAGAGCAGCTGGCGATCCAGTAGAACTCGCAAAGCGCTACGATCAAGAGGGCGCTGATGAACTTATCTTCCTTGATATCACAGCCTCCCACGAAAGGCGACAAACAATGCTGGACATCGTCGAGGATACGGCCGACCAGGTTTTCATACCCTTCTGCGTCGGTGGCGGCTTACGGACTCTCGATGATGTCATCCAGACCTTGCGGTCTGGCGCGGACAAGATAGCGATTAACACTGCCGCTGTCAAAGATCCACAGTTTATAACGCGCGCAGCCGAGGCGGTTGGTTCGCAGTGCGTTGTTTTAGCCATCGATTGCAGACGGAACACGGACGTCGAGAGAGGACAGTATATCGTTACTCTCGAAGATGGCACTCAAGCGTGGTATGAGGTCGTGATTTACGGTGGACGAACCCCGACCGGCATCGATGCGATTGAGTGGGCGATGCGGAGCGAGCGTTTGGGCGCGGGTGAGATCATGCTAACGAGCATGAATAGGGATGGCACAAAAGACGGCTATGATATTCCCATCACGAAGGCGATATCAGAGGCCATCGACCTGCCGATAATTGCCTCCGGAGGTGCCGGCACGGCTGAGCACATCTACGCAGGCTTTGTTGACGGCAAGGCGGATGCGTGTCTTGCCGCGAGCATTTTTCATTTCAAAGAGATCTCCATAGCTTCATTAAAGCAGTACCTACAAGCGCGCGGAATTCCCATCCGGATGTAGGTGGTCGACCGCGCGTAGAGAAGACAGCGATTGTCCTCGGTCACCGCTGGTCGCCGGTCAAATAGCGCTGCGCCAATTCCGCGTAGCTTTTTGCATTTGCCTCTATCCACTGAATCTGCTCGGGGGTTACCTCCTTGACGACTTTTCCGGGAACTCCCAGGACAAGACTGCGTCGCGGTATCTGCGTGCCCTCTGTCACGACGGCGCCCGCACCGACGATAGAGCCTTCCCCTACACGTGCTCTGTCTAGTATGATGGCGCCAATTCCGATCAGCACGGTATCTTCTATTTGTGCTCCGTGGACTATCGCCCCGTGTCCCATCGTGACCTGGTCTCCAATCCTGGTCTCGATTCCTTCTCGCACGTGTATGACGGCGTTGTCCTGGACGCTTGTGTTTCGACCTATCTGAATCAAGGCCATGTCGCTCCGTATGACAGCGCCGAACCACACGCTCGAACCCGGAGCGATCGTCACATTTCCAATGACGGTTGCGGTCGGGGCAATGAAGACGCCTTCGAAGTTTCTGTTCATTAGTTCCTCTACTACCTCACTATCACTAATGATCTGCCTTTAGGTACAAAAAGCCAATTATTAACCTAACAGGCTATATCACATAGTCGAGCCACTACAGGTGGGGAGGTTTATGGCTTTAGTCGCGATTGGCGGAACGTTTGATATACTTCATGACGGTCATAAGGCGCTGCTGAAAAAGGCCTACTCACTAGGTGAGGTGACCATCGGGCTTGTTTCAGACGAGATGGCAAGAGGAAAAGCCCTCGTGAGCAACACGTACGATACCCGAAAGAGAGCAGTTGCCGCCTACGTGCAGGCGCTAACGGGGACTATTCCCGTGATCGTCGCGCTTGACGACCCGTACGGGCCATCCATGAAGGAGAAATTTGATTATATCGTTGTCTCGCCTGAAACGTTTCGAACAGCAAAGAAGATTAACGCCCTCAGATCACAACGCGGACTTCCACCGATAAAGATCATATGCGTCGATTTTGTTCTTGCACAGGACGGACGACCGATATCCTCGACCCGGATTCACCGGGGCGAAATTGACGACCACGGGATGCTCCTATGAAGGAAGGGGTCTGTTTCTGAAAACCACCCCACTAACACCTAGATATGCGTGATTTGCGAGCGCGGACGGTTCGTAGAAACGTTACATGGATTCGCGTCTCTACCTAGCATGCTTGGCGACATTGCGAGCAGGGCGGGATTCGCCACAATCGGGCGCCCCCTGCAATAGAGCAGATGGGACAAAAACAGCTGCATCGGCTATCGCTCGATGGGGTTGATCGGAGCACGCGCTTCACCTGGCTCGGCGCGATTATGGTTCTGATTTCGGAGATGGATAAAGCGAAGGCTCTGCGGCTTGATCTCACTAGTGGACTATGCGTGTCCCAACCCTTTTGCCTGCGATAACATCAAGCAAGACTCGCGGTTCACGCCCGTCGATAACGACGGCCGATATTTTCGAGCGTTCGATAATCTTCGCCGCAAGTGGGTCGATGACCGTTTTGGCGCCGGCCTTCATCTCCTGAGACATAACGATCTTCACTAGCTCAGCGGGCGTGACTTCGTCTAGTTTGACGGCACTCTTGTCAATATAAGGGTCTGCCGTATAAACGCCATCAACTGACGTTGCTATAACAAGAAGATCCGTCTGCACGTATTCAGAAAGTATCGCCGATACAGCATCGGTTGTCTGTCCGGGAGCCACACCCCCCATCACGACAACTTTGCCTGAAGACATGGCCGTTTCGGCTTCTCGATAGTCGTGCGGAATGTCCTGAAACGCCGCGTTCGATAATGCCGAGATCAATAATCGAGCATTGACGCGCGAGAGAGCGATGCCGATAAGGTCACACACCGCTTCACTCGCCCCCATCGAACGGGCGGCCCGTATATAGTCACGGGCTGCTTTGCCGCCTCCGGTCACGATGAACAAGGTGTTTTCTTGTGCGAGTTCCGTGATCACTTCAGCGTACTCTAAGAACTTTTCCTGCGACAATGTTGGAGCGATCACAGACCCGCCGACGGAAATCACTGCTTTCATCAGCGTATCATTACTAAAAAAGGAGTATAAGTCAATTCCCGTCTGCTTAGACTATCAGTCATTTCATCGCGTTTCGTTAGTAGTCTTACTGCCTACCCTTCTTGCGAGAGCTGGCGCGCTGGAGCACGCTTTGTGAGTCAGACTTACCTACAGCCATAGACTCCAGCATTTGACGCTTGACAAAAGCATTTGACTCACGAATCCGGCATACGCTGTCGTGTTTAGTTAGGCACACGCGTTGCACTTAATCAGTCGCCCACGATTTTCTCAGTAGCTATAACGCTCTTCTAGCCACGGATCGCCACGATTATGGTAGCCGTGTGACTCCCAGAATCCGCGCACATCTTCTGCCATAAACTCGACCCCGGTTACCCACTTGGCACTCTTCCAGAAATAGAGGCGCGGAACCACGAGCCGCACGGGATAGCCGTGTCCCGGACTGAGGGGTTCTCCATTGTGCTTGAGGGCAAAAAGCACGTCAGGTTCAAAAAAGTCACTTACTGAAAGGTTCGTCGTAAAGCCCTTCTCTGCGTGAATTAAAACAAATTTGGCCGCAGGCAGTACCTTCACCAAGTCGGTGAGCGATCGTGTGCTTACTCCCTCCCAATAGTTGTTGAGCTTCGACCACCCCGTGACGCAATGTATGTCGGAAAACACTTTCTCTTGCGGAAGCGACGTGAATTGTTCGAAATTCAGCCTCCGCTCGGTTTCCACGAGTCCCGAGATGGTAAACGTCCACTTAGAGACGTCAAAGCGCGGGATAGAGCCATAATGCAACACGGGCCAGTCTTCGGTCTTTTGCTGACCTGGGGGGATTCTTTCGCTTCTGCTCGTATCTGGGCTTTGGACTATGTGTTCGTCTTTCATAACTAATGGCTTAGTTTCCGTTAACCACGCCGATGCATTACGGTGTGGCGTTGAGCAACTTGGCGAATCACTTCCTGAGCGCGCTGCGTTGCGCGATCCTAGACCGACATTTCCCAACGATCAGCCGTTTCCTCTATTGATACGCTCTATTGCCTTCCCCGCCGCATCTCGGACATCGGGATTTTTGTCCTTCAAAAGGATTCTGAGCGGCTCGAGAGCACGCTCATCGCCTATTTCTCCGAGGCTTTTCGCCGCCCTCATCTTAATATCTGGATCTTTGTCGCTCAGCATTGAAACGAGCGGCTCTACAGAAGCGGAACCGATTTTCACCAGGGCATCGGATGCTCTCCACCGAACTCCCTTGCTCTGGTCCTTGAGATCCTCGAGGAGGAGCTCCACCTCGTTGATGCCACACGTGTCGCCCAGTCCGCAAATCTCACCTATTGCCTGGGCAGCTTTTCCGCGCACAATTTGATTATCGTCGTTCATATCCTCGATGAGGGGTTCCAACGCTTGCGCATCGCCTATTTGTCCGAGCGCCGTCGCGGCTTCGAGCCGGACGTAGTACTCTTTATCCTTTAGAGCGTTAATGAGCGGCTCCACCGCCCTTGGGTCGCCTATCACCCCGAGCGCTTCTGCTGCGCACTCTCGCACCATCAGCTCCGTATCATTGAGGGCGCTTATTAGCAGATCCACCGCTCGAGCGGATTTTGCCTTGCCTAGAGCTAAACACGCCATCTTCCTCTTATCAGGATTCACGTGTTTCAAGTCACTAAGCAGCGATTCTATTTCCTTTTCGTCTTTCGTCGTTCCATCTGGCATTTTTAAGCCTCCTCTTTTTGCACAGCCGAGGTCACGTCGGCGAGGGCATTGCCTACACGAGTGCCGTACTCAGTTAGTGTCCTGTTAAGTCCTATATAGCTGCTACGCCATCTCTGAGTGCTTCGACGCGGAGCCACGGGAACTTAAAGGGCCGCAGCCTTGCGCGCGAATCGCTGTCATGCTGCTTCGCTGAGCACGCGCGCGTGTTTTTCCCCTGCACCAAAACAATTGGTTATCGGCGCAGGCTAGCGCCAGTAATGCCCTCGAGGGGCGTCCATCGAAGGCTTCGTTTGCTACCTTGCGGCGCATCGTAACATCAGAGGTTTCTGAACGTATGTTCTGCGCAACCTCGGAGACGCCAAACCCCACTAGCCAAACATCAACATTTTGCTCGTAAGGTTTGTCGAAACATTGCGACTAGCCAACGCAACGTGAGGAGGTACACTATACTTAACACTCAAAGCTGTGGTTCAAGCGTGGTCATTTATACGATATCTGGTGACCGCGGGTTACCAGAAGATATATCACTAGAAGCAATAATCTAAGCTTTAAAATATGTGGATGTTAGAATATACGCATGCTCAACGTTCTGCTACGTGACTAGTGAGTCATTTTACCGTTGATTGTGAAGATAAACGGTAGGATGCTCAGCTAGACCAGCAGTGGGCGCACGCGAAAGAGGCAAATCCGATGGAAACACGGTTGGCGGTTCGAGACGTTATGACGAGGACTGTTGTAACGGCAACTCCCGAAATGACCGCTGCGCAAGCCGGAAAAAAAATGGTCGAAAAAAGGGTCGGGAGCATAATAATCGTCAAGGATGAAAAGCCAGTCGGCATCGTCACGGAAAGCGACATGGTTGCGAAAGTTATCTTTAAGAACGTTAAGCCGAGCTCTATCAAGCTCGACCAGCTCATGTCGAAACCCCTCATCACAACGAAAAGCAGCGACGACGTGCACGACGCAGTGCTTGTGATGGCTCAGAAAAAAATCCGGCGTCTTCCGGTACTCGACGGAGATGAACTAGTCGGAATTATTACCGACGCAGACGTTATCCAAGTCTCCTCTGAAGTTAACCAAATTCTTGACAACTTGATAGAGATGAACAGGGAGAGCGTCCTCGACCGCCGGGAAGACGTCAGAACGCAAGGCGAGTGTGAGGAGTGCGAAGAATACTCAGATGATCTACGGCAAGAGGCAGGACGCCTCAAATGTCCGAGGTGCCGAGGCTCTACTTCATCCGGCGTCTGCGAGATCTGCGGAGAGTTTTCTTACGTGCTCGAATATGCAGACGGCAGCATTATATGCGAATCGTGTAAGGAGAGCGTTCGATGACGCTCAACCTAATGTCACCACCCGTGACCGTGCATGAAGACGCCTACGTGACGCACGTCCGCCAGCTCATGCGAGACGGCTACAGAAGCCTTCCGGTTGTCGATAGCCAAAGCCGCGTGAAGGGTATGGTAATACTGCCCGACGTCATCAAAGTGACCTCGACGAAATCTGACGTCACGGTAATCGGCTTCATCCGCGAGACTGGCCTTGCTACTTCTGACTCTACCCCAATGGAGATAGCAAAAATATTTGCGACGACCGGGTTCGACATTCCTGTGGTCAAATCGAAAGAAGATGACACGATCATTGGAGTGATTGACGCTGAAGTACTGATGAACGCTCTGAGTTTTGACAGAAACATCACGATCGAGTCAGTGATGACAGAAACCGTTCGGACCTGTAGTCCGACTGATCTCGTATCGAGAGTGTGGCTCAACATGGCGCAATACGGGTTTTCAGGCTACCCTGTGGTGAAGAAGACGCACCTCATCGGTATTGTCACGCTTCAAGATATTCTCAAAGCAGGCTATGTGCGACTCGAGCGCGAGGCCGATCGGGGAGGCAAAGGGATTCATTCAGCGGCCGTCGAAAAGGTTATGAAAACTCCTGTCATTACGGTCCTGTCAGATTCATCACTCTGGGAAGCAGCAAATCTGATGAAGCAATACGCAATCGGACGATTGCCGGTGGTCGAAGACTCCAAGCTGACCGGGATAGTCGACCGGCAAGACCTCGTACGAGCCATAATTTAACATAACTACGGAAGGTTACGATGCTACGCGGAAATAAACGGCAGAAGAGAACTCAAGATGACTTCAGCGGAAAATCGGACCGAGGGAGTCTAGGCTTCAAAAGCAAGCTGTCGCAGCACGAGGGCGACATCATGATGGTCGCAACGCGGGATGTCGTCCAAATACCCCCCACAATGACTATCATGGGAGCAGTCAAAACGATGGTTAAATATCGTGTTAGGCGGCTGCCTGTGACCGATCCTGGAACAAACAGACTTGTCGGGATAGTCACCGTAATGGACGTAGTGAATTTTCTCGGTGGGGGCGATAAAGCTCAGATCATCGAGAACAAGCACAAAGGGAACTTTCTATCGGCGATAAACGAAGAAATCAGTTCAATAATGGAAGAAGATGTTATCACGCTCCGTGAGGAGGATTCGATCGACGATGCCATCAAAATGATGTTGCAGGGAAACGTGGGTGGCTTCCCGATCGTCAGTGACGATAGCAAGGTTATAGGAATCGTGTCCGAGCGTGATTTCGTCGACCTCGTGGCCAATGTCATAACGGGAAAGAAAGTCGCTGATTTCATGAGCCGCGACGTCGTAAGCGTGAAACCAGATACCACGGTTGAAGAGGCTGCACGTGTGATGGTTTCAAACGACTTTCGTCGGGTACCCGTTGTTCACGAGGGGGTTATGATCGGCATCGTAACGACCTCAGACATAGTGAACTATCTCGGAAGCGGCGAGGTTTTTGACAAGCTCGTGACAGGCGACATGCACGAGGCTTTGGGGGTACCAATCAAGATCATAGCACGAGAACCGCCGATTACTGTTGATGCCGATCTAGATTTGGGTGAAGCTGCAGACCTGATGATAGCGCGCGATATAAGCGTGTTGCCGGTTGTGGTCGATGGGGCGCTCTCGGGTATCGTAACTGAGAGAGATTTTCTAAACGCGATAGTCGATTAGATGACTTCACAAAAGAGACTTAGTATAGGTCAGCCGGTGGACGGATCAACGAAGAGAATGTGTTTTTTTGAGCGTGACGCACGCGGGCGACTCAAACGTCGTATTGAACGAGCTTGTTCTTATGGAGGTACTTGAGGAGGATATCTAAGATCTCATCGCACACGTCCTCTTCATCAGCTATTTTTTCAACGACGATATAGTTCCCAGAGTCCTCTCGTGCCATCTCGAGATACCGCCCCCGTACGTTGACAAGGGCAGTTTCGTTCTCAAAAGTAGTCAACCCATTATCGCGTTTTTCAATAAGGGTCATGGCGATATCTGCAGGCCAGTTGATGATGAAACTAATGTCCGGCTCCGGTGCGAATTGTCGATTCATCTCGAGTATCTCTTGCCACGGTCTACTGTCTGACTGATATGCTGCGGTAGACAAGAAGTATCTGTCCATTACGACGATCTGCTTTTCCAGTAGCGCGGGCATTATGTGCGTCTCCACATCGTGCCTTCGATCGGCCAGAAAAAGGTCAACTAAGTCGCTGGGTTTTGTGGGGGAGCCGTGCTCAAGCGCCCGACGTATCTGTTGTGCCTCTTGGGTTTCATTAGTCGGCTCGAAAAAGCGGACGGCGTTGAGCCCAAGGGCTGTTAATCTCTCTACTAGTCTGATGGACTGCGTTGTTTTTCCCACGCCGTCTATTCCCTCGATTGCCACCAGAATTCCGCGGTTCAGGCAGTGCTTCATGCTAAAAAATGCTCGAAAACTCGATCGCGAATCGCTCAACCTGCTCCTTAGGGATGGCAAAGCTTACACGCACATACTTGTCGACAAATCTTCGCGTGGTATACTCAGCTGCTCTAATGAAAAAACCGAGTTTCAGCATCGTGTCTGCGATGGTTTCAGGAGTCTTGCCTGTGCCTGAGATATCAATAACAAACATGCTTCCCTGTGACGGATAAACGGGGAGATACGCTCCTCGTATTTTGTCGACAACACCTTTTATGGTGGCTTGATTTGCCATGATAGTCTCAACTACCTTCGGGAGCCAATCGAGTTTGGTCTTGAGGGCTGCAATTCCGGCAATTTGACTAACAATTGAGGTACCGAGGTCATTTATCTTGTACCGGGCCATTCGCTCTATAAGCTCGTTTGTTGCGATGTGCGCCCCCAGCCGTAACCCTGCTAAACCGCAGTTTTTTGAAAAACTGTAGATGGTTATCGTTCCCTCAGGATAAAAGTCGGCGGCAAGAGTATGGAGTTTTGCCACGTCTCGGTAGGTCACGTCGTTCAACAAATAAACGCCTGCGTCTTGAGCGATTTCACAAAACGCCTTGACGTCCTTTGCCGTGTAGGTCACGCCCAGCGGGTTCAAAGGGTCAACGAGAGTCAGCATCTTAGTTCGCTTGCTCATCGCCTCATTTACCATGTCCGGCGTCAATTTATAGCTAGTATCTGCTGAGTAGATCGGTAGGTCAAGAACTTTGGCTCCGCTTAGTTCGGCAAACTTATGAATAACGTAGTAACCTGGATCTGTCGAGATCATGACGTCACCGGGATGCAGCAGGGTGCGTGTCACCTGGTAAAGCGACTCTGTACCGCCCTCCGTCACGTGGACTTCGTGGGGTGAGCTCAAATTCAAGTCTTGGAGTATGAGGGCCCGTAACTCCTCGAGCCCATACGGTGGCGGGTATTTGTGGTATTCCTCTTTGTCGATGGCATTAACCATGGCCCGCTTGATCGCTTGTGGGGTAGGAAAATGGTTGGTATTTTGCCCCATCCATACGACGGAATCATCGTCGTAAATGTTTTGAAAAAATCGATTTTCACTGTTGAAATCGGCCACTTGAATCACATCGCTGAATGATCGGAAAGCTACGTTTAATCGATCAGTTGCCTAGGGGCGAACGTTTACAACTGTCGTAATTGTTCACAATTTAAAAGCGTTGTGGTGGAGGAAACGACACTTACAGAAAAACGACGCGACAGCGTTTGTCTTGGTCGCCGCGAGCGTGTTCCAAGCTCAACCGCGGTTATCAAGAAGGTCAGAATAAGCTTTCCTTGACTGATTTTCTTGTGAATCGTGTTCCGTCTAAAGCTTCCAATCGATAATCTTCTAACAAAACCCGAAACGTTTCGTCTAGGGGAACCGAGAGAGATATTTCCTTTGTTCTGCCGTATCTGCCTTTGCTGACAACTTTTGTGCTGATTATTCCGAGCAAATCCAGCTCCATTATTAAATCGGTGATGCGCCTTTTAGTCAACACGTCGAGGTCTATCTGTCTGCAAAGTGTTTCATACACTCGGTTTACCTCACCGGTTGTTGCGCTTCGCGCTCCGTTTTGATGAAGTGTGATTATGCTATACAGCACCAGTTTCGCTTGGGTAGGGAGCGTGCGAATCACCTCTGCGACTCTGTTGAGTTCTATTCGCATCTGAGCGGTCCGAACGTGCTCCTCCTTAACGCTGTCGGCATTCACGCGTTCAGCGAATTCTCCTGATACTCTCAGCAAATCGAGCGCACGTCTGGCATCCCCGTGCTCCTGAGCGGCCAGGGCTGCGCAGAGCGGAATGACTTCGTGGTGCAACGCGTGTTCCTTAAAGGCTAGGCGCGCTCGCTCTTCGAGGATGTCTCGCAGTTGATTGGCGTCATAAGGTGGAAATATTAGCTCCTCTTCGGCTAGTGAGCTCCTGACCCGAGGGTCAAGATATTCTGTGAACTTCAAGTCGTTGGAGATTCCAATGAGACTTACCCGGGTGTCGGTGAGCTCGAGGTTAATTCGCGACAAATTGTAAAGCACATCGTCCCCGCTTTTTCGGACCAACTTGTCAAGCTCGTCAAGAATTATTATGACGCTCCCGCCTTGAGCGTTGAGTGCTTCAATAAACTCTGAATAGACTTGATCTGTTGGCCACCCCGTCATCGGCACATCTTTGTTGAATTGGCGAGCCAAATACGCAAGGACGCGGTACTGGGTATCGACCACTTCGCAATTTATGTATGCAACGGTACACGGAACTCCTCGCGATGCGCCAACTTCCATCAATTCTCTGCCTACATATTTAGCGCAAGCCGTTTTCCCTGTGCCGGTTTTGCCGTACACAAGAATATTCGAGGGAGTCTCCCCTCTGAGCGCGACGACTAAAATGATAGCAATCGAGTTGAGTTGATCGCGCCTATGAGGCAGATAGCTCGGCGTGTAGGATGGCCTCAACACTTCCTTATCTTTGAAAACAGGTTTGCTTTCTAAAAGGTTGTCAAAAAGTCCTTCCAACTTTCTGCCTCCAATTTCAACAGAGGAAGCGAATGCTTGCTGGAGGCACTGAATTCTAGCAACGATAACTGACTACTCAGAGCCATCCGCTTAGTCCTACCGTATAGTGGAAACGTGAGTTAATAAAGTTTATGATTTCTAAAGTTATATTTCCACTGCAATACAACCTACATTTCCACAGGAAATGACGACTTCTTCCACTGCAAACCCTACTACTTGTATTCCTATTAAGCTGCTAAGTAATCGTGAGCTTATATCGATCGTTTCCTAGAGCCTTGATTCGGGTTTCATTTTGCTTCGAAACGGTATGATCCCCACCAATTTTTGACACTGTGGAAGGATTGCTTAGGACAAGACTGAAAACTCGTTCTTCTTTTTGGCATACCTTTGTTGCTTGTGGAAATGGTTCAAGACTCACCCCATGTTTTCTACTGTAGAAATAAAAAATAGAATTTTGCTTAGTAATAAATTATAAAAAATAGCGTGTTGTAGGGGTAATAACCTATTAATATATAAATCTTTGTATAAATTTACATCAATATTTAACGTCTAAGGTTTTATGGAAGCGCAAACATGGGGGGTGTGTGCAATTTATACTGTTCTGGTTGAGGGAGGTAGATTAGATCGAATTATTGAAACCGGTTACCAATCCATAACACCCCGCTAACATCATGTCACCACCTGGTGCCGCAAAATATGGACTCAGTCGAGATTTCCTCATAATCCCTCGTCGAGGTCCTATACTGGTTACCCAAAAGCTTCGCTCTCTAAAAGCTCGATCTATCTCTTGGTATCCGGTTTTGTGTATGTAACAACCGTGTCCCCCATCTTGAAAAACACGTTCATTCGTTAATTTACCATCCATAAACAGTGACAAAAAATAGTCGAGTTTTTCTGTGTTGATCAAGGACGTGTGGTGTTCAAACATGCCGATGACCCTCTTTTGATCGAGCATAGCTGCGAGAGTGTGACCGTTTCCGACGTTTACAATGATATGAGGTTCCTGTGCATGCTTAGCCACTACATCATCACACAGCGCACCCAATATTGCGGCCGGACCGGTATCCATCACTAAGATCCGCTGCATTTCATTCCCCTCTAACGTCCGATATACGGCCTTTAGTCGTGTCAAATAGTTGGGGATCCGGCCATCTACGTAGCAAAAACTGGTCAACCCACCACCTGCAGCGATCAGGCGCTTGAAGTGCTGAAAACGAAAAATCCTATTACTCCCGGAGCTCTCACCATGATCTTGACACGCCACTGCGCACATTGTAGGCAGACTAACGTCGAATTGTTGAAGCGCGGACCTCAGTGCGGGAACGTCCACATCGTTCAACTCTATTCGAACACAGTCTGTTGTCGGCTGTGCCGGTGTTATCGTCACTCCCCACGATCGGACTTTATCAAGATCATCATTGAGCGTTTTTGCTGCAAGCGGCGTCGCATAAACCGAATATCCGCCCCGCAAGTGAGCTCGAACGGCTGCGCTGCTCGGCCCACCTCCCATCGTCTCGCCACACAAAAACAAGCTGCGGCCCTGTTCCGTAACAGACCTGATGCGGTTGGCGACTATTGCAGTTTGGGAAGGCATCACCATTTTTACGTTATTCTCTGTGACTAAGCTCGAGTCGTACAGGAGCATATCTTGGGTTCCTGTACCGACGTCTAATGCGATGACGCGCATAACTGAAAGATTAGGCAACGCCTCTTATTATACTTATTAACGTGGCGTCTGCGTCTTGTGCAGAATCTCCCGTCAGAAATGCTATATACGCACTAACGCAATCCAAGTATATGCGACGCCCGCGGTCACAGACTCACCATAAGGCCGCCGTGAACAAGCGCTATGAAGTTGGCATAATCTCGATCAGCACGTCTCGATTTGCGAAATACGGCAGCGCTAAGACACCAGAAGAGGCCGAAGACGTATCCGGCCGAATCATTATCGACCTTTTAAAAAGCGCAGGCCACAAGTTTCATTCGTACGCGCTGATATCGGACGAAGCAGAGTCAATTAGCGCGTGCGTGAGGGCCCTCATCAGTAATACCGACGCGATCATCACAACGGGGGGGACCGGACTCGCCCCGCGCGACGTGACCATCGAGTCCGTTCAGCAAATGCTTCAAAAAGAAATTCCAGGTTTTGGCGAGCTATTCAGAAGCATCAGCTACGAAAAAATCGGCTCTTCCGCCATGCTCACACGAGCTACAAGCGGCATCATAGGAAACACAGCTATTTTCTGTCTTCCTGGCTCTCCAAACGCCGTGACACTCGCGATGGAAGCCCTCATCTTGCCCGAGCTCGGGCATATTTTGCTTCACGCGTCAGAGCAATAACTCTTTTTTGACGAGCCGCTGATCAGCATCTTGCAAAAAAGGCTTATTCGAGGGTCGCGTGCTTTTTCTTCAAGTCCTCCTCACTCTTTTTTGTTATTTCCATCAGAGCGGCAATGATGCCGTCCAAAAATACCATCGTGCTTATTTCAAACATTGTGCCGAGGGGTGCAAACGATATGTGCGAGCCGACGACTTGTCGCTCCATAAAGTCCATGCCGCTTGCTTTCGTTCGTCCCTTCACGACTACAATAGCGTCAGAAATAGTTCCAAGCGTTGAGTCCCTATTTGACGTTACGGCGGCGAGTCGTGTGCCCTTCGCTTTTGCGAGGGCGCTCATCTCATTGATTGATTTGGTCTCTCCGGAGCCCGATATAACGATAAGAAGATCATCCGTTTCAACGGCCGGGGTTACCGTCTCTCCAACCACATAAACGTTGAATCCCAAATGCATCAATCGCATGGCAAAGCCCTTAACGACGAGTCCTGATCTGCCGGCACCCATGACAAACAGGCGCTTGTGGTTCTGCTGCGCGGCTAGGATATCCGTGACAAGTGTTTTTACCTCAGAATAGTCTATTTCATCAGCTATAGCCTGCACATTCGCGGCTATAACCTTCATCGCTGATTTGACGTAGTCTTCGGGTTGTTGGGCGATAGGGCTCTGCATAGATTCGCACCAGTGACTTTATTTGCCTGCGCTATTCTTTGAGCTTTTTATGCTTAAAGGGCGTTGGAGAACTCTGCTTTGACTCATCCGTTTTCCATGGACTTTGGGTGACTTGGTGACGGCTTTTCGACCTCTTCAAATGCTAGTCTGCACAAGAGGTAGGCGATTGTAGACTCAGCACCTAGGTTCTGATTAACTCCTTTTTCAAGCGAGAGACCATCAAAACAACCGCCTGTACCCTCATCATAGATGGGCAGCTTGAGCAGATTGTTGCCGGTGAACCAGCTAAAACACTTCAGCGCGTTTTGGTAGTACTGCCGCTTGCCGGTGATCCTGTAAGCGTCTAAGAATGCTTCGACAAGTGCCCCGACGTCGATAGCCTGTTCGTCGCCGAGCGCCCTATGTTTTCCGCGGACGTACCAGCCGTTGTTTCCGATGACATTTATCACACCGCTTGAGGTTACCACTTGATCCCACAGGAACTTTAGAGTGCTTTCGCCGCAAGCAAGGAGCTGCTCATCGCCCACTGCATCGTAGGCAAGCAGCATCGCCTGGGGCAGCCGAGCGTTCGAGTACGACATGAAGTCTTCGAACCACTCCCAGTCTGGAGCTCGTGTATCCTCGTAGTTGCGCAGAATCTCTACTGCAAGCGCTCTGATTCTCTCTTTCGCGCCTTCAAATGACTCCTGTGAGCAATAGAAGCCGAGGAGGCAGTAGGCCATTCCTCGTAAGGACAATTTGCTGGTCGCGTGCATCGCTGCGCGTTTAAAAATGACATGTGCAACTTCTTGGACGCTCTTAGGGAGATGCGAAGCGCCACTCATGTATCCGCACGCCCAGAGCGTCCTGCCCAAAGCTTCATCGGAACCTACGCTGTCGAGGAAGTTCCTTTGGTAGCTCATGAAATTGCGCATCGTACCGTCGTCATTCTGCGCGTGAAAAGCAAAGGCCATATAGGTCCTTAATAAGTCGAAACTCGACTCATCTCGAAACAAACTGTAGTGCTTCGCCGTCACAAGCAACGCTCTGACGTTGTCATCAACGCAATAACCTTCAAATCTGTTCGGAATCGCGTATTTTGCGTGTTGCAGTATTCCTGTGCAATCAGAGAGTGCTTTCACGTGCCGTAACGTAACGGGAGGGAGCAGCGTATCACCTTGAAGCTTTTTGTCTTCTGTTCATATATAGGCTGTTGTCCGGCGGTCATTGAAGAGAGGCCCGTTACTGCACAGGTTCGAAGACGCACGGTTGTTACGCGTTGCACGTGCCCGTACTGACCATCCATCAAAGCAACGCATCATTGGCGCTCGGCACACACGTCAACTTTATATCCATGCTGGCGTAGTAACGTAAGGCCCTAAACTTAGTTTTTGGAGTGATCAGCTCTAGACATGCGGCGCACGAAATTGGTCTCTAACTCTCTATTGCTTGCTGCTGTCGCTCTGATTCTGTGTGCTGCTTTGGCAGTCCCCGCGAGCGCGGCAACCCTGACTGTCGGTGCCGGAGGGCAGTTCAAAACCATTCAACAAGCAGTGGATGCTGCGAAACCAGGCGACACGGTGCTCGTCGCGGCCGGCACCTACACGGAAAACGTTGTGGTGCACAAATCGCTAACGATCGCCGCTGCCGATCGAAGCGCACCGCCCACCGTCAAAGCAGCCGACTCGGGTAAAGACGTCTTCTTGTTGACGAGTTCAGGCGTCCATATTGACGGCTTGGCGCTTGTCGGTGGCGCCTCGGGCGTGGAGATTCAACACACGTCAAATTGTGTAGTCACGAGCTGCACCGTGAGCGGCAACGTGTTTGGAGTGTACTTGGTTGGCGCTACGGCTAATGAGGTGAGCGCTAATAACTTGAATAGCAACGGTTTTGGCATCTACTCAGACGAGTCATCGGGGAATAAGCTGTCGGGCAATAGCGCCGTGTACGAGACAGGCGGCGGCGGGAACGCGACGTATAGCGATGGGATATACCTGTACTATAGTGATTCTAACAACGTCACACAGAATAATCTCAACGCTAATCACGTCTACGGAATTTCCCTATTCCATTCATCTGGCAACGATATCTCAAATAACACCATGATCGCGGACGAGCAGATTGGCGTCCGCCTCGGTGACGCATCCAATAATAACACGCTTAGCTTCAACACGATCGGCGGCAATAGCCAGCTCGGGATTTTAATCCTCAATGCACAGGGCAATCAGATCTATCTTAACAACTTCGTGAATCAAACGGTCGCGACAAGTGATGCATCGGCCGCGATTCTGAACTCGCCGGAAAAGCTAGCCTATACGTACGGCGGCATCAACCGAACGGGATATATGAGTAATTACTACTCGGATTACAAAGGCAACGACTCCAACGGCACCGGAATCGGAAGCACGCCCTCATCATATGGCGATAATTACCCGCTCATGCGGCCAATTGCGAGCTACGGAACCATTATTCCTGCAAGTGCCGTTACTCCCACGCCTTCCCCATCGTTGTCGAGTGGCCTGAACGAGAGTACGACAGCGACCTTCAATCAAAGCAACAATGGAACAGGACTTCCAGGATTTGAAACACCGTATGCCGTGGCCGGGCTTCTCATAGCTGCACTTGTGGTCCTCCTCAAACACCGCAGATAGCGTGCACGTAATTCGGCAACCTTTTCTAACGGCACGCTTTTTAGGTGCGCGTTACCAAACCGGAGATAGTAAGTGCTTCGCTCGAGTCGGCCCAAAGGCTCTAAGGATCTAACGCGCATCATGGACGTGACTAAATACTAACTTGAAACATCTGCTAACATTTACAACTGACTCAACAAACAAACCTTTAGTGAGCTTTTTCTACCGATGTAGTGGCAAATCGAGCAAGAAAAGCGCGATCCCTGCTGCTGGTAACGAGCGTTAAAGCGGGCAAGAGGTTTCGAGCGCATAACCAAAAGCCTGCAATCGAAACACTTTTCTGGCTAGAAGTAATACTGTTTGAAAAAGAAGTATTACAAATTATGCGGTGAATTTGATGGATAAGCAATTAGTGCGAACGTGTGTGTCCTTGCCTAGCGATCTCTTGGATCGGTTCGACGAGATCATCTCAGAGCGGGGGTACTCATCGCGCTCTGAGGCTATACGAGATGCCATACGGAATTATATCGTGAATTATAAGTGGATGACTGAGGTCGAGGGAGAACGCATAGGGATCATCTCGCTTGTTTATGAGCACGACCAGCGAGGGCTGACCGACGACCTGACCGAGATACAGCACGTCCATATGGGTCTGATTACGAGTTCTGTGCACATCCATCTCGACCACGATAATTGCTTGGAGATTATCATGTTGCACGGTGAGGGCAAGAGCATCAAAGAGGTCGCCGAGATGGTGATGGCCCTTAAGGGCGTCAAATACGTGAAGCTTAACACGATATCACCTGGTAAAGACTTCAGTTAACCCCATGCTGCCTGAGTGGATGAACGAGGTCGAAATAGGCCCGTGTCCGTGTTGCGCCGTCAATGTCGGCAAGAAAAAGAGCTTTGTCGAGAAGTCGATCTCTGGCGTGCTCAACTTCTTCCAGGAGAGTCTTATCTCCGAGGACTTTGCAAAACGTGATGGTCTGTTGCAAAGCCTTGATCCCCGAGTGAAGTTGATCTCTGCTATCGTGCTCGTTGTGGCCGTAAGCTTGACGAGGGACGTCCGGGTGCTGTTCGCCTCCTATCTGTTGATCCTCCTATTCGCTTACCTCAGTAAGATAGAAATATCATTCTTTATCAAGCGCGTATGGATATTCGTTCCTATTTTTGCGGGCATCATCGTCCTGCCGATTCTCTTTAATGTTTTTATGGCAGGCGATAGTTTGGTCACTGTCGCGACTCTCGGTAGCGGGACACATCTCGGACCGATCCTGCTCCCCAGCACGATCTACATCACTCGGCAGGGCACGATGTTCGCTATCACGTTCATCCTGCGAGTCGCTACGTGCGTGTCTATCGCCGTGCTCCTGTTTCTCACAACTCAGCGTGACGTGCTCTTCAAATCGCTTCGATCGCTTCGTGTCCCGAAAGTGTACGTCCTGACACTTGACATGTGCTACAGGTACATTTTTTTGCTCATGGATACGGTAAGGGACTTTTTTACGGCTAAGAAGAGCAGGACGATTAGGAGTCTGTCTGTACGGGACGAGCAGAGGTGGGTCGCAGGCCGTGTTGGCTATATGCTCGTGAAATCGTTGGACATGAGTAACAAGGTTCACGACGCTATGATCTCCCGGGGCTTTAATGGTGACGTGAAACTCTTGCACGATTATGCCGTGCGCAAGAGGGACTACGCCGCGATCGCAACCGTGCTAATGTTCAGCTCGATGTTAGCGCTGATCTCTCAAAATATCATCAGGATCTGACGTTCTCAAAAAAGGCCAAGCTATGGAGACAATCTTCGATTTACACGACGTTTCTTACACATACTTGGAAAAGTTCGAGGCGTTGAAGAGCGTGAACTTAACGATGACAGCAGGAGAGCAGATTTCGATCATGGGGGCCAACGGCAGCGGAAAATCCACCCTCCTCTCCATACTGAATGCTCTGGTATACCCGACGTCGGGTGAGTTTTATGCGTTCGGTAAACCGGTGACTGAAGAGGCGTTCAACTCGCTCGAGGATAACGAGTTCGGCCGCTATTTCCGAAAAAAGGTAGGCATCGTATTCCAGAACCCGGATATCCAGCTGTTCTCCTCCACAGTCTTCGACGAGATCGCCTTTGGCCCACTACAGCTCGGCCTGCCTAAAGATGAGGTCAAGAAGCGCACTGAGGACGTCTTTTCGCTGATGGGAATCTTCAGTTTAAGGGACCGAGCGCCACATACGCTGAGCGGCGGTGAGAAAAAGAAGGTATGCATCGCTTCGATACTCTCGATTAACCCCGACGTGCTATTGTTGGATGAGCCGACCGGAGGTTTAGACCCGCGCAGCCAACTCTGGCTTATTGAGCTTCTGCAGGATTTGGCCAAAGCGGGGAAAACGATCATCACGGCTACCCACGATCTAGATATCGTGGAACAGATAAGCACGAGGGCCATTGTCTTCGGTGAGGATCACACTATCAAAGCGGACTCCAACTGTGATAAGGTGATGAACAATCTTGAACTACTGACGTCCGCAAACCTGATTCACAAGCATATGCACCGGCACGGCAAGCTTATGCACGAGCATCTGCATTCGCACGACGGAGAGAATCATCACGAGCATTAAGTCCCAAGCTGCATTTTTTAAAAAGAAGGTTTTAGTATCAGCAATGATGCGCGGCACGTTATAAATGTGGCCGTATTCACGCTTTTTTATTCGCTAACAGATAAAAAAAGAGGAAAAAACGAACAGACTCGCGGCTATTCTTCATTCTTGGGGGCATTTCTTGTCAAAGCTCTTCCAATTAGGATGAAAACTCCTCCGCAGAGCACCGCCCCGATGATTGCCGATGCATAGTATCCGAGGCTTTGGCCAAGGAACGTATCTGATAAGGCTGGCAAGCCGTAATCTGGTAAGGGGGCGTGCCACAAACCGGACAGACTGGCAACACCTGCGGGAACAAATCCTACCAGTCCTTGCAGCTTATCGGCGCTCCACTCACCGTATGCAGTGCCACTTGCAAGCAAGCCGATGGGCACCAGTACGATTAGTACTACGAATACTATCAGCAAGTTTCTTAGCAGTCTATCCAAGAATGTCACCTCGTGTCACGCTGGTGACGTGGTTCTGACGCCTCCTTTTTTCTCTCCAGCCCTCTTGTAGTTGAATATAATCGTTGGATCAGTCCGTGCTATGTACCCGAAGGCCAATGCCGTAATGATCGCTTCTAGAATGCTGAAGAAAAAAGCGTGGCTAAAGAGCATCGCCGGTACAGTTATACCGAGCCCGTATGGCATGTAAAGGGGCACGCCATCGGCAGTGTGCTCGAGTATGGGTTGGATACCCATCTCAAAACCAGCGAAGCCAGCAGCGACCGTCAAACCGAGCCATCCGCCGATCCCCGCACCCAGCACTCGTCGCCTTGAGGTAATTTCTGTTTTTCCGCTGATCAACTTGTAACTATAGAACGCAACGAAGGGTATGACGACGGCCATGTTGAAACAGTTCGCTCCAAAAGCCGTGATCCCCCCATCGCCGAAAAGTAAGCATTGTATGAGGAGCGCCACTGATGTCGTCACGACCGCAACCCAGGGGCCTAATATGATTGCTACCAACGCGCTGCCTACCGCGTGGCCGGCGCTCCCCCCTGGTATAGGCACGTTGAACATCATGATGACAAACGAGAAAGCAGCTGCTAGCGCCAGATATGGCACTTGTTTGGACTTGAGGTTTTTACGCAGCCACGTTCCGGCATAAAGCCAGATTGGGATCATAATGACATACATTGCCACGTAGGTTAACGGTCCTAAGTACCCGTCCGGTATGTGCATGTTATTATCAGACTGAAATAACCGCGAGTAGTTATAAAAAACTATCGATTAGTAACACTAAAAACATACATTTGTCAAAAAAGTAATAACTCTGTGCTCCAAGAGAACTTGCCACCGGCTCACTAATCGAGAAACACGTGGGCCATATTAGCCGTTAGCGATGAATTTAAATGCCGTAACGGGTACTAAAACCGTGGGCCAACTTCACAAAAGTAGGGCAGGCGTATTTCGAGACGAAATGTTGAGACACGCTAAAAGCGGCCACATGTCCAATTTGCAATCAGATGTTACCGCGTTGTTAATGCCACTTGTCAACGTCATCGCTTCCATAATGAGCCTTCAATGCGTCTTTTACTCCTAATCGAACGAGTTTTGTCACCCTGCCTCCAAAGGCAGTTGCAGGTCCGCTGTATAATATTGGTTCATCTCCGCCAGTGTTTTCATATGCGACCACTACTGCGTCGCTCGTTGTGCCCGTAAAATGCAATCCCTTATCGAAAAGAGCGTGCGCCTTCGCTTCAGTGGCGGTAATTATCGTCCCTGCGATCGCCCCTTCGCTCAGCGTTGTAGAGGATATGACGATTATGTTGATTGTGCCAAAAGACGACGGATTGAACCCCGCAGTTATAAACACCGTGACGCACGCATCGTTTAGAATCTGCACGTTTTTCATTTCAACTGCGGTAAGAAGCGCGATGCAGCTTCCCTCGAGCTTCAACGATGTGGCTACTCCCTCAATATAGCTCTTCGGATCGTCGTGAGAGAAATCGTGGGGAACTTGGATGTTTAGGATGTTTTTTGTTGCTCTTCTGCCGCCATCAACGCCAGTGCTCAGGGCCTCAAAGCTGCCCTTCAGGACTAAGAACCGATCTACTATCTCATATTCCACGGTTGTTCACCTTTAAGGGTTAAGCGTCGAAACGCGGCTATCCGATGTGTGCTTCAACATATGCTAGGAGCGTCGGGAGCTCTGCGAAAACGGGGCTGTTGCTTCGTAAGTCCCCATATATTCGTTGCGCAACACCGTGCGTAAAATCGCGGCTTTCTATCGGCGTCTCTTCCACTATCACGAGTTTATCTGCTGCAAGTTCAGCTGCTTCGAGGTTCTTTAGGTTCGCCGGCCCGAAGCAGATGTTAGGCAGCACGACGATGGATGCTTCCCGTATAAGTTGCAGGTTACGGCTGTGCACCTCGCTCGAAATGGGCGAAAACGGTGCTTCGACGGCGCATTCAATGCTAAAGTACTGTGCCACATCGTAATCGGTGTCGAGTGTATTCACCACGCCCGCGGAGACGCTCAAACCCTGTTGGACAAGCGCGTGGATGACCGGTGCCCCTTTGCCCCCGCCGGGAATGACGTGCACCTTTGCAGAGCTGCGCGCTCCAGGAGTGTGCTGCGGGAGAAGTGTAATCGAAAAAGCGTTCGTAATCGGGTGTTTTCTCACGAGCGCTGAGACGCCAAACGCTTCTGCGATGTGCTCTTGAGTTAATACCTCCTCAACGGTGCCGTCAGCGAGAATCTCTCCACGTTTTAACAGCAGCAGTCGATCACAGTACTGAGCGGCGAGATTGAGATCGTGAATCGCGGCGATAACCGCAATGCCAGAAGCCGCAAGGCGCCTCACAAGATCAAAGATCTCAATCTTGATCCCAATGTCAAGCTGTGATGTCGCCTCGTCAAGAAGGAGGATCTTGGGTTCTTGGGCCAACGCGCGGGCAATGATGACGCGCTGTTGCTCCCCACCTGAGAGCTCGTTAATCTTGCGATCGGCAAACCGAGCGACATCGGTTATCTCTAAGGCTTTTTGCACCACGTCAAAATCGTACGTCGATTCGGTTCCGAGGAAGCTGATGTGGGGGCTTCGGCCCATAAGCACGACCTCCTCGACTGTAAAATCAAAAAAAAACATGTCGGTACTCTGGGGCACGACCGCCATCTGTTGTGCGAGTCGTTTCGGCTTAATCCGGTAAACATCTACATCATCGAGCGTTATGATGCCGACTTGTGGCTTCAGCACCCCGCTGATTGCTTTAATGAGCGTCGTCTTTCCTGACCCGTTAGGGCCGACGAGACCGATCACCTCGCCGGGCCTGACCGTCAGTTGTGCGCCATTGAGCGCTTGTGTCTGAAGGTAGTAGCAGTCAACGCCATCAACCTGCACACGTCCAGGTCCCCCTGTTTCAGAGCCACGTTCTTCACCGAGTTTACGCATTAACCGTTTCCTCGTCCGTTGTATGTGCGGCAGCATTTAAAAGATGTTTTTCCTCCTGCTCCTCACCAGATACAGAAAAAACGGGGCGCCAAGCAACGCAGTGATAATGCCAACGGGCATTTCCTCACCAGGTATAGCGGACCGTGCGACAATGTCGGCCCAGATGAGCAAAATACCGCCGAAGAGTGCGGAAGCGGGAATAAGCGCCTTGTGATCCGGACCCGTAAACGTCCGCACCACGTGCGGCACAATGAGCCCCACAAACCCGATGATGCCGCAGAAAGCGACAGCTACCCCCACTATAAACGAAACGGTTACCAAGAGGATCCTCTTGAGGTTCTCCACGGCTACGCCTAAGTGCTGCGCTGATTCTTCCCCAGACAGCATCAGGTTTAAATCGCGCGCGTATGCGTAGAGGATGATTGTCCCGACGAGAATCACCGGGAACGTTATTTCCACGTACTGCCAGGTGCTCGCCCACAGCCCCCCCATGAGCCAAAAAACGAGTGCTGTCAGATTTTGCCCCGCGACGAACATTAGGTATGAGATCAATGCTGAAAAGAAGGTTCCGATCGCGATGCCCGAAAGCAGCAGCAGCGTGACTGAGCTTCTCGGGCCGATCATGGACAGCGCATATACCGTAAAAGTAGCGATTACGGCGCCCGCGAATGCCGCGAGTGGGACGAAAATCGCGCTCACGAACCCAAGTGAGATGATAAGGGCGGCACCAAACCCAGCACCGCTTGACGCCCCCAGCACGTAAGGATCCGCCAACGGGTTTTTAAAAAGGGCCTGCATCGCGACGCCAGCGACGGCGAGACCGGACCCCACGAGGAGCGCCATGAAGGTTCGGGGGAGGCGTATCTGAAATATGATGATTGCCTCAGCTTCAGACCACGTGTGGTTTCCGGGGACGACCAAATTGGCGAGCATTGCCGCTATCTTTTGCGGAGCTATCCACACCGGGCCAACAGCAACGCTCGTAATGACCGTCGCGAGCAGGGCAGCTGCAAGCACGAGGAGCGTCGTGTTTCGTTTCATGCGAGTGCAATCGCGTCTCTCATGCCGGACTTCGCGCGCGTGTAAGCGCGTAACTACGATGCTTGGCGAATAATTCCTGCAATCTGCTCTAGTGCATCGAAGGCGCGTGGCCCGGGACGGGATATGATGTCGCTGTCCAAGATGTAAATCTTACCGTTCTTGACGGCATCGACCGTAACAAGAGCCGGGTCTGACTTGACCTGTTGAACTGCCGTTGAATTCATCGCACTGTTGGCGATAATCACCGAAGGGTTGAGAGCGACTATCGATTCCTTGCTCATCGTCCCATACCCACTTACGTTTGCCAACTGCGCGACGTTTATGCCCCCGGCATGCGCGATGATATCCCCTTCAAAGGTGTTTGCGCCCGCCGACATTATTGGGTCGTACCACACAAGATAGAGCACGCGCGGGTGTGAAGCAACAGAAATGCTGTTCGCAGTCATTTTTTGCGTCAAATTCGCAACAAGTGCGCTGCTATTTCCCGTACTGCCCGTCACTTTGCCGATCATTGAGAGGTCGTTTAGTATCGCGGTTAAGCTGGTTGGGTTGAGGACGACCGTTGGTATCCCATAACCGCTAAGCGTCGAGAGCAAGGTATTGTTCTCCAGGGAACTTGCAAAGACGATATCAGGATTGAGGGAAACGATTTTTTCAATGCTCGGCGAGCTGAATCCGCCTACTTTTGTGATATTGACAGCCGCTGGCGGATAGTTGTCGTAGGTAGTGTCGCCAACCACCTTGCCGCCCAGTCCCAGGGCGAACAAGTCTTCCGTAATGGAAGGAGCGAGTGAAATAATGCGATGAGGTGTTTGAGCGACGGTGACGGTTCTTCCGGCATCATCGGTAACCGTGATGCCGCCCGATTGAGTTGTTTGGTTTGACGACAGCTGCGCGCACCCCGCTCCCAGCGTCGCGAGGAGTATGGCGCAAATCACGACGCACGCTGCTTTTTTTGGTGTTATGTTCATGCTGCTACCCCAAAAACGACAAGAACGAATCCTGAGGCGAATTCGAGTACACGGACGGCCACAGTGTCCCGCTGGGGCCCGAGCCGGTGATAGGCAGACGGAAGCGTCACCCCCTCGTGAAATCGGCGCCCATTCATGCGAGCATGCATCGGGAGGAGATGATGGATCCGCGCGTAGCTTGATTTTGACATCAACCGCGTCAACCTCACGAAGGGGGGGTACAACCGCCCGCCATACCGTTGTCGAAGCCGCCTCTAGATCCCATCGGTTAAGTGTGCCTTATCCTATATCAATTTATCTTGATAGTTATCAGTTTTACTTGATAAACCAAACTTGATAAACCAAGAAGCAAGCGGCCATAAGCAGTGCTGTGCTTCCTCGCGGAGAAGCGCCAACGTTTGTTGTGTAGTTTGCGTACTCTTCCTTGCGTTCGTGCGACTAATACTTTCATCCTTCTTTTGGACAAAACATACAGTTCTCAATAAAGAGAGAGCACCCATCTCGCGTTTATCACGGTTGAGGGGACATCGTTCGAAGATACACGCGTCAATAATAACAAGGCAATACGCGCAATGGGGGCTCGAGGCGTTGTACACACGTATTAAACGTGCAGACTTAGGTGAAGAGCTGTCCCACCGAAGCGTTTCGCCGCCGTACGAGTATGTCGCCACCGAGGGGCATCTTACCACCATCATTGAGCGTATCGCACCTTCGTCGATCGTGGCTATAGCGCTCGGAACTACGGGTCCCGACACCTTTGTTGATCGGATACGGACGCTCCAATTGGCCATACACGGCCATCCTCCGGCCATTATTGATTGTGCTCAGGTGCCGCAAGAGGGGTTGGCGAAGCTGCACGACCTCTTCTCGACACCGGCCGTCAAGGTAATGCACAACGGAAAGCTCGCCCTCAAGTTCCTCTATCAAGCCGGATTCGACCTCTCAAGCCCCTATTTCGACACGATGCTTGCCTCGCAACTGCTTAAAGGCGGGCTGGAGGCAAAACACGATCTGAAAACCGTAGCGAGAGCATATCTTGACGAGCACACGCCGGAAACGTGCGGCAGTTTTCGAGCTGGTGTCCTCACCGAGCGGCAACTTCGATGTGCGGGGCAAACGGTCGGCGTGGTCTTGAGCCTCCATGCGGCGTTATCGGAGCGTATCGAGAGTGCAGGCCTCACTGACTGCATGCGCTTAGAATGCGCCTGCCTCCCCGCGGTTGCGGCAATGGAGCGCAACGGCATGCTCATGGACATGGGGCAGTGGCGAACGTTGCAGGACACCTATAACGAGTTGGAGGAGGACCTCGCGCACGAGGTGTGTCGTGAGCTGACGACGTCGGGACAGCGTACCCTCGGTGACGTCGCCGCCATCAATCTCGGCAGCCCCCAGCAGGTGAAGCACGCCTTCAGAAGCGCGGGCGTTCCCGTCCGCAACGTGCGAGAGGACGAGTTGCGTAAGTATGAGGAGCTCCATCCCGCGATACCCCGCTATATCCGCTACAAGCACGTCTTAAAGCTCAAAAACGGCTTTTTGGATGCCCTCCCCCGGCACGTCCATCCGTTGACGGGGAGGATACACCCCACCTTTCTTCAGGTCGGCACGGTGAACGGGAGATTCGCGTGCCGCAATCCCAACCTGCAGCAGATTCCACGAGACGATGCGGTGAGGGGGTGCTTCGTTGCGGCACGTGATCACCGCCTCGTGATCGCCGACTACGCGCAATTTGAGCTGCGGGTCGTTGCTGACATCAGCGGTGATGAGACCATGACGCGGGCGTTCCAACGAGGGGAGGACTTGCATCGGTTGACCGCGTCGCTCGTGCTCGACACGCCCCTTGACCAGGTGACGAAGGACGAGCGCCTTATCGCAAAGGTGCTGAACATCGGCCTCATCTACGGAATGGGCGCACGGAGCTTACGGCGATATGCGAATTACATCTATGGGGTGCACTTTACCCTCGAAGATGCGATCGAGTTTCGCCGGCGTTTCTTTAATGCGTACGCAGGCGTGCGGGCGTTCCACCGCAGCGTGAGCACCACACAGCTGATCTCAATCCGGACCTTGAGCGGAAGAATACGCAGGTGGGAGGATGGCCAAGACCCAAAGCTGACCGAACTGTTAAACACCCGAGTTCAGGGGACCGCTGCGGATATTATGAAACGGGCGGTGACCTCTCTCCACGAAGCATTAGGCCCTACGAGGGCAAAAATCGTCTGCTGTGTGCACGACGAGGTGCTGGTCGAAGCGCCACAGGTACGCGCTGCCGAGATCGCCGACACCGTCGCCTACCACATGCGAGGGGCGGGGGCTGAGTTTCTGCGAAATGTCCCGCTCGATGTCGACGTCGCGATTGATCGGAGCTGGGCGGGGAAGGGATAACGTGTCCGGCCGATGTCCGTTGTGCGTCACAGAGAGACTTCCGACGCACGATGGAGCATACCGTCGTCGCTAAGTGGCTTTTTTTGGCTGCTTATGAGGCGCGTAATCGTCGTCCCGCTTGAACTTCACTGGCTCAAACTGAGCACAACCCTCGGGACGGTACGATGGGTGACTGGCAAAGTGCCGCTTAGGCTCCATTTTTTCGGGCACGGGGCAGAGCCGATAGAAGTGCATACACGAAAGGCACAGCAACATGGCGATCTGCTACCACCCATGTCGCGCGTTACGTTGAGCTTTTCGTAAGGAAGGTGAAACAAAGAGCTGAAACGGGACCAGAGCAAACGCGGACGAGCTTCAACAAAAGCGTGAAGAACGCACAGCATCGGAACCCTTTCCCAGGTCTGGAGAAATATATACGTTAGCGGAAATATATACGTTAGCGCTAGCCAAGGACAAAAAGCTCGGCCTCTCGCTGTTTACTGGCTTCGCCGCATTCCTCGTGGCGACGCTGTCGGTGCGGTTCTTCGTCGCTTCCAGTGATGTGATGCACGGACGTGCACGGACGTGCACGGACAGCGTCGCTCCCGTGTCGCCATCTTTAACCCCGCCGCATAAACTGCGTTCTGGTTGGTCGTTTGGGTGAACCGCCTGCTTCGGCGTAGCGACGCTTCAGCCATCCGCGCGGTTCTCGGAGCGCAGAACTCTGGCGCGATAGCACACAACGATAGAGACGAAGAAGCGAAGTGATCACAGTTGGAGCGGAGCCTGGTCGCGTATAAACCGGAACCGCTCCGCATATTAGTTGAGGTCTTGTGGCTTAACCGTTTCGATGTTGGAGGCCGATAGGACGTATGCGGGTGCTAATGCGCGCGTGCCGATTTCGACGTGATCGTGTGAAATAGTAGCTTTGGTAAGAAACGGCCACACTTTGCACGCGTGGCTTTTTTTAGGCATGCCGTGTACGTAGTTGAGAATCAGAGGTAAGCTGTTTCGCCAGCAGTTAGTTTACCAGCAGAACGTCCTTGTGCCTTATGCGACGTATTTAAGCGGAAACACTTAACTTTTAGCAGTCGCGTTTTACGTATTCCGTACTGAAAACGTGATAGCAGATGCAGCGTGAGCGATCCTCATACGAACTGGAAACGATCGGAACTATTCAACACATCATAAACCGCATGGCCACTAATTCGATCATTATCAAAGGATGGACTGTGGCTGTGCTCGGTATAATTCTGTTGCTGCGCGGCACGTGGTATCAAGCGCTTATTGCTGTCTTCGCTGTGCTCATTTTTTGGTATCTAGACGCTTATTTTCTGCGGCAAAAAAAGACGTATAAGGCACTATACAACGAGATCGTCGAAAATAGGCTCAACACAGGCGACGAGTTTTTTAATATGAGGACTGCTCGGTACGAGGCCGGCATAGAAGTACCGAGGCCAGGCAAATTAATGCTTTCGAAAACGTTGCTCATTTTTTATGGCTCTATTTTGACATTGACGTGTGCCTACGTCGGGATCTTGTCTGCCCTGTCATACGGAGCGTAGCCCGGTAAGCTGTTCTTGAGGCCGTGTAAAATGGCAGAGGGTATAGTGGCAGTCGACCGAGGTTTTTAATCCGGTGAAACTAGCGTTGCGGAGAGCCTGTGAAATGTCTTTCGTAAAGCTCGACGTGTGACATCATCTGAGGTGTCACACCATAGTGCGGACGCTCGCGAAAACGTAAAGGGCGGCGCCTATGGTCAAAAGGACGTACCCGACTACCCTGAGTGGCGTAAACGCTAGTAATAGCCCAGCGACGACAACGACAAGGATAATCAGGGCCGTCTTCTGTGTTATAGTTCCCTTGACGTCAAGAGGGCTTGGCATGATAGGACTTCATAGCACTGAACTCCCCACAGTCTGAAAAAGCTTACGAAGATCGCCGCCGAGCAAAAAGCCGACGAAAGACGGTGAGGCTACTTGTGCGAAAGAAAAGGACTGAAAAACGCCGCCCGTGTAGCTTAACACAAACGATGTAGTGTCATCTCGAACGGTAAGGCGACAAGTTTGCTCAGAAAGCGAGCGTTACTTAAAAGAAGATGACGACCAGATTCGCTTATCGTTAAAAATCGGTGCGTCAAAATGAAATCACTCTGGAAAGGATCAATAGCGTTTGGACTGGTGAACATCCCAATAAAACTCTATTCGGCCGTCGAACAGAAGCCACTCAAAACACGGCTCTTGCACAAGGACAAGCTCTCGCCGATTCGGTACAAGAAATGGTGCGACGCGTGCACACAGGAGGTGTCCCAGGACGAGATCGTGAGGGGGATTGAGGTCTCCCCAGACGAATATGTGGTCATTAGTGACGACGAGCTTCACTCTATCAGGCCTGAGAAATCCACGTGGATAGAAATCGTGGAGTTTGTTCATTCCCATCAAATCGACCCGATTTATTTCAATGCGCATTACTACGCGGGCCCGGAACGGCCAAAGGACAAGACGTATTTCCTGTTCAGGGAAGTGCTCCAGCAGACCGCCAAGACCGCGATCGGCAGGTTTGTCATGCGGGAAAAGGAACACGTTTGCGCTATCGAGGCGTACAGGCAGGGGCTGCTGCTGACGACGCTGAATTATGATTATGAGATACGGGACATTATGCAGGTCGATGGGCTTGATGAGCCGCCGCAGCTCTCACAGGTCGAGATGGATCTCGCGCGACAGCTCATAGGCCAGATTACGGTCGATGAGTTTGACATCACCAGATTTCACGATACCTTCGAGGAGGATCTCAAGGAGCTCGTCGAGAGAAAAGCACGCGGAGAAACGATTGCGATCCATAAGAGGGAATATCCCCGCACCACAGAAGAAAACCTTGTTGAAGCACTCAAGGCAAGCCTGAAATGATGCTCGCCGCCGCTGGCACAAAACAGATTCTTAAGTCCACCGAGTACATCTTTGAGCCTAAGCTGGACGGCTACAGGGCGCTCTGCGAAAAAAAGGCAGGAACGCTTCGCTTTACATCACGAAATAACCGGGATATCACCCGTGAGTTTCCCGAACTTGCGTTTGGCGACCTCATTAAGGCTGATTGCGTGCTCGATGGAGAGATCGTGATCTATGATGAAAAAGGGAACCCGTCGTTCTCGCTGCTGCAGGGACGGAAGCACCAGCGCCGGCCGCCCACGTACGTCGCGTTTGACGTGCTCGAACTGGAAGGCAGGAACCTAACAACGCTGCCGCTGTCAGCGAGAAAACGGCTGCTTTCGGAGGTCGTCGAGGAGGGGAGAAACCTGCAGACAATGCCCGGCACGGATGACGGTGAGCGACTCTGGGACGTGGTAACGGCACGCCATCTGGAAGGGGTGATGGCAAAGAAAAAGGAAAGCGTCTATGTTACCGGACGGTCGCACGCCTGGCTGAAAATTAAGGATGAGAAAACCGTCGATTGCATCATCATCGGATACGTCACGAAAACACGGACGATAGCGTCGCTGGCGCTCGGGTTGTACGACGCGGGGAGGCTCACCTACGTCGGCCAGGTGGGCACGGGCTTTAGCGAGTCACTCCTTGGCGAGCTAGCGAAGGAGCTCGTTCGCGCACGCGGCGACGTCGCGGTTCCGAAGAATGTGCAGCTAGTTATACCCGATAAGGTGTGTGAAGTCAGGTATTTGCAGTACACGAAAGATAATCGACTGAGGGCGCCAGTCTTCGTAAGGATGAGGGACGATAAGCCTGCCGACGAGTGCACGATAGACCAGGTGCAGAGCGTTGCTTGACGAGTACCGGAAGAAACGGGACTTTGCGAAGACGGGTGAGCCAGCGCCGGACCAATTGCAAAGCGAACAGTCGGTGTATGTGATACAGAAGCATAACGCCAGGCGGATACACTTTGATTTTCGGCTTGAACACGACGGGGTTCTTAAGAGCTGGGCGGTGCCCAAGGGGCTCTCAGACGACCCACGGGATAAGAGGCTCGCAATCAGGACTGAGGATCATCCCGTTGCCTACGCCGAATTTTCCGGCGAGATACCCGAAGGCGAATACGGTGCAGGGACGGTCGAAATATGGGACAAGGGAAAATTCGTCAATGTAACGATAAAAGACGGAAAGGTCCAGCCTCTTGATGAGGCGCTGGAAAAGGGCCATTTCGAAATCTACCTGAAGGGCGACAAACTGAACGGGACCTACGCGTTCACCCGCCTCGACAACGACTGGATAATCGTCAAGAAGGCGGACGAGCATCGCCTGAGCGACGAAATAGACGTCGGCGGGCACCGAATCCACGTGACGAACCCCCAAAAGGAGCTTGATACGGGGATCCCGAAAGCTGCGCTCGTCGAATACTACCGAAACATCGCGCCACTGATGCTGCCCCACATAGAGGATCGGCTCATCTCCATGTTTAGGTTTCCCGAAGGGGTAAGCGGCGAGAAGTTCTTCCAAAAAAATATGCCCGACTATTTTCCTGATTGGCTTGAGAGCAAATGTCTCACACACAAAGGCACTATGACCTGCTATGCGATCGTTAAGGATGAAGCAGGCATCCTGTACCTCGGCAATCAGGTCGTCGTGCCCCACATCATGGTGACCAGAGCTGATAGGCCGGAAATTCCCGACAAAATGATATTTGATCTGGATCCTTCGCTGCCTGATTTACCGTCGCTTCGGTCAGCCGCACTTAAACTGAAGGGCTTTCTTGAAGCGTTGGGGTTTAAGCCTTACGTGATGACCACCGGGGGAAGCGGGTACCACATCGCGGTGCCCATCACGCGGGAGCTTGACAACCATGGCGTGAGGGAATTCGCCTTGAAAATAGCGCAAACCCTCGCAAAAAGTGACGCAGCACTGACTACGGAGCTTGGCAAGGAGAGGAGAAAGGGCCGAATCTTCATCGACGTCAACCGGATATCCGCGATGCAGACTTCTGTCGCACCCTACGCTGCCCGATCTGAGCCGGGGCTTCCTATAGCCAGCCCGTTTGCCTGGGACGAGCTGCCTAACATCAGCCCGACATCGTACACCATCAGGAACTATCCCAAAGAGGACGCGTGGAATGACTTCTTTGCTAACGCCGTCTCGGTAACGGACGTGATCAAAAGGCTCACGTAAAGAAGCCGGTATAGCCTGTGATTCGCCAGATCAAAATGATTATTTGATTCGTAGGCCGAGCTCTTTACTCTGCGCGCAGAAGTGAAGAGGTGACGTCGGGCGGCGACGAAAATAGAAGGCGTTTTTCTGCTCCGTATCGCAACGTAGTGCTAAAGGTGTCCTCAGCGCCTGTAGCGGAAAGTAGTTCAATGACGCTGGAAACATATTATCTATGAAGTGGAGTTTAGTAGCCGTTACGGTGATCATCGTTTTCTTCTTGGTGCTCAGCATTGCGGCGGGCAATGCTCTTTTATCGTGCCAGGTGTAGGTCAAAAAACGAAACGTAATGTGTGAAACTCTATCACTGGTATAGATGATCCCATGAAAACGCTTATCGTATGCGTGTCACAGCACCACGGAAACACGAAAAAGATCGCCGATGCGATGGCAGCAGTCCTCGGCGCAGAGGTTCGCCGCCCTGATGACGTGAACGTCGAGGCACTCGCTGAATATGAGCTCATCGGGTTTGGTTCCGGAATCGCCTTTGGAAAGCACTATCAGCCCTTGCTTAGGTGGGTTGAGACGCTCCCCGTGCTTGACAAGAAAGCGTTTGTGTTCTCAACGAGGGGTGCATCGCGTCTCGGGTCGCAACACCGTGCCTTAAAGAGTAAGTTGGAAGAGAAGGGATTAGCCGTCGTTGGGGAGTTCTCCTGTCGGGGGTTTGATACCTATGGGCTGATGAAACTCGTCGGCGGGATCGCGCGAGGTCGGCCAAACGAACAGGACCTGCGCGATGCCGAGGAATTTGCGAAAGCCCTCGAAAAAAGCTGACCGAAGCTCTCGTGGACTTGCACGTATTAGCATCGCCACTTCCCTGCGAGGGACGGTTAGTGAGGTATACTGTCATCGCGGGTTATGATTGCTCGCGACCTCAAGCGGGAGTGCCGGCACGAGGATGCGAAGATGACGGCCAAGAAAAAGATACTGTTCCTCTGCACGCATAACGCAGCGCGATCGCAGATGGCAGAAGGGCTCATCAACGCCCGGCACGCTGACCGGTATGAGGCACAAAGCGCGGGAAATGAACCCACCGAGGTGCACGCATGCGCGATCGAAGTGATGGCTGACCTGGGCATCGATATCAGCTCGCACCGAGCAAAGTCGCTGGACGAGTTTGACGACCTGACCTTCGATTACGTTGTGACGCTATGTGCCGATGTGCAAGAGAGTTGTCCTATTTTTCCAGGCGGGAAGAAGTATCTTCATCACGCCTTTAACGATCCCGTGCCAAATGCCGGGGAAGGCGCACCGTGTGCATCTTTTAGGCGCGTGCGTGACCAACTCAGGGAGTGGCTTGAGTCAACGTTTGACTGAGACTAATCTGCGAACTCACGTGATCACCGTTTGATATTTGCCTAGGTTGACGCCTTTTTCTGCTAATATTCATATTATTCTGATTTATCAGAAAAGTTTAAATACACTGATAATCATACTGTCGTGTAGAGTTCTATGACAGAAGAAGCCTCATGTTGTGCGCCCGCCGATGCGGGCAAGAATAGCTGCAAGGTTGAAGCAGTCGTGAGCGTTGACGAACGGGGGCAGATGGTGCTTCCTAAAGAGCTGCGTGACCGTGCCCACATACGAGCAGGGGACAAGCTGGCGGCCGTTAGCTGTGAGCGAGACGGTGAGGTCTGCTGCATCTCTCTGATCAAGGTCGAGGAGCTCTCGGCGACGGTCAAGGGCTTTTTAGGCCCGATTTTCAAAGAGTTGGCGTAAACGAGGAGATGGTCGTATGGAAGAAGAGAAGATAAAACGCGTAGTTAGAGACGGCTATGCGAAGGTGGCGAAGGGCGAAAGGCTTAATTTTATCCCCGTGAGCCAGTGCTGTGGCAGTAACGTTGATCTGGCGCACGAGATCAGCCGGGCTATAGGCTACAAGGAAGATGAGCTAGCCTCAGTGCCCGAAGGAGCAAATCTGGGACTTGGGTGCGGCAATCCGACCGCACTTGCCTCGTTGAAGGAAGGCGAGACGGTGCTTGATCTCGGATCGGGAGCCGGCTTCGACTGTTTCTTGGCCGCAAACGCGGTCGGTGCAGCTGGAGAAGTGATCGGCGTCGATATGACGCCCGAGATGATCGAAAAGGCTCGGGCGAACGCGCGCAAAGGCGGCTACAGCAACGTCGACTTCAGGCTCGGGGAGCTGGAGCATCTGCCCGTTGCCGATAGTGCTGTTGACGTCATTATCTCCAACTGCGTGATTAACCTCACCCCCGATAAGACCGCCGTCTTCAGGGAAGCTTTTCGGGTGCTGAGGCCCGGCGGCCGCTTTTCGGTCTCTGACATGGTCTTGCTGAGAGAGCTCCCGTCTGCCGTAAAGGACTCAGCCGCGGCGTATGTGAGCTGCTTATCCGGGGCAATCATGAAGGACGCCTATTTGGCGACCATTAGGGCCGCGGGATTTGAGAACGTTCGCGTCGTCGAGGAGTCCTCCTTCCCGCTTGACTGCATGGCAAACGATCCGACGGCACAAGCGATCGGGAACACCACCAACCTGACTCCCGATGAATTGGGCGACCTTGCGGATTCGGTGGTGAGCATAAAAGTAGCGGGAAAGGAGCCTTAAGACGCTGTTGTCGGCCATTAGGTATCGGCAAGACGGTAATTGGTTGACCTCCATTAACGAGACTCAGTGGCTCACACGATCCGCTTCTGAGTTCTGCTTAAGTGATATCTTGTCGTTAGCCCTAACCTTTTTTCTGTGAGCCGGGTCCGGACATTACCACGACCGACAAACTCCTCATCAAGGTCAAGCTTGCGCGGCACAAGCTTGATAATCTCAGGCTCCCCCTCTTACGCCAGCTCCAATATTTTCGACAAGCAAAGCCCGCATATCTCGCTCGCCGTCGCGTCAAGCACGAACAGGTAGGGACGCTCCTTGCCGTCCGGCCACACTTCGAGTCCGTTCTCATAAACGTGAAAACTGGCGATTTTCTGGAGCGGCACGCTCAACGGCTTGTGCCCTGCGAACGGGTTCAAAAATAGGCGTTGATTACTGACGATCAACTCGCCGCGCGACGTTTCAAGCAACTCGTCGTGTTTGACGATGTGGCCGCGCGATTGGCCCACGCGATAGCGCACGGGAAAGCCCCCCACCTTGATCGGGAGCGGGATCGAGACGCCGTGACTCGCTCCCGAATAGCCGAGGTTGACCGTTTTGATTTCCTTGAGCACCGTCGCGGTTCGATAATGCGCCGTCTCGCCTTTTTTCATAATCGCGTCGGTAACCGTGATAACCGGGAGGTCTGCGCCTGTATACGGAGCTATGGCTGCGTTTTGCGCTTTCAACGCTTGCTCGTGCGCTAATCGTTGTCGGCAACCGTTACACAGGCCGTCGGCTGCGTGTTCTAAAAAACCTAACTTATGCCCGCACTCTTTGCAATATGTCATCTTCGCCCCGTTCTAGAGAACGCCCAATGTCTCGTGTTCAGATCTCATTTCTGTTTCCATGCAGCTTAACATGCGTGCTTCCATCCTCGCCCTTACTCTGGTTCATGGTATCAACAATCTTTGTCTCGCGGGCAGATTTTTATAGCGGAAGGAGATCGTACGCTTTGGGAGGGCAAAATGGCGCAACTGAAGTTTCGAGTATCGGCGCAGGTGAGCAGCGATAACCCGTCAGCCGTCAAACCGGTTCTTGAACAGCTTATCGCCGAAAAAGGGACAATTAGACAAACAGATCAAGGATTCGACGTTGAGGCAGAGCTTGAGGGAGAAAGCGCGCGAGATCTCAACCGCATGATCCTTTCCGCGTTGCGGCGAGCTGAGAAGCGAACGAGGATTCGCTCGGAATGGACATCGGGCTATACTGTCGAGAAGTTCTTTGACTACGGTTCTAAAGGGACTCGAAAAGCGTAAGGCAATGAGACAGGTGACTTCGCGCTTCGAGTCGTGACGATGCTATCCAGTTCTGCGCTGCTCACGACCATGGTGAGTGCGCGTGTCAGCCAGCGCCGTTGAACGCGTTTCGCAACGTAAGGGCGCTTTCGCAGGACTACATGCCGACGACGACCGCGAGGCTAAGGCCGCTGACCAAAAGGGTTATATGACCGCCTTTTCATGAGCCGATAGTGGTTGTTGACATGGTAGTGCTGATCGATGCGAGGCGTGCGTGCAATGTGGTACCTGTGTCGAAGAGTGCCTGGCCGCCACTATTTCATGGACGATGTGCTAGTGGTGAGCGCGGAGGACCGCGTCAACTGTGGCACCTGCGTCGATCTCTGCCCATCCGGAGCAATCGCGTTAGCGTGAGGTGAGATATGTCTAAGCTAATACAAGTCGGCGTGCTTGGCGCCACCGGTGCCGTCGGGCAGCGATTCTGCCAACTCCTTGAGGCACATCCGTGGTTTGAGGTCGGAGCGGTCACTGCCTCTGAGCGAAGCGCAGGGAAATACTATAAGGACGCGGTCGATTGGCGCTTGAGCACGCCACTACCCGAAAATATAGGCGACCTTCGCGTCATTCCGACACGCTCAACCGACATGCCTGACGACGTGAACCTGGTTTTTTCGTCCCTTCCGGCGGATATCGCCAAAAAAGTTGAAGCAGACTATGCCCGCGACGGCTACGGGGTTTCGAGTAACGCCGCCTCGTACAGGATGTTCGATGACGTACCGCTCCTCATCCCTGAGGTCAACAAAGACCACGCGAAATTGATCGAGATGCAGAAAGTGGAGCGTGGCTGGAGTGGGTTCATCGTCACCAATCCGAACTGCTCGACGATTATGCTCGTTATGACGCTCAAACCGCTCATGCCGCTGGGGCTCACCGACGTCAAGGTCGCGACCTTGCAGGCGGTTTCTGGCGCGGGCTACACCGGCGTCTCGTCGATGGCCATCCTCGATAACGTCGTGCCGTACATCGGCGGAGAGGAGGAGAAGATGCAGACCGAGACACCGAAGATTCTCGGTACATTTAACGGCACGAAGGTCGACAACGCGAACGTCACCGTCAGCGCGATCTGTAATCGGGTCCCGGTGATCGACGGACACACCGAGTCGGTGTGGGTGGACGTTGACGCGCCCCCTGAGGAGGTAAAGCAGGCCATGGCCTCGCTCCAGCCCTTGAAAGGGTTGCCATCTGCACCCGAACGACCCTTAATCGTCAGAGAGGAGGATGATCGGCCGCAGCCTCGGCTTGATCGTGACGCCTACGCCGGAATGAGCGTTTCTGTTGGCAGGGTGAGGCGCGACGTTGTCAAGGGAACCAAGTATACGCTTATGGGCCATAATACCGTGAGAGGGGCTGCAGGAGCTTCGATACTCAACGCCGAGATGCTTGCCGCTGAAGGATTCCTCAAAAAGGGGTGAGCTAGCGCGGCCTGCGGTTGCTTATAGCAACATCAGTTTGTCACCGGAGGACACACCATGAAAATAGACGCGAGGGGGCGGCTGGATCCAGGAAAGGGCGAAAAAAAGCCCCGGTTTCGGGTTGTCGCCGTAGCAGGTGAGGGGCTGCGCCTGCACGCGGGCCACCTGAGGAAGATGGAACTCGAACAAATCGCAAAAGACGTAGGGGCCGACATCGTCTACTTGGAGCCTGTGCCTGAGGACTTGTAAAGAGAGGAAGAAGGATCCTGGTATCCCAGTCGGGAAAGGACTTCGTAGAGGGGGGGCGCAATCGCCGCTCGGGCACACTGCGCGCGGCGATCTACGTGACGCGGCTTGGTGCAAATAAAGCGACAGGCCTTTATTTACGGTCGGCACATTAGGGGTAATACTGTTGGAGTGATACAATGGCTGAATTGACCACAACACAAGCTGAAGAGATACTGGCAACGCACAACCTCATTGACCGGGGCGGCGCGCAAAAAGAGGCAGAGGGTATTCGATTTCGATTGTTCTCCGTCGGCACCCAGAGCAATCTTTTGCTCGAGGTCGGGTCGGACAGGGGGATCCGGGTCCTGCTGTCAACGAAGATGGAACCTATCGTCGAACGGCTCAAGGGAAGTGGTGATATCGTCGTAGATGAGTCCAAGGACTTCTCGCTTGCTAAGGACGAGGCGGTAAAGTTTGAGATCGAGCGCCGGGGGGAGCCGTATTGGTGGGTGTACAAAGTCGGCGACTATACTGAAGCGACGCTTCTCAAGGCCATCGACATGTACGAGACGATGATGGGCTGGGGAGAGGAGATTACCGCCCCCACGCCGCCGCCCGCTTCATAGCCAAGATAGGCGCATTGTTACGCAAGAAAAATCGTATCTTGCCTTTTTGAGCGAATTGCGGCCTCGGTTTGTTTAGCAGCACCCGCGGCACTCAATAACCTTAATATACGAACGTATGATAGGGTAAGCTGCGGGCTCGTGGTCTAGCTGGTTATGACATCGCCTTTACACGGCGAAGGTCGGGCGTTCGAATCGCCTCGAGCCCATCTGTTTTTTTCGATTCAGAGGCTCACACGCTCAGCTTTAAAGTTCATTTTTTTTTAGCCACCGTTCTTCGTATTTCTTCATCCTAGCGTTGCGGGTGCGAATCCACCACACCCATAGTATCAGGCGCGCGGCGCTGAAGGCCACGAGCAGAATAAGAAGAAGAACCACTGCGTTCGCTGCGTTCATAATTCACTCACAGTTTAACCGTGCTTCTTGGTTTGTTTGCTCATAATCTTATGTTTTAGCTGTACAGTCTAGTTCTATTCGGTTAGCTACGGAATTCAAAACACGAGCTTTAAGCTCGGTTATGCATCCTAACTCGTGACTTTCTCAATCACGTGGAGTAAAGATGGCGCTCGTGAATCATTTGACGAATAGGAACTTCGTGCTAAAGACGCTCCTGTTGTTTTTAGGCGCTTTATATCTTGCCGCTGGCGCGCTGCCCAAGTCCAACGACTACTGGGTAATCACTAACATGTCCACGGCGTTCGCTGTTGACCCACTGCACTTCATGGCCGACGTGATAGGCGTCGCTTACCCACCCACCTTCTTCGCGCTGCAAGGAGCGTGGCTGTGGCTTGGCTCACATCTTTTTCACTACAACCTGACGGTCAATTACAACCTGACAGTTGCCACGGTCAATCCTTCATCTCTGATACAGGCAAGCCCCGGCATCTTCCCTTTCTGGGGAATGATACCAATATTGGCGGCGCTGTTCCTTTTCGTGGGGGTAGCATACAAGGAGCTACGAAATAAGTGGCTAGCGCTGATTTGCTTCGGGCCTATCACATTCGCGTCTGTGATACTATGGGGCCAGATTGACGTGGTTTGCGTCCTTTTCATATTCGTCTCGATGATACTATTGCAGAGGGCGTTGAAAGCTGAGAAGTATCTTTCATTGCTGCTGCTTGGGTATCTAGCGCTCGGCGTATCTATGCAGTTCAAAACCTATGGCGGACTGTTGCTGCCGGTCTACGTCATATACACGCTGGCGCTGGTAAGAACGAGAGGGGGCGATACACCGAAATCGCTCCTCACATTGGGGTCGTGCTTGGCCGCGCTCCTCGTAGCGACGTTTATCGTCTGGCTGCCGTACCCTGGGTGGTTCGGCGCAATAATGCTTCATGGCGAGTCGGGTTGGTTGCTGCAAAGGCCCTCGCCACTTTTTCAAGTGCCAATATGGCTGCTGGGTTACGTGTTTATATTATACTGCACGGCCGTGAGAGTCCTCAGGAAGCCGCTTACGTCTCTTCGTGACGACAGGTATTTTGCCTTCGATACCTTCGCTATCGTCGCCTGGTTCTTCATAGCGGTTTTTACGTGGCCCCAGTGGTGGATGTTCCTCTTACCGCCTGCGCTCTTAGTTCTTGGTAGGTTTCGGAGCAAGTATGGGCTTGTCTTCTGCATCCTGATTCTTTTCACATACCTGTTCTACGCGAACCATACTACGGGAGCGGAATCATATTGGCTGCTTCACATCCCAGGCTGGGACGTAATAATGATGATTTCCAGAATCTGGTTTGGGTGGGTATTCACAGTCCTAGCGGGTTTGCTGCTGTTCTGGGTATTCGTGCTCAGTAGAGAGCTTAGCGACAAGGTTGCTGAGTCAAGTGCTGCAACCTAGGCTCCAAACGGAATACCCAATCGCGGCACAAAAGTATCGCCGCGTAACTGCGGAATTATAAGATTAATACAATTAGGACCATTCGTAACCGGAGCGCATTGTCATAATTCACACTTTACTTAGCCTGCTCCAAGCATTGAACCGTATAGCCAGGATAGGATGACTAGTTAGGTTTTGGCAAACGTGCTACCGTTCTTGATGGGAACCGCCGTAACGTACGAAATTTGTAATAAAACTTCAAAGAGGTTTTAGCTATACCTATGGGATGCCTCGGTTTAGTAGTTCTAAGGCTGTGACCGCCCCGTTGCAGGGGTCGATGCTTGGTCCAAATAAGTCTTCCTTATTAAAGTAAGTGGGGCGGTTAACAGCCTTAGTAACGTCTTGTTATAACACCTACCACACTTTCACCCCACTTATAGCGAACAATTACCCAGATATAACCCACATTTTACCCGTGAACAACGATTGCGTAGAGGTTGATGAACTCATCCTTGAAATCGCGGACTATAAGAATCACTATGCCGACGTGGCTGCCGAAAAACTTTTTAGGAAGTGCTCGACTAGTTGGCAAGCTTACCAATATTACGATGTGTATTCTATCTTTAGGGGAAATATTATTTTTTTTCTTGAATCTATTTTTTTCATTAGTGGCAAGTACGGAAGAGTAAGTATCGTAAAAAAAACAAAACCCCCAAAAAATGAAAAAGTTATCGTAATATCGTCGTATCGTCGGTAGGCCATACTGCCTCTAATGCAATAGGCACAGGTAGCACGGTATTGAGTGCGCTGGCCAGGTGAATCACGAGGATCGGCTCACGCCGTGTACAATATTTTTGCTGTAGTTACTACAACGATGTTATCGAGTTGTAAAATTTCGTGAAGCCGGTATTCTGAGATATTGGACGGATTCCCTTCGTTGTACAGGTATTGTTTGTAAATCTGCGGTGCGTGGCCTGTTACGTTCTGATAAGGCCCTCCTGGGTTTTTCGTGCTGGCTAGGCTGTATGCTGTTTTGTTCACTGTGTTAATGTACTGTGTCGCGTCTTGTGACGTTGGAAACACCGTATACGTAAAATCATAATTCCACGTATAGTTTGAGGGTTTAACTATCGTCGTCCAATGCAAATGTGCGGATGTGCTGTTAATCCAGTCGAGCTCCCATGCCTTGATACTCAGGTTGCTATTCGAGTATGCCATGTTTTTGTAAGTCGTAAGGAACTTTTCCAAAAACGCGTCGTGCTGTGTCGCCGCAGTTGGTGCAGCACTTGGTGTCGTTTGTGTAGTGTTGTTTGTAGTGGTGCAACCCGCAACGCTCACCACAAGCGCTGCGAGGATGCCTAGCGCGAGAGCTGTCTTAATTCGCTTCATTCTAAAGCCCCGTCTCGGTCACTTCCCCCCACATGACAAACTCGCCTCGCTGAACTACTACGTCAATCTGAGCGCTCGCAAAGTTAAAATTAACGAGTTTATACGCCCCGTCGCTTATCGAGGGCGCATGTCCCATGACTTGCTCGTACAGCGAGCTTCCGTTAATAATTGTGAGGTTAGACGTCGGAGTGTAGCCGAAACTCTGATTATTATAAAACGCCGTCGCTTCTCCGGTGCTTGAGAAATACTGAATATTTATGCCTAGCGTTGTGCTAGTCCCGTTAGCCCATAGACTCTGCGGAGTCGTGTTTGATATCGTCTCCGTTAGCCGAGCGCCGTCAGAGCCGTTAGCGACGACATTAGAGCTTACGAGCGTCTCGTTTGGCCCTAAGCCAATGTTAGCCGGTTGCGTTAACGCATTAGCATAAGCCAGCGCTAAGTTTTGATTGTTGCCGCTGCTAGCGCTCCCGCTGCTAGCGTTCTGAGTGCTCGATGTGCAACCGGCGACGCCCACGATAAGCACCGCTAGAATGCCTAGTATCAAAACCATTTTTGCCGTCTTTTTTGTCATTTATCGCCCCCCTTGGCAAAAAATGAGTCAAAACGCTAAAACGGTGGCGTGATACCTTAAGCGTTGTCATTAGCTGCGGTTAGTTTCCCACCGCGCGGATAGGCTTCTTTACTCTGACCATCTAAGAATGCAAACGTGATGAACTGCCAAAGGTGCGAGAAGTACGCCCATTGTGGGCTGCGTGGCGATAGGGAGCACGTTCCGTATTGCGAAGAGTACCGCCGCCCGCGCTATGTCAGAGACTAGCCCGGCTGTCATTTACCTGTTGAAGCTTATCTGCTCGAGTTGTTTTTCGCAATCTGCGCTTTACAGCTTGAAAAGTGCCTTCGAGGCGCAGAAAAATCAATAGACAAATGGTCAATTCATTCCACAATGTCTGTGGGAGTGGGCACTGTGGTGGGTGCGGCAGTAGGCACTGTGGTGGGTGCGGCAGTAGGCACTGTGGTGGGTGCGGCAGTGGGCACCTCAGTTGGTGTGAAAGTCGGCACCTCAGTTGGTGTGAAAGTCGGCACTGTGGTGGGTACCGGCGTCGGTAATGGAGTTGGAACTGGCGAGGGACTGCTTGAGGGCCGTGGGGTCGCAACCACTCTCCCGGCAGTCAACGTTGTGATGCCTGTAACGACGATAGCATCGCATTGCGTCACCTCAGCCGTAGTTACATTGTTCGCACTCTGTGAGGTGCGCCGGTACGCTTTAAATACGGTTGGAGGATTCCTTGTCGCCAGCTTGTACACATTAGCGCTCTCGTTTGCAGCCTGCGTCACGACATAGCCGCTGAGATTTTGCCTGCCGACGTATGTTGTTGCCGCCTTAATTGAAGAAAAACGGGTCAACGTCCGATTGGAATGCATCGTGGTGTTATTCGCTTTTAATGCGCCCGTTGCTTCGACATTGACGGTGGTGTCATTGAGCCATCTCGTTTCCCACGTTTTGATGGTTACGTTGCGTGCAGTGTAGTTGTGGTCTGCAGCTACAAATGCTGCGAGGAATGTGTCTTGTGCTCCTGCAGCTGCGTGGGACGAGGTTGGTTGGACCGGGTAGGTGTTCGTGGAGGCGCATCCGGCAGAGATGACGGTGATGAGGAGCATCGCTGTGATAAACGAGAATAGTTTAGTTAACTGCATGATGGCCTCCTCGCGATTCCCTCGTAAAACGTTATTAGACGCCTAAGAACGTAGAAGGAGAGCCGATAAAGGTTGCGATTTGAGACTGGTGGCGAGAGGCAGCACTAAGTGCACTTCAAGGCCTTGAAATAAAGAAATAGTGAGCTGGCCCGTCACGGGCGCAGGCGATGTTTACTCTTTTTGCGTCATTTCAAGAAGCGCCCTCACTGCATCCTCTTGCGTCTGGACTTTTCCCCTCTTGGCGCTTAGTTTGGCGCGGTACTCCTCGAAATCGGTGTGAGTCTTCTTGCTCACGCTGATGGTCGCCCTGTCCTCGCGTTTCATCTGCGGTTCATACGTTTCATAACTAATAAATACTTGCGGGTTCCTAGCGCTAGCGGAGATGAATCTTGATGGCTACCAACACATTATACGCCGCGTGTCAGAGCGCCAAGCGAAACGGTCAACCGACCGACGCAGCCGCATCCGAAAAAACTAGTGACAGCCACGGTTGCTGACATCGAGATAACGCCACATAGGGGCCGGTACGCAGAGGTGGGGGGTTAGAATTTCCTCCTCACTACGTAGGCGGCGATTACAAGTCCAACAAAAGCGAGCACGACCTCGAAGCCGGGCGTCGTACCCTGACTTGTGGCTGCAGCTGCGTTGCCGATGGCGTAAAGGTTGCCATCACTGCTCCCCACATACACCGTGCCGTTAACGACGGCGGGGGAGGAGAACACGTAGCCTCCGGTCGTGTAGTTCCACAGCTTCGCCCCGGTAGTGGCATTGA
>JBEKER010000004.1:0-90362 GCA_050013755.1 Halobacteriota archaeon
CGTTTCGCGTTATCTTCAGCGCCTCTTCAATCGTCTTTCCGATTGCCAGATCCGTTACCATGCTGCTCGTCGCTATGGCCGCTCCGCAGCCGAACGTCTTGAATTTGACGTCAGTGAGAATCCCGTCTTCCACCTTGATCTGAATCTGCATGAGGTCCCCGCACACCGGGTTTCCGACCACCCCCACACCGCTCGTGCTCCTCCTCACTGTTGGGGTGCAGCTCATCATTATTGGCATTAAGGCAGCGTTCTTGTAGCCTACTGCGTGCCTCGTAGGCGCGATGATCCAACTATGCCGAAGTGGAAAAAAGAACAAAAAACGCCCTTTTTTGGGCAAATAACCTCGAAAAGTCACGTGAAACGATGTCGCTTACAGAAACCTTATGTACCTTGAAGCAAGAGGCTCTTTATTGACAGCGAACGTCCATTTTCTGAGGTATGACTTTTTATGAAAAAACAAGCAGCAATGATAGCGATATGTGCCGCACTTCTTATGTGTGTAGCCGCGGCAGGATGCACTAGTTCGACCTCGTCGTCACCGAATGCGTCTGTTACTGCAAATTCTTCATCTCGAGCAGTTACCGCGTCAGCAACCGCGACAGCCACGCCAACCGCAACGCCCACGCCAACCGCAACGCCCACGCCAACCGCGACAGTCACGCCAACCGCAACGCCCACGCCAACCGCAACGCCCACTGGCTCTGCTTCAGGTTTGCCCGCTGGTTACAAAATTTACTACTTCTACGAAGTGGGTTGTCCTTACTGCGAGGCATTTTCACAAACCTCCGACTACACTCAGCTTGCAGCGCAGCCTGGATTTACACCAGTTGTTAGCACAAATGCGGCCGTTGCCCAACAACTTGGGGTGACCGTGAGTGGCTATCCTACAGTAGTTTTAGTGAATAGTAACGGTGCTGTAGTCGGTACTTGGGAATATCCCAATATCAGTGCTGCTACTATATTCGCACAGGCGTAGCACAAATCAACGCAGTCGCGCCATACCATAGGACGGCATACCCGACGGTTGTTTTGCTAAAAAACGGTATTGAAGTCAATAGCTGGGTCTATCCTAATATTGATACGACCGCTATCTCACAACAAATAAACGCAGGTTAGGACCGTAGTGATATGAGCAGAGGACTATAATGATACGCAGCGTCAGGCGGCCCGCCGCCGACGCGCACCCTTTTTTGCCCCGCTCTTTTTCTCTGTCGCCTTTTTCGCACCGTCGAACCACTCGCCGCGCCCCTCTTTCTTCAGATAATCCTCAATTGCCGCGTGCAGGGCATCAGCTGCGAGATTCGAGCAGTGCATCTTCACCGGAGGCAGCCCTTCGAGGTTCTCAGCGACGTCGTTTCGCGTTATCTTCAGCGCCTCTTCAATCGTCTTTCCGATTGCCAGATCCGTTACCATGCTGCTCGTCGCTATGGCCGCTCCGCAGCCGAACGTCTTGAATTTGACGTCAGTGAGAATCCCGTCCTCCACCTTGATCTGAATCTGCATGAGATCCCCGCACACCGGGTTCCCGACCACCCCCACACCGCTCGGGTTCTTGATCTCCCCCATGTGGTGCGGGTTCATGAAATGCAGCATCACTTTATCGCTATACATGTAACTCCTCGCCTCGCGTGCGCCTGTCGCGCGTGAACACACTATCGCACGCGCTTAGCCTTTTTTTATTTATCGCTCGTGTGCTCTTGATGAGAACGTAGTGGAGGTCTTCGTCGCCCTAGATCAGCTACGACGTGGGGAGGGTCTCACGCAGGCTACTAACGTCCTGAAGCTTTATCGGATTCGTGCAGTAGGGGCATAGGAAATCGCACTCCATCTTGCCATACGGGCAGATCACCTTAGAAAGGACGGCTAACGGGTGTCCCTTACTCTTGATGTCGAATTCCTTGTTCCACCCAAAGGGTGCTCGTTTTACGGTGAACCCGTCGTTCTTCAGCGAAGCCTCCAGCGACAGGAGTATCTCCAAGGCTACGTGGGGGGAGCTTAAGGTGCTCGTCAGATGCGCAAACGGGAAAAGCATGACGCGGTTTTCTTTGAGCTTACCGAGCACGTCAACGATGCTATTCTTTGCCGCTTCAGCTACACCGGTGGCGTTAAGCTCATCGAGCTTCTCCACGCTCGAGAAAACGACAAGACAGTCTTCCATGCTGTCCTCTTTCGATTCTATGTCCTCGGCTACTTTGGTTCGTTGCGTTGCCTTGTAGCTGATTTTATCCGCGTGGATCAGAAGAAGTCGAATGGTGCACCCCCCCGGTTTCGGTTACGTCGATCAATCGACACCTACAGCAAGTCTTGTATATGATCAATGTGTTCGTACATAGCTCTATTTGCCTCCGCAATAATCAGGGTGCAGTTGTAGGCATATTTTGTCCTTTTATGAACGTTCAATAGTCGGCGTACCGTACCTAAACATAAGAAGAATTGTGTTTCACAGAGGATAGACAATATCGAAAAGTACGTGGTACACAACGAGCTTTGAGGTTGAAGCATGAGTGAACAGGTAGATCCCCTTTTTGAAGCGCTGTTCGCGCTCACCGATCTGCGAGTGCTACTCAGGGAGACGGCACCGCTGCATAAGTTTAGCGAGGAACAGCGAGCCCAGGCACGCGAATCAGTTGCTCGCGCGAAGGAAGCGCTGTTGAGGTTGGAAGGAGTTTTCGAGAATGAAGATCAATGACATACCGGTCCGCGAGGTCGAAGAGAACTACGTTAACATTCATCCAATCCAAGCCGCAGGCCGCCTCACAGGAGAGGCGATGAAAGCCCTCATCGCCTACGGCGATGGCTACTCGACGTGCGACCAGTGCCGCAAGCCTTTTCGACTCGATAAGATCACCAAGCCGCCCATCGCTGAGTTCCACAGCGATCTCGCGAAGTTCCTTAACATGGACGAAGCGCGCGTCACGCCAGGGGCACGTCGTGCCTTTCAGGCCGTTACCCTCTCACTCGCGGAGAAGGGGGATATCGTTCTCGTCTCAGCCCTCGCACACTATACCGAGTTCTTGGCGGTTGAAAACGCGCGGGCAGTGGTCAAAGAGGTTCCCCTAAACAAGGATAACGTCGTCACCGGCGACGCCGTCGCGCAGAAGATCGAGGACGTGACGCGCGAACAGGGCAAAAAGCCTGCCCTCGTGATGCTCGACCACTTCGACTACTCGTTTGCAAACGAGCACGATATCGCGGGAGCCGCGAAGGTAGCCCACCAATACGACGTTCCAATCCTCTATAACGGCGCGTACACCGTCGGAATCAAGCCGGTCGATGGCAAGGCGCTTGGCGTCGATTTCGTCGTCGGCAGCGGGCATAAGTCGATGGCTTCTCCTGCACCAAGCGGCGTGTTGGCAACGACGAGCGAGTATGCTGAGCAAGTCCTCCGCACGACGCAGATGATCGGCGACGTCACCGGACGAAAATTTGGCATCAAAGAGGTTGAAATGCTCGGTTGCACGCTTATGGGGGCGAACATCCTCGCCATGATGGCCTCCTTCCCGGCCATCCAGAGCCGCATCAATGACTGGCAGGAGTACGTGGCGAAGTCGAACATCGTCATCGACGCGATCCTTGACATTAAGGGCAACAAATGCTTGAGTGAACACCCGCGCAAGCACACCTTGACGAAGGTGGATACCACGGGCAGTTTCGACCAGGTCGCCACAACCCACAAGCGACGCGGGTTCTTCTTCAGCGACGAGCTGAAACAGAGGGGCGTGGTTGGCGAGTTTGCCGGAGCGACGCGCACGTGGAAGCTCAACACATACGGCTTAACGTGGGACCAGACATCGTACGTGGCAGATGTCTTTAAGGAGATAGCCGGGAAATATGATCTTCTGTAGTCTATGACCGAAACCGACAGGTCGTCGAAGATCAGGCCGCGATGTGAGATCATTGTGCAGTACGTCCTTCCCGTGATACGGGCCGAGATGGCCGTGCGGATGAAGGAGGAAGGGATAAGTCAGGCACAGATCGCACGAATACTCGGCGTTACTCCCGCTGCCGTCAATCAGTACGTCAAGAGCAAACGGGGAACGGCAGGACAGGACACCGAGGTGCTCGAGGTGATCGACGATTACCTTGAGGAATACAAAGACGACCCCGAGGCCCTGTCGGTGCACCTCTGCGACGTGTGCAACAAGATCAAATCACTGCTTGACAAACGCGAGAATGAACCAGCGATTGATGAAGGCTGTTGCTCTTGACGCCGCTTTTTCAATGGTCGCAAGCAAACGGCCTGCTAGGGTCGAAGAGCAACGCGAACAGCTTTCCGGGCGAGCTATTCAGCTAGCCGGTAAAGGCTCTGGCGTGCGTCCTTTATGTAAAAGAGTTGAGCAAAATCAGGTTCCCATCTCGAGCATCTTGTCAAGTGCTTTCTTGGCGCCAATGCGGACGTCTTTTGGTACCGTGACACGAAATTGCTTCTGCTCGAGCGCGCGGACAGCGTCTTCGAGGTGCGTACGCTTCATGTTCGGGCACACCGTTTCGGCGAGCGCGGAAAACTCCTTCGTTGGTTCCTGCTTCCTGAGTCGATGGAGCATGCCCACTTCCGTCCCTATGGCGATGTGATGTGCGTTGGTTTTTGCGGCGTGACGCAACATGCCGCCCGTCCCGTACACAAAGTCAGCTGCTGCGATAACCTCTGGCCGGCATTCGGGATGCACGACAATCTCGCAATCGGGTGCCTCCTCTCGCTTCATCAGCACGTCTCCTAAGGTAATCACTTGGTGGGTCGGGCAGAAGCCGTCCCAAGAAACGATCTCCTTGTCGGTTTTCGTCGCGAGGTAGTCCCCGAGATTTCGGTCGGGAATAAACACGATTCGATCCGCATCAAGCGCGTTGACGATCTTCACGGCATTTGCCGACGTACAGCACACGTCGCTTTCTGCCTTGACGGCGGCCGAAGTGTTCACGTAGCACACGACGGGCGCACCCGGGTAGCGCTTCTTGAGCTGTCGCACGTCGTTTCGGGTGATCATGTGCGACATCGGGCACGTCGCCTCCTTCACGGGCAGCAGCACCTGCTTTTCCGGTGAGAGGATGGCTGCGTTTTCCGCCATGAAATCGACCCCACAAAACACGATAACAGCACACGTGATCTCAGACGCGATCTTCGCTAGCTCGAACGAATCCCCTACATGGTCGGCGGCATCTTGAACCTCGTCGCGCTGGTAGTTGTGCGCCAAAATGACAGCGTCGTTCTCCTGTTTCAGACGTTTTAACCGGTCTCTCATAGCTATCGATTCATAGGCGTGCACTTTTCATCGCCCTGGATGTGTGTGCATATCTCACACATTCGTTCGTTTAGATTAAGGTCTTTTCCACTTGCAACGTCTTCGGCGAGTGATAGAATAAGCGTTCTAGTGTCGTCGCTAACGGCGATCGTCGTCCCCCGTTTGCTCGTCACGTACTGGCTGACTGCGGGCTGTGTGATGCCGAGACGTTCTGAGATTCTCATCTGGGAGAGGCCGAGCCGTGTGAGCTCCTTCGCAACTTCTGAGCGGATGGTAGGAAGGATCTGCCAGACTGCCGTTTCACAGGGGGATCGTTGTGTTTTCATGATTCGCTCAGAGGAGCCACATAATGTGACGTTCGTGTCCTATTTTTGTCCTTTCCGAAACCTTAATGGTCAGATGCTCGATACAACAGCTCCATATAAATATTATAACAATTGTTATAAATCAATTGTTGTGTAAGAGGTATATGATGCAAAGACCTGGAACGATAGCAGTTCACGGAGGGCAATCGATCGATCCTACAACGAAAGCGAGAGCCGTTCCGATCTATCAAACGACTTCGTACGTATTCGACAGCACAGAACACGCTGCAAAACTTTTTGGGCTCCAAGAGATGGGGAATATCTACACGCGCATAATGAACCCGACGAATGACGTGCTCGAACAACGAGTAGCTTTGCTGGAAGGTGGCAAAGCCGGCCTTGCGCTTGCAAGCGGTCAAGCGGCGAACGCGTTCTCAATCCTCAACATCGCTAAGCCTGGAGATGAGATCGTATCTTCGTCGCAACTTTACGGCGGCACTTACACCTTGTTCTCATCGACGTTGGCAAGAATGGGCATCAAAGTTCATTTGGTAGACTCGACCGACCCGAACAACTACAACGAGTGTGTCAATGATAAGACAAAGGCCTTTTTCGGAGAAACGCTCGGCAACCCGACCTTGGATGTTCTCGACATTGAGCCCATCGCTCAGCTAGCGCACGACAACGGCGTTCCCCTCATCGTCGATGGCACTGCCACCACACCCATTCTGTGCCGACCAATCGACTTCGGCGCGGATATCGTCGTCAATAGTCTCACTAAGTTCATGGGGGGGCATGGCACGTCCATCGGGGGGCTCATCGTTGATGCGGGAAACTTCGACTGGACGAACGGGAAATTCCCTGATTTTACCACGCCTGACCCTACCTACAACGGGCTCGTGTATGCCGACGCGTTCGGAGAACTCGCTTACATACTAAAGGCGCGGGTGCATCTGCTGCGCGACATCGGTCCCGCTTTGAGCCCCTTTAACTCCTTCCTGATCCTCCAGGGACTTGAATCACTCCACGTGAGGATGGAACGCCACTCTGCCAATGCGCTTGCCGTCGCTCGCTTCTTGAATGAGCACGAACGCGTTTCGTGGGTGCGTTACCCTGGTTTAGAGGACGATCGTTCTCATCGACTAGCGCAGAAGTACTTGCCAAACGGTGCGAGCGCGCTCGTCGGCTTCGGCGTCAAGGGCGGGTATGACGCTGCGGTGAAGTTCATTGAGAGCCTCAAACTATTCAGTCACCTCGCCAATATCGGCGATGCGAAATCGTTGGTGGTGCACCCAGCGAGCACCACGCATCAACAAATGAATCCCGAGGAACGCGTCGCAGCAGGCCTCAGCGACGACTTCATCAGGCTTTCTGTGGGGATCGAAGACATCGCTGACATCACTGAGGATATTGACCAAGCACTCGCATGTACGTCGTAGACGCCATTCCGCGGACCCAACACTACACGTTTGATGCACTTAAGTTAGACTGCGGAAGGACGCTTTCGCCGGTGACGGTCGCGTATGAAACATACGGCCAGCTGAACGATGCCAAAGATAACGCAATATTGCTCCTGCACGCCTTATCTGGCAGCGCTCACGCCGGCTTTGTAAACGATAAGGGCGAGCCAGGCTGGTGGTATGACTTTATTGGACCAGGAAAGGCACTCGACACACAGCGCCACTTCATCATCTGTTCCAATGTCCTCGGAGGGTGCAGCGGGTCTACGGGACCAGGCAGTACCGATCCAGCGACGGAGCGGCCATATGGGCTTGGCTTTCCGGTTATCACGATTGGCGACATGGTCCGTGCGCAGAAGCGCCTTATCGCCGGCTTGGGAATTGATTCTCTCTTGGCTGTCGTCGGTGGGTCCATCGGCGGCATGCAGGCGCTGCAGTGGGCCGTCGATTATCCCGACGCGGTTCGATCGGCGGTGATTCTCGCCGCTGCTAATCGACTCTCTGCTCAGGGAATCGCGTTCAATGAAGTAGGCCGCCAAGCAATCATGGCAGACCCGTGCTGGCAGAACGGCGACTATTACGACGGTACGCCCCCCCGCGCAGGCCTTGCGCTCGCCCGGATGATAGGACACATCACGTACCTCAGTGAGGAGTCGATGCACGAAAAGTTTGGCCGAGCGCTTAAAGGGGCGGACGGGTATCGCTACAAGTTTTCAGAAGATTTCGAGGTCGAGAGTTACCTACACTACAAGGGGAACCGATTCGTCGAGCGTTTCGATGCCAACTCGTATCTTTACATAACAAAAGCGATGGACTATTTTGATCTGTCCGATCTCACTTCAATCAAATCAAAAATGTTGGTAATATCATTCTCGTCGGACTGGCTATTCCCTCCGGCGAGGCTGAAAGCGCTTGTGAGAACGTTACGCAGGAAACGCAAAGACATTACGTACTGCGACGTTCAGTCATCGCGAGGCCACGATGCATTCCTGCTTGAGGTCGGGCCGCTCACAGAACTTCTGTCAGGGTTTCTCGATAACGTGTGCGGGCGGTAGCGGTGCAACGATTTGACCAGGATATTATTGTTAGTCTGATACCCCGTGGCGCACGTGTACTTGATCTCGGCTGCGGAAACGGGGACTTGCTGACGAAGCTAAAACAAAGCGGTATCTCCGATATCCGCGGCGTTGAAATCGACGATCGATGTATAGCCGCTTGCGTGCGCAAAGGGCTTACAGTCTTTCAGGGCGATATCGACGAAGGGCTAGGCGACTATGATGATGCATCTTTCGATTACATCGTGTTGAATCAGACGCTACAAGTCGTTCACAAGCCGACCCTTGTTATTCAGGAAATGCTCCGCGTAGGAAATAGGGCGATTGTGAGCTTCCCAAATTTTGGTTACTTCAGAATTCGGTGGTACATCCTCACCAAAGGGCAAATGCCGAAAGTCGATTTTTTGCCCCGCGACTGGTACGATACGCCTAATATCCACCTTTCTACTATCAGCGATTTCCAGGCGTTTTGCCGGACGCGAAACATCGCCATAGAACGACTCATCGGTTTGAAAAGCTGCGCGAGTGGCAAGACGGTGAGACATTTTCAGAACTTGTTGTCTCAAGTCGGCATATTTGTGATTATGTCAGAACATGAGATTCCGAACTGACACTCGTGTCCAGGTTGGGCGAGTTTCTCTTAAAGTGCGGTTCCTGTAGAATCGTTTTTTCCATAGGCCGCGGATTGTCCCAATTTGCCAAGACAGCCGCACTTCCGGCAAAGTGCGTATTTCTATTAAATATTCAGCACACAGAAGTCTCGCGACCGCGCACTCTAATCCACACCTCCGTGGCATGTAGTTATCGAGTGCGCGAAGCAAAATAATGCCGACAAGACGCTGTCAGACCAAAAGCCTGGCGCCAAAAAAGGGTCTTTAAAACGCTAAACGAGCCTCTCTGGATGTGAATAGGCCGCAAACTGACGCTCACTAGCAAAACATATGAGCGTCACCCCAGCTTGAACTGCTGCCTCGACACCAGTGCTAATAGGTGCTGCTTTCGATAGGACCAACGGTATGCCTGCCCGAGCTGCTTTCAATACCATTCCTGCGGGTTGTCTGCCTGATGACAACAGAAACGTGTAGGAGAAGTCGTTGCCTGCGTTTATGCCAATGACCTTATCAACAGCACTGTGTCTTCCAACGTCGACCGCTTGTGCCAGCAGCTTGCCCGTTGCGTCAAATAGCGCGGCTACGTGGACGCCGTGCGTCTGTCTGCGCGCTTGAGTGTCGAGGTGGTTCAAGCTTTTTTTGAGGACCACCTTTTCAAACGTTGCTGCAGACTCAACGCGCACATCTTCGTTCGTCCACCATTTCATCCCAATGCAGCCTGAAGAGCGCACTTCCTGCCAGAGCTCGACCTGATCAAAGGACGAGACAACCATATAGGCCTCGTTCTTATCATCATCAACGTCAATGCTTTGAATCTCTTCAAAATTTGAGATGACTCCCTCAGAGATCAAGTATCCGATGCAAAGTTCTTTCAGCTGTTCTGGCGTCGCGATGAGCGTCGCGATCCTGACATCGTTAACAAACAGTGTGAGGCTGTCCTCAACAGCTACGTCATCGTAGTCCGGATGTTGGCCGCCGTCATAGTCCATGATTACTCTGGGGAACCGTTTGCTATAGCTCATAGCCGCCCTAATTATGTAGATACGATACTTAAAGGCAACCGGTGATCTGCGGGGTGCCGATTGGCGTTCTTGGCGCGTTTAAAGTGCTCACACAGCCGGCTTTGTTGTTTGGCCAGTTGAACCGGAACTGAACAGCGGAAGGCAAAGCGATGAGGTCGCAATGTGTGAACGCCTGTCGAAGCGAGCCCCTGTATCGAATGATCTTCCCCACCTATGGATGGCCGGAGGGCGTTAGGGTGAAGACCGTGATCTCCGGCGGGCAATTGATCCTCATACGGATTATGCTCGTCCCTATTCCACGGTTCGTGTAGTGCGTCATGTCGCCGACGCGATATCGTCCAAGGGGGTACTTTCGAGAGTACAGACCGCGAATTGGAGGCCCTATTCCCGGCACTATCCACTGCCCTCCGTGCGAGTGCCCCGAAATCTGTAAGCTAAATCGCCCTGTACTCGCGCTTACATCCGCGAAATCGGGCTCGTGGGCCAGCAGGATTGCGGGTCCGATAGGCGGGAGCTTCTTCAGCACCTTATCCAACCGATGTTTACGCGACGCTACGCTATCAACGCCAGCAACGTGCAACGTCGCTTGTCCCTTGTTCACCGTCATTACGTCGTTGCTTAGGTCGATAACGTTGCTTTCCCACAATACGTCGCGAACGGCTGTCGCTCCGACCAGGTGATCGTGATTGCCGAGCACCGCGACACTGCAGTCTTTCGGCCTCAACTTGTTCAACGAGACGACCATCTGCTGAGACAGTCCGTCAACCTCGTACGAGAAGAGATCGCCTACAATTGCTACTAAGTCAGGATGTTGCTGGTTAATAAGGTCGATCACCTCGTCAAAACGCTGCGCGTTGAGCCATTCATCCAAATGAATGTCTGCAATACCTGCAATCCGGTATCCGCGAAACGCAGGATCGAGGTCGGGTATAGTCACCTCAACGTGGCCGATCTCAAACGCGCTCGGCTCAAATCCGCCTCGGTGCATCTTTTTCAGCAAGCGAATTACAGCGCGTTGTCTCTTGTTACGCCGGCGCAGCACTTTTGAATCGCTTGACTTTTTCATTAGTTGCTCCTTGAGCTCAACAACACGCAGTTCGCCGTTTTCTGGTACACTGCCTAAGATAAGAGACAAATGCCGCTGCGCGCCGCTCAAGCGCAGGGGCCGAATTGCTGCAACTGAACGAGTACTTTCAGTAGCGAGATACTTAAACATTTGGCGATTTTACAGCGTGGCGTCTCTGGCACCATTTCTTGCTCAGATTCTATTTCAATCAGCTGTCAGTATGCAAGTTGGAGCGGCGTAAATCGACGGAAAGGAGCGAGTGTAAGCAAACTTTGTCGCGATAAGACGTATTATTACGTGTGAGCGGCTACACTACAGTGTCGAGAATGCCAGCCTGGCGGAATGGCTACGCAGCCGCCTGCAGAGCGGCGTATCCCGGTTCAATTCCGGGGACTGGCTCTCATTTTTTGTCCCTTCTGACACCCTAGTTTGCGTGTGTGTAGTCAATTCTGATCCTGAAACTCTATTTTTCTTATCTGTCGGTGCATTGAGTAGGTGTCGGTGGGCTAGTTTCTTGTTCGTTTCAGATGATGCACAAAGACTAGAGGGTAGTCCCTAGTTGTGCACGCACGGGCCGGATTTTTCCAAAGGAGCGGCCATCGATTAAGTCGCTCGGTGAACAACCCCGAGCAGAAAAGGGACGCCGCTCGTTTTGATCCTTGCTCGCTATGCGAAATCGTGTTCCGGAGTCAGCATTAATTAAGAGCGTATTCGTGTAAGTCTCAGCGACAAACGACGGATGTTCCTTCTTTCACCGCAGCCTGACCCTTATTATCGTCTCATAGCGGCATCTCCATATAGGAGCTAGCTTATCAAGCAGAACCTGCTTGTGGGGTTGGGGAGATCGCGACTGTGTGCAGTCTTTTTTTAGGTACACCTGCGGGTGGCAACCGAGTTCGTAATCGAGGGCAACCACTGGTCCGTACCCGGCCTACTCAAACAAATCACTCGTGCATAACTGTTTTATCGTATCGAACAGAGCGTCCATAGAAGTATTCGTCTTTAGGGGCACATCCTCATCAAAAAGTATGTTCCCCTCAAGCGCCTTGGACCACTGGGCAGCAGTCGAACGCATTCCGACGTTTATTGCATAGTCGATTATAGAGGGAATCATTCGGACCGTGTTTTTTATGTGTGTCACGATCGAGTTGTCTCTCGCGATTTTGTTTCGTTCAAATCGTGTTTTCAGATCATTTTGCGTGCCGACGATAAACGCTATCTGCTCCTTAAAACCAGCAGCTTTCCTGGTTGCGATCGCACGCTTTAGATTGTCTAATGCTGATATTGCCCCGTCGATATCCGCGAGAATAAGATCCAATTCGTTGCCGATGATTCCCGCGTCGCACGCAACGTCATTCCTCATAAGATCGTACTCTGATCTTACTCTTAGCAGCTCTAAAATCGCATCCAATTGCCCAACGCCTCCGTATATGTCTCCCGGTCTCCAAGTCGAAACGACGGGAAATTGCATGCCGAGCTCTTCGGCTATCCTGCTCGCTCGGCTGAGGTAGTCGGCGCCGCCTTTGCCCCCAACATAAAATGTGATTCCGATGCCACTGAAAGCGATCAGCATAGACTCTGCCCTCAGCGATACGTTTGGCAACATCTGCTCTAGCGCTGGACGTATGCCTCCTTTGAACTCTACGCTTGTATTGCACGCGCGGCACGTCGCTACGAGCTTGTCGTCAGGTGAGTGGACCACCTCGACGTCAGCTTTACCATTGCAAGGGCAATGATACCAAATGGGGGTGGCGATCTTTGTAATTGGATCTTTCTGCGATTCGACCATCAATTTTGCGTACTGATCGACGTGTTCCAACATGAAAGCGATTTCGTCCTTGAACACCTGTTGGCACTGTGAAAACCGCGCGAAAGCCGTTTCATACCCGCATTCCTGAATCAGGTACGCGAAGAAAAATGCATTAAAATCAGCCGCGTTAGTACTTCTTTCGTTGGCTCGATCGATCACGTCAAACACATCATGGGTACAGAGATCAACATCGGGGGCCTGTAGTCCCAAATGCTTAGAATGCTTCCTGACTGAATCTCTTGACTCGATCGCCCAGCGTTGAATCTCGCTTTTCATCTTCTCTACTTCGTTATTGTCTGGCTTTGGAACGGCGCGCATGATCTTATTGTTGTAAGTTTGAGCGACCGATAAATGCAAGCTGAGCGTACCGTTTCGACTTCTGACACTCGGGAGCTGTGCCTCTCGGAACCACCGTTCTTCAGCGAAGTCTTGGTCCGCAAAACAAAAGAGCTCGGCGACTGGACAGTCGAGCTCGTTTCGCAATCGTTCGGCCACTGCGTGAACGAGCACTACCTTTCGCACGACGCCACTGTACGGGAAAAGATTTGGTTGGTGGGCCGACATCAACAAAATTCCTTCGTAGTCTACGCTAAGCGGGATGTTGGCATCGTTATGAAACGCAGCGACGTGTTCAGCGAACGCCTTGCGTCTGCCCAGCATCTTGCCATCCGGGTAAATGGCGTGACCTGCAACAACTCTTGTCAGCTCCTGCAGGTTTCTACATTGATCTCCTTTCATGAGTAACTCTGAAATGCGGCTTGAAACGTGCAAAACCTCGCGCCTTTGCTCGGTGGGAGTAACGCGCACAACAATATGATAGTTTCTTTCGCGGCAAAAACTGGCGTAACAAGTGTGTCGGCAAGCGTAAGCTACCGAGCGCGACTCCAGGCTTGCTGAGGTGAGCTTCACTCGCAACGCAAATGGATGTAGCACAGAAGGCGTAGCCGGGGCCCCGAGCGTGAGGTTGGGCCAGTACGAAATGGCTTTGAAAAGAATGGGGGCTATGAGGCGCAGTCGCGCTCATACGCGCCGCACTTTGGCCGCTAAAAAGGAATACGAGACACTAGGAGTGAAGCCAAATTCACCAAAAAACAAGGCAAAACAAGGCGAACTACACATGAACGAACTGGACGACAAATTGCTTACGTACCTGTACATTATCGTGACCAAACTACTTAGCGAGGCGATAGAGGCTTTGCCGTGCATCTTCTATGTGAAAGATGCGCGCTACAAACCCCCCCTCTTTGAGTCGCTTAACTGCATATCTCACCGTTCTATACGGCAAATATGTCTCCTTTTCGATATCGCTCAAAGTCATTGTTCCGTTGTTCTCAAGCGTCTTAAAGACTAATTTCACACTCGGAGGATACTCTCTGAGCCGCTCTGTGAAGGGCTCGTTGTTCGAAATTGCTTCTGCAATCATACCGTTCATGGTATTCACCAAATAAATTAACGGCGTTAACAATATAAATATGTTTCTCGACTGGGTTCTGTTAAAATGAGCGTTGTTAAAAGTGGGTTGTTAAAAAAGGGTTGGTCGCAGAGGTCACTTTTTTTTAGTTTCTTAGTTTTTAGGAGGTGACAAAATGAAAATCTGTATTGAATTAGATGAAAAGATGGAAGAGATGTGGGAGACTGTGAAAAGAAACTTCGAGTTTGCTTTTCGGCGCACGCATGAAGTATCGGTTACTCTGCCTGATTACATAGTGTTCGAGGGCCTTCTCGAAGGCTTTGAGAATGAGATGGTTACTATGTTTTTTCCAGCTAAGTTTACCGACGAACAAGTTCAGATTATGAGTAAACGATAATAACACATTACGCAGTAGCTCGGTATCGCTTCCAATTAAGCCATTTTTTTAAAAGGCATCTGATAAAGCTTTCTGCCTCTTGCAAATCCAAGATAGAGCCACTGCGAATTTTTTTTCCTTGCGCGATTCGTTCTAGTTTCTGTTGTTCGCATTCAACTCGCGCATGCCGGCCACCGTATAAGCCTCTGCGTCGCACAGCATCGTAGCAGTGTGCTGAATCCTTAAAGTCCATTATCTTATCGAATGTCGTCCACTGCAGAAGTTTGCCCTTAGTGGGGTCTTTATGTCCATCAACGTCTCGCTTGATAATTTCATATATTTTATACAAGCTATAAAAGGAGGTTTCTTGGGCGAAATAGTAGAGTGCGTCTAATACATTACTATTAATCTCATCATCGCACCGATTTAGGTAATAACCGTGCAGATGCTCTTTTCGTTCTGAAGGCTCTGTGCCACTTGTTTTGACTAAACCATTACCAGTTACTTCGACAGAACCGGCAGATGCAGCAACACCTTTTAGCGCCGGAAGAGTAAGAGCAACACTTTGCCAGCCATCTCCGCGCGTGATAATCGCAGCTACATTCTCATTGTCAACTACAATCTTGCCGCTACCAATGTTGATAGATTGAAAATCTCCGCCAAGTTCTAGCTTTGCGAATGCCTTTATCATTGTAATCAGTCTTTCAGCTGATTCGTGTACTTCGGCGGCTGTTAGGTTTGAAAAACGACAAGAGGTTAAATAGCATCCTTCTGCGTCTTTGAGCTTTCCTAAAGTACAATTAGGGGAGTCTAAGAAATGGTGCAACCGTTTCAGTTCATTTTCATTCCCGAATACCCTTACGTAAGCGTTGAATTTATTTTCTTCCATAAATTTTTCAACAGTAGTAAGAGTTCTTCAGCTATAAAAAATAGGCATTAAGCCGAAAAGAACTCCGGCTCAATCCCCAACTCAAACATTTCCTGTATCACAACGCAGATGTTGTGACACAACACTTTCAGCAACACCTCGTTAATCTGCGCCACCTCGGTCTTGCTCCTTACCGAATCTCCAAACTTGCTCTTTATCATATGAAACGTCGTCTCTGCGTTGCTCCGCTTGTGGCAGTGCTCTAGGAATTCTTCATTCCTAAACTCGAAATAGTGGTACATCTTCTTCCACGTCGGCGCGTTTTTGGCCTTTCCTGTGGTTCCTTTCTTAAATGGAATATACGGCACAGCCCCTAACTCGTTTATCAATTCTAAATTGGCTCTTGAAGAATACGCCTTGTCTCCCGACCTCTTTGACGTTGAAATTCTGAGCAGTCTGCGTCACCAGTTCTGGTAGAAACTTACTATCGTGTTCGTTCGTCATCGTCAGCTCAACGGCAGTAACGATATTCGTCTTGACACCACAAGCTAGGTGCGCTTTTATCCACGTCCTAACGTCTTTGTCCTTCCCGTATTTGTGGTCAAACCACTTCACGAACCTCGAAGTTCCGAATCCTGAACTGTCTATCGTGAAGTCGTTTTCGACAGAACTCGCGGGAGCGATACATGATTGAGGTAGAGAAAACTTACAGGTAAGTTTAAGCGCTTTGCAAGCGATTGTTTAAGATATTATGGATAAGGCTACGGTATTTGCATTGAACGAGTATATGCTTAAGATTGGAGCAGCCATCCAATGTTCAAGTCGCGTTTCAGATTTCATGAGGCAGTACGAGACGCTTTATGGCGATGAAATTGGTGATATCTTCATTACAAACTACGCTAAAGATGACAAAATCCGCTTTGAGAACTTATGGTTCTTTTCAGAAAAGCGCTGGTGGGAAATGCGGGACTTTCTTACCGAAGACCAGATAGCTCTGGTCAACCTGAAAAACCGAGTTCAATCTTGGACCGTGCAAAAAAATGACTACGATTTTAAAGATTTTGAGGGTGACTACTACAACAACACCGCCGCATCCGCGTCATCAACACTCTCTCTGTCGGTAATACTGACAAACGAGCAGACTTTAAGATTTAAGGCTGCAGGAAAGAACTGTGACTTCGTTTATAAAATCCTAAAGGAACACATAACTAAGAACGAAAGGCTAGATTGAGTAAGGAGCTAAAAGCTGAATTCAATCCCCAGCTCAAACATTCCTGAATAACGCTGTGTCCAGGTCCGGAAGGGAATGTCAGGTACGCCCCCCCCAGATAAAAAAACGCATTTTTCGAAAGACTATCGTCTCTTTCTTCTCACTGTGCTAAGGTAACGCACTCAAATGCACTCCGTTTTCCGAGCGAAAAAAGAAGAAAAGGCGGGTGCGCCCCGCCTGTGATGCCGCGCACTAAACAGCGCCGGGACCGCGCTCGCCTGTTCTGATGCGGATCACGTCGTCTACCGGGGAGATGAATATTTTGCCATCTCCTATGTTGCCTGTTTTCGCAATTTCCAAGATCGTGCGCACAATACGCTCCGCGTCTTCTGTCTTGACGACCATATCAATCTGCGTCTTAGGCAAGAGATCGAGGCAGTACTCGCTGCCTCGGTAGACCTCCGCAATGCCCTTCTGCCTGCCCTGGCCTTTGACGTCCGTAACCGTCATTCCAGGGCCGAGCTCTCGCATCGCGTGCTTTACTGCATCGAGTTTTTCCCGTCTTATGATCGCCGTGATTCTTTTCATCTGCTCACCTCCAACCTGTTTCTTAAGCTTCTCACCCGCGAAGACGTGGTGCGGGCGCATACGTTCGGCCCGGGATAAAGCGGGCTGCTTCTTTTTCGAAGTTGCCTGCGCAGCTCAGAGTCCGTAGCCGCCATCGTATCCTCCTACACCCATTTCTGGGACGTCAAGGCCGTCTACTTCGGTCTGCGATCCGACCCTCAGTCCGACAACTTTGTCTATGAACGTGAAGATCGCAAGTGAGATCGCCGCTGTGTAAACGAAGCATGTCGCCACTCCGATGCACTGTGCAGCGAGCTGACTGGGATTTCCGTAGAGAAGACCGGTTACCGCGCCGGAAACGCCGTTCCAGCCCGCGCCGTACGTGCCATCTGCGAGGAGTCCTAGGCTGAGACATCCCCACGCACCGCACACGCCGTGTACGGCCACCGCTCCGACCGGGTCATCAACTTTTAGCCTTTTGTCAATGAAAAGCGCGGCTTCGACCACGAGAATGCCAGCGACTGATCCAATGAGGACAGCGCTTTGTGAGTTAACGAACGCACAAGGGCCGGTTATCGCAACGAGCCCGGCAAGTAACCCGTTGCACATAAAGCTGACATCAGGCTTGTTGCTGCGGACCCGCCACATCCAGAACGTTGCCGCCGTCATGCCAGCAACCGACGCCAGCATCGTGTTAACGGCGACGACACTAATACGGAGATCGGTTCCTGCGAGCGTCGAGCCCGGATTAAACCCGAACCATCCGAATGCGAGGATGAGCGATCCGAGCACGGCCATAGGGATGCTGTGCGGTGGAATGGCGCGGACCTTCCCGTTGACGTACTTGCCGATTCGAGGGCCGAGCATCCACGCGCCGACAAAGCCGATCGTACCACCTACCATGTGTACGACCGTCGAACCCGCAAAGTCTACGTACCCGTTGCCCAAGCCAAAGTTCGTGCCGAGTTGCGAAAGCCATCCACCGCCCCAAACCCAGTTGCCAAAGAGCGGGTAAATGATCGTCCCGATGAAAAGACCGTAGATGCAAAATGCCACGAATTTCCATCGTTCAGCCATAGCCCCCGTCGGAATCGTGGCAGCGGTATCCATGAAGACGACTTCGAAGAGGAACAGTGCAAACACGCCGACGTCATAAGCACCGGTCAGGGCAAAACCGTGAGTGCCGAACAGTCCGAACGGATGTCCCAGTATACTGACTGCCACCTCGCTGTTAAGTCCGGTAAACCCGCCCAAGGTGGGAAGCGTCGCCAATCCGCCGAACATGAGGGCGAATCCGCAGAAATACCACCCGAGCACGCCAAGCGCGTAGATCAATATGTTCATGCCCATCGTGTGAGCCACGTTCTTTGAGCGCGTGAAGCCGGTTTCAACGAGCGCAAACCCCGCCTGCATAAAGAAAACGAGGAAGCCGGCCATGAGCGTCCACACGAAGTTGATGGCCGTTGTATTATGGCCGACAGCATTGGCAAGCTCAGATAACGTCGGTTGGCCAGTTACGTTAGCCGGGACGTTGGCCGAGCCAATGCTGCTGCCCGTTGCGTCGGGCTGACTTCTGTCAGGCAACGACTGCGTAGCGGCAATTGGCGTTGAGGCGTTCAGCGCTGAGTTTGTAGGCTGTTGGGCATTTCCTGTGATGTACCCCGATTTTGCCATCATCAAACTCACGAATACGAGTATCAAAAGGCAATTTATTATCAATTTTTTACTTGGTTTCCACGTCATTTTGAAACCTCGCTTTGCCGGAAATGTGGGCCAGTTTTTGGCCTGTTTGACGTAAACGAGCGGGGAGCGCACATGGAGGATCGAGGCGCTCTCGTTGGCGCAGTTCCGCGTCTGCGCTTGTTAGTAGGAAGTTATATGTAGAGGAAGTAGGTTTCCGGCTTCCTACTAACAAAATGCGTAAAGCGATTATCATATTTAAAATTTTCGTGAAGCAAGCAAAATGAAATCAAACAATATTGCAAGTCAGTCGCGACGTAACGAAACTACCATCGCGTGTTCATACTAGTCGGCCTATCTTAGTGACAGATGGAGAAACAGTAACTAGCGATCACTACTTATTGTTCCACTTCAAAGTGTTCCACACCAATCCAAGGCCGGAGGAGACTAGTCGTTGAAGCCTAACGAAATCGATATGCGCGGGAAGATCGCTGTCGCCCTGGGTCTCGTGGAGGAATGCAAGGAGTTTGCAGCCTTGATTCCCGAGGTCAGGACCAACCTCGTGTACGCTCGACCCAATTCTAGAAGCAGAGATGATGTTCTAGGAATAGACGGGCGCATAACCGTCGTGAACGGCTTACCTCACGCAGCAGGCAAGCCCAGATTCGGCGCGTCGAGCCACATGGCCCGACTAATGGTAGAGCTGGGCAAAGCCGATTCGGCGTTTAGGGCAGGCGTGAACTTCGCCAACAATCCATCTCTGACGAAATGGCTCAAGGAGTATTGCAAAGCAAAAGGGTGGGTTTTCAGCGTGATCGACCGCAGTAACGAACCGGAAGAAATCAAGGAAGCGGAAGGCGCATCGATGCCTTGGAAAGTTCAGCAAGCGATAGATGCCGCCGGTGGCCGCGTCCCCAAGATCTTCTACGAAACGGGTGCCATCGGTAAAGAGCCCGTGTCGGTGCTTGTCGGGCGGGATCCTATAGAAGTAGCAGAGCAGATCTGTGAAATCGCGAGACGCTACCATGAGCGATAAGATCGGAAAGATAGACCTCGAAGCCTTCACCTCTTTTCTGCTCCCGCGGCTCGGAAACAAGGATACATCGGTAATCGTGCCGCCGAGAACGGGTATCGATGCCGCAGTTATCGACATCGGCAACGACAGGGTGCTCATAATAGCGGAGGACCCGATCTTCGCTATCCCGCACCAGCCCCTGGAGATGTTTGGATGGTATACCGTGCACATAGGCGCGAGCGACGTGGCGGTCATGGGCGTCAAGCCCAGATACATGACATATTCACTCTTGATGCCTCCCGAGACGAACGAAGAGGACTTCCACACCATCGTAGACGCCATCCACAGGGCTGCGGTGGAGCTTGGGATAGCGATCGTCGGTGGGCATACGGGGTACTATCCAGGGTTTGTATCACCCACCATAGGCGGAGTCACCGTCTTTGCCATCGCAGACAACCACGGTTATGTTACGCCAGCCGGCGCGAAGGCGGGCGACGACGTGATTCTGACCAAAGGGCCGGCGATAGAGACAGCGGGAATCCTCTCGGTGATCAGGGAACCGGAGCTCTTAGAGAAATATCCGTCGCCTCTGGTCGAGAAAGCTAAGGCCCTCTGCATGCAAATGACCGTGGTAAAAGACGCCTTGTTAGCTATGGAATCCGGGGGCGTAACTGCCATGCACGACGCGACTGAGGGCGGCGTTATCGGCGGGCTCTTCGAGATAGCCAGCGCTAGCGGAACGGGGATGGAGATACATGAGGAGGCGTTTGTCTATCCAGAAGAGGTAAGGATGGTCTGTGAGGCATTTGGCATTGATCCCTTGGCAGCGATCGCCGAGGGCTCGCTCCTGATCACGGCAAGGCCGGACCATTCAAAGGCCATTCTCCACAAACTAAGTGCCAGCGGCATCGAGGCATCCGTTATAGGAAAGGTGACGGATGATCCGAGAACAAAAACAATCAAGCGGCGCGACGGGACGCTCGTTCCCCTGGCAATCCCAACCCAAGATCCTTTCTGGCCAGTGTTTTTTGGCGCGTTGTGACAGCTCATTTGGAGCCATGGCTGCATAACCGCTGACATGTTGTCGCCTAAAGTACAAACGAGCAGCCAAAGGGCGGCAGTTTGCAATCCACGCGCACAAAGCCCCGTTTGCACGCGCTCAGGCTGCGGGCAGAGTGAAGCATTTGAATGTGTTGGGAAAACTCGCGGAGGCGCAGTCTTGTAGAAAAGACGGCCGCAGAGTCATAATTACGCACCGGCAAGAAGGGTTGCAAATTCGGGGTTACAAATTTGGCGTTAAATGGACCCAGGGGAGGTGTCCAGCAAAAGGCTAAGTACAACCCTTCGTACACGAACCAGTGCGAACCCCACCAAGAATGTGTTTGAGGCGGATTGGGGGGTTGCCTATTTGCGACCATTTTCCATAAAAGCTGGGTAAGCGGTAATACTTGTCTTCATACGCGCGATGCACGTGTCTCTACTGAGAAAGCCTCGTCTCACTCATCTGTGAGCGTGTCAACAGCAATTCTTGCCATCATCTCAAACCATATCTGCGATTCTGACGATGTTCTAACTACCCGCTGGAGGGGTGCTGCCGATGAAGCGGTGCACGGGAAGAAGAAGTGCGTGACCGAGGTCGGATGTGATGAATACAGGACCAGCCTGTGTGAGTCGTTTTCGATGTGCGACCACGTGGCGTTCAAAGTATGGAACACGAAGACAAAGCGTTGGGAGCTGTAACAGCGACGTGTGGTGCGACGAAAACGGCACGTGGCGGCTCAGGCGATGTTTGGCAGAAGCGCAGACTTTCGCAGACTGCACGACTCGGAAACTCGCGACATGCAGACGTGTAGGCGACATCTTGCTTGTTGACTAGGTCAACGACGCATCAGTAGACGAGGAGTAACCCGTATGAGTTTAAGTTCGTGTGGGTGATCATTCCGTAGACATTCCCCTCGCATGGAATTACCTCTATTGGCAAGTCAAGCTTCCTTACCGTGGCAAACACGTCGACCCCGACTGCTTCCATTGAGGTTCGAACCCTCTCGGCGTGCCTGCAAGCCCTCTTCAGCGAGAGGTCCACGACGCCCTCTGACTGCTCAGCTACGCACTCGTCGCAGTAAACACACGGGTACGCCGCAAAGGCTAGGGCTTTGTAATAACCTTGATAGAACGCGTGTTGCTCGAGTTCGTACACCGTGTCGCCGATCCAACTTATCAGCCCTTTGAGAAACGGATGCCAATCTTCAGGTATACTCTTAGGGTCGATATCTCCCATTCCGGGTATTCCCTTGAAGTGCACGATATACGCTTTTGAATACTCTTTGAGAAGGTCTCTCGTCTCGGAAGGGCTTGGGACGTATGGGGGACAGCCGAGGTGCTTTGCGAAGCCCTTGCAACCAAACTTACAGCGCCATCTTACCCATTCGCTCACCACAATTTCACGCGGGTCAATCTCATAAATTTGAGCGTTGTTTTTCTTAGCTAACGCCTTAAGCTCATTTTCTAACGTTTTATCGTCCATATGTATCCCTTTGAAGCTTGTCAAAGAAATTTCGCGATCGTGAGGCCCCACGGTCATACTTTTGATAATATGCGCGCAATCCTTCATTCTCTTTGCTATTTCCTCAAATCGTTCCTTTTTGCTATGGTTCTGAGCGATGCGTGAGGTATCTGCCGTGATTGCGATAAGCTGTTCAGACATGGAGCGTTCAAAAAGAACCGTCGGCGAATGCAAATTTCAACCGCGCTTGAGAAGATCTTTTATTCTTTGTTCGCCGCCGGCGATTTCCAGTTTTCGGAGGGCCCGCGCCAGTGTATCCTTGCCAGCAACGTCTGCGGCGTATTGATCGGCCGAATGCTCGTCGTTATACGGGACAAAAGTCAGAGAGCTTAACCCGCTAGAGACGATACCAGCTTGCTCGGGCTGTGCTTGACGTGGTATGCTTCGTGAGCTACCACAGCTGTTACCTCATCTTTATCGAGCCGTTCCAGGAGCCCGACGGACAGATAGGCGGCGCGCCGATGGGCAAATGCCCGTATTATTTGCGTGTCGATCACCCGTATGGGTATGCCAAACTGCGCCTCGAGCGTTGCGACGTACGACGAAATGCCTGCGTGTTTCATCTGGCCTGTGCGCGTGAGGCAGTATCGAACGAGGCTGAGCGTGGGTCCATCCTACAAAATAGCCACATGCGAGAGATGGATGGGGAAAGGAATCATGAATAGTCAATGGGGCCTTCGACTTTGAGGTGACCTGGGACTCGTCCTAGGGCAAAGGTCGGCCCGGATGGCATATCGAGGACACGGCCATCATCGAGAACTGCTTCGGAGCGCAATATGATATCCACGGCGGAGCTATGGATCTGCTTCCCTCACCACGAGGCGGAGATCGCCCGGATGGAGGCTGCCTCAGGAAAGAAGCCGCTGGTGAGATACTGGATGCACACCGGCTTTCTCAATGTCATGAGCGAGAAGATGGCCAAGTCTCTCGGAAACTTCACAACTGTCAGGGATATGCTGCGAGAATATGAGGCTAACGCCTTCCGATTCTTCGTTCTTCTGGCGCACTACAGAAGTCCCATCGACTTCTCAGAAAGGCTTTAGAGCAAGCTCGCAAGAGTCTGGAGCGGACACGTCAGGCCGCGAAGATTATCGAGGAGCAATCTCCCGAGCGATATCATCAGAGAACGTGCGGCTCATTGCAGCGTGATATTGTTCGATCAGCGGATCGAAATACTCCGGCTTCTGCCGGTCTTTGAAATCAGATTCGTCGAGCGTCGGCTTGAAGTGCATTGCGTATAGGTCCGAGACCTGTACGGTGTGCCCCGCTTCAGTGAGTGTATCGACAGCTACAGTCCGCATCGTCGCATTAAACGAGTGCGGATTCGGATGTGCGTAGACGATTAGCACATTCATCTATTATCAACCCCCAGATAACCAGCGTAAGCAAGCGCGACTTAATCGCGCTTTAGTCTTGCATTCAACACATTTGCCATATCTTTACAGGTTTTTGCCAACACTCGATTTTTTTTGTCGGAACGAGTCGAGGTCGTGACTGCTGGAGCTTTTTGAGGTTAAGCATTAGGTGTATTATTCGCAGCGCGGGGGCGGTTAGAACGTGCCAAAATTGTCGCAACAAGCACACTCAAGAGGCTCCACGTCCCATATAGTAATGTCGCACAATGCTATGTTGTCAGAGAAACGAACGGATCTTTCTCCTAGAATCCTCCCAGCAGACAGCAGTAACTACCTGAACCTGCGCATGCTGAGGCTGCATTCCAGCAGCAGCTGTAGCCTCTCGTGCACGTCAGGCAACAACGTTGTGCATTAGCCATTGCGTTTACAAAAGAGATTACCACGATTTCAATGTGGAAGGAATATTTTCTAGTAATACAACGCCCCTAGTAAGTTTCTGGAGATGGATGATCATGGCGGATCAGCTACCCGCAAAAAGTCTCGATATGGTTGGATTATACTGTCCTGTCCCGCTGTTTAAAACACGGGAGGGCATCGATAGTATCAAAGTTGGTGAAGTGCTTGAGGTGATCGCAGACGATCCAGCTGCAGAGGAAGATATCACGCGGTTTGTGAAGCGGACCGGTCATGAACTGGTGAAATTCGAGAACAATGAAGGAGTTTTGCGTTTCTTAATCAGGAAAAAAAAGTAGAGGTGAGATGATTATGACAAATGAAAAGATGTTGCTATACGTGCAGACAAGCGACAATCCAGAGCGCCAGTATTCCCCACTTGTGCTTGCACAAACGGCGAAGGCAATGGAATTGGAACCTGTGATTTACTTTCTAGGACAAGGATTGCGCATTTTACTACCAGGAGCGGCTGAAAAAATAAAGTTGGGGTCATTCCCAAGTGTAAAAGAGATGCTCGATCAGACACTGCAAATGGGCATCACAGTGTACGTATGTGAGGCATCGAAGCAGATGCTTGGCTGGGACAAGGTCGAGCTCATCGAGGGTCTAAAAATCGTGGGTGCGGGAACATTAAATGATTTGGTTCTCGAAGCAAAAGGCACCCTGTGGTTTTAAAGTGTACTAATTTTTTTTCTTTATTTTCTGGCGGTGTTTATCGTAGGAAAAGAATAAAATGCACTACTGTACTATTTTTTCTAGGAGGTGATTTCTCGTAGCAAAAGAAATCGTGTACCTCGACTATCAATCTGCTAAGCCGGTTGATCCTGAAGTCATTGCCGCAATGACTCCATATATGGTCGAAAAGTTTGGAAATGCGTCGTCGTTGCACGAGGTGGGTGATTGGTCTACTGAAGCTCTTGATTCGTCACGTAGGATGATCGCACATTTTGTGAATGCTCGCGAACCAGAGGAAATCATCTTCACGTCTGGTGCGACTGAAGCGAACAACGTTGCGATTATCGGGTATGCGCTGCGGAACAAGCAGAAGGGTAAACATGTGATTATTAGCGAGGTTGAACACATTTCAATACTCAACATCGCCAAATATCTCAGAAAGAATGGTTTCGAGGTATCGACTGTCCCCGTTGATTATACGGGCACCGTGCGTCTCGACAAACTCGAAGAGCGTATTAGACCCGATACGATCTTAATCTCAATCCAGCACGCCAATAACGAGATAGGAACGATTCAGCCAGTTATGTCGATTGGAAACATCGCCCGTGAAAACAATCTCGTGTTCCATGTCGATGCAGTCGCTTCAGAAGGTCAGATACCAATCGATGTGCAGCGGGACTTCATAGATATGCTCACCTTATCGTCAAATGACATTTACGGCCCACGGGGTGTTGGTGCCCTCTACGTACGGAAAGGATTTCTTCTCAATCCGCTGATCATCGGTGGGGGTCAAGAGCGCGGATTACGTTCAGGAACTGAGGATGTGGCTGCCATTGTCGGTTTCGCGAAGGCAGCAGAACTGGCTTTACAGTATATGCCCGAGGAAAGCAAACGGTTGCGGCAGCTGAGAGATAAAGCCATCAAAACGGTATTAGAAACCGTACCACGATCGTATCTCAATGGACATCCGACAAACCGACTTCCGAACAACGCCCATTTCCGGTTCGATTTTATCGAAGGAGAATCGATATTACTCTCTTTTAAAGAACGGGGCATCGCCGTTTCAACGGGGTCCGCGTGTTCGTCACAGACACTCGAGCCGAGTCACACCTTGATGTCACTGGGATTGTTGCACGAGGAGGCACACGGGTCGTTGGAAATCACGATGGGACGATTCACGAGAGAAGCAGACGTCGACACATTCGTTGAAGCGCTGCCGGGTATCGTGAAACGACTCCGTGACATGTCGCCACTTACAAAGACAGAGGTGGGTATGTAATGCCAAAGAGCACACAATATACACTGAAGGTGTTGGATCACTTCAAGAATCCGCGGAATGTCGGCACCCTCGAAGGCAAGGGTGTTGCCGTGGGACGGGTCGGAAACCCTGTATGCGGGGATTTGATGGACATCTACATCAAAGTCGACGATGACGGCAAGATCGAGGACATCAAGTTTAAGACGTTCGGGTGTGGTTCAGCAGTCGCAACGAGCAGTATGATTACCGAAATTGCAAAGGGAAAGACCCTCGATGAAGCAATGAAGATAACCCGACAAGATGTGGCTGACGAGCTCGAAGGGTTGCCCCCTATCAAGATGCACTGCTCCAACCTAGCCGCAGATGCGCTCCACGAGGCGATCAAAAACTTCCGGGAAGGGAAAAAAGGACCTATAGAGCTCGGTGAAACACGCTTCGCCTGCCCTGCCGGTGAGGTGAAGAACGTCATAGGCCTTGCGGAATTCGTGGGGAAAGGTGTATTCACTGGTTATGAGCATCCTGAGCAGTTTCGTGACAAGCGCGTGCTGGTCGTGGAATTTGATCAAAACAGCGTTGAATTTGCGCTCGAATTAACGAAGGTAACAGGTCGGGTGATTTTATTGTCACCCTTGGAACAGCTCGCGGTGAATGATGAATTAAAGACTCAGGTAAAACGATCCGATATTAAACATTTGAAACAGGCAGAGCTTGTGGAAGTATCCGGGGGTTCAGAGGTGGAAAAGGTGCGGATCCACGACCTTGACGAGGATGAAGAATATGACTTGGTTGTGGACGCCGTTGTGGTCCCTTCGTGAACTATCGTTGAATAAAGGCGATTTATTCCTCTTTTTTAACAGCTCTTTGGAACTTCGGGCAGCCTACAAGTGATACGTCGGGCTTTGAGATAGTTAAGAAGAAATCTCGTAGATTCTTTGTTCCTTTTTTCGATTTCCTTTGATTTCTAGCCGGTTTTTCTCGATGCCCCCCCCCTCAAAAAAATGCGGTGGGTCAACAAACTGCCATGGCTAAATCGCAAGAAGTGGTTGTTCACGACCAACAAGGAGACACGCGCGACCAAGCGGGCGATGGCTTGAACGATGTGGCGCAGTGCGTTGAGCAATATAGAAGCCCACACGGCGCTGTCGCCGGCTGGCGGATAGTTCCACTTCCATTCCGAAAGATCTCGCAACAGGTCCGGGCCATAAATACCCTGGAGCGTTGCGACCTGCCTTAAGCGACTCGGAGAGTGCATTTATCTGCACGTAGAAGGTCAATGGTGCGGGCAGTCTGTGTAAACTCAGTTTAGGAGCCATGCCGCTCTCTCCCCCCTTGTGCGCAGCACACATTTGGACGGATGTACGTCAGCGCTAGACGTCCCGGTGCGGTACAAGATCGCAGCCAGTACACGGCGCGCACATCGTTTGCGCTACGTCAGCCCGCAACTCGTGTTTGTCTAGCAGTTCGCGTTCCTTTCGCGCTAATCGCAAGAGTCGTTCTGCGTCCGGTCGTCGCATGCCTGTTTGCGAGCGCAAGGGATGCTCGACAACTGCTCTGAGGATGGGGATCACGCCTATTCCAGTAAGTTCTTCCATGCCGTTGATGATCGTGTCGTCATCCTCTCCCAACCCGACGAGGATATTGGAAAAGACTTTGTTTCGGCCGAAGACCTCTACAGCGTCCTTGAGGGCTTCCATAATGAATTCAAGTGAAAGCTCTGGACACATCGTCTTGAAGAGCAGACGATCCATCGTCTCCACGTTGTACTTTAGCTCGTCGGCTCCAGCGTCCTTCAATAGCTTTGTGGAGTTCTCGGTAGGATAGACGGACACGCCGATGGGGAGATCGTACTTCGCCCTTAAGGCGCGAACGATAGCTGCGATTCTTTCAACTTCGCGCTCTGGTGACTCTTCGACACCGGAAGTCAACGCTATGGCTCTTAATTTATGAGCGAGCTTTGGATCGGCGAGAATTCTTGCTATCGCCGTTTCAACATCGCTCTGGTCTTTTACCGAACCTCCCAAAAGTGGCACCGGGCAGTACTGGCAGTCGAATATACACACCTCGCTTACCGTGATATACGCTTGTTCAGGGCAATGGGCAATGGCATCCTCAAGATACCCGCGGACGATCTCTTTTTCGTGGTCGCGAATGACCACTTCATCTCCTTCAAGCGATGCCTTGAGACGGGAGCTGTGTTTTATTCCCAGGCGCACCCGGTGACCGTTAAATCGAAAGAAAAAAGACGTGAGTCCGGCACCAGGCCCGGACGCAGGAGTCGTAATGCGCCCAAGTATGCCCTCATCAATGTCCACGCTTCCCTCTGCAATAAGGAAAGCTTTCGTCTCCGCACTCTTATCCATCGTTTGTGCCCTCATTTGTGCCTTTGACCAGCCGCCCGCTGCAATGACGCGCGCAAGTTGTCCCCGTTTAATTGCCTTATTCATTGTGCGCCGTGAGTCGAGGAGCCATCGACTTGCGCAGAGGCTGTGCAGTTACCTGTCACTGTGATTACCGTCATCGTCACAGCGAGGATGTCGGCTGGCCTTCGTCATCACGTCTGCTCAAATTGTAAAAAGGTACTCGTGCATTGGAATATATATTTGCTAAGTTCTTTACAAGAATTGTTATCATCTGTAGCATTATATCAAGATCGTGTCGAGTGCAACTAGATAATGTCAATCCGACTCACCAAAGAAACAGCGGGAAACTGCGCCCTTCAAGATATTGAACTTGAAAGGATCGTAGCATACATGCGCTCGCATGGCAGTGCAGTGATAGCCTTTTCAGGCGGAGCTGATAGCTCGGTCGTTGCTGCGCTTGCCAAACGGGCTTTCGGAGATGCAACAGTGGCCGTAACGATAGACAACGGTGCGCTTCATCACGGCGAGGTCGAGCACGCGGCTGCGATCGCCAACGAGATCGGCATTCGCCACATTGTGATCACCCTCGATCCGTTGACTGTATTCGAAGTGAAGCAGAACGATCCTGAACGATGTTACTTCTGCAAGAAGTTGGTCTTTGGCGCGCTGCGCGACCTAGCTGAGGACCTACACTTCACTGCGGTCATGGACGGCACAAATGCGTCTGATCTTAATGGCTACAGACCCGGCCTGAAAGCTCTGCGAGAACTCGGCGTCGTGTCGCCGTTGCTCGATCTCACCAAAGATGAAGTGAGAAGCCTTGCGCGCAGACTCGGCTTATCGAACGCTGACGCGCCGTCCGTCGCTTGTCTCCTCACCTCATTTCCTTACGGCACGATTATGACGGGCGAGAGAATTGAAAGGCTTAGAGACGCTGAACGTGCGTTAAAGACGATTGGCATCACGCAAGTGAAAATCAGAGATCACGATCACTTCGCTCGCATTGAAGTGGACAGGGAAGAGGCCGGCAAGGTCCTCACGCATTCGTCTACTATAACCAATAAGCTCTTGGAGCTTGGGTTTACCTACGTTACTTTGGATCTCCAGTGGCTGCGGTCAGGCAGCATGGACATTGCGCTGTGTTCCGGAAGAAAAAAGTCAGCAAATGACCGTTGACCGGCGCTTGCCGGGCGTCGGATTCATCATTACAAAATCCGTATGTCCTCTAATCGGACGTGAATACCAGCTCGTTTCTTTAGTACCATGTTAACAACTGCGGTATGCGAGAGATTGAGCATGCAGTATCCAGGCAAGAAGCGTTGTCTCTTCCCAATAACCGGTGCGTGGTGAATGACCTCCGCAATACCCTCGAACGCGTGCACGTTATAGGCTTGAACGTCGTGTGACTTTTCTTTTCGAGCAGCAAGCGGGCCCAGCGTATGGCACTCGAGAACTCCTGTTATGGGATTTGCGGAGAGAACGCGGAGAGCGTGATACAACGGACATCCTGGACCGGCGGGACGACCAGTCACGAGGTCTCCTGCTGTAATGTTCCAGCGCTCCACCAAATCGGCGCGAAACGGAACGATGAATTTGCGCGCCGAGGGCTCGCCCGGCAAAGGGCGGAGCACGAAATCGTACTCATTCCCTAGCACGTCAGTCCCAGAGTAGCTTGGAGCTTCCCTTCGCACGCCCGCATCTATTTCGTAGTAAGGACAATCTTTGTACGATTTTTCTCCCGCGCGCACGTGCAAAAGAAATTGCTCGCACGTGGCCGTTCCGCAGGCTCCACAGTCTTTTCCGGCCGGCACCCAGGCCACGCTTAGTCACCCCGATAAATATTATCGGCCTCCTCGAGCGGCCGTATCACGCCAAAATGGTGCTGCCATCCGATTTCCTTCTTCCCGACGCAGATGGTACAGACTCCAAGCGGAGGTGACCCGCGTAGGACGATTTGCGCGGCGTCGCTAAGATCAGGATATGCTGCGAGCGCTTTCATCAGATACCGCATACCCGTGCCCTGTGTCGCATTGGTTTCAATAATGTCGATTGAGAGGGCGACCTCCTTAATGTATTCGCGAAAAACTTCCTTCTCGGCCTGCGAAACGAGGTCAGTCTTCGTGACAACGGCCATGTCGGCCTGAGCAATCATCGGCGCCATTTTCAAAGGTGAGTTGCTTCCCGAGACTGCTGAAAGAACAGCGATACCGAATGACTGGGTCGTGTAGGGGGTGCATCGAAGACAGAGACCAGCGCTCTCGATGATGAGAAGGCCCGATCCTAAGTTCTGCGCCCACGAAATAGCGTCTTGGAGCACCATAATGCCCGCGTGATCCGGGCACAGGTCACCGGAGTACACCTTGCGCGTCGGAATCCCAAATTCTTCTCTGAGCTCCTCGTCTTCAAACGCGCGAACGACGTCGATTTTCACATAAGCCGGATTGCTGCTCTCGCGAAATTCACGGATGATCTGCCGAACGACCGCAGTCTTCCCGACGCTGGCGGGTCCCGCGATTATGGCGAGTTTCACGCCAGTACCCCTATCTCCTCGTCTATTGCGTCTTCTTCACCGATTAAATCTCCAGATCTGATTCTCTCGCGGAGGTCCCAGAGCAGATCATCGATCTCAGAAACACGTGCAATCGTCGCCCTCTCTCGTTCGCGAGGTTCAAGCACTTTGACTACAGCTCCATTGCTCATCACAATCCGCCGGTCCGTGCTCAGGGCGAGATAGGGATCGTGCGTCACGAAGATGACCGTTTTCCTGCACTCCTTTATGCACGAAATGACGCGTTCCTTGAAGATACCCGCGTTTTCCACTTCATCGAGGAGTAAGATCGGGGTCCTTCCGATGAGAATCGCATCCGCGATCAGAAGCGCACGCGTCTGCCCCCCTGACAGGGCGGTCATGCGCATGGCCCCGGTAATCTGCTCTCCTGTGAACTCATTTGCTAGCCCAATCGTATTTTCAACGAGGTCTTTGATGTGCGTTTGCTTGCGCGCTTCGATGTGTAGCTCCAGAAAACGTGACACGTCCAGATCTGCAATCACACGCGTGCTCTGCGTAATAAGTGCAATCGGTTTTTTCGACGGATCTCGAGCCATCTCATCAGAAGGAGGAACGCCATTTACGAGAATACACCGGCCCGTAACCGTATCAGCCTGCGCCAGCACTTCGATATCATTTATGAATGCCGATTTTCCAGACCCGGTTGGCCCCACGATCGAGAGGGTATCCCCAGGGCGGATGACTATTTGGTCAAACCCTTCTCTTTTGCCATTGCGGTTGGTTCCCGGGAGGACGGTAATTTCACTCATCTGATCACGGTGCATACATAACTCTTCATCTGGTGCCTACAAATAAGTTTCGAAAGAGACAAAAAGTTATCCTCTAAGTAATAGAAATAATTATGATTTAACCTATTAAGGGAAAAAAGTAAGCAGAACGGATATGCGAAACTAGGTTCGAAGCCAGTTTTAAGGCATTAGGAAGAAGGAATATGCTAGGCAGGACTAAGAATCACAGGAATTCGAGTATCCGCTTCCAGATAATCGGCATGCGCGACCAGAAGGCGGTCGGCGGAAGAAAATCTGTTTGCTCTCACTCGCTTAGACGAGGTAGTTTCGCTCACTATTATTATGCATCAGGTGCCATTGATTCGCGTGGGTTCACAAGCGTTTTCCACGGAAACTAGAGTGAGATCTGTTGTTTCTAAAATGCCGAAAGCGGACGATGCGCTATTCAAAGCACCGACGAGCCCTTTTTTCGTAAATCAGCTCGGGATAACTTGGTCTCGTTGCTCATGCTGCGATTTGATATCCAATGCTCTTCTTATGACTCGACGTCACAATTTCGTAATTGTTCCGCTGATTTCCAATTCATTGTGACCAAAGGCGTAAATGTGAGCATGCACGTCTTAGAAAATGCGATTAAGCAAGCGGAGGCGGATTTTGATAAAGGAAGATAATCATCTCGTACTCAGAATCGGGCATCTTCCCACTTTGTACCATACTTCGTTCCTCCTTATGGGTACAGCCCTGCTGAAGAATAATGACGTTGAGGCCGAGTGGACACTTTTCCCATCGGGCCCCGATCTTGTGAATGCCATGCGCGATGGACACCTCGACATCGGCTACGTCGGGCTTCCACCCGCTATCATTGGCGTTGACAAAGGTACTAGGCTTATATGCATCGCTGGAGGGCACATTGAAGGAACTTTGATGGTCGGGGGAGAAGGTGTGAGAACGGTTGATCAGTGCAGGAGCATGCCAGCGTTTCTCAGCCAGTTTTCGGGGACAGCCATAGGCTGTCCACCACGGGGCTCGATTCACGATGTTATTGTCAACGAATTGCTGAAAGAGTATCATATCGAGGATGTCCATGTGAACAATTATGCTTGGGCGGATTTTCTTCCCGATGCGCTCGTGGAAGCTGAAATAGCAGCGGCTGCAGGCACGCCTGCCCTCGCCGTAGCAGCTCGGAGGTACTATGGGGCACACACGATAATGCCCCCCGCACGATTATGGCCCTTTAACCCAAGCTACGGAATTGTGGCAATGAGAGACGATTTGGCTCGTCACGCGGATGTTCTCCGGAGGTTTCTCGTCGCTCACGAGATTGCGTGTGAGATGATTAGGCATCACCCGGGCAAATGCGCGCGCATCGTTGCTCGAACGACAGGGGTGGTGGATGCAGCTTTTGTGGCGGAAGCGTATCAGATCTCTCCAAAGTATTGCGCTTCTTTGCCTCCGGAATACGTTTCATCGACGATGAAGTTCGTGAACGCGCTTGAAGCGTTCGGGTACATCTCGAGGCGAATGAGTGAGAGGGAGATTTTCGACGTATCGCTTATTAATGAGGTGCATACGGCGCCGCCACACTACGAGTGTGGGCTACAAGAGGCTTTGTAGTACGCCCGGAAAAATGCGAAATGCGCACAACGCAGTGGGATCCCTCTGGCGCATAGAGCAATCGTCCTTACCTGGCTACGTATCGAGCGTAAATGCTCTTGGCAGCTTCTGGATCGCGCGTACCCTTGATTATTGCGCGGCCGTCACGGAAAAGGGTCATCTCGAAGTCGGTATGCGGGTCTTTGAACAGCAGAGTGTACTCGTTATGCTTAACCCGCCCGATCCGGTCGAGACTGCCGGCAAGCTCCGCTAATTTGATGGTGGCTTCTCGGGCTGGGGTAATCTGAACGGCATCGCGACCACAGAGTGTTGTGATCTTATCGCCCTTTTTGGCGTCCAAGAACTCAAATTGCGACTCGACACAGCATCGGCAGGAGGGATCCTTTACAACGTTCATTTTTTGCAGGGTTTGCTCCCAGACGTCATATATGATAAGTTTTGTATCGGTCGCCTGTTTGCCCAACAAGATCCTAATAGCTTCCGTGGTGGCAATTGATGCGATGATGGGGGGTATAGTATTGAGCACCCCGGCCAGATCGCACGTTTGGAGAACTCCTTGGGGCGGAATGTTTGGGATGAAACATCGTAGGCAAGGGGTTGCGCGAGGGATAATCGGCATCACCATCCCGTGAGTTCCAACCGCCCCGCAGTATACCCACGGGATTTCGTGCTTGGTGCAGACATCATTCACCAAAAAGCGCGTCTCCATATTGTCGGTGCCATCGACGATCAGATCCGAATGTCCGAGGATGTCTTCCGCATTGTTGAAGTTGAGATCCTTAATGATGTCGTGGACGACAATGTCTGAGTTTGCGTGTCTCACCTTCTCAGAAGCCACGAGCGCTTTAGGCAAGTCGAGGTCTCGCTCGTCAAACAAGACCTGTCGCTGGAGGTTCGTCAGCTCTACGAAGTCCCTGTCGATGACGGTCAGCTCACCGACGCCTGTCCGCGCCAATAAGTTAAGGACTATCGAGCCAGTGGCTCCGCATCCCACTACCGAAACGCTGCTGTTCTGCAGTGCGGACTGGCCCTCAGTCCCGATCTCGGGGAGAATCAGTTGTCTTGAATAGCGCGCATACTCGTGCCTGGTACTCACTACGGAGAAGTTAGCGTTGACGAGCTTATGGCAATCGTTAGGTGCCATTTTTGCCCCAACCGCAAGGATTAAGTCCAATACTTTGCTGCGCGAGCTAGGTCGAGGTTGGTTAGAAATGCCTTGCCTGAGCGGCGTGGTCTGGTAGCCATGCATCGAACCGTAATCATGGGCTTGCGAAGCTACGTTCTTTATTGCAAGAGGTGAGACCTTTGCAAGCGTGGTGCAGAGCCTTCTGTTCAACCCGTCTGCGCTCTCATTCTCTGTGCGACTGAATGCGGTCTACTTGAAGGATATTGCTATGCTGAGCAGCATCAAAAACAAGACTAAGATGCTTAAGAAACTATACAGTAAGCTCCTTTTCGTCGCGAAACTCACGAGTGCCACGCTGACCCAGACCAACGGAGAAACTATTGTTAGTAGGACTCCCAAAGCGGTGACGCTGGACGCACTAGGAGATTTGAGGCCCGTCACCGTGTCTTTGAGAGGTAGCGTCGTGTCACTATTTAAACCCGGGTTAGCAGCGAAAAGAAAAATGCCAATCAGACACACAGAAATGCTGACGGCAGAACAGACCGCCAATGTTCTGGCTAAACCTGAAGCTTCTCCTCCAATGATAGAACCACCTCTTTCACGTTATGACCTCAATAGCATTAGCGACGCCAAAATGACTAATACCACAGCAAAGCTCGCAGTTAGCGCTTCGTTTCGAATCTTGCCCTGCAGACGCGGCCCGATCAGGGCCCCCAAAAAGACCGCTTCAAGCACAATTGCGGCGAGCAGTGGCTGCACGAACCCGTTTGCATAGTAGATAATCGCACCGACTGCGGTCGTCAGCCCGATAATTAGTGCGCTTGTGCCGGTCGCTGCCTTGATAGGAACTCGCATGCCGAGCGTCATAACTGGTACGTTTATGATTCCCCCTCCAATGCCTAACAGTCCTGATGCGTTGCCCGCTACGAATCCGCTTAGCAGCCCTAAGAGCGGGTTTCTTACCTGATAGCTTACTAGTCGCTCACCCGTGGCGTTAGTATAGCTCCCGCCCAATTGGAATCGATCGTACTGCGCGTCACGTAGTCTGGTAGATTGCACAGCGCCGACTTCCTTGCGTCGCAGAAACATAACGACAGCCGTCGCGACGAGGGCCGCAGCGAAGACCTCAGTAAGCAGTGTCCGGTTTATCTGCGCTGCTATTTGGGCCCCGATGATCGCCCCGGCGGTCGCGGTGATGGCAAACCACAGAGCAAGCCGTAGATTTAACCTGCAATCTTTGACGTACGTCATCGACGCGGCGCTGGAGTTGGCTATCGTGCTGACAAGGCTTGTGGCAATTGCAATCTGTATCGGGATGCCTGCCGCGAGTGTTAGAAACGGAACCAAAAGAACTCCCTCTCCAATGCCAAGCATCGAGGTGATCACTCCGACGAACACAGAAACGAAGAAAATTATGAGCAGGCTTAGTGGATCCATCTGATCGCTCTTGCATAAGCAGCAGAAGCTTCGCCCAGCAACAAAGTATTACGTTGGACAGCGTAATGCGCGATAACGATCTGCACGATGCAATATCTAAAACAGATCTTCAGTACCGTGCTGCTCCGTTGTCCACTTGCCGTCGACTATCCCCCGGAAGAGTAAATAAATACACGAAGCCGACACCCGGAATCGAACCGGGATAAGCCGCTCTGCAGGCGGCTGCGTAGCCGTTCCGCCATGTCGGCACAAGCCGATGCAACATAGACACTCGACCGTTGTAACACAATTGACTTAACGGCTGCGATCAGGACAATATGTGCCCACATTTTAGGATCATTAGCCACGAGAATGGTGAAATGCGTCGCCAAGCGACTCTTTTTTTGCTACGTCGAGGTGCGTCTAATAGGGCGAAGAGCCGGACAAAAGACCGCAACGAGCCGAAATAACGGCAGGTCATTCTCCGAACGTGATAAGTAGCTTTGAGTTCATAAATCGGAGCAGAAAGACCCGAAACGCATCACTAAAGCTCCTATGCCGCCAGAAGAAAAGTACAACGCGCGTTCAGTAAGGCCGTGCAAAGGAGGCGGCATTTTGGTCGAAGCAACGTTCGACAAGCCATTTTCAATGGAGGTGTTGTGTCGGATTCTGCGCGATACGGGGAAGTGCGCTGAAAAACTCGGCGTGGCGCGCTTCTTCCACAAAGGATGTGACATCACGTTATACCGAAATGGCAGGGTTGACGTCCACCGCGTCCAATCGACTGAAGAAGCCATACAGATTTCTTGACGAGGTGAAAGTAATAGTCCGCGAGGCGTTCGTGCAGGGCGATCAAAGCAAGAGCTCTCCAGCCCCGTGGGGAGCTGAGTGAGCATGGCAAGATTATAAAGGTTCCCACGTCCACCACTGGTTTCCGCCATAGTTCCACACCATCGCGACGCCTATTCCGATGAGTTGCGACGTGAGATAGTAGACACCGAATAGACTTGTCAAGAGCCACAAGATCAGTAGGTTGATTACAACCCCAACAACCCGCACGGCGTGATCTCTATACAGGGCCGTGAGTGTGTATCGAAGCCCGCTTGTCCCTCTGTCTCTGAATGTCCACGATCTGTTCAAGAAGAAGTTGGACAAAAGGCCTGCTTCTATACCGATAACTCCCGCTAGCAGATAGAAAACACCGAGTTCCGTAAGCGCATATAATACGGCTAAATTCAAAATAGCGCCTACGGCGCCTACGGCCACAAATTTCCAAAAACGATGAAACTCGCCCGATCGCAAGAAGAGACTCCACGTGTGCCGAAGATAATGTACCGCGTTTTTCACTCCGAATTTGCTTATGCCATTCTCGCGTTTGTCAAACGTATAGCCGACCTCTGAGACCGTGGTGTAATCTCCTTGCACAAGGATCTCAAGCAATATCTTATAGCCTACCGGGCTCAGGTTTGCGTGGGCAATGACACTCTTTTTGAAGGCGAAAAACCCGGACTCGGGATCGTTGATGCTGCGTATCTCTCTGAAAAGCGTTCGGGCGAGGAGGCCGGCACCTTTGGACAGTAATCGTCTTGACGGGCTGAACCCTTCCAAAGCGCCGTGCCCAGCAAAACGACTTCCTATCGCTATATCTGCTCCATTTTGCACGCGCGAGACTAATTCTGGTATCTTTTCGGGAGGATGTTGCAAGTCAGCATCCATAACGACTACGATGTCATACTTTGCTGCTTGAATCCCCGTCAGCACGGCGGTCGCGAGCCCCTTCTCGTCCTGTCTTCGTATGACCCGCACCCGATCACCGTCTGGCTGCTGCGACGCGACCTTCCACGTTTCGTCAGGGCTGTCATCATCAACAATGACGATCTCAAAAGGATGGCCCAATGGTCCCATCGAACGATGGATTCGTTCCAGGAGTTCAGGGATGTTTTCCCGCTCATTGTAGGTAGGGATTACTATGGACGTGTTGTTATTCGGCATTGATCCGGGAAGCACGAAGCGAGCGCGGTTACGTTTCTTTCAGATGCAAGATTGTTATTCTCCCATATGAGCCTTTCATCGGGGCCGCTGAGAAGTCGCTGGCCTTTTCGGCAACAGAGCTAAAACGATCCTGCTTAAAAACGGCAGCTATGCGTGTTCCGGCCCATTCACACCGTGACCTATCAATGCCAGCGCGCAACAGTAGGCCAAACGAGTAGCAGGCCGCCGAACGCCGATGTAAGGTCGTCGGTGGCTCCGTTAGCAACTATTCGGGCTTTCCATAGCCCTCATCCCTGTACGCATAGAGGGGCGACATCTGTCGCAGCTGATCAACGATTTCTGGGAGGACGTCGTTTACGTATTGAACATCTGCTTCCGTCGTCTCTCTCCCTAGGGTAAGCCTCAGACTGCCGTGAGCATCAACGGGGTCCAGGCCGATCGCCAGCAGCACGTGTGATGGTTCAAGTTTCTTTGACGAGCAGGCGGAACCAGTCGATCCAGCAATCCCCTTTGCGTTCAAGCGGAGCACAAGCGACTCCCCCTCGATATAGCTGAAGCTGAAATTGGTGTTGTTCGGAAGACGGCGCTCCTTTCCACCGTTGAGTCGAGTGTAAGGGATTTCTCGCAGTACGGCGTCGATTAGCTCATCCCTGAGCCTTTGTATGCGCACATTGTCTGCGAAATCTTCGATCGCCAGACGCATTGCCTCACTAAAGCCAACAATACCCGGCACGTTCTCGGTGCCGCTTCTGAGGCCGCGCTCGTGGCCGCCGCCGAAAATGAGCGGTTTTAATTTGGTGCCCTTCCGAATGTACAGGCATCCGACCCCTTTCGGTCCGTATATCTTGTGTGATGAAATAGAGAGCATGTCCACATTGAGAGCGGCCACGTCCACTGGAATCTTCCCGACGCTCTGGACTGCATCGGTGTGCATGTAGACGCCGTGCGACGCTGCGATCGCTCCGACCTCAGCTATGGGCTGTATTGAGCCGATCTCGTTGTTAGCGTGCATGATTGATATGAGTCGCGTGTTGTCCCGAATCGCCTCTTCCACTTCGCTAGGATTTATCCGGCCGTCAACATCAACAGAAACGTAAGTTACCTCGTGTCCAAGCTTTTCAAGAAACTTGCACGTCTCGAGGACCGCGGGATGTTCGATCGCGGAGGTGATGATATGATCGCTCTCGCCACTGCCATCGCGTAGTACTCCACGCAAAGCCATATTGTCCGATTCAGTTCCGCCTGACGTAAAAACGATCTCTGGCGGGGTCGCTCCAATCGAGTGCGCTATCTGTTCTCGCGCGTCCTCGATCGCCTTGCGTGCCTCAAGTCCATAGGTGTGGAGGCTCGAGGGGTTTCCGAAGCGCTCTAAAAAGTACGTGCGCATCACGTCGAGGATCTCAGGGCGCATCGGCGTGGTCGCGGCGTGATCAAGATAAATCATGGTATCACAATGTGTCGGTTATTGAACGTCGTACTTAACCTCTCTCTTTGAGACATAAGAATTTGGCACGTTTAGGAGTAGCGAACGGTTCCTGCCCCCGCGAAAGCCGCTTGCGTTACGCCCCGACCACCTTGTAATAGTATGTGTATCCGTTAGTGTAAATCTTGTTAACTACGGCGTTGTTGTCAATCGCTTTGATGCGCCCGCTCCATTGCGTGGCGTTTTGTGGGCTGAGCTTCCATTGTCCGTTCAGAAGGTGCTCGTAGTAGTACTTTGGCGGCGTAGCTGTGAGGAACAGGTAGTTAATTCCGGTGTGACCTGCGCCGTTCCATTGCTGCAGGTATGCAGGATAGACGTAGTTGAGCACAGTATAGTTCGCCTGCCCACTATCATAAGGGTGCATCACCAAGGCGCCGGTATAGTACCAGTAAAGCATCTCGTCTCTATAGTCGGTCATCGTGGCATTGTCAGGGTCTCTTCCAACGGTCCAGACAGCGGCGGCGGTGACCCGGCCGTCGGGCGGCGCAGTCACGGTGAAGGTTGAGTTGTAGTTCACCGCAAGAACGGTCGCGCTCACGGCCGCTAATATGAGGAGCATCGCAGCTGCAGATGGAGCCAGCCACCTTTTTTTGACAGACGCACCTTGTGATATCAAGATCAAACCTACGGTGGCAATGATGCCATAGACAAAAGCAACCCAAACGATAATACGGCTGCCCAGATCCAGAGACGTGAGCGCTTCGATTGAGCTGGAGTAAGCGGGAAGTGTGTTTGCTGTCCCTGCGCTGAACTGCGAAACAAATCCCAGCGCAGTCACAGCCGCGAGCAAAATAAGACTTAGGAACAGGTATCGTAGATATGCAACGTCCACCTGATCAGCTTCATAGCTGCGGAGAGATACCGAATACGCACCGGCGTAAACAACGAGGGGAGCCAGAGGCAGAAAGAAAGGCAGGTAACCTGACTGTAATTGCGTTGCGAGGCAGTACACGACCGCTGCAGCTCCAAGCACAATCGTCAACGCCGCGACAGATCGTCGGTAATCGTTAGATCCCACGAGTAGGTTCGCCACACGCGTTAATGATTGCGTGGTGGCTGCACGCGAAGCTTCGGTACGCCAAAAAAGAGCGTAGCACAGCGCAAATATTGCATACAGCGCTGCCAGGCCTACCGCCGTGTAAAAAAAGATACCGACATACACGCCGTTGTAGCCGTTAAGCACGTGGTAATAGCCCCACCAGGGCACAAATATAGCAGCGACGTAGGCGGGAGCCGCGTACTTGAGCGAGGATATGAGGAACGGCATCGTGAGTATCGCGATGAGCAGAAAGCTCAAATGATGGGTGAAGATGGTCGCGAGCAGTATCACCGTGAGCATCGAAAACGTATACCCGCGCGAGGTTCGTCCGACGTAGTACAGGTAGAGGAACAGCAGGGCCCCGCAAAAGAGTATGAAGCCGACGTTCTCTTCGATCATGCGTGACTGTTGGTGCGTGAGGCCCTCGAATACGCCGATGAGAAGGATCATCACTGGGATTGCCCAGCTCGTGAGTCGACCTGAACGCGACGTTATCAGGTAGGCAACCACAACCATGACGATAGGCGTCGCTATTTGCAAGAAGTACTGCGCGAGCACGGTGAGATCAATGCCGGTAAAAACGGTGAGCGACGCAAGCAGCGCTTCGAGGCCGACTGAGTAGGCACCGTAGTACATCGTCTGGGTCGCGGAGGGGGAATAGTGCCCGGTTATCACGTATTTGTTGGTATCGCCGAGGAGCTTCCACGGATCGGGGTCGACCGAACCGCCCCACACGGCCAGCGAGTATCCGACCCTGAAAATGACGAGCACAACAGTGATCGCGATCAGTGCGACGACGTACTTCCTGTTCAAGCGCTCACCCTCGTACCTCGGCGCGCGTTTTCAGGAGACACCTCAACATCGCCATAGTATGGCGCGTAAGGCTGACATTGCTGTTCGCCTTATTGCTCCACGTTATGGGCACTTCGACGATGTTGAACCCCTCTCGGTGCGCTTTTGCGATCAACTCTGCGTCAAACGCAAATCCGTCGCAGGTGATAGTGATGGCGTCCCACACCTCGCGCCGAAACGCTTTGCAGCCGCACTGAAAATCGCGTATGGCAGTGTCGAGCAGTAGGTGGGCGAGCATGCGGTAAATGGATCCCGAGAGCCGTCTCGAGAAAGGTTGCGGGCACGCAATGATCGACCCGCGCAGCCGTCGTGACCCGACGGCGAGATCGGCCCCCTGCTCGATCGTTGCTGCGACGCGCATGAAGTCACGGGGATAAATCGATGCGTCGCCGTCGACGAACCCGAGCACTTCTCCCGTTGCCAAAGCAAGCCCGCGTCGCAGCGCTGCACCCTTACCGGCCAAGACCGGGCTGCTTGAGAGTATCACGTTGCTGTGGTGCGTCGCGAATTCTCGCACGATGTCGGGTGTGTGGTCAGTGGATGCATCTTCGGCAACGATGAGCTCTAGGCCTTCAAAGGCACTGAACTCGTCAAGCAATCTGCCTATCTCGTCGGCCTCATTATGCGCTAGAATCACGACAGAAATCATTCTATTTTCTTACACCGTGCTAGGGGGCTAAATATTGTTCTATTCCAACATTGAACGCACGCAGATCTAACCGCTCAACGAACCTCAATCAGCAACAGCGCACCGAAAAAAGCCGTATTTCAGAGTGCAACAAGAATAAATAATAGCTATCTCATACGATCACTGTTCACTCGGTGCAGTGAGCACTTTGGAGGAGCGGTGCCAAAAAGCTTAGAGGAGATCAACGAGCGCATTCGCGATGGGAGCGTTTACGTCGTGACAGCTGACGAAATGACTGCCGTCGTGGGCGAGCTGGGATCCGAGGACGCGGCACGAGAGGTCGATGTCGTGACCACGGGGACGTTTGGCGCGATGTGCTCGTCCGGCGTATGGATGAACTTCGGCCATTCAGATCCGCCGATCAAGATGAGTCAGGTGTGGCTCAACGATGTCGAGGCGTACACCGGCGTCGCTGCGGTTGATGCGTTCATAGGAGCGACCCAGCTTTCGGAGAAGCGGGGCCTCGAGTACGGCGGTGCACACGTTATCGAAGATCTGGTGGCCCGCAAAGAAGTCTATGTGAAGGCTGTTGGCTATGCCACCGACTGCTATCCGCGCCGCAGCGTAGAAGCCCATATCTCCATCGTGGACCTTAACGAAGCGACGATGTTGAATCCGCGCAACGCTTACCAGCGGTACAACGTGGCAACCAACTCCACTGACAGAGTGCTCTACACATATATGGGAACGCTGCTTCCCCGGTTCGGAAACGCGACGTACTCTGGTTCGGGCACTCTCTCACCCATCTATAACGATCCGGACTATGAAACCATCGGGATCGGGACGAGGATCTTTCTGTGCGGTGCACAGGGGTACGTCGTCGGCAACGGGACGCAGCACGACCCGACGAACAGCTTTGGCACGCTTATGGTGTGCGGTGACCTCAAAGCTATGAGCACCGATTACCTGAGGGCGGCGATTCTCCACAACTACGGCACGTCGCTGTACGTGGGCATCGGCATCCCTATTCCCGTACTGAACGAGGGGATTGCGCGAAAAACTGCCATCAGCGATGCCGACATCAAGACGACGATCCTCGACTACGGCGTCGGTCGACGGTCGCGGCCAGAACTAAAGACGGTTAGTTATGGGGAGCTCAAATCCGGGATGATCGATCTAAATGGCAAGGAAGTGCGCACATCATCCATGTCGAGCTTCTTCAAGGCAAAAGAAATCGCTAGTGAACTCGCGGCGCGCATACAAAAAGGCGCGTTTGAGCTCGCCCTGCCGACAGCGCGGCTCCCGCGGCGGGCCACACAGAAGCCTATGAAGCAACTTTCTGCTGTGCCACTCGTGCGTGAAGTGATGCTGCCAAGCATTACCGTGCGTGAAGCGATCAGCGTGCAAGAGGCTGCCAAGATCATCGTCGGAAAGCAGGTGAATCACTTGCCGGTTGTCTCAGCCAGCAACAAGCTTATCGGCATAGTCACGGCGTACGATATCTCCAAAGCGGTTGCGCTAGACAAAGGCGATAGCCTGAAAGGCATAATGACGAGGCGCGTCGTGACGGCGACGCCTGATGAGCCGATCGACCTCGCAGCACGGCGTCTCGAGCGGCACAACATCTCGGCACTTCCTGTTATCGATCATGCGAATACCGTCATCGGCATCATCACCAGTGAGGATCTAAGCAAGCTCCTCGCGTGTAGGTAAGCGGAGGACAAGGAGGCATCCGTGAAGATCGTGTTGAAGTTTTCACAGAAGATTATGCAGGATCCGCTGCTTGCAGATGTCGTGCTCGAGACGGGCGTCCGCCTCAACATCGATCGGGCATTTGTTGACGCCTCTATCGGGGAAATCGTAATCGACGTGCCCGACGAACGCGTTGAAGAGGTTGCGGCAGCCTTCCGGAGACGTGGGACTGAGGTGCGCGAGATGGACACGCCAATCGTATTCGATGAAGCTGAGTGCGTGCAGTGTGGCGCGTGCGTGTCAGTCTGTCCTGTTGAGGTATTTGAGTACAAGGACGACAGGACGATTTCGATCAACCTCAAGCGGTGCGTGCTCTGCAAGACCTGTATTGCGATGTGTCCGCACGGCGCTCTGAAAACTGCAGAGGAATGAAGGAGAGTTTTCAGCTCAAGCAAACGGTCGTCACAATCGTCGCGGACGCACGTGCGCACATCGAAAACGCAAAAGAGGCGATACGCAGCCACCGACGCGAGCTTGAGCTTTTCATAGCACTCAATCCTTTTTTCCAGTACGCACTTGAACCTCTCGATGAGTGCGTCGGGGCGCCTCCTGAGATAGCGCGCCGAATGCTAGAGGCCTCCTCTGCGACGAACGTAGGCCCGATGGCTGCGGTTGCGGGTGTTATCGCGGATCTCGCGGTTGAGGCAATGGTTGACGCGGGCGCATCTTATGCCATCGTCGACAATGGGGGCGACATCGCGCTGTCAACTGACCGCGAGGTGACCGTTGGGATATATGCGGGCGAGTCAGCATTCAACGACGTTGCATTCAAGATTAGGCCAACACCATTTCTCGGCGTGTGCACGTCCTCAGCGACGGTCGGCCCGTCGATAAGCTTCGGCACGGCAGATGTCGCGTGCGTCGTCGCCGAAAAGGCGTGTTTGGCTGACGCTGCTGCATCGGCGCTTGGGAATTTGAGCACTGATCCTGAAGCGGCCTTTGGCGCGATAAAGGACATTAACGGAATTCTTGGCGCCCTATTAATCGTGCAAGACAATCTCGCTACGTGGGGTACCCTGCCTACGCTCGTCCACGCCTCGTTTGACGAAGCGTGTGTAACACACGCCTAGCACGCCAGAATACTGAAACGATCACCAGCGCTTGCTAAGCGCGCTTTCGTGTCTAACAAAGCATCTGTGGCGAACTGCCGCTATCGCCTCTGGAACTAAAGGTTTTCGCGCCACCACTCGATCGTCCTGGTTAACCCCTCACTCAGGCCAACGTGGGGTTGCCATCCGAGCGCAGTGATGCGCGAGATATCTGCCCACATCCTGTCTATTTCGATGGCCGCTGATCGGCGCCGTGCGCGCTGAGATGCTACGGTTATGCGTTTACCAAGGATCTGCGCCACGCGTGTAACCAGTGCTTCAATGCTTACCTCGACTCCCGATGCGACGTTGTAGATCCCTTGGCCAGCATCAGCGAGTCGCAGCAGAGCCTCGATGACATCATCTACGTAGGTAAAGTCCCGCGTCGGGGCCAGATTACCCATCGTGAGCGAGTCGTGGGTGAGCGCCTGCCTGATAATCGAGGGTACGACAAAGTCAGGATGTTGACGAGGGCCGTACGTGTTAAAAAGTCGCGCGATCGCTGTCGGTATGCCGTACGCAGTACTGTATGCGGATATGAACGCTTCTGCAGCTAGCTTGCTTGCCGCGTAGGGCTCTTGAGCGTGAACGGGGTGCTCTTCGTCGATAGGAACGTACCTGGGAGTGCCATACACGTGGGCAGTGCTCACGAATACGAATTTCTCGACAGATGGTGATCGCCGCACGGCATCAAGAACGGTTATGGTGCCGGCCGTGTTGGTCTCGAACGTTCGGCTTGGATCATCGAGGGCGTGCCCGACGTGGGCTTGGGCGGCCAAGTGAAACACGGTCGAAGCGTCGCTGATCGAGAATGCGTGGCTGAGGTCGCCACGCACGACATTCAAGCGGGGGATTTCTTGGGAAAGCCGGTCAGGCCGTCCCCGCGCGAGAATGCTGATGGCGGCCCCGCGATGCGCTAGGCATTCGACCAAGTGCGAGCCGAGGAAGCCCGTAGCGCCTGTTACAAAGACCGTTTCCACTTTATCCATCTCAAACTCCATTGGATGCCATCGAACAGAGGGGGTGCAGCCGCGTCACACGTGGACAGCTTCTTACCGGAGTCTGCATCCAATTCCGGCGAGCAGCTCCGTCACGTCGCGGTGCAGCTGTCCGACGTTGCCGTCTCGATAAGTGGAGACGCGGAAGGTGTAGCTTGCGCGCGGCGCGTAGTGATCGATGACGTTCACCGCAGTAACCCCTGGGACGGTGGAAAGCACGCGGGCCACAACATCGGGATCCGCCCCGGCAGGAAACACCGCGGAAAAATCCTGGTACCGCTGGCCGCGCGCTAGTCGGTACTGCTTGAGCTCTTCTTCCGTCATCAGTTGCACGTTTTCCGTCTTTAAGGTAACCTCCATGGATCCCTCTTCTACGGCGATTTCGTCCGACGCAGCTCTTTTTATAATGCCGACGTGCACGGCTCCGGTGTAGACATTTCGGAGCCCGCGCGTACTCCCGATGGATCGCTTAAACTCTTCCAGCTCTTTGATGTTGGCCATAATAAGCTTGTTGGAGCGTTTTAGGGCCGGCTCGGCGTCCCCGAAGTGCTTTGCCGCGCGCTTCATGCTCGCAACGAACCCGTCGCGATCCTTCGCGTTAATAATGTCAACGAGTGTCGCGCATTGCGTGAGAAAAGCTTCGCGGACGGATCGATCGGCGCTCATTTGGATTGAGGCATAGAGTGCGGGGTCCTGCCCCAGGATTCGTCCGACGAAATCTATGAGAATCTGGTAAACGGGGCTCATGAAGCGGCGCGAGCTTTTGATATCAAAGCGGAGGGCTTCAAGTGTAGCGCCCGTGGCGATGTAGCCGAAGTGGGTTAGTCCTTGAATCACTGACATGAGGCGGTCGTGCTCGTCAGCTGAGAGCTCCTCGACACGAGCGCCAGCGCTCTCAAAGAGATTGACGAGAAACTGACGTCCGCGTTCTCCGCGCACCGGCGTGACGATGACGGTCTGCCCCTCCATATCGGGCATGCTCGGACCAAAAAGGGGATGGACACTCACGAGCTCGACGCCTTGGGGGGCGCTGGCCAGCATCTGTTTGACGGGGTCTCGCTTGATGGACGTTATGTCGAAGAGCACCGCGTCTGGTTTCAGGTAGGGTGCCACTTGTGCAATCACGTCGCAGGTGACGTCGATGGGCACAGCGACCATAACCACGTCGTAGTCCGCGTAGCGGACGCGCGATGATCGCCCAACAAGCGTGACATCCACGCCTCGTTGCACAAAAAATCGTTCGAACCAGCGCCCCATTTCTCCGTGGCCGCCCACGATTGCCGCTTTGAGTGACATTACTGCCCTCCCTCGTCGTCCGTCCCATTCGCGCTTCGGAGTGCTTCGCGAACTGCCGCCTCCATAGTCTGTACGGGCGGGTCTAGCGCGGTCCACAGGGCGAAGGAGGCCGCCCCTTGGTGCACCAACATCTTCACGCCGTCAATTGTCTGTAATCCTGCTGCGCGGGCCTCGCGTAACAAGGGAGTCTCGAGCGGGTGATAGACGATGTCGAAGACCACGAGACCGGGATGCATTTGGGCTGCGGTTACGAGCGTATGTCCTTCAAGCACGCCGCGCATTCCCACGGTGGTGGCGTTGATAAGCACGCGTGCCTCGCGGAGCAGGCTATCGACTTCATCTAGGCTGTGTGCCTCTATGTCGCCACAACCACAGTCGATGTTCTCAACGGTCATTTGCCGGGCCAAGATGAGCGACCTGCTCACCGTCCGATTGGCAACGAGTACGCGTGCTCCGTTGAGCAGCAGTTGTGCCGCGATCGCCTTTGCAGCGCCCCCTGCGCCAAGGAGCATGATGCTCGCGTCTTTGACCGTGACGCCGGCCTCTTCGAGCGCCCTGACCGCTCCAACGCCGTCGGTGTTGTAGCCCGCTCCCGCGCGGTCGATTGTGTTCACCGCGCCGATTCGTTGTGATAATACATCAGGCTTGCAGTGATGCAAAGCGGCTTCTTTGAGGGGAAAGGTGATGTTGAGTCCGCCAAACCCGAGCGCCCGCGCCCCGCGTATTGCTGTTTCGGCGCGCCCCTTGTCTACGTCGAAGGCGATGTACGCTGCGTCGAGGTCCAGCGCGGCGAACGCGGCGTTATGCATGACCGGCGAAAGCGAATGAGCTATCGGGCTGCCAAGCACGCCATAAACGGTCGTTACTGCCATGAACGGATCTCTTCAATTGCACTCTTTAGCCGTGAAACGCTGAGCATCCCGGGTGACGCGCGCTTTCCGGTGAACCCGTACGGCCGCATCTTGGGGGAGATATGCTTCCCTACGTACCCGTACAGCAGCGATGAACCGTAAATTCCCATAAGTGGCCTGATATGCGACCCAAGGGCACCCATGGGCACCAAGCAGAAAGTCACGCCCTCTTCTCGCACGGCAAGGCTCACGTCAAGCACCCTCGGCACGTCCCGCAGGTGCTCAATGGTGACCGCCAGCTTGACGACGTCGCCGTAGCCATTTGCCGTTCGCATGATTTCAAGCATTGTCGTTTCTGCAGGCGTTCCGTCGAGGTCGTGATAAGAGAGCAACGTGGGACGACCGTGCGTCGCCGCTTCAGCAATCAGGTCGTCCCTATCCGGCGCCATGAGCTCAATGTCGACGATCGACGCGTATGAGATGAGGGGGGTGAGCTGCTCGCGGCGGTTCATCGCGGCGTTACCGCCCTCTTCGACTCGACGATTCGTGAGAATGACGGGTAGCGAGACCTCGTCGAGATCGCGCAGTACGCCGTTCGTGTCATCAGCGAGATCGACGCGAAATTCGATGATATCCGCTCCCTCTTCGACGGCCTGTCGCGCTTGGCCTGGCTCGTATATGACCCCGACGATCTTTGGTCCTTCGTCTCCTCCGATAATCACATCGCCTAGCTGAATCACCTCATCACCTCTCGATGAGCGTCTCCTCGACGCCTATGCCGAAATGCCGTCCTGCTCGCTCGCAGTGCGTGAGGACCACATCTCCTGGTTTCAATTCGGTAACGGCGACGGCTGTGCCTCCTTTCGCGACAAGCTTGATGGTCTCGGCGTTCTGAAGCAGTGTCTTGATCGTCGTACCGTCCACGTCAGCCTCAATCAGAATGAGCGGGCGCCGCTCAATCTTTACGCGGCCGATCACGCCTAGACGCGTCTCCCCGTCACTGCGCACGATCATCACGTCGTCTCCTGCCTGTAGCTCCGAAAGGTAGCGCGTCTTCTCCTCTCCATAGATATACGCGTGCACCGGCCCGGCATTTACGCGAAACGGCCTCGGCGCGACGTAAGGGCTCTCTTCGGTCTCAGCGTGGACGAGGAAAAAGCCGTTGGCGCCTGACCCGATAAGCATGCCCTCGCCGCTGACCATGAGTGAACACGTGTCGATGCAGACGCGATCGCCCATGCCGACAGGCTTCACGGTCGTTACGGTGGCGGGCACCAGCTCGATGACGTGCTCGGATTTATGCGCAAATTCGATCGTTTTTGCGATTTGTGACAGATCGTCGGTATCGAGGAGCACGCCGTCCGCACCGTGTTCCAAGGTCTCAAGCGCGGTTTTTGCCTCTTCGAACGATTTTACGCCTGCGATAATATCGACCGTTCCCTGCAACGCGGCGATGAGATTCTCAAGGGGGATGACCTTCCAATCCGTTCCGATGATGATAAGGTGGCTGCACGCCGTTGCGACCTCTTGTGCGAATCGCTCGTGGGCTTTATCGGAGATCACGACATAGGCCGCCGTCTCAGCGGCCAGCGAGCTTAGCCGCGTGTAGTCGGTCGCGTCGGTTGTCGTGCTTGGAAGAAGGAGTGTTCCGTCGCCTTCTCCGCCTTTTCCCACGACGCGAATGTCCGCGTTATCGTCTCGCCCCTCGTCAAAGGCCGCCACCGTTATGCTGCCAAGTTGCTTCACGGCATCCACGTCAGTTTCGCTGACCAACACGCAATCGGCGCCCGATTCGAGCGCGAAGGTAATGATCGGCTTTCGTTCCTCCCAGGGTCCCGCGTCCGCCTTAATCCACACGCTCTTCATGATTTCCCACCATGCACATCGCCCTCAGTCATTTAACGTTAACGCTCTACTTCTTGGAGCGCCTCTTTGACGGAAGCGTTGTCGTGCACGATGTGCGCTATCGCGCGAACGATGTGAGTCGGCTTGTCGTGCTGGAACACGTTGCGCCCAATGGCCACGCCTCGTGCGCCTACCGCGATCGCGTCTGAGATCATCTGAAGGAGCTCAGTGTCCGTCTCCACTTTGGGGCCTCCGGCGATGATGACCGGCACCGGACAACTCTCGACCACGCGTGCAAACGAATCAGGGTCGCCGGTGTAGTTCGTCTTGATCATGTCGGCGCCAAGCTCTGCGCCCGCTCGCGCGGCGTGGGCGACGACCTCCTCGCCGTACTGGTCCGAGACCTTGGCACCGCGGGGGTACATCATGGCGAGGAGGGGCATGCTCCATTCGTTGCAGCGTTCCGCAACGTGACCGAGCTTTTGAAGCTGGTTTGCTTCCGTCTCCGAGCCGACGTTTATGTGCACGCTGACCGCGTCCGCGCCTACTTTGAGAGCCTCCTCGACCGTACACACGAGCACCTTGTCGTTCGGGTCGGGGCCCAACGAGGTCGATGCGCTCATGTGGACGATCAACCCGATATCGCGGCCGTACCCGCGATGACCGTGTGCCACCATTCCCTTTTGCATCAAAACGGCGTTTGCTCCTCCAGCGGCCACCTTGTTCACGATGTCGGAAAGGTTTACAAGGCCTTTGACCGGGCCTATGGAGATTCCGTGATCCATCGGGATGATAACGATGTTGCCGCTGTCGCGATTGGTGATACGCTCTAGTCGTACTACTTTACCTGTTTCCATGTCAATTCTTCCACATTGTTAAAGTGTAACACTGTAACGCGGCTACCGATATAAACTTTTTTGAAGAACCCTTATTACGCAAGCGACCAGAAGGTCAACGTATGCTCGTAGGCGTGCTCGGACCAGAAGGGACTTACAGTGAGATGGCCGCGCTGGCCATGGGCTTTCGGGAAGACGCGCTGTGTTACTTCACCACCGTAGAAGACGTCGCAAGCGACCTTATCGGGCGTCGGCTTGACTGCGGCGTCATCCCCTTAGAGAACTCGATCGAGGGGTCGGTCGGAACCACGCTCGACGTGCTCCTCACCATGCCGCTGCAGATCGCCCGCGAGATCATCTTGCCCATACGCCACTTTCTTGCGGCCCTCGAGGGCGCAGACGTTCAAGTGGTGTACTCTCATTGGCAAGCAATCGCTCAGTGCAACGCGTTTTTGCGCGCGTTTGGGCGGCAAGTGGTCGCGGTGAGCAGTACGTCACAGGCTGCGCACATGGCGAGCGAGGATCGACGCGCGGCAGCGATTGCCTCATCTCGCGCTGTGGAACGCTACCACCTGCAGATCGTTGAGGAGGACATTCAGGATGTCAAGGATAACTTCACCCGATTCGTCGTCGTGACGCGGCGTGGTGGACAGCCGCCGGCTCAAGAGGATTTGAAGACGTCAATCGTGCTCGAGCTGAAACGGGATAGGCCAGGAGCCCTCTATGAGGTGCTCCACGTGTTTGCGGAACGGCAGCTGAACCTCACGAAGATTGAGTCGCGGCCCGCAAAGCGGTCGCTCGGTGAGTACATCTTCTACATCGATCTTGAGGGCAGCGCGTCCGACGCCGTGGTTCTGGATGCGTTAGGTGCGCTACAAGAGCACGTATCGCGACTAAAGGTGCTTGGATCGTACACTTCAACCCATTTCAGCCCATAGTGCAACAGGGCCACAAAGCACCCGGATACGGCTCTTCTCGCAACAGCGTTTATCGGATCAAGGGCGTTCACTGTCGTTCGTATCGCCTGCTTCGCATGCCATCGTGTTCGTCTTTCTCGCAATAATCCCGTTTCTGTTGCGTCCGCAAGGCGGTTTCCCGGTTAGGCGCGACGCGTCGTGTGGGTGGCGCGGGGTCGACCGGCGGTATGACTTCCTTCCGTGCGACGGCACGCCTTTGGTTCACAGATGCTAAATACGACGGGACGCAATGAGAAGAGAGTATGAAGCTGCTCGCCACCGACGTCGATAACACGCTGACGGGTGACCGCGCCGCCTACTCAAGCCTGGTCGCCCTGCTCTCGATGCATCGTGACGTCACTATCGCTTACGTCACGGGCCGCGATAAGATCCAAATGTTTGAGATCATGGTCGCCGAGTGCTTGCGCGAGCCGGATTACTTGCTGTGTAACGTCGGCACCGAAGTCTATGAGGGGCCCGATTACCGGCGGGATGACGCATGGACGCGGCATATCGATCGTCAGTGGGATCGCCTTGAGCTACCCCAGGCACTCGCGACGATACCGCATCTTTTCCAGCAGTCGCGCCAGTTTGAGTTTAAGCAGAGCTACCATCTTTTTCGCAAAGCCGATGTCGTCATACCAGAGATTCATAAGCGGCTCAATGAAATCGGCATCGAACACAAGGTTGTCTACTCGAGCGGGACCGACCTAGACGTCATTCCGAAACGAGCGGGAAAGGGAGAAGCGGTCGACTACGTTAGGAAGAGGCTTCGAATTCGTCCACGCAGCGTCCTCGCAGCCGGCGATAGTGGGAACGACATCGAGCTGCTCTCTGCCGGGTTTTTGGCGGTCGTCGTCGGCAACCACAAATCGGAGCTCAACGCTGACGCGCTGCCTGAGGACGTGTACTGGGCGCGCGAAAACTACGCGGCCGGCATCATCGAAGGAATAGCGCACTTCGGATTCTTAAAACCCTAATGAGTTGGAGGCGCACGCGCCTATGTGGCGCGCGTTAATCAGTCGATTGGGATCTTTCGAAGAGAGCCTTTGACGCGATCTTTTTTGCTTTCGCGCTCGTCAGCTACGCGTTCCGTAAAGTAGTCAAGCGCGGCTGGACAGTTGACCGCCAGTTGTTCGTAGAAGCGTCGCGTTACCGAAACGTCACCAATTTCGATCTCGTGCTGATAAGCGTCTGCGAGCACCTTTGGAAGGGCCCCGAAACGTTTGAGGATAACGGCAATGGCTACGACCGCTTGATTGGCATCTTCGGTAGACCAGCTTTCAACCATCTCGGCATACAGTCTTGCTGCAATTACAAAAAACTTACGCAGCCGTTTGGGTTTTATTTGCTTGTTTTTGCTCAACAGGGGCTTTTCGTCGTGCGTCCAGAGCATTTGCGGTACGTCCGCGAAGGCGAGCACGAGTGACGAGGTGCGCGCCGCCAGTTCATTTTCGCTCAGCACTCGCAACGTTTTTCCCTTCAGGTTTGTATTGCATTACGCGATGACCTTTGCAGCTGAGATGAAGGAGAAAAAGCAACTGTTCTTGCGCGAAATGTACACCATTGCACAGGGTCGATTCGGGGTCTTAATTGATTCGTATGACGTCGGCGAAAAGCACGGGTTTGATTGGGAGACACTCGACACGATCATCGAGTACTTGGAGGCAAAAGGGCTTATCGCTTCGTATGAGGGCACGCTGTATGCATCGCTTACGCTCAAAGGAGTTGAACGCATCGAAAGCCCTCAGTGATTCACTACCACATTACTCAGATTGAGCTCCTACTTCACGTTAGCTCGTTTCCTTGGTAATTGAACTGCTGACCATCGATCGCGAGCACACGCCTCTGCCAAGTTGAACGCCTAAAGAAAGGCATTAATAGTCTGCGCGCGTTGACGATCTGGAGGCGAATCCCGTGAAAGTTCCACTTAATCAAGACACCATGATGAAGTGCGTCTGCCCCGGCTGTCCGACCTTTCAAAAAAACGAACTTACCGATGGCACGTACTGCGCAATGGGCGTGAGCGAAAAGAAGCCCGAAATGAAGGGGTGTAACTGCTTGAGCTGCCCCCTCTACGCGGAATATAACCTAAGTGGCGCCTACTTCTGCATACACGGTGCGGCAGATTGAGACGCTTACATTGAACGAGCGACGCCGTCGCACACATCTCTACTTTCTGGTTCGACACTGTCGTCAGCGGACGAGCGCACGGGCGCTAATAAGTAAAACCATGTCCGGCCGCTTTTTTTGCAGTTTTGGCCGTGTGACTATGAAATCGTCCATGCTTCGCGCTAAGCCCAATTGATGCCGAGCGCGAGGCTGCAGGCGAACGATCAGGTAGATTAACGGAGCGGCGTATGTGGCCAAACGTCCTTGGTCATGCCTAGCCACTAGTCGGTCTTCTTTAATCACGTGGTTCCGAGTGCTTGCGATAGACGCTGAAGCGCGTCAAGTGGCAGCACGTTAGTTGGTAAGACTGCCACGCAGTAAAGATAGGACGCCACGCAGAGTAGTGCGAGAGGGATAAGGAAATAGACTCGCTTTTTTGGGATGATCTCGTCGAACCCGATGATGAGTGCGAACGGTGCAATAGGTAGCAAATACCGGCTAATGTCTTCGTGGAAAACAAACAGCAGCGGGAGAAACATAACGAGCGCGTAGAGAAAGAGCTCTCGGAAACGCTTTTCATAAAGCTTGACGATACCGAGGCCATAAAGGAAAAAGAGCACGACGTACCACTCGCCGGCAAAAGCACTGCTGCTCTCAGGAAGAACGGTGCTTGCGGGGATGAGCAGCAGGGGAATCTGGAGGAGGCCGCTGTTCACCGCAAAGTAGGCGAAGAAGTTTCCTAGCGAATACGCGTAAAACGTGAACAGCAGCAACAAGGAAGCAGGGACCGCGAGGGCTAATACGACTCTTTTTGGTGTTAGTTTCTTATTCCAGAGCCAGGAACCTACCAGCACAAAAAAACTGAGCACGCCCCATATCCGTGTCAGCGAAGCCGCGACGCCGTAGAGCGTCGCCTTGCCCGGCGCATCTTTTTTCAAAGCGTAGAGCATCAGTAAGCTTACGAGCATGAAAAGCGGTTCGGATGCGCCAACGCTCCGGTACAAGAACCAACGCGGTGGGAAGAAAAGGAATAACAGGGAGGAGGAAAATGGATCGTGCACCAGTTTGAATCGTGTCGTGAACACGTAAAAAGTGACCACTGCCCCGGCGGAGATCACAAGGTTCGCCACCACCATCGCGGTCAGCGGAGCAGTTACGAGCGAAAAGAGCCATATCACGGACGGGTAGCCAGGCAAGTGCGCCGCATAGTACGCGGCCGGCAAGCCAAGCGCACCGTAGATATTGGCGTTCGGGGTGTAGAACGTTTTTGAAACCACGGCGTAGAGCGGTCCGTCGTAGTACCGCTCAATCACGGTGATCCCCGTGGCTGGCAGTTGTACCCCCAGAATGGCGTGAACGTTTAACGCAAAGGGCAGGTACAAGAGCAGAGATGAAACGATGGAGACAGCGACCAGTATGGCGATCTCACTTTTTTCGTTCATCGCCTCATGTTTCGCATTTTCCTATAAACGGCTGGCGATAAGCGAAGAACAGACGCTGCCCATGGGCGTTCCCTTCTGTTGTTTCGCTGATCGTCATTCAGTGCGGCCACAGAGTGTGCCTGCAGCCAACACGCTTGCGTCGCTCGCTCTTGGCTGACTGATGAGCGCTAGGTCCAATCTCGCGGATGCCTCACGTTATTCTCGTCTTTCCGCGTCCTCAGTTGATGGGCAGGCGTTCGAAGTCAACAATGGAAAACGTTTATCTCTGGCTGTGACGTCCTTGTAAACGACGTACTGTCGTACGCGAGGTGAAGGATGTTAGGCAAACTGGCGCTCATGAAAATTCTGCTGATATTAGGTTTCATAATCGTCTTGTTACACGTCGTTGTATTGGCCGTGACCGTATTGATACACGTTATGGTGTTTGTCCCTCGGCTCCGAAAGACCATGATGAAGCGTGGTTCGTGCTGTTAAAGCGACTGAATGCTCTCTGATTCACTGGCGACCTCGCAAAGATGGCCGTTATAGGGCTTTCTGCGTCGCGCGTGGCAAACGGGACACGCCTTACACACCTGGAGCGTGCGGCATGAGGATCGTAGCAAATAGACCCATTCTGGCTCCAAATCTATACTCTTCTTGTTGGTTTCTGTCGTGATCCGTCCGGAGTCGCGAACACAGCAAAGTGGGGAGATTAAGCGTTTGTCGTCGTAAAATCTGCGCGGTCAGGAGACCGATATCATATGGAGCAAGCGGGGGACAAGGGCGCCCGTGTTCGACAGGGGCGCAAAGGGCTTGCTATAGCTGCGATAGTCACGATTTCTGGCATAGTTCTCATCTACGTAGCCAACAACACATTGAGCGCTGCCACCCCGAGCCAAGCACTTGTTGCCTATGTCGGTGTATTTGTGGTCGCAGCGGGGATTCTATACGGCGCAAGCACGCTGCTAGTCCCCGAGTGAGTTCATTGCCTTTCGCAGACCTCCTAGGTTAGCCAGAGGGTGAGCTTCCGGAGCACGTCTGTACACGCCTGTTCGATAGGATAGGTGCCTGACCGTCCCCTCAAATAAGGTGTCAGAGTGTCGTTTGTGCACGTGCCAGCCAGGTCTTCAGTAGAGCCACGCGCCGGTAATCCAAATGAACATGTTCTGGATCGCGATGACGACGGCAATTATGCCGATCACGATATTTTTGTGCCAGTTGTCTGAGAGCATGAGGCCGAAAACGAATATGAGCGCCTCGGACCCCCTCAATTAACAACCTTTTAATACGATCCTCATTTCTTACACTTGTTTGATGTTCAGGGGCCTTTAATGAGGATTGAAACATCTCAGATCGTGATTACGACCGAAGAGCGACTCGATGGTGACAAAGCGCGCGCCGTTCGGGGTTTCTTCGGCACGTTATTCAAAACGGTCCATGCCTTCCACGGACACGATGGAAGGGGGTTCGTCTACCTGATCCCGGTCCTGATATTAAATCTGATCGCGGCGGTCGGCGAGGCAGTTGTTACGGGCTTCATTATTGAGCATTTGAGCAAGGTCCGGCCCGATCTTCTTGTACAATGAAAACTCCACCAAGCTTAAACGGGGCGATCAATCACTTCAGAAACTTTCTGGTATCTGGAGGAGGGCTCACTCTCGCGCTTTTTATTCTGATTCACGGTTTTATTTTTGGGTTCTTATTTCACCTTTATTTGACCGGGAACATAGATATTAACATATATTTTGCGGACGCCTCAAAACTCGCAAGCGGTTTGTTGCCGTACCGCGATTTTACCCTCGAATACCCTCCATTATCTCTGATCTTTTTTGGTTTACCCAGAATAATAACTTCTTCTGATGCACTCTATACCAAGATTTTCCAATACGAAGTCCTGGTTTTCGATATTATCGGACTCCTTCTGATATTTGATATCGCCCGTCGGTTAGGAGAGCCCCGTTGGAAAGCACTGTCAATTTATACCCTGGGTGTGTTGGCGGTTGGGCCGATCATCATTCAAACGTTTGACATCATCCCGGCCGTCATGACGCTCGCAGCTATCTATCTCTTCTGGCTTGGGAAGCATAATGCCAGCTGGGCCGTGTTAGCCTTGGGTACATTGACTATGATATACCCGATAGTGATTGCACCTATCTTTTTGCTCATCTATTTCAAAAACCGTCAACTCAAACAAATCCGCGATGGGGTGGTCACCTTTCTCGCCGTTTGCGTGATCACGATCCTGCCTTTTGTTATTCTGGGATCTGGCAGCATCCTGAATTTGGTAAGCTATCATAGCCAGAGAGGAGTTCAGATAGAAAGCACGTATAGCGCAATTGTACTCGCTCTGGCTAAGTTGGGCTTCACTACAGTTAGAGCAGAGTCCTCGTTCGGTTCGCTGAATATCGTGAACCCGGCGGCCACGGTTCTTGCTAGATTCTCACCCTACATTATGGTGGTCAGTTTGCTGATAGTTTACTGGTTTATCTACCGACAGGTGAAACCGGGCAAAAGCCAATTTACCCGTTTCGGTGCTTATGCCTTACTGACACTAGCGACCACGATGGCCACCAGCAAAATCCTTTCGCCGCAGTATTTCATTTGGCTAATACCCATTTTTCCGCTAATATGCGGCCGATGGCGCACACCGATTTTAGCGACTTTTGTTCTCATCGGTGGACTCACCTACGATATTTTTCCCTTGCATTACTCTGAGCTGGGGAATTTTCAAGCCACCATGGTGGCTATCCTCGTGGCCCGCGACATCCTGTTAGTCCTGCTTGCAGTCTTGGCGGTGGTCTCCTTGAAGCGTATGAAAGCTTCGAATGAGCCATCGAGGCCGCTTAACGCACGGCGTTGAAAGGCTTCTTTGGAGTAACTGATAGGGGTAAGCCGGGGGTTTATTTCGAGCGTATCACCACTGCTGTTCCGTTTGCCAAGATCTCGTGCATGCAGTCGGAAATCTCCGACGAATCAAAATAAGCGCTTATTACGCCGTTAGCACCGACTGCTTTAGCGTGCTCAACAAGTCGATACAAGGCCTCGTCTCTTGTGTGTTGCATTATCTCGACGTACTCGCGAATCTCTCCTCCTGCGAGAGACCTCAACCCAGCAGTGATTTAACGGAGCGTTGGCCGGTCCACTGATCGCGATCGCGATACTGATTGTTGCCGGAGCGATTTACTAACTGAGGCACCGATCGTAAAACGTCTTACGCCTTACATGTCAGTCCGCACGCTGCACAGATCCGTTCGTGTTTGTCCTGCGAGAGGAGAATCCGGGTAAAGGGCGCCAGCACAAAAAAGCCGATAAGGAGCGCGTCAAGCGCGAACTATGAGCTCTGTTATCTGCACCAATAAGCGCGAGGAGCATCCCGACGATCGTGAGCGCGTTGATGGAAAAACGGCGCACTGGTCCCTGAGCGTCGGATGGTCTAAGCTAAAGATCTTGATAAAGAGGGGGTATACGGTGGAAACGCCGCCGAATTCGGATAGCTAAAGGCATATCCCTGGTACGCGATGTCTTGATACCATTTCCCGTCCCAGTTTGCCAGGAATACGGGATTTTGAAACAACCCCGAAGGCTGATAGCGCAGGCTTAATAGTATCGCGCCTAAAAGAACGATAATTTTGATAGCCGCGTACACAACGAGGGTGTTGAGCGGCGTATCTTTCGTGTAGTTATGGAGAGCGCGCGTTACGAGCGCTTGAGCCCTATTCTCCGCTGTCCGATAAGCGGACGATAATTCTCTACGCATACGAGGTTTGTTATACGATCGGCGACGCTAAATGTGTTTAGGCTCTCACATAAATCATCTTCTCTAGATCGATGACGCGCCTCTCACGCACAACGACAACTGAACCTATCTCTGGCCGATCGCACACGGCTCTCGTTAAAATACCGCACCTTCGAGCTTGACCCCGGCGAGCACGGCGTACGTCAAGTCGGCGTGTGCCATGTTTGTCCCTCTGAGGTCCGCGCCGGTGAGATCAGCTCCGATGAGCACCGCGAAGCGCACGTCGGCGCCGTGTAAATCGGCATCTACGAGCAGGGTACCCTTGAGATTCGAGTTACTAAGATTTGCGTGCGCCAAGTTCGCGCCATTGAGCTGCGCTCTTTCTACTGTTGCACGCTCGAGCGTCACTCGAGCGAGGTCGGCGCCTGTCAGGTTAGCCCCGTAGAGCGTTGCCCGCTCCATAGATGCGCCGGCCAGGTTCGCATCGCACAACGTACTGAAGCTCAAATCGGCGGCGGTAAGATCTGCGCTACGAAGGTCGGCACCACTGAGATCGACCCAGCCTAACTCCGCCTCGGGCAATTCGGCATTTCGCAAGTGCGCCCTGCTCCCGCCCCGCTGTCCCAGCCGCCATTTCTTGTGGCGATCGACGACGGCTCGTATTGCTGCGGCGTCCATGGCCTACCCCGTTGCTGTCAGAAGGACGCTGCGATATGCCGGCACGATGCTTGCGAGCAGCGCCAACGCCGGGCCCACGTAGAGCCCCGTCCACGCTAGAACCACGAATAAGATGATAAGTGTGCGTCTCATGGTACCCCGTTTCAGCGTTCTCAGCAAGAGTTTTTTTCCCTTGGAGGCTATTCACAGCGCGGCCACAAAGACCCTTATGCGATATCCCGGTCTGCCGTGAATAATAATCTCAAGCCGCGCCTACTCGTTAAGCTCTTTGATAATATCGAGTGCTTTTGCAATATGCACCGCGGACATTGTTTGAGATTTTGCCATTCCGGTGCCGGCGATCGTGAGCAGCGCTTTCATCATAACCTCTTCGCTGGGGGCCTCAACAATTCCTGTCCAGTCGTCTGTGCCCATGGTGATGTAGAGGTCTTTCAACTCTGCCCCTGCCGATTTGAACGCATTTTGGGTCATCTCGTATCGCTGAGGCAGGTCATTGATCTTCTCCATTCCTTTTGCGGTCCAGGTGCCTCGCCATATATACGTGGCCATAGCGGTCTCACCTCCTACCATTATAATTCGAAAGGGGTTGAATTTTACTAGTTAGTTCCTACCTAGTTCCTTCCCGTACTTAAAGCGCTTCTTTCTGCTCCGTCTAGGCCTTTGGTGCGGCTCTGCACTGTGCGTGGGCGCCTATGACGCAAATGGGCAGGCCAACTGCTATGAGGCCGCCCTGCGGGTATTTGCCAACAAGCCGTGGTTTGCGGGGATGTTCTGGTGGTCGTGGTACCCCAACCCAAAGGCGGGAGGTGCCGGCAATAGCGACTACACGCCGCAGCATAAGCCCGCGCAGGGCGTCTTAACCGCGCATTGGCTGTAGCTGGGTCGGGCGCTCGACTACACAGGCCTCGCGTTGTCGACCGGTGGAAATGCAGTGTGGTTCGGCAAGACAGCTACGTCGTCTGTCGCGTGACGTTGGGAATGCCACCACAGACAATCGTCGCACGCCTGACGACAAAAAAGCAGCCTACAGTGACGTTGTCCAGACAGCCGGGCTATCATGGGCGCGTGTAATCGACTGCCCCCTGCGCCTGCATTATGCCATCCGCTTCTGTTTTGGAGGTAACGTCCGTAATGCCCATCTCGTTGCGCAGCCAAAACCCGCTCACCACAACGTCATTGTAGAGACAGTGATAGTTCTCGCACGGCCTCCTTGTCCTCACGCTGCCCTCGCACACGTCGAGAAATGAATAGAAACCGCGAAGGAGCGTCACGTTTCTCTTCCATCGCGAGCAAAAAGCTCTCTCATGTTTGTGTGTGCGTGCCCACGTTACTTCACCCCGCAGTTCTGCTTGTCGGCGGCCTCTCTCGGCGCGGTAGAGCTTCACCGCTTGTCCTACTCGCTGACCGAGCAGCGCCGCGAGGGCGTCTGAAGCCGCCTCGCTCACGTCGTCGTGCGCGTCTGCCAACGCATCGATAAGCGGCTCGACCGCCCTGCTGTCTCCCAACGCTCCGAGGGCTCGGGCGGCCTCTGTGCGAACGACGTTATCGGCGTCGTCGCGCAGCACCCGAATAAGCGGTTCGACCCCCGCCCGAACGCCGAGCGCTCCGAGGGCGCCCGCCGCCGCGTAGCGAACGTTTGCACCGGCGTCGTCGAGCGCTCGAACGAGCGGTTCAACCGCGCGGCCATCGCCTAACCGGCCGAGCGCCTCGGCCGCCCGCGCGCGAACGGTTACTGCCTCATCACGGAGCGCGTTCGTGAGCGGCCAGACGGCTCTCAAATCTCTCAGCTCGTCTAGGGCCTGCGCCGCCCGATAGCGAACCGTCGCGTCATCATCCTTGAGCGCGATGATCAGCCCCTTGACGTCTTTTTGATCCTTCATCTCGTCAACGTTCGGTGCAGGCACAATAGCCACCTCTCATCGCGCGTTAGGTCGCAGCGATCTAAGAGGGATTGGCGCGCCCTTGTTAAAACCGTTGTGCTTGAGAAGCGTCGAGTCGGCGCGTTGACACTCCGAAAAGGCAAAAAGTGAGGAGTTACGTTACTCAAACGCACGGTAGACCAACAACACACCTACGCGTGCGGCTTACTCCGCGGCGGCGCCCGAGAGGTAGACACGTGATCACGTCGTCGCACGGCAACGGGAAGGTGGACGGTTTGGGGCCCCCGGGAGATACCGATACACAAACGCTCGCTGTCGCGGATCGCACGCTCGTGCTCATCGTCGTTGCGCTCGCCTCCTTCCTCACGCCCTTCGACGTGTCCGCCGTGAATATCGCGCTTCCGTCGATCGCAAGTGAGTTCGCGATGGACGCCGTCGCGCTCGCCTGGGTCGCGACCGCGTACCTTCTCACCCTGGCGATTTTTCTCGTTCCGTTCGGCAAGCTCGCCGATATCTATGGCCAAAAGCGCGTCTTTGCCTACGGGGCGTTCCTGTTTGCCGTCGCGTCATTTCTCATCTCGCTCTCATTTTCAAGCGCGTCGGTTATCGCATTTCGGGCATTCCAGGGCTTCACAGCGGCTATGATAACCGGCACGGGCGTTGCTATCCTCACGTCAGCGTATCCAGCGGGTGAGAAGGGCAAGGCGATCGGCATAAGCGTTGCCGCCGTCTATCTCGGTCTTTCGGTCGGCCCGTTCCTCGGCGGCCTCATGACGCAGTACATCGGGTGGCGCAGCATCTTTTACATCAATATCCCGCTGGGGATCATCATTGCCCTCGTGAGCATGCGCAAGCTCAAGGTGGAGTGGGCCGACGCGCGGGGCGAACGGTTCGACCTCGTCGGGTCGGTCGTCTACGGGATCGCCCTCTTTTCACTGGTGGTCGGTCTCACGCAGATTCCCGCGTTGAGCAGCCTTGGGCTCATCGTCGTTGGCGTCGCTGCGGCCGCGTCGTTTGTTGTCTGGGAGATGCGGGTGCGATTTCCTGTCTTTAATGTCAATCTCCTCGTCAGAAATTGGGCGTTTGCCTTTTCTAACGTGGCCGCGCTGATCAGCTACAGCGCGACGTTTGCCGTAACCCTGTTGCTGAGCATCTACTTGCAGAGCGTGCAGGGATTCAGCCCTGAGATAGCGGGGGTCATCCTGATAGCGCAGCCCATCGTGCTGGTTGCCGTGTCGCCGGTGGCTGGACGGCTCTCGGACAGGACCGAACCGCGGGTCGTCGCATCGGCCGGGATGGTAATAACCACGGCCGGTCTCGCTCCCTTCATTTTTTTGACGGCGACGACGCCCATACCGCTGGTCATCGCGAGTTTGGCTATTCTCGGATTCGGGTTTGGCCTCTTCAATTCTCCGAACACAAACGCCGTTATGAGCTCCGTTGAAAGCCGCTTCTACGGGCTCGCAGCAGGAACGGTCGCGACCATGCGCACGATCGGGCAAGTGGTGAGCGTGGCACTCGTTGAGCTCATTTTCGCGCTCATCATCGGACAGGAAGTGATTACGCCGAGTTCCTCGCAGCTGTTCCTCCAGAGCAATCAACTCGCGTTTTCGCTCTTCACGGTGCTCTGTATCCTCGGTATCTTTGCGTCGCTGGTGCGCGGGAAGGTGCGGTAGCGCGCGCAAAAGAGAATCTCTGCGCCGTTTCTGAAAAAAAAGCCTTAAGCGACGCTCACGAGAAATTAAACTACGCGAAGTAACTCGCGCTCGATCGATCAAAATCTTCTACGAGCTTGATTTTGAGATCCTTCGGTTGGTACGAGACGTTCGGGTACGCGAGGTGCGGGATGAACCGCTCGGTATTTGCCGCGAGAAGGGTCGCGGGGTGCTCGTCACCGAAGGCGTTCTTCGTAATCGCGTGGACGCGCTGTCTGACGACGCGCTCGCTCAGGTAGCCCAACGAGTGCATGTACTCGTGGAGCTGCACGTGAAACACGTAGGGCTTCCACAGCGTGGGGTCGGTCTCCTTGATCCGCTGAAGGGGCACCTGGTTCATGACGATGATGTTCGAGCCGACCGGGTAGAAGGCGCCGAAGAAGCCGTTTGGTTGGTTGCCGAGGTTGGCCAAGCCGAGCATTATGCCGCCTCTGCTCATGCCCGTTGACCTCTCGACGGTTGCCTTGACCACTTCGAAGATATCCGACAGCGTTTCAGCGTTTTCAAGAAATTTGATTAAATAGTCGTCCATAGTGCTCCGTTGGATCGGTTTGCAAAGGGTGCTTAACTCGATGTCTTTAGATATATATTCAGATATAATCGTACTTAAGCATTTCACTACGAAAGTGCGGCGTCAACGGTCGGCTTCCAGCACAACTCTGACTCGTGAATAGTGGTAGCAAACGTGCGGTTTACAATCCGGGTGGCAGCGCCCTCTCGAAGCGGTGCGCTCCGGTCGACGTGACATCACCATACGTTTGAGTGGACCCTGTCCTTGCTGAACCTGTGTTGTGCGGGCGACTCTTCTGCCGGATGGCCGACCACCACAAATGCCAGCGGAATCACGCCTTCGGGGAGCTGGCAGTGCTTGGCAAATCCTGCCACGTGCCCGTCCATCGGATAGACGCCGGTCCATACGGCTCCCAATCCACGCGCGCGAGCAGCAAGGAGCAGGTTCTGCGTCGCCGCTGAACAGTCTTGCACCCAGAATCCCGGAACGATGACGTTCCTCGTATCAGCGCAGACGAGTATGCCAAGGTGCGCGCTCTTCACCATGCTCGCAAACGGGCTAAACGTCGGAATAGCATCGAGCATTGCCCGGTCCCTGATAACAATGAACTCCCAGGGCTGCTCGTTCGCCGCTGAAGGCGCATTCATCGCCGCCTCAAGGAGCTTTTGTGTCGTCTCATCATCAATTTGCTCGTCTGTGTATCGTCGAACACTTCTTCGCGTCAGAATAGCTTCTAATGCATCCATTTTTTTGTCCCTCCACCCGTCACTTGTGTGCGCTCAGATGGCATCATGTGTGTCACGTCGCGCCGCAGTGAATGCTACTTTCGCCAAGCTCATCGTTAAGAGTCACTCAGAGCACTTGCACGGCCTTTGCTTCGGTCGTCCGCTGATACTTGTAACCCTTGAAACCTAGCGGTCCGTGATGCTTCTGAGTTCACGCTTTCGCTCAATCGTGGAACCGAGTTTAGGCTGTTTTTCTTCGTGACTTCGTAAGTGCGGGCGAATTCTGCGCTTCAAACACACACGCGGCGCCATCGGCGCAATCGTTCAACTTCGTTTCAAACACGTGGGTGACGGCAGAAAACGTTACCTCCACAAAGTCGATGCCCCTTGAAGTCAACTGTACGAGGTGAGAAAGGGATTCGTGGCGCTGCTCGATAATTCCTTTGTTCATAAAATAGCTGACTACAGACACGCACGTGTGGTGATCGAAACCCAGTTTTCGTCTGATCGTACGAACGTCCCCGCAGGTGCAGGTGTCGCCTTGCGTCACTGAATAGAGCGTATGGATAAACTGGTCTTGCTTGCATCGCAAGTCGTCTAGGTGCCGTTGCATAAGCTCTCCTTTGTCATGCATTTATTATTCATTCCAAAGCTCAAATAACTTCGTCAGGGAAAAATGTTAATACACTTTTTAGGCGAATCCTCCAGCCAAACTCCTTCTCGCGCCTCGAAATCTCGGTACGGTGGTTGCGTCATGAGCTTTGGCGTTGATCGGCTGCTTCCTCGCGCGGCGCAAGGGCGGTGGCAATCGGGGACACTAACGCGATGACTTGCTTAGGCTGCAAGATCGCGTGCGTGCCGGTGTGGCGCGTTTCTTGAACCGTATTCCGCCATCTCCGGGATAGGGGTCGCGATGATCGTGCTCCCCGTAGCGGATATCCGCAGGAATCCCCGTAGGAAACGCTTCGCACGTAGTCGTTAAGTTCAGGTACCGGTGAGCGCATTGAAAGCAGCGCGGAATATGAGCGAGCAGCATCTATGGTCCCCATGCGTCTTAAAGCGCACTACGTCAATGAAGCCTCGCCGAGAGCGTGGCGAAATAACTCGGAGCGAGCGGTACCTCGTCTTTGGATAATTACTCAAGCGCTCAAGCGGCCATTGCGCTGCGTCGAGTTTGATCCTCTATAGCAACGCAGGCGGTTTGAAAAGCGGCACATAAGCTTATAACCCCCGCGCTGTAATCTCGGCTATATGCACATCGGTAAGTCAGTGCGCCTTGAGCGTATTTTTAACCGCGACACGAGCAATACTATCATCGTGCCGATGGACCACGGCGTCAGCGTAGGCCCCATCAGAGGCCTCGAAGATCTCCGCGTCGCCGTCAACAGGGTCGCCGAGGGCGGGGCCAATGCCGTGCTCGGGCATATCGGCCTGGCAAAACACGGATACCGAGGCTATGGTCGTGACGTGGGGCTGATAATGCATCTCTCAGCGAGCACCTCGCTTGCTCCCGATCCAAATCGCAAGGTGCTCGTAAAGACCGTTGAAGAGGCCATCAAATTTGGCGCGGACGCCGTCAGCGTTCACGTGAACGTTGGGGCGCAGAATGAATCTGAAATGCTCGCCACACTTGGACATATTTCGGAACGGTGCGACTATTGGGGCATGCCTCTGCTTGCGATGATGTACCCGCGAGGCGACAAGGTCGATGATGAACACGACGTTGAGCACGTGAAACTCGCCGCGCGCGTTGGCGCAGAACTGGGGGCCGATATCGTCAAGACGAATTATACGGGCGAGGTCGATACCTTCAAGGAAGTCATCGCCGGATGCCCCGTGCCGGTGGTGGTCGCGGGTGGTCCGCAAATGGACACTGAGCTCGAGCTGCTGCAGATGGTGAGAGACTCGATCGATGCAGGGGGGCGTGGCGTCTCGATAGGCAGGAACATATTTCAGGCGAAGGATCCGACCAGCTTAGTGAGAAAAATCGCGCGTGTGGTGCACGAAGGTTACGACGTCGACGAGGCCGTGCGACGGTAGTCCGGCGTCGCTGTTCAACTCCAGCGACGGCCCCGCTATCTTAGGATGGGCCGCATCACGTCCGCCGACGGTTTGCAGATTCGTGGCGTACGCTCCTCGTTTTTCAAAATCTAACAGGCGCTGCCGCGGCCAACATGAGTTCAGTCCAAATACTGGCTGACGAATCGCTTAAGCCACGTTTTTGCACCAGAGAGTGTCAACAACATAAGAACGCCTCCTGACACACCTCGCCGCAAGGCCGTCCGCGTGAGGAGCCACATCAACGTGAAGCGCGCGACGTGACGCTCGAGGATAGCGACCATCCGGGTGGTCGCCCAAGTGGCAACGATCGTGATCCACAGCAAGGCAAGAGCAAAGAGACTTAACGGGAACGAAATCAGTCGGTCGATAAACAGCGTGCCACAAATGCCGACAGCAAGAAGAATTGCCGTCGTGCGCCAAAGAGCAAATCGGCGCTTTCGGCGACGCAGCATCTGGTCGATGAACCCGTCTATAATCTGTTCTCGGTACTCAGGGGTTTCGTTCACCGCCATAATGACGGCTTCGAGGTCCTCAGAGACTTGACCGGCTTGCATACTAAACCATAGCACAGAGAGGTATATATACACACCTTAACGTGCGACGGGCTACCGCCTTCTGCTTGCGACGTACGCGACGATTACCAGTCCGACGACAGCTAAGGGCACCTCGAAGCCGGGTATCGGGCTTCCGCTCTTGGCCGCAGCGACGGTCGGGTTGCCGATTTGGATGGGAATCGTTCGATTTTCGCTCGTGAGGTTTCCGCTGGTCGCGTGGAAGTTAAGGTCGTAGTTGCCTGAAGCGCCACTCGCTGCGGTGATATTCACCAAGAAGACCGCTGTTGAATTGGATGCGATATCAGAAGCGCCTCCGTTGTCGACGCTGATGTCTTTTGGCAGGTCCTGGAAGACGAGGTATGTGGAGCTTGCGGTGTCGGCGCCTCGGTTAAGCACCGTAACATTGACCGCGACGGTGCTGTTTTGGTAGGAGGGCGCAGAGATCGCCGTGATGGTTAGCGTGGTGTTGCTCTTCGTGGCGTTGGTTTCGTTCAAAATGTTTGTCGCTTTGGTGGCATTGCTAGTGGCATTATTGCCTTGGGTCGCGTTGTGACTCGATATGGTTAAATTCGCCTGGGTCACTTGGATATAGACCTGGCCGACGGCGCCCTCGGGCAAGTTTGGCGAGAGCTGCACATTCCAACCGACGAGGCCGTGTCCGAGCAGCATCTCAGCAGGTACCGCGGTGTCGTTTGGATTGTCGGTGAGGCCACTCAAGTCCGCCGTTACGTGCGTTTTCATCTTCTGCTGATCGAAACTGGCGTTCGAGGCACTCCACGTCGACGGGTCGCCACTATGACAAAGCGCGCAGTTGTTGAGGACGTCTGCCTGAACCTGAACGAATCCGGCGGGGCTGATGCGAGTAGTGGCCTTGCCGTCGACCAGGAACGAAATCTGCGGGGTCGCCGGATTGGTGATAGTGACGGGGGCAACCTTGGGGGTGGAGTTGTCTGAATCGGTCACCCGAATCAGGTACTGGCCTGTAGTCAGGTTGACCTGTGGGACCCAGCGGTACTCGATTGCACCGCTCGTGCCTTGGATCATGTTGTTCGTGCCGCCGTCTTTGACAACTGCGATGGACGTCCACACACTTCCATCATCGTCGATGCCGTTTTTATTCGCGTCATAGTAGTACTCGATCTTTGCCGTATCGCCTGGCTTGCCGAGATTGGACTGTATGAGGACAGCGCCTCCGGCATTGACCTGCTTCTTGTCAACAGAAACCATGGTCGTCGCGGCGATCGGAGCGGCAATAAAGGCAGCGATAAGCGTGGCGACTATGAAAATAGGTATACACCAACGTACGCGCTCTCTCTTCATGAGACATCACATCGCAAAAACGGACGGCTCAGCCCTGCACGCATGGTGAAACGTATAGCTATAAAAACGCTTCGAACCTGACGTATCGGCGCACACGCGAGCTAAGGGCTATTTTTGGCTGCGTTTAGCTGCCCCCTCTGTGTATCCGCGAGCACGTGGTCAATGCGCTGCATGGCGTCGACGGAGTTGTCCCACAGAAGCTCGAAGCTGGCCTCGAGATATTGTGCATATTCGGGGCTATTCGTCCAGAACGCGGTATCAGCTGCGTCTTTTCCGTGGCGGAGCGTATCAAACGTTATGGTCGTCAGACTTTCGTGGCCGTCGGCGACAAGAAAGCGCATCCCAGCGTAGTCGTCGTGGTGGCGGACCTCGATGCCCCCTGCAAGAGCCTCTCGGACCGAATCGATGTTGCGCTGCAGGATTTCGGTGATGTACCGCACGCGAACGCCTTTAGTTGTCGCGTCGATAAAACACTCGAGCAGCCCGCTTAAAGAGAGTATTGGAATGCCGCCGAGTGACGAAATGAATGCGACGCGTTCTTCGGCGGTCTTAACAAGCTGCTCCATGGAGGCGAGCGTGCTAGAACGGCCCTTTATCACTTTGAACGTATGAAGGTCGTTCGCGAGGACGTCACTGGACAAGTACTCGTGTGCGAGCTTTGACACTTCATCCCGATTCTCTTCCATCCAGCGAAGCTCATACGCGTGGCGCATCATAGCGGCCTCGAGCGCCGCTTCGATTGAAACCGCCGCGTATTTTGTCGGCTTCTCGACCGACTCTTCGACCATTCCTTTTTCAGCAAGCGTTTCCAGGATCCGATACACGTCGACGCGATAGCTGTGCAGGAGCTTGGCCAGCTCGCCCGTCGTTTTCGGACCGTACTTCAGCAACAATGCGTACAGGTGAGCCTCTTTCGCGCTAAGGCCGAAAGCTTCTAGCTTTTCAATTAACGCCTGCTGCATAGGCGGGAATACGTAGCGGTTGGACTTATGCCTTTGGGTCGCACTTTGCGCGCTGGGGACGCTCCTTGTTCGATACGCTCGCAAGAGGGAGCCTGGCTCATTTTTGCTGAGCGAAGCGAAAAAAGCTCTCGCAATTTCTTGGGAAAGGCGCCGGTCCACTGTGTTCAAAGAGGTCGCGTGTAGCTCCTGTCGCTAAGGTGATTCGTGAAGCTTTCAGCCCGTTCGCGCTTAAAAAAACGCAGCGCCTAGGCTTCGAAAAAGAACACAAACGTTATAGCGTTACTCTTCATTGTATGCTTTAGGATAAGCTGCGAGCAGTCCCGTCACGCAGTGTGCGTGAATTGGGCAACCTGATCTTCTGCTGAAGTGGTGTTAGCGAGGTCGAATGAGCGACATTAAATGGCAGATCTTTGATACCGGGTACCTTCCGCTGCGTCGTTGTTCGCTGTGCAAAAACGAGACAAAATTTGATGCCTCGGCGACAGCGTGCTACTACTGCGCGCGTTTGAAGCAGTGGACCCTACCGATGTTCGAATGCCCTTTTTGGGAAGCTCAAGGCGATTGGATACAGTGGTACAGCTACTGCACCGAATCAAGGGCCCACAAAAGCCTCTAGCGCTTCTCTAAGTTTTGAGAGCAGGGGCGCCTTTGCGGCCTTCACCTGGTCACCACGAAACGACTCAGCAGCGACGGTGTTCAGCAGCCCAGTTGCGCAAACAGCCTAAAGTATCCCCTTTGTGCTCCGCACGCCCTCTCGGGGCTGTAGCGCGTCATTGAGGGCGACGCCAAGCGCTTTGAAAATAGCCTCGATCGTGTGATGATCATCGGTGCCGTAGGCGTTCACATGAATCGTTAGCATGGCGTGAGACGCGAGCGATTGGATGAAGTGTTTCACCAAGCTGGCATCGATGCCGTCGACGCCTGAGGCGATCGTCGTATTAAAAACCAGGTAGCTCCGTCCAGCTGCATCGACGGCGATGGTCGCGAGCGAATCGTCCATGGGAATAGTGGCACTTCCGAACCGTTTGATGCCCTCCATGTTCGTGATCACACTTCTAAGAGCCATTCCGAGCGCGATGCCCACGTCCTCGACGACGTGATGGGGATTGCCGTCGCTTTGCACGGTAAGGCGCATCCCGATGCCACCATGCAGGGATAGCGCCTCGAGCATGTGCGTAAAAAATGGCACGCCGGTGTCAATGGCTCTCTCGGAAGCATCATCGAGATTAAGATGAAGGTCAATTTTGGTCTCTCTAGTCTTTCTCGCGACGTCAGCCGTGCGCATATCGATCATATACCCTAAACGTCACTCACTATGTTAAACGCTTCGTTGAGGGTGAACTTGCCGGTGTATATTGCAGAGCCGATCACTACGCCAGCTGCGCCCGTCTGAGCAACCTCTCTGATGTCATCCAGAACGCCGATGCCGCCAGAAGCGATGACGGGGATGTCTACGTATTCCACGAGAGCACGGATGACGTCGCTACGTACCCCATTCATCCTCCCCTCCGTTTCCACGTCCGTAAAGAGCAGTGAACCTGCGCCTAGCTCTTGAAAGAGCAGGCCGAGCTCCTGTGGCCTCAAGCCGGAGCTTCGGGTCCAGCCCTCAATGACCACCTCACCGCCCCGCGCGTCGACGGCCACCATAATGGATTCGCTGCCAAACTCACCACTCATGCTGTGGACAATGGTCGGATCTCGTACAGCAGCGGTGCCCAGAATCACCCTGTTTGCGCCGATCTGAAGCAAATCAGCGACGTCTTCATAGGCGCGAATCCCGCCGCCAACCTCGATAAACGCGTCGAGTTTTGCTAGCTTATAGATAAGCTTCAGGTTCCGCGGCTTTCCGAATGCGCCATCAAGATCGATGATGTGAAGGCGGTCAGCGCCACTATTGATCCAGTGTTCTGCGACAGCAAGCGGGTCGTCGAGCGAAACGAGGACATCATCAGGGACCCCTCCGACAAGCTGGACACAGCGACCATTCTTGATATCAATGGCAGGAATAACCTCGAATGGCACGATTTCAGCACATCCCTACGATAAGTCAATGCAATCGGTCTGTTTTGTATCGTATTAACTGTTTGTTAGCACGCACCGCTTGCCACAACGAGAGCGCAAAGCGATCAGGTGCCTTCTTATCTGCTACCTGGCTAGGGATCAGAAGGTGAACCGTAATACGTGGTGAGCCGGAACGCGATCAGCAAGACCACCAAGAGCTGCTTTGAGTCGAACGCCCGGGTGTAGTTCGGAGTGCGTCTTATCTGTTGGAGGTAACGGACGCCATATTCGCAAGCTGTTCGAGCACGACGATTGCGGCCTGCTTGTCGAGCGGCTTGTTGTCATTTCCGCATTTCGGGGAGTAGATACACGCCGGGCATCCGATGTCACAGGAGCACTCTGCGACAAGCTCACGGGTGACGGTGAAAATTTCAGCAATTAGCTCTACGGCTTTTTCCGCCAGGCCGATCCCCCCCTTAAAACCGTCGTAGATGAAGATCGTTGGGGCCGCGGTATCTGGGTGGCACGTGGTCGAAACGCCACCGATGTCCCACCTGTCGCACATAACGTGCAGCGGCATCATAGCGATCAGCGCGTGCTCGGCGCCGTGCAGACCGCCGCCGATGTCGAGCTGCTCATTTGCCACGTGCGTGACGGCCTCATCCGGGACCGTGAACCACAGCGCCATCGTGGTGAAGCGGAGCGGCGGCAAATCAAGGCTCTCGATTCCCACGACTTGATCGTAGCGGAGCGTCTTGTATCCAACGTACTGCTCAACGACTTCGACGATGCCGAATGACACCACGAGCGCACTTTGAGCCCTTTTTTCGAGTTCTTTGACGATGCGAAGATCAACGGTTTTCATCGGTTCTGTGTGGTAATCCACGTTTTTCTTGCTCACAGAAACGATGCGGTTGGTCAAATCGAGCTGTTCGACGACGTAGGTCTCACCTTCGTGAAGCAGCACCGCCCCCGCGTGAACCTCTCGGTATGCGCGAGTCTTGTCGAGCGTTTCGAGGAGCCGCCCCTCGCAGAGCACTTTGAATATCTGAGAGGAGAGCGCGTTCAGGGGGACCGCCTCGGTGGCCCTGCCCCTGCCCGAGTACACCCACCCGTTTGAAGTGTCCTCGGCTAGGCCTTGTCGCTGCAGCTCCTCAAGCGATTCTGAGAGGAGACCAGGAAAGTACGCTGCGTCGTCAGGTAGCCGAAGCGGCAGCTCGGCAGCCGCGCACATGACGTGTCCGAGCGTGATGTACTCGTTTGATAGATCGATAATGGCGTGCTCGTGCGGCCCTCCGAACAACGCGCTAGGATGCTTCATAAAGTACTGGTCGAGTGGGTCGTGAAATCCGACAAGGGCCGCGAGCGACTCGTCCTGCCCGCGGCCCGCTCGCCCCGCTTGTTGCCACGTCGAAATGATCGTGCCAGGATACCCTGCCATGATAACCGCGTCTAGGCCACCGATGTCAATGCCGAGCTCGAGTGCGTTCGTCGACGTTACGCCTGCCAAGCTGCCGCTTCTTAAGCGCTCTTCGATCCGGCGCCGTGTCGATGGCAAGTAGCCGGCCCGATAGGCTGCAATCCGGTCGGCGAGCAATGGTGTCGATTCCGTAGCCTCATTTTTTGCCCAAAGGGCGATGAGTTCTGCCATCTTTCGCGACGGTGCGAAACATAGAGTCTGCAGCTGGTTCCGCATAAAGAGGAGGAATAGGTCTTTGGCTTCCTGATGGGCGGACCGTTTCCCGATGCCGTCAGCGTACGGGTTGTACAGAATGAAATACTTGCGCGCTCTCGGGGATCCATCGTCGGCTATGAGGGTGAAGCTTCTTCCGGTCAGCTTCTCGCCAAATTCAATCGGATTTGCAAGAGTCGCGGTGGAGATGACAAACTGCGGCTCAGATCCGTAATACGCGCAGAGTCGCTGCAGGCGCCGTATCAAAAGGGCGACGTTCGACCCAAAGACCCCACGATACACGTGTGCCTCGTCAATAACGATAAACTTCAAGTTCGCCAGGAATCGCTGCCACTTGTAGTGCCACGGCAAGACGTGATGGAGTTCATAGGGGTTGCTGATCACGATCCTCGCACTCGTTCGAATCTTTGGCCGCTTATGGGGGGGCGTGTCTCCGTCATAAACGCTTGGATTGACACGTACGCCGCTAATCAGCTCGAGCTTTTGAAGGACCTTCAGTTGATCGTTCGAGAGCGCTTTCGTTGGATAGAGGTAGAGTGCAGTCGCGTTACGCTCGCGGTCGAGCTCCTCAAAAATGGGTACGTTGAATGCGAGCGTCTTGCCGGAAGCGGTGGGAGTTGCGATAACTATGTCCTTGCCTTCGCGCAGCGCGGCGCGCGCTTCGATCTGGTGACGGTACAATCGAATGCCCTTTTTGCGCAAGTAGGCCTGCACGCTTGGTGCAATCTCGTCGGCCGTTTGAGCGAAGATCGGATCTCGGGCAGACAACACTTCGGTGTGCGCAACCTTGCGACTGAACATTGGGTCGCTTTGTAGGATTCGCAGAACGTTCTCGACAGATATGATTAGCCCTCACAAATCTTGGAGAAAATGTGTGCTAGCGCGATTAGATCATGTCTGTTGTGGTCGATAATAGCGACTAACGGCCCGGCGTTCTGTGTGCGCAGATAGGTCTCATAGAATTCCGGTACTAACGCGCTAGGAATATCTGAGTGACGAGCGCCTATGACGTGTTTTTCCAATGAGGTCAGCTTGAAGTCAGGAGTTAGCCCTCGCCACCTTCGTCGCGCGAACTGGAGCATGTCGAAGTGAGCCCGCTGCAGATTGCCGTGGATCCGGTAGTAAGCGAAGCGTTGCTCAAGGAAAGGAACGTCAAAAGCTCTCCCGTTGAACGTTACAAGAGCGGTGCTTGCGTTAACGTGGGAAAGCAGCGCTGCTAGTGCCGCCGGCTCTTCGCCCACGTTCCGCGCAACGTACTGGCTGACGGTTAAGGTCTCGTCGACCGCTGCAGCAACGCCTATGATTATGATCGGGCTTGCGAAGAGGCCCAGACTCTCGACATCCACAAAAAGCAACTGGTCTGGCGCATGAAAGCCTGAGGTCTGCAGCGCGAGCGGATAGGATCTCGGAAACCTTCTTCCAACCCATTCGATTAATTCACCCGAGTTGCGCGTTTCGACAAGCTCTAAGAAGTGGAGCGCCTGGGCCCCAAAGCGGTCGTGCTCGACGAGATCAGCGATGCTACGGTAGCCACGCTCCTTCAATGCGTGCTCGGTCGTCTCTCTAATGCCGGGGAGGAGCTTGAAATCTGATAATAGCCTCTCTTTGGCTTGCTTTTGAGGTATCGTATGTATGCTTACCCTCGCTTCCGTCTGTACGCGGTAACACGTCCCGCGCTCAGTGACGAGTTCGGTCCCAGGGGTCACCTCTTCGAGCGATTTTCCGTCGTGCTTTTCAATTAAAGCTCGCTTGAGCGTAAGTGCTTGCGCGTAGTCGCTGTTGCCTGCGGGGTAGAAAAGTGCGGGAATGAACTGGGAAGAACCCCCCATCGCTCCGTCAGCAGCGTTGCTCGCTTGATCTACGCGAGACTTAATCTGCGCACCGACTCGCCTGAGCTTCTGGTCGTCGTGCCCTTCAATCAACACAACAGCGTATCCCCTTCAGGTTGCGAAACGTGCCAAAACACGGTCAGCTGACCTATTCAGAAAGGAGTGTCTGTAAACTTAAGCCTTTGTTGCCACACCGCCGGCCTCAACGGCACACTCATGGCGAAGCTCTCTACTACCTATCTTATCAAGTCTCGCTTCGATGGGATCGAAGTCCTCCTCATCAGCTTTCGCGAGAACATCCATCACCGGTGCAAGCATTATTATACGTGCACGAGAAGCCCTCTTAGGGGTTAGTTCGTGGAGGAATGTCAGATCGTTATCAGGAGAGATAATGCCGGTTACTACATCGCAACGTGTCCGACCTTAAAAGGTTGTCACTCATACGGCACAACTCTCGAAGAGGCATTGGATAACATCAAGGAGTGTATTCAGCTATGCGAGGAAGAGCTTGAGGAGGAGGGACAGAACTGAAGCGGATCCCGAGCTGCGAGCAAACGGGCGCCGCTGCGGCGCATATCGAGAAGTTTCCGTCGATGAGCGGCAGCGAGCTCGTCAAGTTCCTGGAGTCCATAGGTTATCGCGTGACTCGAACGCGCGGTTCACACGTTCGGCTAGTTTCGGAGGACGGCAAGGCAACCACGATACCGATACACGCTCATCGCCAGCTTCCAAAGGGGTTGCTGCACACCATCATTCACGAACTGAAAATGACCAGGACCGATTTTTTCAAGATGTGGGCGTGTTACGAAAAGACGTGATTATTGAGCACTTAGAGCTACTAGTGTGTTTTTGGTTAGGGGCGCTGTGCAGCAAATCGCAGAAGCAGCCACGAACCGCCATACAGCGACTTCTTTAACTGCGACGCCACGCAAAGACTCTTGTTTCAAGTCAGGTTTATATTCTAGTAAGTCAACACAGTATCGATTTTTTACAGGCCCTTTAGTCTGGGGGGAAATGGAACCTGACCTCAGAAGTTCAAATCTGCTTTTCCCCCCCAGGCCCTAGTTTTTGTAGCAGAGAGAACGGCTGTTGTTCTCCCGGAGTAAGCGTAAAGCTCGAGGTTTGCGGCAGCGAAAGGGCAGTCGTGGGCGCCAGGAAATCTTGGTTGGCTTCAGTTTGACAAAACTAAAGGCAGAAGGCTTGACTAATCAAGATGTGTCGTTGTGGGGTCCGGGCAGTCCATCCTTTGAGAATTGACGCAACGTCTCCACGATTGTATCGTGTAGCGTTGGGTTTATGGAACAAACGAGGGATAGATTAGTGGCGGTGACTGGGGCATCTAGTGGGCTACCATCACCCGTCGTGACGAATCCGTGCGATTCGCGCACGATGAGCTGCGCGGCGGCAATGTCGTAACTGCTCAGGCGATCCCGGGTATCAACCACTGCGTCGAGCGTTCCCGAGGCGACCTGACACAGGTCGTAGGCAATGCTTCCGAAAATCCGCACGATGCAGCGCTTTTCGAGCTCGATGAGTCCACGCGGAATGCGCGCTACTCCATAAGCGTATCCAGCGACCACGGGCTTCCTAGGCCTAGGGCTTTTTTTCGTCACGAGCGTCGTCGCGTTGAAGCGCGCGCCGTCGCCTCGTTTGGCGGCATATGCGTCTAAGGAGTTTGTGACTACTGCGCCCATAGTGATATCACTCAAGGTGACGTCGTCGGTTTTCGGTGCGTAGGCGAGCGACGAGCAGAAGTACGGAAAACCGATTGCGACGTTGGTGGATCCGTCGACCGGATCGAAGATGAACGTGCACTGCGGGTCTTCTCCAATGGTGCGGTCGCCCCACTCTTCTGAGACAATCCGCGCGCTGATCTCTCTGGCGAGCAGCTCTTCTTGCAGCGTTTGCTCCGCGACAAGATCGAACCTCCGCGTCACGTCGTGCTCTTTATGCTTTGTTATCGCGGAGAACTCGGTCTCCGTTTTGACGAACGCAAGCACGGACTCCATTGCCCGCGTAGCCATGGCCACAATGCTATCAAGTTCCATCAAAAAGTCGCCTTATCTCCTGCACGATGACTTCGGCTGCCTCGATCGGCGTACGGCGCTCGCTGTCTATGGTCAATTCCGGGTCTTCGGTCGTCTCGAATGCTACATTCACCCCAGGCACGGCAGCCTCTCTCGTGTGTGATTTCTCATAAATGCCCGATGGTGTGAACTCTGTCACCCGATGTGCCTCGCGCTGCACGCACGTGTCAAGCGAACAGCTGACATAAACTTCGGCGAAGCGGGGTATGATTCGACGGGCGAGATCGCGATAGCGTTTTCGGTTTGCCGTCGCGTCAATGATAACGTTCACCCCGCACTCGGTAAGTACCTTCGCCGTGTACGCGAGAAACGCGTAGACGATATCGCGTTCCTGCTCTGAATACGTTGGCTGGGGAGTGACGATAGTCCTAATCTCGTCAAGTTGCAGTGTTTTCAGCCTTTCTTCCTCGAGCCTTTCGGCAACTTCTCGTGCGATAGAAGTTTTGCCGCTTCCGGGAAGTCCAGTAATCCAAATTGCCCAGGCCATTGTCAGGCATCACCTCCGGGGTCAATCCTTCAGGAGTGCGTTCACGTTCCGGTAGTCGAACGTTTCGACTTCAAGCACGTTTCGCACGAAGTTGAACAGCCTCTGCCGCACCTGCTGATCGATGTTCGGATACCATATGGGGCTTGCCACAACAAGCCCTCTGAACGCATAGAATGGTTGTATAACTTCAAGGAGTTCGTGATCTTGCGTCTCCTGCAGGTAGTTTCGCATGAACGAGTCAAACAGCGTCTTGAACTCTCTTGCCAGCTTCCCGTACTTCTGTATTGAATAAAAGAGATAGTTCACGCTCAGCGACGTCACGTCATCGGCTGCTTCTCCGAACTCTCCACGGCTCCTGTCGAGAACGGTAAAATCAGTGCCGTCTCTGAACATGATGTTCCACGGGTGATAATCGCCGTGGACCACGCAAAGCCGGTGCGCGCGGTCTTTTAGCGCATATCGCCAATCAATGCAGCGCTTTTCGAGTAGACGGAAATCATCTTGCGAAAATGCGTCGAAGCTATTCGGGTAGCTGTCGATCAGGCCCATAATGAGCTCGCCGTGCCCTATGAGCTCGCGTATGCGGCGCGTGTAGATAACAGGTTCATCGCGTTTCACCCCGTGTATAGCGACAAGGTAATTTGAGAGCGCTTCGGCACGGGCCACATCGAGATCGGTCAGCGTGCCCGAGTCCCTAACGGTATTGAGATCGTTGAAGTACTCGGTTCCCGTGACCAGATCCATCAGGATGAAGTACTCATCGGCGTCGCGGGCAGATCGCATGCTTCCGTCACGGGTGAAGTAGCCGACATCGAACGCCCGCACGTGCCGCGGGAGTGAGCCAAAGGTGGCGTGCTGCCAGATGAGTATCTGGGCGCGGTCGGAGAAGTGATCGTGACCAAAGCCGCCCTCACGTCGCATCGACGAAAGCACCACGGATTTGAGCACGCCGTCGAGCGAAAACGTGATCTGATACGGCCGTCCATAACCAAAGCCTTTGAGCTCCTCGGTCGGATGACCCAGTTCGCTGACCTGCACGACGTTCGCATCGCTTCCAAATACGTCTTTTATATAGTCATCGATCGCGGTCATCGTTCACATTCCTTCCATTCAAACCTCTCCCCTAGACAACGTGACGGAGCTACGTTCCCAGCGTCCACGAGTGGAGGTACGCCTCTTGCTGCGGCGTGAGTTGCTCAATCTCAATACCGATCGCACTAAGCTTCAGCCTGGCGACCCGTTTGTCTATTTCGGTCGGCACACCGTGCACCGAGTTGCTCAGATGCGCGTGATTTTCGACGACGTATTTGACGCACAGTGCCTGGTTCGCGAAGCTCATATCCATAACTTCGGGCGGGTGCCCGAAGGCCGCCGAGAGGTTGATGAGCCTCCCCTCCGCAAGCACGTAAAGCGTCCTGCCATCGGGCATGCGATACTCGTCCACGTTCTCTTTGACATTCGTCGTGCTGGTCGCCATCTCTTTGAGCTCTTTCAGATCGAGTTCTACGTTGAAGTGTCCTGAATTGCAGACGATAGCCTGATCTTTCATGACCGCGAAGTGTTCCCCTCGAATTACTGAGACGTCGCCGGTGACCGTGATGAAGAGATCGCCGATCATTGCCGCGTCGCGCATCGGCATCACTCTAAAGCCGTCCATTGCCGCCTCAAGGGCTTTTCGTGGCTCGACCTCGACAACAACCACGTTCGCGCCGAGGCCTCTTGCGCGCGCTGCGACGCCTCGGCCACACCACCCGTAGCCGACGATAACGACGGTTTTTCCGGCAAACAAGAAATTAGTTGCATTCATAATGCCGTGAAGCGTGCTTTGTCCGGTCCCGTACCGATTGTCAAACATCATCTTGGTTTCGGCATCGTTGACGGCGATTACAGGATATTTGAGCGCGCCTTCTGCTGCCATTGCCCTCAACCTGACAACGCCTGTTGTCGTCTCCTCGCAGCCGCCCATCACTGCGCTTAGGTATTCGGGATGATCGTTGTGAACCGTGGCGATAACGTCCGCGCCGTCGTCAAGCGTGACCTGCGGGCCGATCTTGAGCGCCTCTTCTAAACACGCATGATACTCAGCGTCGCTTTCGCCGCGAAAGGCGCATACGGAGATCCCGTCAGTTGCGAGGGCGGCGGCGACGTCGTCTTGGGTGCTGAGTGGATTTGAGCCTGCGAGCGCGACATTCGCTCCTCCGGCGCTTAGCACACGGATAAGGTTCGCGGTTTCGACCGTTACGTGAAGACACGCAGTAACGTTAATGCCATCCAGCGGTTTTTCGCGGGCAAATTCACTCTTAATCTTCTCAAGAACGGGCATGTGCCTGCGAGCCCATTCAATTCGTCGTTCCCCCGCACCAGCGAGGCTGATGTCCTTGATTATGTTCTTCATCGCAAAATTCCTCATCTGTTATGCAGTCGCCTCCGGCAACCATACGCTTTATATAGATACCAATGATAAAGCCAACCGGTAAAAAGGTTGTCCGTGGTAGAGCGAATCGAGGCAGGATGTCTGAGAACCGTTTTTTGTTTACGTCCGAATCAGTAACGGAAGGGCACCCCGACAAGATCTGTGACCAGATTTCGGATGCTATACTGGACGCGATCATCGAGCGCGACCCTAAGAACGCGCGAGTCGCGTGCGAAGTGGCAGTGACTACGGGGCTCGCAGTGGTGATCGGCGAAATCACGACGACTTGTACCGTGGACATACCACGCGTGGTGCGTGATACGATCCGCGAGATAGGTTACACCGATTCACGATTTGGTTTCGACGGCGACAACTGCGGGATTATCGTATCGATCAAAGAACAGTCTCCGGATATCGCTCAAGGGGTCAACAAGTCGCTTGAGTGCCGGGTCTCAGCCGTGGGTGACGATGGACTCGACCTCGAGTCTCTACAGGTCTCTGCGGACGTAGATGCGGATGCCGAACTGGGCGCGGGCGATCAGGGGATGGTGTTCGGCTATGCCACGAATGAAACACCGGAGCTGATGCCGATGCCGATTCTGCTCGCGAATAAGCTTGCGCTGAGGCTGACTGAGGTTAGGAAATCTGGAGAAATAGGGTATCTCGGCCCTGATGGCAAGACGCAGGTAACGGTGGAATACGCTGACGATCGGCCTATCAGAGTCGACACAGTAATCGTATCTTCGCAGCACACTCCGGACGTCGAACTTGACACCATCAGACGGGATATTCAAGCGAACGTAATCGACGTCGTTATCCCCGCTGAGATGATCGACAAGGAAACGAAGGTTTACGTCAACCCTACGGGTCGATTCGTGATCGGAGGCCCCAAGGGCGATGCTGGCATGTCGGGGCGTAAGATCATCGTCGATACGTACGGAGGAATGGCGCGCCACGGCGGGGGCTCTTTTTCGGGAAAGGATCCGACAAAGGTCGACCGATCGGCAGCGTACGCGGCGAGGTATATCGCGAAAAACGTTGTTGCGGCTGAACTCGCCGACAAGTGCGAAATCCAGATCTCATATGCGATAGGCGTAGCCCAACCTATCGCGATATACGTCAATACGTTCGGGACGGCCCACATACCTGAGGAGTCCATCTCTGAGATCATCGCGCGCCGTTTTGCACTCACCCCAGGGTGGATCATTAACACGCTGCGACTTCGACGCCCGATCTACCGACAAGTCGCCGCCTATGGGCATTTTGGTCGCGCTGATCTCGATCTGCCGTGGGAGCGCACCGATAGTGTGGGGGCGCTACAAAGCGACGCGAACGCGGCTAAAGCGGCGCCGAAAGCATCGAACTAGGCGAGAATTGCGCGACGGAGCTGGTGTCTGGTTCATAATGCTGAGCGCGGGGAGGTTGTCGATTGAAGATCGGAATGCTGGGCACAATCTCGTGGAGAACCCCGCCACGCCGTTACGGACCTTGGGAGACCGTCGTCCATTACCTGACCGAAGGCCTGGTCGAGCGAGGCTATGACGTTACGCTCTTCGCGACCGGCGACTCTGTCACGAAGGCGAAGCTTGAGTGGGTGTGTCCGCACGGATTTTATGAAGATGAATCGCTAGACGCTGGCGTCTATCAATGGCTCCACATATCAAACGCCTTCGAAAAAGCGCACGAATTCGATATTCTTCACAGTCACTACGACTTCTATCCGCTGACCTTCTCACGGCTTACGGATACTCCTCTTCTTACGACCATACACGGATTCTCTTCAGAGCGGATTCTGCCCGTGTACAGAAAGTACTGGGATAACTACTACGTGTCCATCAGCAACGCCGATCGGGCGGAAGGCCTGAATTACGTTGCCACCGTGTACAACGGGATCGACGTCGGCTCCTTTGAGTTCGGTGACGCTCCCGATGATTATCTTCTGTTCTTCGGACGCATATCGCGTGACAAGGGCACGCATCGCGCCATTGAGGTGGCAAAAGAAACCGGAATGACGCTGAAGATTGCCGGGCTCGTCGCGAGCGAGCATCGCGCCTATTTCGAGAAGTGCGTCAAGCCTGAGATCGACGGGGAGCAGATACAGTATCTCGGCACGGTGGACGAAAAAACAAGAAACGAGCTTTTCAAGCAGGCGTATTGCAGCTTGCACCTGATCTCTTTTGCTGAGCCGTTCGGTCTTACCCTAGTTGAGTCTCTCGCAAGTGGCACCCCCGTCATTGCCACAGACCAAGGCAGCGTGCGGGAGATACTCGTCGACGGAGAGACAGGCTTTATCGTTCAGAGCGTGCGCGACGCGATCGACAAAGTGGGCGAGGTTGGCAGCATTCGAAGGCAGCGGTGCAGGACACGCGCGGAGCGCTTTGATGTGGATCGCATGGTCGACGGGTACATTAGCGTCTATGACACGATCATGGAGCGTGAAGCCGAGCGCTCGGCCGTCTAAGTGATGAGCAACAACAAGTTACGGAGCCTCTACGCACGCGTTTTGCCTAACGAAACGGCTGCGCTACTCTTCTACGCGTCGCTTGCAGTCTGCATCGCGATTTGGAACGTCAACATCTTCATCAACGACGAGGTAACGCTCGCGGCGGAGCTCATCAATCTTGCTCGCGGGTCGCTCTCGATCGACACGTTGCCTACCAAGCTCTACGAAGGCCTGAGTTTTGGAGGTTCAGCTCCCATCCTTGGGTTTTCCTTCCAGGGCCATACATACGCCTTCTACACGCACGCCATTCCAGTCTTCGCGTCCCCGTTTTACGCGTTCCTTTACCTCATCAGCGTCACGGTCGGCATCAGGCTCTTCTTCGCTGCTCTGTGGTCCTTTAGTGTGTTCAGGGTGAGCTCGCTTCTGGGAAGGCGTTGGCACCGGCCACGACTCGGTCGCAGCGTTGGCGCGTTTGTCGCGCTTACCCTCTTCGTCATCAACGGCTACATCGGCACTCGTCTGCCGCCGCTTGTTTTTGACCAGTGGGGCGCTCTCATGGCCATCCAGCTGTTTAATATCTTGGCGATGGCGGCCATCGTCCTGCTTTCGTTGCGAATCTTCACGCGGTACTTTGCTGATGAGCGCGTAGCCGCCTTTGGGGCCGCGTATATTCTAATCGCGACGCCCCTCACGTTCTGGGCGGTCTCAGCGAAAGATCAAACAGCGTCGGTGTTGCTCATCATAGCGAGCGTTTGGAGCCTCTACACGTATCTGCTGGACGGCAAGCAGCGCTATCGCTACCTCTCTTACGTTTTCGTCGGGCTCGGCGTCTGGGTGCGGGTTTTTGACGCCATTCCGCTCCTAATCGCCATCATTCTGACGGATTTGTTGACGTCAGCAGCGAGAATTAGGGCGGTGATTACGGCCGCGGCCACGGTGCTGCTTGCGATGATCCCGTACTTCATCGATAACTACCTGCTCTTTCACAACCCTTTCTTGTCGCCCGTTTATCTCAGTGCACACCCAGACATCGCGCAGCAGGCGTCCCCGATTAACGCAGCCACCGGTTCAGCACTTTTCTCCACGATCCAAAGTCTGCCTATGCTCTTTTTAGCCACGTGGAACCTGCAAACCGTGCCGAGCTGGCCCCAAGACCTCTATCACGTGTTGTTCTATGTCGACATGCCGGTGACGCTCTCGGTATTTCAGATATGCCCCTTGCTCATAATTCCCCTCTTTGCTGCTGTCCCGTACGTCGTGCGAACGCTGATGAGATTCAGGACGGGAGCGGCGCGCCTAAGGGTAGAAAAGAGCCGCGCAATCGCAGTCACGTTTTTCATCTGCATCATCGCGCACATCATAATCTACGCGCCGTTCGGCCTAAACCAAGGATTTGGCCTTGATATGCGCTACTTTCTGCCGCTGTATGTCCCGCTAGTCTTCTTCACGCTCGCAAGCATACGCGAGGTTCTCGTTCACGAGTCGCAAATTAAAGAGGCATTTGCCGCGGCGTGGATTGTATTCAGCGGATCTGCGCTCGGGTACGCGGCGCTCTTCGCGCCTGCAGTAAGCGGCTTTATCGGAGTGTTGAGTTTCTCGCTGAACCGCGTGCTTGGCGTCGTTACCATGATCGCGATGAGTCTCTTTGTGCCGTACTTCGTGGGCTACAGGAAACGCCTGAAAGACTTGGCGATCTTGGTGGGATTTGCCACGTTCGTCTCGTCGTATTGGCTGCTTGTCGCGTGCTGGGTCTGGCAGAAAACCCCTATAGGGGTCCCCCGTCCGGGAATGATGCTCCCTATAATGGAGATCATCCATCGCTTCATCATGGCGGCGATTGTCTCATAGGCTGATTGCTGGGAATAGCGGAAATAGCGCCTATCGGCCGCCGCGCCGTTGATCCCTTTCGTACCTCCCGCTGCGTCGCGACCCCTTTCGCACGGCCTCGCCGTCTACGTAGTCGTACCGATCGAGAAATCGGTCGAGCCGAGAAAGAAAGCTATCTGAGGATCTGTATTGTGGTCTGGCCTCTCGTCTAAAATCCTGAGGACGGCTCGGTGGCGCATATTGTGACATCTGCCGCCTCTGATCGGGAGAACGCTGATCTGACGGCCGTCGTTGAGGGGGCGCCCGTGGTGGGGGTACAACAACTGGCCTCTGACGGACGGCGCGCTGGCTACGTGGAGCGCGTTGTCGTCTCTCGATCGCCGAACGATTCAGCCCCGCTAAGAAATAGAACGCAAAGAGCACAAGTCCGCCCAGCGCTGCGAAAAGTGGTGCATCGGGTATGTTAAGGACTGCTGATGCCCCAAGCACAAGAATAGGGTACCCGAGCACGACGACCGTGTGCCCAACGCTCTTTGTGAAGTCGAGGGCGAAGTAGATCATTAACGTCGGAACAAAAAAGATGCCAAAGAACGACACGATTTGAAAGAAGACGGAGAGTTTGTAGAATCCGAACACCGCCGGCTCGAAAGGATTGGCGCTATATAACACGAGCGCCAGGAGAAAGAACAAAAGATAGATGAACGCAGCCAGGCTCGCTAGATCCGACAGACCGAAAATTGAGTCGTCTTTTTCGTATCTTCCGTACGGGACTGAACTGGTGTTGGCTTCGCGCATCAAATCACGTAGAGTTAGGTGTTTCAGCGTATTTAAACAATTTCATCGCTCGCTATTTAGGTGAGTTTGGCTCCGATACGCTTTTTGCTTGGGGCAGGAGATAAAGGCGCTTACAAAAAAAGGTTAACTCAGAGCGGACGCCTCCCCTAAAGCGCAAAGCAAACACTCGGCCGCGTCGCTCAAAAAGTCAGTAGTTACGGTATGATCTTCATGATCAACGAAATAGCATCAAGGGTTTTGTGAGAGTTCACCAAAGTAGTTCGCTGGTGGACGCTGAAATGCCGTTGATCGCCACGGCTAACGCTTCGAGCGTGTGCGAAGTTGGGTACCGGCAAGGGTGATGAGGCACCACGCGCGCGTGAATCGGTGGCGATATGGCGGCATCGTGAGCTGTCAGGTCGGTTAGGGCGCCTAACACGCGTTTGATCTTGGAGCGTTGAGAATCGGATAATGCGCGCCGGAGAGGTGACGCTAGGAGGTCTCCGCCGGTCGAACATGCACTCTTCTGTGATCGTGACGGGCACTAGCGATACACTTTCACCTAACGCACAGGTAACGTATACGGGCTACTTCGCAAAAAACATGAACCGGTGGTGTATCCATCGCCACAGCCATTCGCTCTTGGCTGAAGTTGAGCTATACGTTTTCGATGCACGTTTAGGCGAGTGAGGCAGTGATCCGTGCCTAGTCAAAATGTGGTACCTCGATCTCAGAAGTCTTTTCGCAAAAGAATCCGCCATCCGCCGTGTATCCTCGATCTGTTGCATCACGGCGTGCCTTCTGATATTGAGTGCGACACGGCGCACTTGCTCCTCGTGCGATACGTTGTGACAAAAGGGCTTAGCGACATGCAAGGGAGAAAAATGGCGCAGACGGTGATACGCAATTCGGTCTTCTTCGGGGGCTCGAGGGAGGTACGCGACGCCCAGAAGTTTATGGAATGCCTTTCACAGGCTCGAGAGAATCCCCGGAGGTACTGCTGGAACTGCGAGGATATCTGGTCGTGCAAGAGGCTCCGAGAGCGCCCTGCGTGCACGGGCTGGAACTGCGAGTACTATCAAGCTAGGCCAATCAAAGAACCGAACTACGAACGAAGTGAGGACCAAGCTTCGATGGAAGAAGATATCCTCACGTATCTGCTTAACGATCCGGACAGTGTCACCGAAGCGCTGAGGCTAGGGCTCCGCTCGGAGGGATTCGCTGATGAGTATGTATCTAGAGGAGGCATTCGTTTGCCTTTTAATCGCTTGCTGTGGCACGCGTGCCGCTATCTCGCCTATCACGATCGACAGATACGATACAGCGCAATCTTAAGCCTTTTCTCTCGAAGCCCTGAGATGCGCCCGCACGTGAACGAAATAGCACGATACGTGCAGCGGCTACGAAACCGTGCATCGTGCAAGCGAGATACGTTCATAAAGTATTTGAACCTCACAAATGCCCGTGGGGCGCGGCTTAGAGCGCAAGAACTCGTTCAAATGGCGGAAACGGCGCTAGCTTCGGGCACTCTTCCGCTTGAAATCGTCTTGAGGACGCTCAGGGATCAATCGAACACATTGTTGTTTGAAGCGAGCGATAAAACGCCCACCTTTGAGGAAGATCTCGATTTTTTCGTCTCGAATCTTTTTGCAAAGAGGAGGGAGGTTATTCCTACACCCTCGGAGTGGCTCAATATTGCTTTTGGTGGCGGCTGGAAGCCAGGCAAGTTATACGCGGTGACTGGGTGCGATACGGAGGCAACGGACTTTATTGCGTGGTGTGCTGACTTTGCTGCGCAAAATCGGTTTCCTACGCTATACGTAAGCTATGGCATGAGCAAAGAACACTTTGCAGAGCGCGCACTTGCGCGGCGCAGCGGGATTGATGAAACGGAGCTTTCACGGTATCGCGAGAATGTATTTGATGCTGAAGCAGACGAAACGACATTGGAGCGGGTAATTGAAGCGGGTGAACGATTGAGCAGAGGGGCGGCCCGTTACCTGACGGTCGTCGAAGCAAATGAAGAAACGACAATCGCAGCCGTGAGAAGTGCCCTACGCATGGCTCAAAATCAAGTTGACGCGAATCAGGGTGGGTCGATGCTGATAATTCTCGATCGTTTGCCGCGTGCATCGACCAATGCTAGGAGACTCACAGATTCTGTTCGAACAAGCTCGACTTTTGATGAAAGCTCACTGTTGACAGACCTGAAACGCCACCTGCAAGATTTTGCGGTGGCTATTGTTGCCGTCGTTGTAGGAAATAAAACGCCAAATGCACAATCTTCCGGAAACGATGAGGCACCTATAAAGCCTTCGCCCAGGAATTTAAAAGGATCATACGGCGCTGATTACACGCTAGCCCTCCACTCAGCGGACACCATAATGAAGAGCACAGCATCCGAAAAAACTGCTGATCAGCTCCATCTTGCACAGGAGTGGTACAAGAGGAATCTTTCCCAATGTCGAGGGCGCGTGGAGCGCCTTTTTGAAGAGGCGGCAGGCAATTATCCTTTGGATGAGACCTGTGCCTACACACGGATATCGCTTTTTGGAAGAGACGCAAAGGTGTTCGCTAATCCGGTCATCATCTACGAGTGGCCCTATCATCGATTCAGAACCTTGGACGTAGAACCGATGAGTTTAGAAAAGCACAACAGGCTGTCATTTGACGAACACTGACTGAGCAGTGATCACCGCTCGTCTTCATTATCGTGCTCGAGCTCCAGCGTTCTCGACACAGAAAGCCTCGTGTAACAGCTAAGCGGCAATTCGTTAGATCTGGCCGAGCTCTAAAATGGCGCAGATTCATCTTCCGCCGCCGAATTAAGCCGCTCACCCGGGGTTGCCGTCGCTTGATTGCAGTGACGTCGCAGCCATCTGCTAAGACGGCGAGGGCATTAGTATGCGGCGTGCTGCCTTCTAAGTTCTCGTCGCTCGCGACTTCACCGATTATTTCTTCCCAATCACGACACCCGTTCCGTATGCTAGGATCTCCTGCATATAGTCAGAAATCTCCGACGAATCAAAATAGGCGCTTATTATCGCATTGGCACCGACTGCTTTTGCGTGCTCCACGAGTCGGTATAGCGCTTCATCTCTGGCGTGTTGCATCATCTCGACGTACTCGCGAATCTCTCCTCCTGCGATAGACCGCAATCCTGCTGCAATATTTCTTCCAAGCCCTCTACTCCGCACCGTAAGGCCGTAGATGAATCCTCGCGTTTCAATGATAGTATATCCTGGGATCCAATTTGAACTCACCACTAGAACCCCGTCTAAGGCAATGGGTGAGCCTGGCATCGGTGACCCCGCACTTGCATCAGCTGCTGGGGCGTTCTTACTTGCACGGGTTCCACACTGAACGCAGAACTGCGCATTAAGTGGTAGCGGGGCACCACACGTTTGACAAGACACTTCTTCACTCATAAAAGGCCTCCTTTCCGTCGTCAATTCACGCGAATTCCTTTGCACAGTGATCACGGTCTTCAAGACTTAAGCCTTTTCAACTGTGACTTCCCTTTAAGGTGCCTCAGTTCGAACGATACGCATATGCGTCGTGTGGCAGCCCCACGTCAAAACTGTGGGGTCCTGAGACTCAGAAAAGAGCGCTGCTCTCGAAGAGTTAAAATAGGTAGCCACTACCACAATGCATTGTGAAGCCCGTGTCGCAGAATCGGCGTGGCGTCACGAAACGAAGCTCCGACGTTTTGGTGCACCGGAGGCGTTTCAAGGTGAATACGGCTCAAGCTGTGGATGCCGAAATGCGATCTCGTGCTACGAGGACTTCAAAATGACTTCGAACAAACCGCTTCTCATCACGTGCGGCCTGCCTTACGCGAACGGGCCGTGCCACATCGGTCACCTCAGGACGTACATCCCGGCGGACATTTACGTTCGGTGCCTTAAGAAGCTCCAGCAGGATCTGCTCTTCGTGTGCGGTTCGGACACGCACGGGACTCCCATCGTGATCAACGCCGAACAGCAAGGAACGACGCCAGCCAAGCTTGCCGCGTATTATCACCGCTACTGGGAGGACACGTTTAAGGCTCTGTCAGTCGACTTTAGCCATTATGGAAACACCGATGCTCCCACAAATCACTTCAGAACGCAGGAAATCGTCAAATCGCTCCAAGCAAACGGCTGTATATATCCGCGAGTCATACGATTGGCGTACTGTCCCGGGTGCGATCGTTTTCTACCGGATCGCTACGTCGAGGGAGCGTGCTTTTTTTGCGGCATGCCGGCGCGCGGGGACGAGTGCGATCAAGGGTGTGGCCGCCATCTCGAACCGGGGGAAATTCTCGATCCGACGTGTAAAACGTGTGGGGCAAGTGCCGAATATCGGGAAGAGCAGCATTACTTCTTCAAGCTCTCCGCATTCAAGGACTTCTTGTTAGCGTACCTCGAATCGCTTGGAGGTACGGCCAACGCCCGCAACTATGCGCGCGAATGGGTCAGCAACGAACTGAAAGACTGGTGTATTACGCGAAATCTGGCGTGGGGCGTCTCATTTCCTGGAACGGATCTGGTGGTCTACGTATGGGTTGACGCTCCGATAGGGTATATCTCATTTACCGAGGAAGCGACAAGCGCCTGGAAAGATTATTGGAAGAGCGATTCGAACATAATTCATTTCATCGGCACCGACATCGTCTACCATCACGCCGTCTTCTGGCCGGCGCTGTTAAAAGGAGCGAGCTATACGTTGCCGGCGGCTATCGTCGCGTCGGGAATGGTCAAAGTCGACGGCAAGACGTTCTCTAAGAGTCGCGGGTATGTGGTTTGGGTAGATGAAGATTACCTCGACCACGGGTTTCATCCCGATTTACTTCGCTTCTACCTCGCCAGCTACACGTCACACACGAAGGAGCTGAATTTTTCGTGGCAAGTATTTGGTGAGAAGGTCAACCGTGAACTCGTTGGGTCGCTTGGGAACTTTATCTATCGCACCCTGTACTTTGCGTACAAAAACTTCGGGCGCGTACCTGAAGGTCCCGTCGATTCTGCGATAATGGAGCGCGTAGCCGCGACGCGCGAGATGATGGTGAGCGCACTGGAGGAATATGAGTTTAAGAAGGTCGTCGACGCGGCGATGTCGCTCTCAGACTTCGGCAACGCGTATTTCCAGTCAAAAGAGCTCTGGAATCTAGTGAAATCTGATAGGACGGCGTGCGCACGCGAACTCAAGAACTGCATACAGCTTGTGAAAGCCTTGTCTGTGTTGCTGGAGCCGGTCATGCCATCGACGATGCGTAGCGTTCAAGCGCAGCTTGGTCTGACCACGACGTATTTTTCTGACGCCACAGTGGAGATTGAACCGTTGCGGCTTCCCAAGCCGGCGCTGCCGTTCGCCAAGATCGATGAGAAGAAGATCAGCGCAATGGAGGCTATACTAAACGAAAGAATCGCCGGGGCGGATCATAAAGGTCCCGCCAAGGAGCCGAGCACGGAGGAGGTCACAATCAAGCTTGACGACTTCAAGAAAATGGATCTGAGGATCGCCCGCGTCGTTGAAGCTGAGCCGGTCCAAAAATCCGACAAGCTCTTGAGAATTACAGCACAAGTGGGCGAAGAGACCCGGCAGATTGTGGCGGGAATCGCCAAAGACTACGCGCCTGAGGACCTGATTGGCACTGACGTCGTCGTGCTTATCAATCTGCAGCCGGTGAAGTTGATGGGCATCGAATCTCGCGGCATGCTGCTCG
>JBEKER010000005.1:0-66417 GCA_050013755.1 Halobacteriota archaeon
AGAGCGAGGATGCCGACCTCTCTCAGGTATCTGAAACCCCCAAGATATTTACTATCTTCTTCGATGGTAGCTACACACACGGCTCGAATGGAGTCAACGACCTCGATCTCTGTGCTCGTATCGTCGATTCTGATCGCCGTCCGGGCAATATCGAACAGCTGTTCCAGCACCTCTTCGTTCAACCCCTCTCTGCGATTTTTGAAATTATAGACTGACACGTCTTCAAGCGCTGTCAAAGCGTCGCTTGCGACGTCAACATTCCCCTGCAGGGTCTCTTTCCTAATGATATCCCCCAAGATCTTAATGAGGTTCGTGTTTTCGCGCGGCCCGTTCTCCCTTAGAGCCGCGGCCTTAACGTCGCCAATAACGTCTTCAGGATTAAAGAACCGCGGAATGCGGCGGAATAGATTTAAGATCAACAAGAAGCTACACGCCGTAAGAGCTACACTGAGTGATGCAAACACTCTGATATTGTTGGGGACCGTGACCCCGCTTACGTGGGCAAGTGTGAGGAAGTTGACAAACATCGCGGCGAAAAAAAACACGATGATGCCTAAGATTTGAAAATCTTTGAAGATAGATGCGAGCAGGAAGTGCAACACTTTCGGCGTATACTTCGATGCTGAAAATTCAATTGCGATGATCAAAACAGAGAAGGTTATTGCAAACAGCGCGGCAAGGCTTTGGGTGAGCGTGCTAAGCAAGAAACTAGCAGAACTCGCATCGCCATTGAACAGAATTCTGGTGCCAGCTAGGTCAAAAACAAAAAGCAGAAAGATTACACCGCCTGCCGCTAAGAAAATGAGGTCAATGCGATTTAGTTTGACGTCGTGCAAAGTCATGTTTTTCAGGTAATGTAACACGCTCTTAAACTGAGTTCTTCTTGGCCGAGACTTCTTACTGGATTAGCCAAAAAAGAGGACGTAAGGATAAAACAGTTGCGCTTGCGAACGGACCTTTTTTCGAGATAGCAGGCATTTGCCAACCTCTTTGGCGCGGAAGTCAACGACCTGCCGCTGACGCTTGTGGTGAGCTGGATCGAACAGAAGGTGGTCGCGATCCTGTGGAGCTTGCGCCTCGACTTGAAGTGCATCTACCTCGGTCCGATTGTCCCGGGCTGGGTAAACGACGACATTCTGAAGGTCCTCGTCGACTCGTACGATATAAAGCTGGTAAGCACTTCGGACGCCGCTATACCGAAGATGCTGGCGTAAAGGACTGTCGTGAGCACGCGCACGTTGAACCGGAATCGAAGCATGACCGGTGCGCGTCCGAAACGTTTTCGTGGCGCAACGCCTACCTAAGTGCGACTCACGTAGTCAGAATAGTGGAGGAACGGAAGTGAGCGAAATTGAAATGTATAAAGGGAAAGCACTGGACGTGAAAACACTCATCGAATACTCGGCCAATTCTATCGTTAGCAAGACCCTGATCGATACGAAAGCGGGCACGATTACGTTGTTTTCTTTCGATGTGGGACAAGGCTTGAGCGAACACACCGCACCATATGATGCAGTCGTGCAGATCGTCGACGGCGAAGCAGAGATCACGATTGGGGGGAACCCCGTCCACGCGCGTGAAGGGACTATGGTCGTGATGCCCGCAAACGTCCCGCACGCGCTCCAGGCTGCAAAGCGGTTCAAGATGCTGCTCACGATGATTCGTGCCTCGCAGACTTCGGGATGAGTCAGGCGGGAGTTCAAAATGACACAAGAAAACGAAGAAGGTAAGTACACAGGCGAAGAAGCCCCGGAAAGTCAGGAATTGATCGATAAAGTGCGGCACCTAAGCTTAGGGGCTCAAAGCGTCTTGTATGCAATGCTGATCGAAGAGGGAGAAGAAGAACCAGCAAAACGCGAAGGGTTGACCTCCGCCGAGATACACGAAGCGTGTGCTTCCTGTAGCTTGGACGACGCGGCGACGCCGCAAACCCTGATTGAAGCTGGCATTTCTGAACTCAAAGAGCAGAGGTTCATCGAAGAGCGAAACGGAAGACTGTTCCTCACAACGCGCGCCGAGCACATGCGTACCTTCGAAAAGGCAGTCGAAAGCAGTAGGTACGTGATTCGTAGATAAGTGCTCCATTTCGTCGGCGTTCCGCGGTCCCACACACAGGTTCGGAGGCAAAAAATGGTCGACTATTTTAAACGAAAAAAGCAGATTCAGGAACTTATGGGAGCAAAAGGCGTCGATGCGATGCTCATTGCCGGGGCTGAGAACTATTACTACATTACCGGAGATTATCGGCGGCAGGCTCGAATGTTGTTCTATCGAGATGCCGATCCAACACTCATCGTCTTCCAACCTGAGGTAGAGCAAGTTCGTGCGCGCACGTGGGTAGACGACGTCCGCGGTTGGAGCAGCGCCAACGAGCTCATGCAGAACTTCTTTACCGCGATGAAGGCCCACGACCTTCGCAAAGCTACCGTCGGTTTCGATACGCACACCGCTCCCGGATTCGAAGTATTTCGTTTCAGAAAGCTCAATCCCGACATCACCATGGTCGAGAACGACGATATCATGAGCGAGCTGCGCATGGTCAAGTCAGCTGATGAAATCGCCCGTATGAAAAAGACCGCTCACGTCGCAGAGCTCGGGATGATGGCTGCGGCGGATGCGCTCATCGCCGGCGCAACCGAGAACGACGTTGCCGCAGAGGCCGAATACGCCATGCGAAAGGCAGGCTCAGAGCGTTTGGGGTTTCTTACCTTCGTTAACTCGGGCGAGCGCTCGCTCGGCTTGCACGGATTTGTCTCACGCCGGGTTATCAGCGGCGGAGATCCCGTCATCGTAGATCTACACCCCGTCGCAGATCTGTATGCCTGCGATATGGCTCGTACCTTCGTGTGCAGCCCATCAGCTGGTGGCATAACAGCACAAGCAGTCGGCACCGAGTTCATCAAGCTTGCGGCAGCCTACGATGAGGCGCAACAAGGGGTCATTGACGCGGTAAAGCCGGGCTGGAAAGTCAAGCAGGTCACCCAGTTCATGGCGGAGTCCATTAACAAGACCGAGTTCGGCAAGTACGTCGTCCCAGGCTACATTCACGGCGTCGGCCTCGAGGCCGAGGAGTACCCCCACCCGAGCCACTATCCGCAGCACGGTGAGATCGTCCTCAAGGCTAATATGACTGTGAGCGTCGGTCATGCAGTGCTCGCCGTTCCCGGCGTCGGAGGATATCGAAGAGAGGATGTCGTTCGAATCACCGAGAGCGGGTGCGAGATATTGACTCGAGGAGAGGGACTTCCTGAGATCCTCTGACTTCGCTATTCGCAGGGCCACGGGAGACTGAAGCAATCGGCGCCACGCATCGTGGGACTCGCGGAGCTAGTTTGCATGCGAGCATACGCGAAACTGCGGCCCTCGTCTGACGTCCGACGACGACGCACACGCCTCACGTTGCGTTTTCAAGTGCTAGCGCACAGACACCAAGTAGGCCGCATACCCCAGGCAACACGCGTGGGAGGGCGTGAGGCTGCATCGCGGCTAAACGAACGTGTAACGCTTTTTTTGCGGCACGCTCTATTTATGCTATTATGGCTTATGACCGCGTATGCTCAAGGAATCTCTACTCACGGTCGAAAACGAGCGCTTGAAAGCTGAGAACGAGAAGCTACAGATGAAGCATTCGGAAGAGTTTAACCGGGTGCGCTCCGAAGTTCAACGCCTGAAGAAGGAGAACGACAAATTAAAGACAGAGAACAAAGATTTGGAGCGCAAATACCTCCGAATATTGAAGCAACTTGAGAAACACACTAAGAGAGATGCCAGCGTTTAAGCACGTCTTCGTGCGGCGAAGGACGTCGCGAAGCCATCAGCTTTGAATCTGCAATAAACGCGCGGCAAGACGCTTCTGCCTGCGCACAGGTAATCGAGAGGACATATATTCGGCTCAAGGCGCCAAAAGCGTACGGTGCAGAAACCGCACAAAACACGTGCACGCGTGGACAATAGAAACGAAAAAAGCGCACCCATCCGTGCTCAACCTTACTTGATGCAGGGCGCTGCTAAAAAAAGGATGACGGGCCCTTTCGCGGGCCGGTCGCTCTAAGACTACTTTATCGGTACCTTCACTCCTTCGAAACTTTCTACTAGAGGTACGGTGACCTTCAGAAGTCCATTGGAGAATGTAGCGTTCGCCTTTTGAGGCTCAATGGCATGGGCGAGTATCCAGCATCCCACGTACTCGATGTCTTCTCTCGGTGCGACAAGACAAAAGCCATTCTCAGAGGCTTCGAGTTCTATGTCCTTTTTATGTACGCCGGGCAGCTCCACTTCGATCGTGTAGGTATTCTTGTCGTGATACAACGACGCGTCCGGGACGACGCCGATTCGTTCTTTTTCATCCATTGATAAACCACCGCAAAAATGTTCAATTCAAATCATTAAATAACTTTTCCGAGCATTCGAGCTTAGGTCAGCAATGCGGCCGAAATGAAGAATTTTAAAGTGCAAATGGTCAAAGACCAACGAGAATAGAGCTAGTAGTGATTTAGAGAGCAACACCGTCTACGAGTTCGATCAAAAAGCTTCGAATCGCATCCATTGACCTTTTCCACGTGGGGAGGGACTCATAGCGATTGCGAGCTGCCAAGCTCATTTCGACTAAGCGCTGTCGATTCTGCGCTAATTCAGTCAAATGGCTTGCGAGCGCAACCGCATCGCCCGGTGATATGAGGAAACCGTCACAGCCGTGCGTGATGATTTCTCCTGCTGCACCAGATGTCGTGCCGATCGCCGGCAGACCAAAACCCATAGCTTCTGCATAGACTATGCCATATCCCTCGTAAGAGGAGGGCATAAGCAGAACGTGGCTCGCTTTCATATACTTCGACAGTTCCCGATCGGGCAATATGCCTGCAAACTGAATGTTCGCGGCCAATCCCGCCCGCGCGATTTGACGGCTTACTGCGCGAGCGTAAGATGGGTGTGCGCGGGGATTGCCGACCGCTGTAAGCGTCCACTGATCTTTAGGCAACCTCTCGAGCGCCTTTAGAGCGATATGTAGCCCCTTGCGCGGGATCACGTTGCCCAAGAACAGTAAACGTAAGGGACCATTTAGCGCTCGATTCTTCAGCTCTTCGTCACTGATCTGTGGATTCAATCGATCACTACCCGGATACGCAATAAGACTCGCGTGCGGCTGAGCCCGAGCGACCTTAAGTAAACGTTCTGCCTCTCGACGGGTCGTCGCGCTGTTGTAAATAAGTCCCTCAACGCCGGCAAGATACCGCGATTCGACCGAGCGATAAAAGGAGTTTTGCCAAGCCGGGTGATTCAGGCTGCTTGTGAGAAGATGGACGACGGAAACAACAGGACAGCTGATCCGCTCGCGCACACGGCGGTTGAGCAGGAACAGGGACGGGTGATTAAGCTCATCTTGAAGCATGATGTCCACGTGGAGCCCTAGTAATCGACGACGTAGATCGGGCGAGAAGTTGTCACCCAGGTTTCGCAGGTAATTTCGCCGGGGCAATGAGATGATCGCTACGCTATCTCCGACTGCGCGCAGAACGGCAACCAACGTGCGGTCGTATAAGTAGCCACCAGAGAGCGTGTCCAAGCTTCCGTAAATTACCAGCCCAATGCGCATTTTCCTGTAACGAGACTCAGAGCTTTGGGCACGGGCACACTCACGTGCTGCGTTGCTTTACACGGCTGTGCGACGCCCACGCAGTGTCATTTTCCCAAATCTTCACGGTAATGACGCGCACAGCGGGGGTATTTATTCTCGCTGAGAGCACATCGCACAGAATATAAGCAAAACGCTCGATGCTGGGATTTAGTCCGGCAAACTCGGGCAACTCGTTGAGCGTTCGGTCCGCATAGTAACGGATCTGTGCATCTAACTGAGCTTCCAGGTCAACAATATCGACAAGAAAGCCGTGGCAATCCAGTTCTTTCCCTTCCAGCTGGAGTTCTACCTTATAGTGATGGGAATGATTGCGGTTCTCTTCCCCCCAATCACCCCCTATCAGATGATGTTGAGCGACGAAATCTCGTTTGATAGCGACGGCATACATGGTCGTCTTAATAGGTTAATAAAATCTGGATTACCTTTTCAGGATTTTGATCCAGTAACTGATAGGCCTCTGCCGCCTGTTCGATCGGAAAACGGTGCGTTATAAGACGTAACGGTTTCAGCTGGCGGATCATTTCCCACGCGACGTCAAAACGGCGCATCTTTGTCCATCGACCGTCAAATTCTGGCGCCATGCTGCTGACCTGGCTGCTGACTAGACGAATACGACTGCGATGGAAGCTTCCACCTAGGTTCAGGGTGGCACGCTTGCTCCCGTACCAGGAGCCGATGACGATGCGACCGTTGAAACCCGTTGCAGTGAGCGCCTGCTGCAAAGCAGCCGGGGAGCCTGAGATCTCGTACGTCAGATCTGCCCCGTTTGGCAACTGATCATGCAGCAACGTTTCGAGGGCCGCGTCGTGAGGATCGAGGGATGCTCCCGCCCCAGCCTCACGTGACGTTTGGCGGCGCAACGCGTGTTGATCCAAAGTAATCAGATTAGCGAGGGGGAAACCCGCTAAAATGCTTGTCGTCAACAAACCGACGATCCCCTGACCAAAAACGAGCACATCCTCGCCGATCACCGGCGCACCGTCCATTACAAAATTAACGGCGGTTTCCATCGTTGGTAGGAATGCGGCGTCTTCCGCGTTTATGTCATCGGGCACCGGTAACAGTGTCGACGGGTCAGCGATGAAATGGCTTTCGTGGGGATGGAATGCCAGAACGAGACTGCCCCCCCAGTCGGCCTCCACGTCCTTGCCTAGAGCGACTACTTGTCCGACCGCCGAATAGCCGTATTTTAGCGGGTAGGCGAACTCGCCTGAAAGATCCACGATGCTCTCGTCGATGGCCATTCCTTCTGGAAACTCGCCGCGATAAATGAGGGATTCCGTGCCAGGACTGATGGCCGAGAACAACGTTTCGACCAACACCTGAGTGGCTTTGAGTTTAGGGAGCGCTTCTTCGCGGACGCTCACTTGCCGTCGGGCGGTGAAATAGAGTGATGTTGTGTGGTTGACGGACTTTCTTTCAAGCAACTCTCCTGTGCAGGTGCGAGGCCCCAAAGAAGTGCTCTCACGCTGGCCACCGGCAGTCACCCCACCCTCTCGATGCTGCAACGTTGCACCAACGTTCAGCGAGTGATTCATCCGCAAGGCCTTGGTAAGTAGATACTTGAAGTTGCTTTCGTTTACGGTCGGATGCAATGGCAGCCGTTGCTCCACGTTCACCCCCAGCTCGCGAAGACACGCCACTTTGTGCGGGTTGTTCGTGAGGAGGCGCACCGAGCGTACCTGTAAATCCGCGAGAATCCGAGCCGCCAGGGTATAATCCCGTTGGTCAGCCTGATGCCCTAGCAGCAGGTTCGCATCGACCGTATCATAACCTTGGTCTTGCAGGTTGTACGCGCGCAGTTTGTCACGCAGACCTATTCCGCGCCCCTCTTGACGCAAGTAGATCAATACCCCGCAGCCCTCCTCTGCGATGTTCTTCATTGCGAGTTTGAGCTGTTCTCTGCAGTCGCAGCGATTAGAGCCAAGCACTTCACCGGTAAAGCACTCCGATTGAACTCGTACTAAGATATTCGATTTGCCCCGCACATTGCCCCTTATTAGGGCGAAATGCTCTTTTTCATCCTCGCGGTCGGTATACAAGCAAAGCTGAAAGTCTCCGAGGCCGGTAGGAATGCGTGCGGTGACGCCCCGCTTGACGCTTCTGTTCACTGCCTTTTCTGCGTTCACGCTTTCACGTTCGTAATAGGGTTCGAGACCAGAGGCGTTAATACTTTTCTGTGAACAATGCGACCGAACGACCAGCGTGCGACGAAGAACTCGTGCTAATAAACCAAAGACCGCCCCGATTCGACGGCAGAACCACAGTGTCACCGCGCACCAGGCGAAGCGATGCAACCGCAACCCACTTGCTAGCAATTGTCACATATAAAGAAACGACGCAAAAAACGCACAATTTTGGCTTTTTTTAACATTTTTCCGCAAATATTTTGCAATGAGCCACGAGAATTATGCAGAAAGATACTACTTTTAGTAGTGACTTGTAGTCATTTACCCTCTATGGGTGATGTGGAGGAGAAAACACCAACTGCCAACGATTGAGCAAGTTAAAATCTGCTCTAGCGTTTCTAGAACAAAGGTACCTGGACTTTAAACGCGCCGCTGACAAGAGTTTTTCTCGCCCCACATACCCCATAGAGCCACATAATTTTTTGACGATATCTCTTGTAGGTGAGCCGCAGCAAAACGTCGCCGCATTAAGGCGGCGAATCCGGGAATCACCCTCGCGACCCAATGACTCTGCAAAACACGTCCGAGTAATACAAAAGTTGAGGCGTCGCTTTCAAGCGGGTTCTGACTCGGCAGGTCACGAAACTCGAGCTGGCTCAAGATCAAAGACGTCGTAAACCCACTGAGTGCGCTTTTGCCAGTCGTGCCACAGCGCCTGTTTGGATATGCTGTACTTAGCGGAGAGCTTATCAAGAATCTCCGTCATGTTCAATTTTTGAACATGAAGACGATACATCTCCCGCCTTCTCGCATAGAGCTGCGCTTTGTTCTTCATAGTTACACTCTCTTCCATCTAGCGGAATGAACGTCTGCCTTGTTATGAATGCCGGACAAGCAGTGCGAAAGTGATTGATCCTCGCCGTACAGGTATTAATTGGTATCCTCCTTTTTTTCCTGACTCACAGCTCGAAGTGCGGAGCGTATCCCGCGCCTTTCTAAGTTACAGTCGCGAGTGACTCGTCTAAGAATTGACCAAAGCTACCTGACGACGAGTATGACACGCCCAGAGGCAGGCCTAATTCTTAACTCAGCTTGTCTGAAAACGCTTCCTGATTGTGAACTCGCACGCTTCAGGGCTTGCGCCCCCTGGCAGCTCGCGCCAGCACGCATATATAGCTGAGAAGTGAACAATCGCGAAGAAATGGACACGAAGACGTCGGGAGATACGCGTATCAGCTACGAGTGGATTGCTCTCTCAGTGACCACGATAGGCGCTCTGATGGCGGCGATTGATGCGTCGGCCGTGCTCATCGCGCTCCCCTCTATTATGGCCGATCTACAGGCAAGCTTCATAACGGTCATGTGGGTGCTGCTGGGGTACATGCTCATCCTTGCAGCGGTGGTCCCGGTCGTGGGCCGACTGGCCGACATGCTGGGGCGCAAGAACCTCTACAACCTGGGCTTTATCATCTTCACCGTCGGGTCGCTGCTATGCGCACTGGCACAGCCGCAGTATCACGGCTTGGATTTAGTGGTCTACCGCATGATACAGGGCGTGGGCGGCGCGCTCCTCATCACCAACAGTGCGGCGATCGTGACCGATGCCTTCCGCAGGGGAAATGTCGGCTTCGGCTTGGGGGTGAACGGGATCGCGTTTTCCGCGGGGTTCCTCCTCGGCCCTGTCGTCGGGGGGGTGCTCACGTCGATTTCGTGGCGATTGGTGTTTCTAATAAACGTCCCAATTGGTATTATCGGCACGATATGGGGGATACTTCAGCTCAGAGAGCCAGTGATGCTTCCTAAAGGACAGCGCTTTGACTGGGCGGGAAGCCTGACCTTCACCCTGGGACTGGGGGCACTCCTTCTCGGCGTGTCACTTTATGCCTTTCCCGTAACCGCCATGTGGGTCGTGTACGTACTCTTTGTCGTGGCCGCAGTGAGTCTCGCGCTGTTTGTTGCTGCGGAGCGACGCGCTCCTGAACCGATGCTCAACCTCCACCTTTTCGAGAATCGAAGCTTTGCCTTCGCCTCGGCTGCTAATGGGCTTAACGGGCTTGCCAGAGGGGCAGTGCTCTTCGTGCTTATATTCTTCCTGCAAGGACCATACGGCTACGACCCTCTAATGGCAGGCATTCTCTTGGCCCCTTTCGGTCTCGCTTTTTTGGTCGTCGGGCCGATTTCAGGGCACCTCTCCGATCGGTACGGTGCGCGCTACCTCGCAACTGCCGGGCTGCTCGTCTCCGCCGGAGGGTTGCTCGGGCTAGCCACGGTGGTGAGTACAACGCCGTATTGGGTCCTCGCCGTGTACATGGCGCTCATGGGCGGTGGTTCTGGCCTATTCGCGTCACCGAACATGAACGCGATCATGAGTGCGGTTAAGCCGAGCGAGCGCGGGAGCGCATCCGGCATACGGGCTATGCTGATGAATACCGGTCAGATGCTCTCCATCGCGATTGCTTTCCCGCTTGTCCTAAGCCAGATTCCTGAGGTCGTCATGTTCCACGTCTTTTTGTACGGGGGCGGCCTCAGTGGTACGCCTCAAGTCCTGGCGGCCTTCGAGTTTGGCATGCACGAGGCGTTTCTTGTATCCGCTGTGTTTACGGTGTTTGCGGCGATCATCTCGTTTAGTCGACCCTCAGGTGCACCGCGCGATTCTGTGGCTGGTTGAATGGAGCCCTTGCTCTGAGTCGTGCTGCCACCTCGACGCAACCCGGCACCTATACTTCAGTCGTCGCTTCGTGACCGCAGCTGGTCTTAGCAGCGCTGTAGTCGGTTGCGGTTGAATGCTTTGTCCCAAGCGTTTTCGTTCGTGGGCGCTAAGAAAGTTGATCCCGAGAGCGGCTACCACGCGGGTATTACCACGTCTCGTGATGGATACACGAAGGATTGAATCGATCAACCGGAGCCGGAGTCTCCGCTGGGCGTCCTACAGGGATTATACACAGAGGGATAACGTTCGCGGGCAGATTGAGCAGCTCTTTAATACCTTTGACTCGTTCTTCAAAGGGGTAAACTGCTGTCCATACAGCCCCTAATCTTCGTTCGGTCGCTTCAAGCAGTATGTTTTCGGCGGCGGCTGAGCAGTCCAGCACCCACAAGCCGGGAAACTTCTCCCGATTCTTGTCCGCACAGACCGCGATTGCGACGGCTGCATATTTTACCATCGGGGCCGTGGGACTAAGCCGTGAGATCTCTTCGAGGGTCTTTCGGTCTTTGATGATGACAAAATGCCACGGCTGTTCGTTCACCGCAGATGGCGCATGCATTGCGGCGGTGAGCAACGCCTCTATGTCATCATCAGAGACGGGCTCCTCGGTGTATTTGCGGATACTTCTTCTCGACCGTATAGCTTTAGTAACGTCCATTGTTCACCTCAGTCGGCCACTTTCCTTGCCTATACTAACGAACAGCGCAGCGAGTTGAAAACTGTATTCCTCGTTTAGCACTAAGGCCTGCCAAAAGAAACGCTGTTGTTGTGAAGCCGGGAGCGTCATTTCTTGTAAGCCTTTACTGGGTCCACGTAATGCCCGGATCGTCACCAGCGATGTGCTACCATTTCATATTTTCACGCAGGGACAGCAAATATCAGTTGGCGTCGCTGGCTCCCTGCGCCTAGTGATGCACTCGTTTCGGATCAGCTTAGCTCGCAGGGGATAAGGAAGGTTCTTTACCAATGCACACTAAATCTGTTCATGACGACTTTTTGCGAGAGCTATTTGTGAGTGACTAACAAGTCAGCAGCGAAAGAAAAGCGGAGACGTGAGATGGCGAGAAAACGCACTCGGCCACCGGATCTAGAATCGAAACTAGTGCCCGTTCCAACTGTTTTTATCACCGAGTCATTGCACTTTGAAACGGAGTATTTGGCCCTCCGACTGACCGATGCATTTCACGTGGTCGAGAAGAAAGAACAGCTGATTCGAAGCGCGATTCAGTGTCTTGACACACAGATCACAAACGACGCTGAAATGGGGATGCTCAGGAGAGAGTGCTCGTTATACCAAATAAAAATCGATCCGGATAAAACGCAGGCACGCGCCGAGCTCCAGGAGCAACTCGCAGAACTCGGCGAGCAGCATAAAACGCTCGAAGCCGTATTATCGGCGGTGGAAGAGGCCGCCAAATCGCCACGCACGATCACGCCAGAATACGAGAAATTTGCAGCCGACTCACGGCGAGTGGTCCTGGCCTCGCTAAGCGGCAAAGTCGTCCGCTTTGAGAGCGTAGGTGACCCGCACCCGCTCGAACCGATCGAAACGTCAGACCCTCGCGTTGTTGCCGCACTGATACGCCATCACATAGGCCGCCCGGCCGTCATTGAATAAGCTGTGTACACCCGTTCACGATTTCCAGCGTCTTCGGGGCATAATAAAAAGGCAGGTAAGGTTTTATGGATGTCATAGATGCTCTAAACTCTCGTTTTACGGTCCGTGCGTTTGAGCCAGATCCTGTGCAGAAGGGAACCATTCTTAAGATTCTGGATGCCGCGACGCGTGCTCCCTCATCGGGCAATACCCAGCCATGGGAACTCTTTGTTGCTGGCGGGGACACGCTGGACCGGCTTCGTCACGCTTATGACGAACGCTTCAGCAAAGGGGTGCCGGGCAGCCCCGATCTACCGGCACCGCAGCAGTGGCCCGCCGCTCTACAAAAGCGTATGGACGAACTCAAGGCCGCACGCTTTGAATCCCTGGGCATAGAACGCGACGACGCGGCGGCGCGGCATGCCATGTTTGAGCGCGCCCATCAGTTCTTTGGAGCGCCGACGGTGGTGTACCTCTGCATGGACCGCACACTCACGGCGTGGTCGATATTTGATATGGGGCTGCTTGCGCAGAGTATCATGCTCGCGGCACAGCAATACGGCGTTGATTCAGCTGCCGCGGCACTTCTGATTTCCTACCCTGACCTCATTCGTGCAGAACTGGAAATTCCGGAAGACGTGTCGATACTAATGGGCGTCGCATTGGGGTACCGCGATCGGCAACATCCGCTAAATCAGTACCGAAGCCCCAGACGGCCGCTGCAAGAAGTTGTACGCCTGAAAGGTCTCACGTAACTCTCCGTAGCAAGAAGGCCAGCTCAACACGTCTGGACTGATTTTCGATTGTCGACAAAGCTCACAGAGATGGTTGCCCGCGGCCTGCGGACAGGCTTCGCTTGCTCTCTATGGACTTTGTTGAGATTATATAGGCTATAGAGGCACTGTTGATGAGGAGCCAGAACGACTCGCCCCAGGAATTTAGTTCCTGCTGTACCCCGTCGTCACCAAGACTGATGGTGGTGAGACTGTTGAAGACGAGGGACCCGTCCTCGAGCCAGTCAGACAGAAAGCCGTGATACAAATACCCATCCAAGCCCTTGAATTCGAGGTCGTTTCCGACCCACTCATCATAGTACTGCTCGCGCAACTCTTTGAGATCCATACCAATCACTACTCGGTAAACAATACTAAACCCTACGTATACCATTAACCCCGTTTAAGCGCGACGAGCACGCGCACATCTGCCGAGCTCAAATCCAAACGAACGGCAGTTCCCACTCTTTGTTTACGGAGAGAGGATTCGGGTAACCAACGTTCGCGAGCAAAAAGCCCTCAACAGGACTTTGCACGATCTTATTGATCCGGCGCACGACCTCACATATCAAACCAGCTGAACAGGGCAAATGCTCGTAACTCAATGCTGCCCCCTGGCGGCTTGCAGCACTTAATTGGTCTACAACTCGTGAGCTATTTTCTGTGCTTAACGGCACGTCGCACTTTGCAGCAAGCGTGTTGATAAAGCGTCAGCCCAAAAAAATAGTGAAAGAACTATCGCTCGAGCTTGCATTCCCAGTTGTGCGTTAGGATGCGGCCTGGTACGAAACAAGACGTTAAGTCTAGTTTTGATCCAAGCTTGAGCCCTAATGCGCCACTGAACTAAGCTAAGCGCTAGGAGGTAGAGAGAATGTTGTTTATTTTGTGGTTCAAATTCGACCCCGAACATACCGAGCGGGTCCGTGAAATGTGGAAACAGTTCAAGTACCCGGAAGCCGTGAAGCTGATAGGCCGGTACGTGCTCATCGGCAGGCATATTTCCGTTGCAATCTTCGACGCACCCGATGAGGCAGCGCTGCTAAAGGTTACAGGACCGTTCAGCAGCCTCGGCGTGGCTCACGTCGCACCTGCGATGCCGCTTGAGGAAGCGATTCAAGTATCGTGGTAAGACAGAAAATGGTCACGCGTCGTTTGATACGTTCACTGCGTGACAACAAGCAGAGATCGGGCTTGGCGTGGTTCATCACGCCAGGCCTTGAAGATATACGGAGCCAGCAGAGGCAAGTCGTTCAGCTGGTCCGCAATCAGCCTGTGTTACTTCGCGGACGGGTCTAACTCCATTACGCCAAAAACGTTCCCTTCTGTGTCCGTGCAGTAAGCGAGATACCCCTGGCCCGGAACCGCCAGCTTTGGCATCATAACGTTTCCGCCTGCGTCCACGATCTTTTTCGTGAAGTCATCGACAGATACGACGCTGATGGTGTTCGTCGTCACCTGCTCAGGCATCACGCGCGGTAGTATCGCACCGTTGATTCCCGGTTCGCCATCGGGTCCTGTGGCAACTAGCCAGTAATTCGTGGGCCCTTCCCACTTTGTGATGGTCCAGCCAAATACCTTCTCGTAAAACGCTTTCGCCCGCTTTGGGTCATCGGCAGGCAGCTCGAAATGTACTACTCTTGGCATTTTGTTCTCCTTGAAGTTTTTGAAAGCCTTTGTAACGCTAGTACTTACACCCTTTGATCGAGAACCGTGCACCAAACGCGCGAGTGCCGCGCTAAACACGGTGCAGGGCCGCTGGAGAACAAAGAAGCTCCGGCACAAAAAAGTGATTTACAACGATCTATTGTGTGTTTAAGATGACACACCCCAGTTGAACGCATTCGGCGCTTTATGGGCACCGATACCTGAATGCGTTATCCTTATAATGATGCTCTCATGATGCATGCAAGGTTCTAGAATTACTGACAATCGGATCCGAAGTAGGTGTTGTGGAGAGCTGGAGAGGTGTTGAGATGCACGAAGAAGGCGATGCGGAAGTGCGCACGATATTGGAACGAGTGGCGAGTTACTATGGCTTTGTTCCCCGAATCTATGAAGAGCTCCGGCACAACCCGGCAGCACTCAAAACCTTTTTCTATAAAAATGAGCAGCTGGCGACCGACAAGGCACTAACTGGACTTGCTAAAGAGCTCATCGCGATCGGAGCTGCAGCTGCTCTCGGATCCGAATATTGTCTCAGTACGCACATTGAAGGAGCAAAGCGTCAGGGTGCCGTCGATGATCAGATCTTTCTCGCGATACTGCTTGGGGCATCCGTTGCCGAAACCACAGCGCTGTCTAAATCACTTCGGGTGTGGCAGCGCTAACGTGCGGCCCGCGTGCCATCGCGTGGGATTATGTAACAGTCACCGTGTAAGTCACTTGGTCAGTCACGATTTGCGACGGACTGACATTGTGGAACGTGATTGTGGTCGTTCCTTTCGCAAGGCCTTGAAACGTAAAATTCTGCGATCCGGGCACGCCGACAAGATTGTGGGGGTTAGGATCGCTGATAAACACACTGTCTACCAGCGACAGCGCTGTGTGATCAAACTGAGGTTCCCAGCTGTATCCCGTCGACGGATTTGTCCGCAGCGTTATCGTAAAATTTTGCCCCTGCGCCGCGGTTATCGATTCTCCCTGCGTAACATTTGTACTGTTTGAGGTCTTTGTCATCGGTGCGCTCTCGCTCGTTTGCGTTGTTGCAGTTGAGGCGGTGTTGTTGCTCGTGCTCGACGTGCACCCGGCTACAACGACTGTGACGGATAGCAGCGCGATCACTAGGCCAGCGATGATGACGCGCTTTTTTTCCATAATCTCGCATTTACGGTGCGTACTATATATGCTGATGGGGATGAAGTACGCCACGTCTGGACACGATCCCTTCTTCTCTGTGTACGCAAAATGTCCCCTACTTGCACGTAGACGGCGGTTCTTGCAAGTGCCGCAGAGCGGCGGGGGCGGCAAAAGACACAACTTATAGAGGGGCTTTCTTTGACGATATGGCGGCAAACCACGTCTCTTATGGAGTCCGACAAGTATTTACCGACCGCTGCTCTCTTTATGTTATGCTCTCCCACAAAGTAGATCTCGAAAAACTCGAAGAGCCTGAGAAAGTCGTCGGGCCTGCGTACACCTCACGCTATTGCACATTACCGGTTCCAAAGTACGAACTCTCTGAAACTGGCATGCGGCCCGATTGCGCGTATCAGCTCGTACACGATGAAATGAACTTGGATGGCAACCCCTCCCTCAATCTCGCGAGCTTTGTAACCACCTGGATGGAGCCGCAGGCAACGCAACTCATCGTCGAGAACATCCACAAGAACTTCGCCGATCAGTTCGAGTACCCGCAGACGGAGGTGATACACAAGCGGTGCGTCAACATGCTCGCACGCCTCTTTAATGCGCCCGACCCTGTAACGTTTGCCGGCACCGCAACGGGCGGCTCGTCCGAAGCGGTGATGCTTGGCTTACTAGCCCACAAGTGGAAATGGAAGAAGCGCCGCGAAGCAGAAGGTGCGGCGTGCGATAAGCCGAATCTGATCTTCGGTGCCGATGCACACATTTGCTGGGACAAATTTGCCAAATACTTCGACGTTGAGCCGCGGGTGATACCACTCGAGGAGGATCGTTTTACCATCACCAGGGAGGCAGTTACTGACCTTATCGACGAAAATACTATCTGTGTCGGCGTTATCCTGGGGACGACGTTCACTGGCGAGATCGACCCAATCGAGGAGATTAACGACCTGCTTGTCGAAGTAAAGAACACACGCGGATGGGATATTCCCATTCACGTCGATGCCGCAATCGGGGGATTCATCCTGCCGTTTACGCAACCAGAGCTGCGGTGGGATTTCAGACTGTCCCAGGTGAAATCGATCAACGTGTCCGCCCACAAGTACGGCTTGGTATACCCCGGCCTTGGGTGGCTTATCTTCCGCGATACCAGCGACCTGCCAGCGGACCTCGTGTTTTACGTAAACTATCTCGGCGATGAGATGGCCAGCTACACCCTGAATTTCTCGCGCGGCAGCGGCATGTTGCTCGCGCAGTACTACAACTTGCTACGGCTTGGTTGGAAAGGGTACGCGATGGCCGCCGGGGCAGTCCTCGAAAACTCCCAATACCTGACCAAGCGGCTCGTGGACACGGGGTATTTCGATATCCTCAACGCAGGTGAGATTCTCCCTGTCGTCACGTTCCAGCTCAAAGAACCCGTCGATTTCTCCGTGTATGATCTATCCGCCAAGCTGCGGGAACGGGGTTGGATCGTCCCCGCCTACACGCTGCCACCAAATGCCGACGCCATCCCCCTGATGCGAGTCGTCGTCCGACAGAACTTCAGTCGCGACATGGCAGATCTCTTCGTTGACGACATTAAAAAGGCGTACGCCGCTCTGCTAGCACCCAAAACCAAGACAATCGTGAAGCAACGATCGCCGCGCGAAGCACATCCGGTATCGTAAGCCGATTGACTGCGCTTTAGACAACTTGGTCGTGAGCGCGGCATCGAGAGCGCATATAGGAGACTACGCGCTTGGCTGACGCGGCCGTGGCCCCACGACGCACCCTTTCGAGCAGGGCTCTCTTGCACTGTCAGCTAGACTGAATCGCGGGGACCCACGCGGGGGACTTGCGGATGCCGCGCGCTAACCCAATACGCGGAACTGGTACGCAAGCAGCCACCAAAGCACAAAAACAAGGATGATTAATACGATCAAGAATATTCCCGCAAGTTGGCGCTGTTCCACGGCTTATCACCCGGCTGACCTTTTGTGCGCTCTTCGATAAAGAGGATGTCGGTCCGCGCAGCACGCCTCAACACAAACGCCGTCTAACCGCAGGCGCTCACTTATTTCATATCGTTCGGGTGATGCTGGCGCATATGCTGTTCGATCACTTCAACGCGCCGTAACAGGTCTTGGATAGTCTTAATCTGTTCGTTAGGGTTGCGTGTTCTGATGTGTTTTTCTACGGCTTCGACTCGACCTGCAATGTCCGCTACCGGGCGCTGGACCCCGTGCCGGTTTCTTTACAGCGCCGCAATGTGCCAGCCTCTGCAGAACCGGGCGATTTCAAAGCCTAGGGCAACGCGACTAAGCGAGACAAAGGTGAGGTGCGTGCTGAGCCGATCGTGCTGTCGCGGCGCTGTGCGGCGGAATGAGACTTTGAAGGGCATTAGACGGCGCAATTCGCTTCATTTTCTATCACAATTTTTATAACGTTCGTTGGCTATCACTACTGCAGCCGCTATAACTCTCATCGGGAGGGATCGAAAATGAATGTAAATGCACCTAAAATAACTGCACTGTTAAGAGCAGCCCCGTTTTCACCTGAGGTGATTGGCGATGTCTGAACCGTGGAAGGGTAAATTAGCCGTCGATATCCGCGATGCGACTCCTGACTGGACGCCGTTCGTGCAGCCCACTGCACCTGAAAACGCACCGAACATCCTTTTCATCATCTGGGACGATGTTGGATACTCGACAATGGATGTCTTTGGCGGGCCCGTCGAGACGCCCACGATGCATCGCATCGCAGAGATTGGGCTGCGCTATTCAAATTTCCACACAACCGCGCTGTGCTCACCGACCCGGTCATGCTTATTGACAGGGCGAAACGCGACCAGCAACAACATGGCGTGTATTACCGAAGGGACGAATGGATTTCCGGGAAGTAGCGGGCGCATACCGTTCGAGAATGGGACGATCGCTGAAGTGCTAAACGAGCGAGGGTGGAATACCTACGCCGTGGGGAAATGGCATTTGACCCCTGCCGAGGAGGAGGATGCCTCCGCGTGGAAACATCGCTGGCCGCTCGGGCGCGGGTTTGAACGCTTCTACGGGTTCATGGGCGGCGAGACGAACCAATGGTACCCTGATCTCATCTACGATAACCATCCCGTCGACCAGCCCTACGCACCTGAGGACGGCTACCACCTCTCTAAGGATCTCGTCGACAAGGCCATAGAGTTCATCCGAGACGCCAAGGTAGTCGCGCCGGACAAGCCGTTCTTCATGTATTTCTGCCCCGGCTGTGCGCACGCCCCGCACCACATCTTCAAGGAGTGGGCTGAAAAGTACAAGGGCAAATTCGACATGGGCTACGAGGCGATTCGTGAGGAGATCCTAGCCAACCAGAAGAAGATGGGGATTTTGCCAGAGAACACGAGCCTCTCGCCAATCAACCCGCACGGAGAGCCTCACGTCTCCAGTCCGGATGGTAAGCCGTGGCCACTGCTTGATTGGGTTCGCCCGTGGGATTCGCTGTCGAACGACGAGAAGAGGATGTTTATCCGCATGGCTGAGGTGTATGCGGGGTTTGTATCGTATACCGATCACCATATTGGTCGCCTGCTCGACTACCTTGAGGAGTCGGGTCAGCTTGACAACACGATCATCATCGTCGCCTCCGACAACGGCGCGAGCGGCGAGGGCGGTCCAAACGGTTCCGTCAATGAAGTCAAATTCTTTAACAATGTTCCCGACACGATAGAAGAGAACATAAAGCACATTGAGGAGCTGGGAAGCCCATCGACCTATAACCACTACTGTACAGGCTGGGCGTGGGCCTTCGATACGCCCTTCCCGTACTGGAAGCGCTTTGCGGGCTACGAAGGGGGGACTGCAGACATGTGCCTCGTTGCGTGGCCACAAGGGATTCCAGCACGAAGTGAAGTGCGACACCAGTACGTTCACGCTATCGACGTCGTGCCTACGATCTACGACCTACTCGACATTGAACCGCCTGCGGTACTCAACGGATACACGCAGAGCCCCATTGAGGGCGAAAGCTTCAAGCCCACCGCTGACGATCCGAGTGCGCCCGAAAAGGAGACCCAGTTTTATTCTATGCTCGGCCAGCGCGCCATCTACCATCAGGGGTGGCTCGCGAACACCGTGCACCCCCCTATCTCAGGATGGAGCAATTTCGCCCACGACGTATGGGAGTTGTACAACCTTCAGCAGGACCGGGCGCAAATGAACAATATCGCCGGACAGTACCCTGACAAACTCGAACTCCTCAAGGGACTATGGAACTACTTCGCCGGCGTTTACAACGCACTGCCACTCGACGATCGCACGCCGCTCGAAATTATGATGACAGAGCGCCCACAACCAGCAAAGCCACGAAACCGCTACATCTACTATCCCAACACGGCAGACGTCGCTGAGAGCGTCGCAGTCAACATCCGTGGACGTTCGTACACGATAGCCGCAGCCGTTGTTGTTGACACCACTGAGGTGGCTGGTGTGCTCTTCGCCCAAGGTCATCTCATGGGTGGCCATACCCTATTCATCAAGGACAAGAGGCTCCACTATGTCTACAACTGGCTCGGGGAAGACATTCAAAAAGTCACCTCGAATATAGAGATCAGCACTGGTCGGCACATCTTCACTGCTGAATTCGGCAGGACGGGCCAAGACCCGCAGACCAGGAGTGCCCTCGGCACGCTCACCCTCTATATTGATACCAAGCAGGTGGGACAATCCGAGATTAAGACGCAGCCCGGCTACTTTAGCCTGGTGGGCGAAGGGCTGTGCGTCGGTCGCGACAGTGCGTCTCCGGTCTCGCCGGACTACGCGCCACCTTTCACTTTCACCGGCGGAACCATTGACAGAGTGGTGGTAGACGTTGCCGGTGAGCCATTCGTGGACCACGAGAAAGAAGTCATGGGGTGGATTATGAGGGACTAGCTGTCTTCACATTTGATAGTACGACACCCGGCGACGACTCTCTGTGCCAAGAGACGGACCGAATGAAGGAAAGCCGTCGGGTGCCTACCCCCCACAAAATCGAATAAAATAAACAGGGAAAGCAGATCCTCACGAGCACAATATTTATCCGCACATTGAGTCGTTAGCAATCGTTCGCCTTCAACACTGAAGTGTGCTCGATTCCGTTTCTTTTGAAAACCCTTTTACGCTCCGTGACATTTCTTGTACTTCAATCCGCTGCCACAGGGGCACGGATCGTTGCGGCCCGCCTTTGCCGGCGCAATCGGCTGACGATGCTTCGGCATCACTTCGGCCGGCGCACGCCCCTGCCGCAGGAGCGTAGTCATCTGCCGCATGGCCTGATCAATGTGCGCAAAGAAGGCCCGATAGCCCGCGCAGAGATAGTTCAGCCCGAGTTCGCCCGTTGCTGTCTCTATAAAACGGTTCTTAGGACATTCCCCATGGCACGCAAAGCGGACCGGACACTCTAAACAGTACCGCGGGAGCGTGTCGCGCTTATTCAGTCCGAACTGACGTTGCGCATCGGAGGACACCAGTTCGACAAGCGGCGTGTCCAAGATATTCCCCAGCAGGTAGTTTGGCTCTACGAAGTGATCGCACGAATAGAGGTCGCCGTTATGCTCGAGCGCGAGTGCGGTGCCGCAGGTCGGGGAAAAGATGCATACGGCAGGCCGCGCCCCGGCCCACGCCGCTAAGGCGGCGTCGAAATGCTGCACGAACACGCGACCGACGTCGCGGGTGACCCATTCATCAAATATGGTGATCAGAAAACGACCCCATTGCTCCGCGGTAACTGAGCGATCCGTTACCGTGTTCCCTTCTTGGAAGCCCGTTTCGTTATGCCGCTCCACGATGGGTATAAACTGGATAAACTGTGCCCCCACGTCGTCGCGCAAGAACCGATACACCTCGGCGGGGTGCACAACATTGGCAGCACTAACTGCGCACAAAATGTTAAACTCGACATTGTGTTCTTGCAACAGACGTGCAGCATGGAGCACGCGGTCAAACGTCGGGTGTCCCGCCTTATCTACGCGATAGGCGTCGTGCAGTTCCCGCGGCCCGTCAAGACTCAGACCAACGAGATAGTTGTTCTCGCGGAGAAAGATGCACCACTCCTCATCCAAAATGGTGCCGTTCGTTTGTAGGGTACGCTCAATGGTCATGTCAGAACGCGCGTATTTTTCCTCGCACGCGATCGAACGACGGTAGAAATCAAGCCCCATAAGGGTGGGTTCGCCGCCTTGCCACGCAATCGTCGCGTGCGGGATTCGCTGCGCGGCGAGGTACTGACGTAGATATGATTCCAGTACCTCGTCAGTCATCCGAAAGCGGCTGTGCGGATAGAGCTGCTCTTTCGCCAAGAAAAAGCAGTACGAACAGTTCAAGTTGCAGATGGCCCCCGTCGGTTTTGCGAGAATGTGAAAGGTTGCCAGCGAGTTTGTTGAATCCATACCGTGTCCATGCCGCGCACCGGGTTGCCCGCCGGTCACAGCCAAGTGCTTGTCCTAATTACTGTTTTTCGCACCCGCGTATATGAGTTCCGCTGCGCGAGTATGTGGGAAACGCCAAGCGAAACTGATCGTCATTGCAGTAATTCTTCATACTCGTGAGGCGATCGAGCAGCTAATCAACCAGCTCCTTTTCGAAGTAAACAGTAATGTTCTTGCAAAACGGGGGCTTGCGCTGAGCGCTGCGCCCTTCTTCTAGCCTGCAGGAACGCGCGCCTCTTCATTGTCTGGCAGCTCGATATCCGGGGCCCGCTTTAGCACGTATGCCGTCACGACGCCCACGAGACTCAAAATCAGCGCTACGACAGCGATGTACGCAAACGCCTGATTAGTTGGTGCGAGGACCACAGTCGGGCCCTCTGGAAGGACGACCGTAATCGGTGCCTCATATAGTGTAAGCAGCGATCCTGCAATAGCAGTGCCGACGGCGCCCCCGATAAACCGGAATACCGTATTAAGGGCCGTTTCTGCCCCGGTTTTGCTCGGTGGCACATACATGATGAGGACGTTGATGGCGGCGACAAAGACGCCCCCGATACCAGCGAACAAAATCACCGTCCCTATCACGATCTCCGCGAGCGTCGCATTGAACAGGAAAAACCATATGAAACTGGCCACTACAACCAAGGATGCGAGCACCAGCGCATTCTTGGCGCCTCGACGGCTCACTATCCTTCCGAACAGCGGACCGGCGACGAGAATAACAAGGCCTGCCGGAACAAAGACCAAAGCCGATTGGAACGTATCAAGACCAAAGCCGACCGGAGGGGGGGTGCGGGTGAGGTACACCATCGCGAGGTATACCATAAACATCGCGAAGCCTGCAATGAACATCATGAGGTTGGTCTCAAGGACCTGACGCACGCCCTTGAGCTTAAGGTCGATGAGGGGGTCGCGTACGCGCAGCTCTGCATACACAAGGGCGATCACGGCGATTATCGCGATCGCAAACAGGCTGAGCGTGTAGAGTGACGTCCACCCCCATTCGCTGGCTTCAGTGAGGGGCACGAGGAATCCGACAATCGCGATCCCGAGGAGCGAGATGCCCCAGATATCTAGGCGCGACGGAGTCCGCACTGGAGATTCGCGAATCTTCCAGAGTACGAGGAGCGTTACGATCGCGGCGACAGGAGCCAAGAGGTGATAGTTGGTCTGCCAGCTGTAGGTTTGTGTGATATAGCCGCCGCCGATGAACCCAATCGTTGCGCCGACGGCAAACATCGCGCTGATGATACCTGTTGCGGTGGGCACCTTGTCGGGCGGAAACTCATCGCGAATGAGCGCGAATGCGAGAGGGAACATTGCCAACCCCACGCCCTGAATTGCACGAAACGCGAGCAGACTCTCTATGCTCCACGCGAACCCGTTCCCGATCACGGCGATCGTGTAGAGCGTCAGTGCTACAAGCAACAGCTTCTTTTTCCCGTACGTGTCCCCCAGCTTGCCAAATGTCGGCGTCGTCAGGCTTCCTAGGAGCAGATAGATTGCGGGAACCCACGACACCACCGCTTCCGTGGTGTGAAACTCGGCCTGCAGTGTGGGCAGCGCTGGAATTAGCATGGACTCGCTAAATGACACCATGAGGCCGGTGAGGCTCAGGATCACTAAGACGAGCCCAGTGCTCACGCCTAAGTCGTTTGAACGTGTCGCCATTTCGTGCTTCTCACTCGGTGGGATAGTATGTGAGTGCGCGGCTGCGGACTAGGATGCCTGCTCTAGGGCTCCGCGCTACCCTGCTTCACTTTGACAAGAGCAACTTTTTGCAGATTGGATAAAGTTTTTCATTTGATCTTGCTCAAAGATAACGACTGAGAGAGCTAAAAGAAGGCCGGAAGGGGAACTAGCAGCACTAATACTAGTCAGTCTCTTTCGGCACGCCCCGCAGTTGAAAGGGAGCTAAGCGTGCTCGTCGCCCCGAGATTCGTTAGGTCCGGCTTGTGCTCAGCGATTCAAGCGTGACGATATTATCGATCTGTGTGATAGTACTGTAAGCCGGGTTCTGGATCGCGATTTTTGTGTACTGTTGATACACGGTCGGCGGGTGGCGAGCGACCAACTGGTACGCCTTAGCTTGGAGGGATGTCACGTTTGTCGTGAGAACGTACCCGGACGTATTAAGGCTCTGCACGTAGTTCGTTGCGTCGTCAATGCTTTTGAAACGGATGATAGTCTGATTGTCGTTAATGCTCGTGCTCGCGGTCAGGTTGTACTGTAGCTGAACGTTGACCGTGGTGTCGTTTCGCCACTTCACGTCCCACGAGACGAGGGTTGTGCTGTTCTTAAACTGTCCATAAAGCGATGACACAAACTGCGAAAGAAACGCGTCATGTTGTTCGCTTGGTTGTGACGTTGCCGTTGACGGCGTTGGTGATGTGTTATTTGAGAAAGGCGAGGTGCAGCCGGCTACCAACACCACCCCAACCACGACGAACGCGAGGAACAAGGTCCAGTATGACTTATGCATTTCAAAGGCTCCTTTCGGTATCGTTTCGGATTCAACCGTTGCTGACAGCCCACGAAGAGCAAAAAGCGCAACAGCCGTTTTTTTTATAGGGTGCTTGTTTTATAAAAGCAGTCCTATTCCCGCCTCACGTTTGGGAGGCTGCCGACCGTGGGCCGTACTTCGCCAGGCAAAGGGCTACACGACAAATAAGTGTGGTTTTGCAGTTGCGTATCTGCCACACATAACTAACAGGCCGTTTTTGATGAGGACAAGGACCTGCGAACACCCATCGGTGGCATAACCTCCCTTTTTGCCTGGCAGCCGCCCCGAGAGGCGTCGAACAAAAGAGAAAGCTTTAAAATTCAGGAATTGCCTTTGTTCAAAATCGTAGCCTCAAGGATTACAAAAAACTAGATCTTTGCAAATGCAGCACCAAAAACTTCTAGATGGCTGTACCGAACATAGCCCTGTTCGACTGAAAACGCCCTTTGGGGGATTTGGCTTTGACTGACGCGAAAGAAACAGCAGGCGTTCCGGAACACCGAGCCGAACCAGTGGTGCGCATTTCAAGAGGCGAACGGATTCCAAAGATTCGGCAGATCATCTTTGTCGCTTTGATTTCTGCCCTCTTCACGCTGGCTTTTCTAGAAACACTAGGGTTTCTCAACACGGCCTTCTGGCAGAACGACTTCGTCGTAACCAACCGCTGGATGATCCCCGTCCTCGTCCTGTTCTTCTCGTTGCTCGTCGGGCTTGTGGGGAAGTACATGCGCGCCCCGAACGTGATCCATGGCAGCATGGAAGATGTCCTGACAGACCCAAACTTCCACCCCGACTACTCGACGTTTCCTGGCGCGCTGCTCACGTCCTTTTTCTCGCTGCTTTCCGGAGCAAGCGTCGGCCCTGAGGGGCCCCTCACCTTCCTCGTCGTGGACATAGCCGCGTGGCTCGGCACTAAGCTGCGGTTGGCGGAGCGAACGATGCTGGGCTTCGCCATGGCCGGCCTTGCCTCGGCCCTCAACGGCATTATCGGCAATCCCCTCTTCGCTGCGTTATTCGCCACCGAATTGGGTGGTGACAATGGAGGCCTACAGCAGATCGCGTGGAACCTAGTCGCCGGGGTGATCGGCTACATGTTCTTTGCGCTGATCGGGTACCCGGCTTTCGCTTCAAGCATCGCTTCCACGCCGGTGAATACGCTTACGATTCCATATTCGGTCGATGCGGTCATCCTCGGCATCATAGGCGCTCTGCTGGCGATTTTTATCGGCGTAGCGCTTCAGGGCATCGGCAGGGTTATGGACCGCGTGTTTAAAGAGCGGTTCATCGAACGCGTTATGGCGGGAGGGGTGATCATTGCCATCGTCGGCTACTTTGTTCCCGAAGTGCTGTTCTCCGGCGAAGCGCAGATTCACCCGATCCTCGCTAACCCGATAGCATACGGCGTGCTTATGTTGCTGGGCTTGGCGATTCTCAAGGTCCTCCTCTTGGCACTCTCGTTCAAGAGCGGGTACATCGGGGGACCTATCTTCCCAACGCTGTTCGCCTCCACAATGGTAGCCCTCGCCATCAGCCTGCTCTTTCCGAGCGTGCCTGCCGGTTTGCTGATCACGGGTATCATAGCATCGGCTGTCACGCTCGTGCTGGGTGCGCCTTTTGCTGCCATCTTGCTGACGGTCACTGTGGCGACCGCCAACACGTATGAACTTGGATATATTGGCCTGGCAACCGCTACGGCGCTCGTCATCGGTACAGCCTTTAGGACGCGGATGGCACAGCGCACCGCGAAGCGCGCAGGTGCGTGAGGCCCTACCACTTGCATTCCGCGGCCTTTGAATGTTTACTTGATTCCTCGACCGCCCGCCCATTTTGGCTTACATCGCACTTGCTCGAGCCAGCTTCCCCGATTTCATCGCTCCGACAAGTTGGGGCAACAGCGATAGCTGCGTTCCCCCCATCCGTGCGAATCTCACTTCAAGGCTCGTAAGCGGATCACGCAGAGTCATTTCGCAACTTTTATTGCATCCCGCAGTAGTAACTGGACAAGTCGTGCAGTTGGGGCGACCTAATCGAGCGTGTTGAGGTTGTGATGGACTACGAAGCCTACGGAGAAGCTTCCGGAACTACTTGAGTTTTTCAACATTATTGCGAGAATCCGTCGTCTCAACGAGGTTTTTCGCTTGAGCTCGAGAATTCGCTATTTGTACGAAGTCCTGTGTTTTATCCTGATTGTTTTTGACGGCTTTTTTTTGTTCCTCACGGTGATTTTCCCTCTGAAGTCAGGCACCATTGAAGCAGTCGCGACGTTTGACGCGGTTGTGGTGCTCTTTCTGTGGGTCGAATACCTATTTAGGGTGAACGAGCAGGATGACAAGTGGCGTTATGTCGCTTACCAATGGAGCGACATTCTCGCCATTATTCCTTTTGATTACATTGCTCTCGTCTCCTTCGGCATCGCCCTGCCGCTGACGATTGCCTTCAAGCTTTTGCGACTCGTGCGAATCGTCGCGCTTCTACGGTTCTCCCGCAGAATAGAACGAGAAGTTCTGGCGTTTGCCGAAAAGACCAGGCTTATCTACGGCCTCGCTATTTACCTTCTTGTCCTCATTGTCGGGGCATTGCTCTTCTTTTACTTCGAATCACCGGTGAATTCCACCGTGAGCACGCCGAACGACGCCCTGTGGTACATGATCGTGACCATGACGACCGTTGGCTACGGCGATATCGTACCCCGTACTGGACTTGGCAGGATAGTCGGCGTCATCGCAATGCTTACTGCCATTCTCTTTGCCAGCCTCGTGACAGCGACAACGACCTCAGCCTTGATGGAGAAGTTTCGAGCGGAGCGAGAAGAGATTACGGAAGCCAGCAAGGAGACGATCGGAAACGTCCTCGCACAACTGAGCGAACTCAGCGACCGATTGGATGAGCTCCCAAAAGTTGCGGAGCGCACCGATGAGATCAAGGCTGACTTAGACGAGCTCAAGGCGATGCGAGCCGAGGTGCAAAGCCTGAAAGAATCTGTCGAAGGGAAGAAATAAAAGATTTAGCGTTTTTAGGTTTCCGGGCACCTGTCGCTTCAGCTTTCGAATAATCACAGACGGCGAGGAGCGCGAAGCAAAATTGAAGCGCAGCTACGCAAACGCTTATCTTTAGGTGTGGTCCCTTGAAGCAAACGGAGCGCGCATAAGCGTGCGCCGAAGCGCGTTCTGCAAATTAGGGTTTTCTCAACTATTTCTTGAGCGAAATATCTCCACGGACGTTTGTGGCAGCCAATCAATTTCTCTTCTAACTTGCGTCCGCAGGTCGCTATTTGATCTGTCTCGGCAGAAACAGAGCGATAACAAACCCAAGGAGCAATATGAGAGCTAGTGAGACAAAGGTGAGGTGCATTGCCGAGCTGATCGTACTATCGACGATGCGCTGCGCTTCAGGAATGAGACTCTGGGGGATGCTCGGCGGCGCGCTCGTCTGCATATTTTGGGTGTAGGCGTACAGATTCTGTTGTATCTGTTCTTGAGTCGTCGTGTTACTAACCAGCGTGGAGGTGCTGATCCCTGCAACGAGCCCGTCGAAGACTCCCACGAGAAGTATAGCGCCGACAAGCGCTGTGCCCACAGAGTAGCCTAAGTTCTTCGCTGTGTTAAGAAATCCTGATGCATCGATCTCTTGGTCTTTTCGCACCGCGGACATGGTGAGATTGGTTAACTGAGACAGCAACAACCCCACTCCGAGACCGAATATCACCGTGCCGGGGATGATGTCAACAATCTGAGTGCTCTGGCTAAACACGTTGCTCAAAAGGTACGCGCCTGCAGCGGAAATCAGAAATGCGACGAGGATTACTATCTTGGGTGGCACGATAGATGAGAGTCTGCCCCCGGTGAGCGATAGCACGAAAATTGCGACCGACATGGGGAGCAAGGCGACGCCTGTCATGAAGGCACTCACGCGAGTGACTTGCAGCAGAAATACAGGGAGGATGAACAGTACGCCGCCGAACGCGATCTGCTGAATTGCACTAGCTGCGTTGCCCAAGACATAGAGTCGGTTTTTTAGCACTGAGATGTCGAGTAACGGCTCCACGTGGTGGCTTATGCGCCGCCTCTGCCAAAGGAGGAAGGCGGCGAAAACGATGAGGCCAACCACTATGAACAAGGGCACGAGTTGCCAGTACTGGGGAGAACCCAGGAGCAAAATGCCAAATACGAGAGAGAACAGCGCGGCAACTGAGAGCACAACGCCTCCGAGATCTATGTCACGCCACGCAAGATGTGGCTTTGACTCGCGTAGGTACGATCTCATCACGATTACGGCGAGGACACCGAACAGTTCGAACGCGAAGATCAATCGCCACGTGGCAAAGGACGTGAGAGCCCCCCCATAGAGGGGGCCTATTGCAGCCCCCAGAGCGGCGATGCCCCCCCAGATGCCAAATGCCGTCAGTCGGTCTTTACCTTCGTACGCTGCACTTACCATGGTCGTCGTCGCGGGTAACATCAGGGCGGCACCGATGCCTTCGAGAAGTGACCAGCCGATGAGGAGCATAATGACGTTAACGCTCAAGGTGGCTGTAGTTGTGCCGATGCCGTACACGATGACGCCGATGAGGAAGGTCTTCTTCCTCCCCAAAACGTCCTGCAGCTTGCTTCCGGCAAGCATCAGCGACGCCATGGTGAGGGCATATATGGCGATCAAGGCCTGGATAGTGCTCAAATCGGTGTGTAAGTCTACGACCACAGCCGATATGGCCACGTTCATGGCGGAGCTATCGAGAACGATGATGAAGATGGCTATGCAGGAAACTAAAACGACCCCCCATTTGAACTGTGGCTTCTCTTCCATCGAAACACCGCGGAAAAATCTATCTAACCATGTACCACGCGCGCTTAAGAATCCCTGAGAAACACCAACCAAGCGCAGCTGGTCGATTCCGTATGTTATAGCGGTTTTCCGATTTATCTCTAACGGTTTTATCCGCGTTAATACTCGCAAAATAGGCTAAAAAGAGATGATACATTATCCTCTCTCTTTTTTTTCTGTAACCCCAACGAGTGCGACAAGAAAGGACGAATTACGCAAGCGTGCACTCCGATCAAGCCGTAAAACAGTAAAAAGCAGTTTTCGTGTCACACCCTCAGTCGAGTTTGCGTGATAAAGTAGCATGTCGCTGAAACAAAGTTAGACAATACGTCCCACAATCCAGTACCCCCGATGTGAACGTCTTAAGCAGGACCTAAATTATGTCCTTTAGAAGGCTAATGCACGCCTAGAAGGCAATCTTTAAGTAACTTGTGCTGCGATCCACTTCCGCGTAGGTAGGTTCCGGCAACCCATTTGGGCGACGCTGCGGTTAAAGACTCAAGGACTATCATGTTCGAAATAGAGTTCGCCATTTTCGCCGCCATTGTTTTTGTTTTCGCGCTCGTCTCTCGTCGCGTTGAGAGACTCAACGTGACGGCGCCCATGGCATTCATCGCTGCGGGCATGTTGTTCGGCGCCGCTCACCTAATCAACGCGTCGCTCAATAATGAGCTCCTGCTGCTTGTCGGAAGCATCGCGCTTGTGCTGGTCCTGTTCACCGATGCATCGCGTATCAACATTTCGTTATTCCGGGTAAATGCGGCGTTGCCTGGCCGGCTGCTTATTATCGGTCTGCCGCTGACGATCGCGGTTGGCGCGGTCATCGCAGCCCTCCTGTTTACGAACCTCACGATTTGGCAAGCTGCAATCATAGGCGCCGTTCTCGCTCCGACGGACGCGGGTCTGGGACAAGCGATCGTAACCAGCGAACGAGTGCCCGTTCGCATTCGAGAGGCACTCAACGTCGAAAGCGGCCTGAACGATGGTGGGTCGGTGCCCTTTCTTCTAGTATTCCTCGCTCTCGCGGCGATTCAGGAAGGCGTAGAGCCCCCAAGCTTCTGGATAGTCGCTGTGGAGCAGATAGGCATTGGCGTGGCCGTCGGCCTTCTCGTCGGAATCGCTGGCGGGTGGCTGATCAGAAGCGCCACGCGACGTGGCTGGATGACCAGGACGTTTAAGCGCCTGAGTTTCCTAGCGCTCGCCGTTCTCGCCTGGGGTGTCGCGGGGCCGATCGGCGGCAGCGGCTTTATTGCAGCCTTTGTTGGAGGGTTTGCCACGGGAGCGACAGTCGGCGAGGTCGAAGAGGTGGCCACCGACTTTAGCGAAGCTGAGGGAGAGCTTCTCCTTTTAGCGGTCTTTTTCCTCGTCGGCGTTGTCGCAACTTCGCTGCTGGGAACCCTTGACTGGACGATCGTGCTTTACGCGATTCTCAGCCTGACGATTATCCGCATGCTGCCTGTAGCGATTTCTCTTATTCGCACGAAGCTGCGACGCAGTTCCGTGCTGTTTCTTGGCTGGTTCGGACCGCGCGGCCTCGCATCTATCGTACTCATGCTGGTCGCCTTGGAGGAGCCCGCACTCGCTCCTCTCGCGCCACAGATCGCGGCAATCGTCCTCGTGACCGTGATTCTCAGCGTTTTCGCGCACGGCGTTTCGGCCCGACCTGGCGCAGCCCTTTATGCGCGTAAGGTGGCTGCAATGGATTCCGATGCGCCAGAACTGCGTGCCGTTTCACAACTCCCGGCTCGTAAAAGGAGAGTAGGCAAATAAAAACAGCGTCAACGCGAGCCCGCAAGCTCACGCGCGACGAACGCTTGGTCATGCAGCTGCACCAAGATTCTAAGGCGCCTCGCGAGTGAACACTCAAGCAACAGACAGATCGGAGGGCTCACGATCCAAGTGCTCCCTGAACCGGCGAGACTCCCGTCCTCTAAAGAACCTGCGGCTTAGTGTCCTCGTTGCTAAACGTCGCCCCTTTTTTCAGGGACAGATGAAACCAGCCAATCGGGGACACTGGCGGTCGTGCGCGTGCGCAAAACGTGTCCTGCGGAATCAGAACGATCAGACTAAATACTTTCTGAAAAGTGTCTATAGCGACGTTTCAACAAACGGGAGGTGAAAATCAAATGGCTGAAGAAAAATCTTCAATGTGGCTACGTATAACAGAGATCATCATCGGTCTAATCGTGCTTGTGCTGGGTGGCTACGTAATTGCGTATCCAGGAGTAGCGGCAGCGACTCTCATAGGATTCCTTGCAGTAGGGCTCCTCATTTTAAGCTTTGTAGAATTCGCCCGGATTTTTTCAGAAGGCATCTCAGGATGGCAGCGACTTCTACGGTTGATTCTATCAGTGATCGTATTTCTACTTGCAATAGCAATACTCATCGCCCCGCTCTTTTATGGAGGATTAACCCTCGCGTGGCTGGTAGGACTGGCGTTGATCTTTATGGGATTCGTGGCCATCGCACGCGCCACTCCGGGGATGATAGTAGTCGGCATCATCGCAGTTATAGTCGGCTTTGTCGTGTTTGTATATCCTCCGCTCGGCGTAGCCACTGCAGTACTTTTGCTGGCGCTAGCTCTGATCATATTCGGTTTAGAGTTGATAGTATCAGGCCTCTTGGGAAGATGGGTATAACCCCTTCTCTCCTTCTTTTTTTGTGTGGTTAAGGCTCCGATACAACAGTTGTTTGAAGGAGCGCAGAATTATTTGAGCTCATCGTGCACCATGAGTGGGCATGCCAATGTGTGTCTGCCCCAGCGGTAGCAGAGGTTTACCCGTGTAGATTGGGGATCCAATGACGATAAGATCGTTATTTAGGCTCTCGAGTGCTGAACACTGATTGGCAAAAGTCCAAATGGCAAGATGCGAACATTGAACGAGAGAGGTGCGAATTTTCCCAGGGTTGTCGTGGGCAATGCATCAAAAAAAGAAAAAATAGCTTATTGAAACGGTTTGCTTTATGTCGCTGCCGCTGTTTTGAGGGCGTCTGTACACCCTCTATTTGCGTCTGTGATGTACTGCAACCGCCGCTCCCTTGTGTTCTATGACATCATTATCCTTCTTGTCATCATCCTTCTTCTCTCTGTGATGATGAACGGCTGCGGCTTTTCCCACTGGTCCTACCAAGTTTTTCACCTCCCTTATCTACGTGGTAATTGGCGATGCGCTTTTGCAGCTACCGCTTCGCCTCTCTTTGTTGTGCGGTTATGTGCTTCAACTATTTATTTCAATGCCACTGTGCTCGCACGCCAAAGTCCCTAAAGTCGTTTTGTGCGTAGGCCGTCGCTGCTGCCTTGCTGCTATCGAAAGATTTTCCATCCTTGCCACATGATTTTGTGGTTTTGTGGTCTTGAGGTTGACAGGGCTCAGCGCAAGAAATTTTTGGTTTTATAAGCCACGATGAGAGGTCCGGCGATGCAGCCTATAATCGTCGGGGAAGATATTTTAAATGGAATCCACCAGTTACCTTATGGCGTCCTTTTCGTAGAGGCGCATACTGAGGGAGCATTATGACACAAGGAAAGGTGATGGGTCCGGTGGACTACCTGATGGTTAGGTTTCCCGGGAGCAAGTTCAGCGGCAAGGCCGCCCCTGAGCTGTTGAAACTCGAAAAAAATGGCATCATCCGGGTGATCGATATGGTTTTCATTATGAAGGACGCAAACGGGAAACTGGTAACATCCGAGGCAGTCGACCTGACAGAAGAAGCGCGAGCTGCGTTCAAAGAATTGTCAAAGAATACCCGTGAATGGTTCTCACAAGGCGATATAGAAGAGATCGCCGCATCGTTGCCCAACAACAGCACGGCTGGCCTTCTCCTGTTCGAGAACGTTTGGGCTACCCAGTTCAAGGAAGACCTCCTTGAAATGAATGCCGAGGTGATCGACATGGGTCGGATCCCCCCGGAAAATATCGAGAAGGTAGAGAAAGACTTGGCAAAAAGAGGTGATTGAACGATGAGAGGAAGAGGAGTAGCACTTGTTGCGGGAGCGAGAATGGGACAACGGAGGGCCGAGGAGGCGGCCGCACAACAGCAGGCTGCGGCACCAGCTGCGGCACCAGCTGCGGCACCAGCTGCGGCACCAGCTGCGGCACCAGCCAGTACCGATGTCACTGCCGAGATACAGAAACTGGCAGCTCTCCACAATTCAGGTGCACTAACGGACGAAGAGTTCACCGCGACGAAGAAGAAGCTCCTGGGATTATAGGGGCATCTTCCCCTTTTCTATTTCTTCCAATAACATTTCGCGATCAAATCGAGCGCTTAGCAGATCTGACTAGCCGCGGTATTCTCCCAAACGAGGAGTTTGAAGCGAAGAAGAAACAGATTCTCGGCCTCGAGGCGAGTACGAGGGGTGTTAGACTAGCGCTTAAGCTGGCAGCTGCCCGCCGCATTCCCATTTTTTTTCTTTTATTGTTTTCAAACGGCTGCTACTAGCGCACGCTCGCGGCATGCTCCGGCTCTACCAGCGCTCTCGGACCTACATAGTCCCGCTCGTGCGCCAGCCCTAGAAACAAATCAAAAAATTGATATAAAAGCGCGTGGTCTGAAAAGTCGACTACGGCGCAGATGCGCTTTGAGCTGCGCAACTGATTAAGCAATCGAGCCATGGTTGACCTTTCGTTTTTAGAAAAAAGGCGCAGCAGCCTCCCGTTCTATCTTGTTGCTATCGCGATCACGCTCTTTCTTTTGTACATGGTCTGGCCGTGGAAGTACCCCTTGATATTGACCCTCTGGGGTGGGTACGTCCTGTGGTGGCCAACGGTGTGGCTTGAAAAGTACATTCACCGGCGCTACTTAGCAGCCCTTATCGTTCTCATTGTCACTGGTGTTGTCCTGGCGCTGGCTCTCGTCAGCGTAACCGTCATCGTCGCGCTGCAACTCGCACAAATCGCTTCGTCAGCGTCAGCGTCGAACGCATCCATTAACACAGGGCTTACAAGCTCCTTCAATCTCATCCCCGGCCTCGCAAAAGCTGGGCCCATCGCCGCACTCATCTCAGCTCTTGCGACCAGCGGTGGCGGCATCACATCCACGTTTATTCAAACGGCACGAGACGTTGTCCGACAAGTTTTGGTCAGCATCCCCGTGTTGTTGCTGCAGCTCATTATCGTCTTTTTCCTGCTACTTGGTATCCTTGGTAAGGGCGACACCATCGTCAACGAGTTCAAGGGCGCCGTTCCACTGAAATATCGGTCGATCACCAATCGATTCTTGGACCATCTCAACCCGATCTACTACAGCTTCTTCGTCATATACTTCGCCGTGGCCATCATTTGCGGCATACTCGCCGCCATCATCTACGGATTACTAGGCGTGCCGTTTTTCGCCACATTCGCAGTCTTCATCGTTTTCGTGGGGCTCATTCCTTCCATCGGACGTGCCCTCATTTACGTCCCTCTCGCGCTTTGGCTCATCATTCAAGGGAATGCGATCACCGGGCTTATCGTGCTTATCATTAGCATCGTTCTCTTTGAAGGGATCCTTCGATATACCATCCAGCCTAGATGGATGGAACGAACAGGTAGGGTGCCGCGCCCGCTTACGCTCATCGCGTTCACGTTCGCTCTGGTGGCGTTCGGCGTCGTTGGATTCGCGATCGGGCCTGCAATCGTCGGGTTCGCGCTCGCCATGTGGAGAACGTGGAAGGACATCCAAAAAGAGCAGGAAGAACAGGCATCTGCCGTCGCACAGGCGAGCGGGTCGTAAAAAACGCTCTTTTTTTTAAAAAAGCAATCCCAGCTACGAGGAATGAGGCTACTTCTCCAAGTCTGCAGGCGGCTCACGTTCATCCGTTCAGTTCACTCTTGCTGCTCACGCGCGGCTTCGTTTTTTCTTCCATTCTTTCGACCGCTAGCAGCTTTGGTTAACAAACGTATTTCGCCCTCACAATGAATGCATGCTTTAGCCGCGTATCGCGCCGGAAAACGCATCCCGACGCTTTGGCGCGCGTTGCTGCCACGTGATCCGCTGATCAAATGTCGAAACAGGGGCTCATCGACGCTCTGGAAAAGCTCGGGATTGAACCGCCAGAAGACGAGGGCGAAGAAAAAAAGCAGGACTACAAAGCTGAACTCGAAGCTTAGCTGATCGCACAATCGAGGCATTGTCACTGACGGGATTTTAAAGCAAAGGAGAAACAGATTTTTGGCGTCTCGGTGAGCGTGGCGGGTGTTTTGGCCCTCGTGTACGGCAGATTGCAGAAGCGCGTCGCACGACAAGACAACAAACCTGTTCAAAAGTTCGTGCCGCCCTGCAAAACAGCACAGGACACTGGCTACCAAAAAACAAGCCGATTTGAAGCTAGGAACCTCAGATGATTCTCTTGTCAATCGGAATTGGACATGGTGCGTTCTGGCAGCAGCAGTATGGCGCCTAAGAGGAAGCACAGCCCGCCAACAAACGTGCCTAAGTTCACCAGCACTATGTTTCGCGGCAGGCCTGTTGTCGGCACTACGAACGACGCAACCGCCGAGACGCCGAATGCGACGGAACCGACCAAGTTCAGTGCCGTGATCCACCAGGGCAGGCTCCGCAACCGCCAGCAGGCAAAGGCGCGACACACCTCAAACCACGCGAGCCCACTCGCCACGAGAAAGCACACAGAACCAAGCGCGTCGGGGGCCCAAACGAGACGGTTGAGTTGATGGACTGAGAGGTCCACACTCAAAGCGTGGAACGTCGTAACGTTGAAAAACAAGGTGCCTACGAGCTGCACGAGCGTCGACCACCAGTCAATTCGTCGCGGCTCTAACGTGAACAGGCGAAATCTCTGTCGAAAATTGGCTCCTGGAGGGCTCTGGTCGATGTTTACGACCTCCAAGTATTGTAGGAACGCTGCGCTCGTAAACCACAGAGAGCCAACAAAAAAGGTAATTGCGTCGGCATCGCCCCCGACAGCAGAGAGGTATCCGGGCAACGCGCCAAGTGCGAAGCACGTTGCGCCAACGGCAAATAGGATGCCAATCCACCAGCCAATCGCACTGGGCGCCCACCACGTTGAGCCGCGACCGGCGTTTAGGCGCGAGTGGCGCTTGCGGAGCGCTCGTGACGTCAATGTGACGAGGCCGTTGCCCGTCTGCTTGAAGCTCGCACGCGTCATAAACGACCCTCACCCGCCATCAGATTTACGCTACCGGAGGGCAGCACAATCGAATCCGAGAGATTCTCGGGCCCTACGAATTGCATCATCACGCGTCTTTTCGATCAGATTGCCATACTAAGCCCGCTAGATTCTAGTGCCAACGAGCAGAGCTTTGCCGAAAGCACTCTCGCACCGTCGAATATTCTGTTAACCGTAGGTCGCTTCGAATGACCGTAACCGATAACTAGCTATTCTTTCTCGCCTGCACAGAGCGCGAGCCTCATCAATTGTTCAAATTGTAGATCCTTTCGAGGGTTTGCCGTGAAGGGCTTCCTATCCGTCGCGCTCGGTTGGTGCCCAAAATACTTTAAGAAGTAAAACGGTTTCGTTTTTTTGTCGGAAGCGGTCAAGAAGTAATTGAGTAAGCCCGACACTTGACTGAAGAACTTAGAAAAATCCTAATTCTAACAAAGAGGGGCACCCCTAAAAGATTCGAACCGTTTTGAATTACAAGAAAAGGCGATTTTTATGCTATCTAAGAAAGTGGATTTGAGCACGAAGAAGGAATCAGAGACTGATCACACTACGACGTATGGCCGTCGCTATTTCGGTGAGCCAGTGCCGAAATATGTCATGCCTGACGATGGCATGCCTGCGCGCGCTGCCTACCAGCTCATTCACGATGAGCTGAACCTCGATGGGAATCCCTCCTTAAACCTTGCCAGCTTTGTCACCACGTGGATGGAGCCGGAGGCGACCCTGCTCATCGCGGAAAGCCTTGACAAGAATTACGTTGACAATGATGAGTACCCTCAAACCACGGTTATACAGGAACGCGTGGTCAACATGCTCGCCCGCTTGTTCAACGCCCCAGAAGACTGCGAATCCGTTGGAACCGCGACGATAGGGTCATCAGAGGCCATTATGCTCGCCGTATTGGCGCACAAGTGGACCTGGAGAAAGCGCCGACAGGCAGAGGGAAAGCCGTGCGACAACCCAAATATCGTGATGGGGGCGGACGTCCACACGGTATGGGAGAAAAGCGCCCGCTACTTCGATGTGGAACTGAAACTGATCCCTCTCCAAGAGGATACCTACATCGTCAGCGCCGATGAAGTCGCTAAAGAAGTTGACGAGAACACCATATGCGTTGCCGCGGTTCTAGGTACCACCTTCACCGGACAGATGGACCCGATCAAGGAAATCAACGACCTTCTCGTTGACATAAAGAAGACGAAAGGGTGGGACATACCCCTGCACGTCGATGGGGCAAGCGGCGCGTTTGTCGCACCGTTCGTCGATCCTGATCTCGAGTGGGACTTTAGGCTCGAACAGGTGAAATCAATCAACGCGTCGGGGCACAAATACGGCCTGGTTTACCCTGGTATTGGGTGGCTCGTCATGAAGGATAAAAACGATCTCCCTGAAGAGTTGGTATTCCGAATAACCTACCTAGGAGGGGAGATGACGAACTACTCCCTCAACTTCTCTAAGAATAGCAGTCCCATTATCGCCCAATATTATAACTTCATACGGCTGGGCAAAAGCGGCTATGCTGATATTATGACGAATATGATGAGCAACAGCCATTACCTCGCCGAAAAGTTGCGCGATACGGGCAAGTTTGAGATCATTAACAAACAAAAGACACTTCCTCTCGTTGCACTTCGTCTAAAAGATGCGGCTTTCACGGTTTTCCAGCTGTCTAAAATGCTCAGGCAAAAAGGCTGGATTGTGCCTGCATACTATCTTCCCGAGAACGCCCAGAACGTCGCCGTGATGCGGATGGTCATCAAGGAGAACTTCAGCAGAGACATGGTGGAACTGCTCTTTAGCGACATCATGCAGGCGTACCACAGCCTCGAACTGTCTGAAGCTGAGAGAGAAGAACGCGCAAAGGGCAAGAAGAAGCTGAGTCTGCTATATTAAGGCTACGTCAGATCGACAATTTTTCTTATCCGCGTCTGACTTTGCTCAGGCTGTTCCGTCGTGTTGACCTCGTACGCCGCGACCCGTTCAAGAAGCGCCCGGAAGAATCTCTTGCGGAGTCTTCGCTTAAACGGCGTACTCACGAGCAAGTGTGGATTGAAGTAGTCATTACGCTCAAGGATTTCCAATGCCTGTGCCGCTGTGAGCTCGCGAACGAACTCCGGGTCACGAGCATCGCGTTTTAGAATAATCAGTTTTCTCAGCGTGGTCAGGGGCAGGATGCGTCCCTTTCCGATCGCCAGTCGGAGATCGACGACAGCTCGGCCTTCGCCATCCAACTCCGCCCGTTCGACGAGCCAGTTAAACTCGCTCCAGATCTTCGCGAGATCCGCGCGTATGTAAAAATTCTTTTCCGAGCTGTAGGCGAGTATATCCTGCCCGTAGACCCGCACGTAGAACCAGTCATCTGAAACAACGCGTACGTCCGGCCGCCTCAGTAAGCCGTAGGTGTGGGTCGTCTTTCCCGCTCCCGACTCGCCGAGGATGCACACTCCCTGTCCGTTCACGTCAAGACACGCGCCGTGTATGGAGTAGATGTCGTGCTCGTCTTCAAGGACGTCTCCTGCAACGCTCAATGCCAGTGACTTGATCCAGCCGTAGTAGTCGAAGTTTAAAAGGAACGCCGTCTTTGATTGAGCGTCATAATACACCGCATTCTTAGCTTCGGCCGGCTCGTTCACGACGTAAAGGCGCCCGTGTGACCGGATGTTTTGTGACATAAAATAGAAGCTCTCGCCCCAGCGCGTTGCCACGCTTTGCGTGTCGGTGAGCAGCTTAATGCAGCACCCATAAACGTCCGATTTGACCTCATACGGCGTGTGCGCACCGAAGCGATCGGCCAATTTTTCCTTACGTTGGATTGGTATCAGCTTTAACGCGTAAGACACGTCAGAGGGCTCCTATACAGGCACGACGTACGCTGCTGCGGGCCTAGCGAGCGGTTGCGTTGGGTGTGAACTCATGTTGCAGTGCCGAACAGTCAAATATCCACAATAACCTCGTTTCTCCTAAAGATGCCAGGTATGAATGGTGGGTTGTATAGAGCGACAACAAAGTTCGATTTGGGTGTTAAGCCGTTCTTTAAGAGGCACGTCCTGAGTTCCTCTGTCTTCTCGTTTGCGAGCTTCTCATGCACTCGCCCTGAGAATCGTATCGCAGCTGTTCTACGGCTTTCGATGACTTTGAATGCGATCCGTTTGTCCTGTGGCTCGGGAAGCGTTTCGAGCGTGAACTTCGATGGCATGGCGAAGGAGACGCGGTACACGTGTTCCCCCGCCTGCTCTTCAGTTACGGGGGCAGTCATCGATATCTTTTCTGACGTCACCGGCGCCAGCATTGGGATTTCCTCAGATGATGATACCTGTTCCTCGGAGACGGGAGCCGTCATAGGGATTGATTCCCGCTTCCTATTTCCTCCAAAAATGTAGTGAGCGAGAATCTCAAATCCGTTGCGCAGGGCACCATCAAAGTCTGATTCCACGTCAACTTGAGCGAGGATATATGCCGAGTACGCTCGGATCTCACAACCGTCCAGCTCTTTTTCAACCTCATATTGGGGACTTTCAATTGCCATAATCGTGTGCTCCAATTAGCCGTTCTTTTGAAGTTACGCAAAGTCTGCTGTGCGCTGTGATATGTTTTGCCCTGCTTAGACACTTCAGTCCACCAGCATCGCGCTGGCTGGCACGTTCACACGGTTTACGACGTTTCAACCGAGTGCCGCACTCCGCCTATTGTTCTGTCACATTTTTTCGAATTTGCTTTCTTAAATGGACTTGTTTTTTACGACACGACGCCGGAGAGTAAAAAAACAAAGTTTATAGCACATATCGAAAATCATGTGCCTACTGAGCTAACGCTATTTTGGAGGTGAAAGATGATGAATAAAAAACTCTTTTCCGCTGTTTTGGCAACGTTAGTAATTCTCTCGATCGTCGCTGGGTCGACCGTAGCTTTCGCACAAACAGCAACGCCGACAACGAATGCGACTAAAAATGTTACTAAAGGAGCGGTTAAATCGGCGGCTGCAAGCAAAAATGTTACTGCGGGAGTGGTTAAATCGGCAGCTGCGTCGGTTGCATCAGCTGCTGCGTCGAAGGCCGCAGGATTCCTGGGCTTGCCAGGCTTTGAGGCGGTGTACGGAGTAGCGGGATTGTTGGCCGTTGCGTACTTGGTGATGCGACGTCGGAATTAACATTTTGAGTCAATACGCGAGTACAGCTATTGCTTGGCTCGCGCTTTGTTTTTTTTTTACGAATTATCTTGTTGCAGTAAAATGCGCAGCCATTTTCGCTGCAGCATTCCTCAATGAGGACGGCTCTGAGAGTCTAGCCTGTGACTGGTGCTTTCTTGCAGCCCGGCTTTACATCACAGTTGCTAATGGCGAGTCACATTCTTGAGATCCAAGATCGATATGTTAATCGTGCGACGTTGAGAAATATCCCCTGAATCGTTCTAGCCTTAAAAATGGAAATTGATGTGAACGTTAAAGCACACGACCTGCTCTGGAGGAGTATGTCTCTTGGAGCCAAGAAAGCCTATCGCGAAAGCTATGGCGTGGCGCGAGATGCGCTCGTCGATACGGAGGTGCAACGCCTAATTGAAGGGGGCTATGTGGCAAAAAGCAACAACGACATCGAACTCACGCCGGCTGGGAAAGAGTTGCTCAAGAAAATGACGACAATCTGCAAGAAGTCAGAGTAACGGCTGTTCGACGAACGCGGCCTCGACGATCGGTTTGATATCATCGATCAATCGAATCGCCTCATCTTCAGATTCGGCGCGGCGCACGTCTATCCTGCCGCTTCGATACAGCGTGAACGTGCATCCCTCGTGGGAGAATCGTGCAACGCCGAGCTTCTCCGAGCATTGCGCGATGCCTTGCAAGAGCCTGCAGAGCGCTTCCATGGAGAATCTTTTTTCAAAGTGCGCCTCGATGACGAACCCCCCACCAACGCACGGCCTCAGCGTCTTGACGTTATACTTCCCACTCATCATAATCCAGTTACGGGATTTGACGTTAAAGATTGTCAGCCATCGACGAAGCGAGAACTGATCAACATATTCCGGACAAAACTACGTCGCGGTAGGCTCTTTGAGTTTGAACTGCAGGTGGTATAATGCGTCAAGGCGCTCGAGCGTTTCAGCGTCGTCGGGGCCCTTGTCGTCTCGTATCCGCACGATACGGGGAAATCGCAGCGCGAAGCCCGAGGCATAGTTCGGGCTTTTTTGGATCTCATTGAACTTCACTTCAAGCACGATCTGCGGTTCGAGATCCACCATACGCCCACGCTCGCCGACGATGAGGGGTTTTATCTGCTCTGTCAGTTCTCTGAGCTGTTCATCGGAGGCGCCGCTCGAGACGCGCCCCACCGGTGCCCACTGCTCGTTGTCCTCGTCGCGCGCGGCAAGCTCGTACGAGGTGATCCAGCCGGCTTTCCTTCCGTGGCCGTACTCCGCAGCGATGACCACAAGGTCAAGGCTCTCGAGGGTCTCCTTGAGCTTCACCATTTTCCGCCCGCGAATGCCCGGGCTGTAGTCGGCGTTGAGATCCTTCGCCATCAGCCCCTCGTGTCCCGCATCAATCGACTGCTTAAAGAGCGCAACTACGGCTTCGGGATCGTCGAGAATCTTGAATCCAGAGGGCGTACATCGCTTATCGAGCGGCACCACGGTCTTCTCAAGGAGCGCACGTCGCTCGACAAAGGGTCGGTCGACGAGACTTTCTCCGTCCAAGTAGAGGATATCAAAAGGGCGCAGCTGCATCGGGATCTGATCGCTGAGCTCTCGTACCCTGTACTTGCGTCGGATGCGGTTGAGGACGTTTTGAAACGGTATCACCTTCCCGGTAAGCCTGTCCACGGCTATCGCCTCGCAGTCGAGGATGAGTGAATCGGCGTGAACGCTTTCGTTCACCGCCGCGCGGATGTCAGGGAGCGCCTCGGTGAGATCCTCCATCTTGCGAGAGAAGAGCGTGATCTCTGGCCCGCTCTTGTGGACCTGAATTCGCGCCCCGTCATACTTCGTTTCAAACGCTGCCCGCCCGCCCATCACGTCTAACGCTTCGGTGGCGCCGGCGACGCTCTGCGCGAGCATAGGCCTGACGGGCCGCATGGGTTCGATGTTGAGCGCGTGTAAACCCGATAATCCCTCCGTTTTGGCGATTCGCGCGACAAGGCCGATGTCATTGGCGAGCATCCACGCGCGCCGCACCGCATCGGCTGGCACGCTGAAGCTCTGGGCGATGGCATCTTCAGTGACGCCTTCCTTCGAGCCAATGAGAAGGTTGCGTGTGGCAAGACTGACGATATAGTACGCCTCTCGCGGTGCGGCCCTACTCAACAGACGCGAAAGCATTCGCTGCTTCTTCTGGGCTGACCCTTTCCCCGTCATCGCGGCCAGCTCTTCGAAATAACGGTACAAATCGGCGACAGTGAGGTCCTCCTCAAACGCCGCAAGGCTCATCGCAACTTTCTTTCCGAGAAGCCGTTCCGCAGTAATGCCCAGGTGTCCCGTGTCGCGATAGCTCTCAACGACTTCCTCGCTGCTCTTGCCACTGATGTTCGCAATTACTTTGACCAGCGTCTTGCCAGCAACTCCGACATCGCGCGTGTCCCACGCCGGAAATATTCGACCGGTCAGAAATGTGCACACGATTTCGATATCGTCTTCAGAAGCTCCAGTCAAAAAACCAGCTATGATTTCAGCCTTCTTGAGCCTCGACGAGTAGGCGCTTAGCTCATCGAACAGGGAGACAAGCTCCTTGAAATACATCGCATAGTCAATACGGCCTAGAGTGCTTAATAATAGCGGCGCGCGGTGCGACAGGCTTGGCCGAACGGCCAAAGCGGAGCTCTGACTCAGTTGCGCTCTTTTTGGTGCGTACCGGCCTAGGCAACAAAAGCCCTGCCGCGCAAGCCAAGACCGAAACGCCAAACCGATTAAGAGCGATCGAGCGACGAGCACCCTACACGGACCCAGCGTTTAAAGCAATGGCTAGCAGATGCCGCCGCCCGCTTGCACTAATGATGAACGGGGCTCTACCGACTCCTAATTATCAGCACCGGAACCTTAGCACCCCGCACGACTTTGTCAGCCACACTGCCGATCAGCAGACGGTCTAAACCTTTTCGCCCGTGCGATCCGATGATGATGAGGTCAATATCATGACTCCCCGCGTATGTGTCCAGTTCTTCGGCCGGGTGTCCGTCGAGCACTGTGGTCACGATCCGGTCTTCATTTACGCCGCGCGAAGCCAGGTCTTTTTTGGCGTTCGCGACGATGTTCTTTCCCTCAACGAGGAGCACGTCGTACATGTTTTCCCACGATGAGTCGACTGGGTAGGCGGTGAACCCCGCGATGTCGAGAACGTACGCGATGTGGACGGTCGCATCGGTCAGTCGCGCGAAATAGGCCGCGTTATCATACACGGGGGCCATCAGGTCCCCACCATCGGTTCCGATCAGGATGTGTTTATATTCCATCGTTTCACCAACAATCAGAAAGCTACAGCTGCCTCTTCCACGGGCTCATACGCCTCTATCTCTCCCGCTCGGCTCGTAACGAATAGTGTCACAAGCATCCCCCCGCGAGTGAGATGCCCAGCGCAGTGAGAAAGATGTCGGTAAACGCCGTTGCATTAGGTAAGCGTGGGCCGGGAACGGGACCTCGTGGCGTCTGAATCGAGAGCGGCGAGAGGTATTCTGCGAGGAGGAAACCTACGATAGTCGATCCTACGACGCCACCAGTAGTTCTGAACAATGTGTTCATCGCCGTCGCCATACCCGTTTCCCGTAGAGCACAAACTGAATAATGAGTTTATTATCGACACCATCTTAAAGCCCATGCCAACCGGAGCAAATTTGACTGGCTCACGCCTTGCCTCTTAAAATTCGTCTGGACAGCTCAAACAACCGTTGCGCAGGGTATTGAGCCATAACCTCGTGCATTAGTCTGATATATCATTAAATGGTATATCAGAATTTTATATAACAGCAATTGTTATATATGAAATGACACATGCTTGAATAATGATCGAACGAAAACCGCCTGAGCGACACGCTCTAACCGTGTACTCGCTCTTCGCGCTTTACTTTCTGCTTACCGAAGGCCCTATGAGCGGTTACGATCTGGCGCAGCTCATCAAGGAACGCACCCCTGGGCACTTCCGGGCGACTGCCGGCAATGTCTACCCACGTCTTCATGAACTGAAAGAGGCGGGCGACGTCCGCGCTGGGGAGCCAACGGGGGGGCGCGAAAAGATCGTTTACGAGATCACCGAGCAAGGAAAGCAAACGCTCCGGAAGGGGGCCCTCGAACGGCGGCAGCGCGTCGAAAATTTGCTCAAAACGATCGATCACGTGCTGGCCATCACGGCGCCTGCAAAACCTTCTTCTTAAGCGCAGCATCCGCATCGCTGCTCAGTGCATAGTTCAGCGGCGCCGGCAGTGCGAAGTGCGTCAACCTATGCGAATGATGGTCGGCGTTAGCGTGGGGATGGAGGTCGGCGTTGCTGTGGGGATGGAGGTCGGCGTTGCTGTGGGGATGGGGGTCGGCGTTGCTGTGGGAAACGGAGTGGCTGTGGGGACGAACGGCGTTGGTGTGGGAACGAACGGAGTTGGTGTGGGAACGAATGGAGTTGGTGTGGGGCTCGGAGATGGCGTCGGAGTCGCTGAAGAGACCGATATCGGGGTGGATTGGGGTCTTTGACTAAGAACGACTGCCGCTGCTATAACCAGAAGCACGACGACGACTACGCCGATGATGACGAGTCTCCTTCCCGTGAGCGTGCCACCTAATCGTTCCACCAGTAGCGGATTCTCATCCTCGAGCGGCGGTTCGTAAGGTGGCGCGTGGGCAGGAGCAGCACGATCCGTGACGGGTTCTCCGCACATAGGGCAATATCGAAACTCGCCTGGGAGAATCAACTTACAAGACGTGCACAGTTTCTTCCTTGCATCCATCCGGCTGCCTCTTCATCTCGCTGTCGTTCTTCAGTTCCACAAATCTACGTACATTAAGCAATATAAAGTTAAGTAATACAGACTTTAACTTGCCGGTCTCAATGTCTAGCAGTCACCACTGACTACTAATAGACGCTTTCGGCATTCTTTTGCGGGGGATCGACGTGAGCAAGACCGAGTACTATCGAACGACACTGCGTTCACTGGCTGACTGGGATGATTTTCTGCTAAAAGAATCGGGATTGCCAGGCCCACGAGGAAATCTCGAGCTGGCAAGTGTGGTTGCCGATGAAGGAACTGAAGCCCAGTTTAAGCACTTTTTGACGTTTGACGCAGAGAGATTCCCTACCAACACACAGGGCGAGTTTTTAGCCGTATGCGGCGCGGTGGGGCTAGGGCGGCTTCTTGCACAAGGGGATTGCAGCGTCCTTGAAACGCTCCGAAAATGTGCTGCTGATTCGCGATGGCGCGTCCGCGAAGGCGTGGCGATGGCCCTTCAACGCCTCGGCGACACACACATGAGCCGGCTTCTGCGCGAAATGGAACGTTGGAGTGAGGGCAACTTTCTTGAGATGCGAGCCGCAGCCGCTTCGCTGTGTGAGCCTCGGCTACTGCAGCAAAAAGAATGCGCAAAACAGACGCTCGTGCTGCTAGATCAGATTACCGCGTCGATTTTGAGCGCGAACGATCGCAAAACCGACGAGTTCAGAGCCCTAAAGAAGGGTATGGGCTACTGTTGGAGCGTGGCGGTCGCTGCGAATCCAGCCGCGGGGATGCCTTTGATGGAACACTGGTTTTCGGCTACGGACAAGGACATACGCTGGATAATGAGAGAGAACCTCAAAAAGAAACGGCTCGAGCGAATGAATGCAGGGTGGGTGCGGCATTCGCAGCTGCAACTCGAGCGCAGCACGCCTTAGCTGGCACTGTGGCGTCGCTTTCATAGCCGTTGCACCGAAAAAGAGGGCGCAGAAACTCTCTTTTTGCTTTTTTGACGTTGATTTCCCGCTGAGCGCTTTGTCATTCTCGACGTCGCGGGCCAGGCTACGCGTCAGCGGATGGTTGCGACATCAAAAACGGAGTATTTACTCATATGATCAGTATTTTTTTGGTATTTTTCTGACTGATGGCCAAATTCTTTGGTATTCTTCCGAAAATCATATAAATGTTGAGTATGTTACTCAAGTTTACGTATGACGGAAGAAGCAGACTCTGAAATGGATGAGACCGATTTAGCGATTCTTCACTCGCTTGTGAAGAATGCGCGGATCACGATATCGAAGATGTCACAAGAAATCGATGTGCCCGATGCGACCATCTCTCACCGGCTCAAGCGGCTTGAGCAAGCGGTGATCAAGGGCTACACGGTGATCCTCGACCCCCCCACGATGGGCCTCGAGATGACGGCGATTATCATCATCCAGACAGAGACCGAAAAGCACGGCGCGGTGAAAATCGCGCTCTCGAAACTTGAAGAAGTTTCAGAGGTGTACAGCGTGTCAGGAGAGTACGATCTTCTGATAAAGCTCTGGGCCCACGACATGGAGGAGCTCAATCACGTCATAAACAGTAAGATACGCTCGATTGACGGCGTCGAGGACCTGACCGAGATGATCGTCATGGAGCGCGTGAAGGAGGAGATAGTCCCACTGATAGAGTAGCGGAGGAGAGATCGATGCCCTTTCTAAGCGAGATGATAAAAAAGCCGGTAGTCGACAACACAGGAAAAGTGGTCGGAAAGCTCATTGACGTTATCGTATCAACCGACCGCCCCTATCCGAAGGTTAAGGCACTCAGTGTCCGTACGGCCAAAGACACAACCATCGCCATCCCGTGGGAACAAGTGAAACGCTTAGAAAAGGAAATGACCCTGAAAGTCGCGGCGAGTGAAGTCGCCGCTTATGAGAAAGAGGAGCACGAGGTGCAGCTTGCGACCGATGTCCTCGATCGGCAGGTGGTCGACGTTGAGGGAAAGAAGCTGCGCCGCGTCAACGACCTGCAGCTCGCGCCGACGAATGGATCGTACCGCCTCATCGGCGTGGATATAGGCGTGACGGGACTTCTGCGCAGGCTCGGAATTGAGCGCGTCACCGAGCGCGTGGGAATTCACCCAGAGGAGAACTACATCGCCTGGACCGATGTCGACTCAATACGGAGCGACCCAATGAGCGTCAAGTTGACCGTGCCGAAGTACGGCATCACGAAGCTCCACCCCGCCGATATCGCCGAGATCGTCGATCAGCTCAATGTTCAGGAGGGGTTGACGCTCATCAACAGCCTCGATGAAGAAGCAGCGGCCGACACGCTCGAAGAGACGAGCGAAGAGCGGCAAGTCTCGCTCATCGCAGGCATGGACGCCGAGCGCGCCGCCGATATCCTAGAAGAGATGTCGCCAGACGACGCCGCCGATCTGCTGGGGGATCTTCCCGCCGACCGTGCCGAGGCAATCTTGGAACTCATGGAACCGGACGAGTCGGAGGATATAAAAGAGCTCCTCGAGTACCCCGAGGATACGGCCGGCGGCATTATGACGAATGAATTCATCGCCGTGAACAAAGAGCAGACCGCCCAGCAGGCGCTTGACGAGGTCCGGAAAGCCGCAAAATCGGTCGAGAGTATCTACTACATCTACGTTACCTCCAACGGTGATGATCTCGTCGGCGTCGCCTCGCTTCGCGAGATCTTGATAGCGCCGGCTGACCAGAGGCTCTCCGCGATGATGCACACCCATATTATCACCGCCGATGTCCGAGAGGATCAGCACGAAGTCGCACGAAAGATTGCGAAGTACAACCTGCTGGCGCTTCCCGTCGTCGAGAAGGAGTCCAAACTTAAAGGCATCGTCACCGTCGACGATGCGATTGACATTGTTTTGCCCACTGCGTGGAAGAAAAAGGTGCCCAAGATGTTTGGCTGATTTATGAGGCCAGCCCATGGATTACAACATCTTCCTCCGGCACCTGCGAGACCTCCGTGGACCCACGCTGACCAGAATTATCATATTTCTGTCGATAATGGGTCCCGGCATTATCACGGCAAGCGTCGATAATGACGCGGGCGGGATCACCACCTATTCGCTGGCCGGTTCACAGTTTGGCTACTTGTTGCTGTGGACGTTCATTCCTATGACAATAGCGCTCGCTGTCGTTCAAGAAATGGGCGTTCGAATGGGGGTCGTCTCAGGAAAGGGCCTAGCCGCCCTCATTCGGGAACGAGCAGGCGTACGCATCACTTTTTTGCTAATGATCGCCCTGTTGGCGACCAACTTCGGCAATACCCTTGCTGAGTTCTCAGGCATCGCCGTTAGCGCGGGGATCTTTGGCGTACCTCGCTTGATCGCGCTCCCGTTAGCGGCGGCCTTCGTCTGGGGTCTCGTGATTAAGGGCAGTTATAAGAGCGTGGAAAAGGTGTTCTTGCTGGCGTCGCTTCTCTACGTCTCGTACATAATATCCGGGTTCCTGGCGCAGCCTGACTGGCATCAAGCAGCGCTGCGCTCCGCGTTGCCGCAGCTCAGCTTTAGCCAGGCATACCTGACCATACTTGTCGGCTTAGTGGGGACGACGATCGCGCCGTGGATGCAGTTCTATATCCAGTCATCAATTGTCGAAAAAGGCGTACCCGTTAGGGATCTCATTTATTCGCGAATCGATGCCATCAGCGGCGCGGCGGTAACCAATATCGTCGCTTTTTTCATTGTCGTCGCGTGCGCAGCAACGATCTACGCTCGCGGCATCCAAGTGAATAACGTAGCCGATGTCTCCGCGGCGTTGCTACCGTTGGCAGGGCAGTATGCGAGCGTTCTTTTTGCGTTCGGTTTTCTCAACGCTTCTTTGTTTGCCGCAAGCATTTTGCCTCTTTCGACGGCGTACGTCGTCAGCGAGGGGCTGGGTCTCGAGGCGGGAGTTTCAAAAAGTTTCCACGAAGCGCCTGTGTTTCACGGGCTATACTTAGGGCTCATTGTAGTCGGTGCGCTCGTGATAATGATCCCCAACGCCCCGTTGCTCTCTATTCTCTACTTCTCTCAGGTGGTCAACGGCATTCTTCTGCCCATCGTCCTGATATTCATGCTCGTTATCATCAACGATAAGAGCGTAATGGGGGAGCACGTCAATTCGCGGATCTACAACTATATTACAACCGCCACGGCCATCATCATGATCGGATTAAGCGCAGGCCTCATCGCTGCTACGTTCCTATGAACGGCGCGAACATTCGCGAATATCACTTCGCGACTTGTGAAAAGGGAGGGCTAATGGGCAGAAGTAGTGGGGCGCGGCCTTTCTGACCTTGCCTTGTAGCTAGGGAGGTGAATCAAGCAAGAAGCAGGCAGGTGTAAGGAAATGAGGCAACCATGCAACAGATGTGCACGCTACGCCCCAACCGAGGTATTGCCCATTAGCATGTGCATATAATAGCACTCATATTTAATATAATTATCCTATAATATTTATCCGAGGATATTAAGCGAAGTTCTTGTGTGGGCTAAGGGCTGTCCCAGCGTCTGGAACTCGTGCCTCGAGGTAGGTGCGTGGATACTCTGAGACGTCATTCACAGATTATCGTTCGACACTTCATTACGACAGAGAGAATCATAACACAGCAAAACTGATACGCTCGAGAGCGCACATTACGCGCCGTGAACGACCATCACGGGAACCGAAGCTGTACGGATGACTTTGTCAGTCACATTGCCAATGAGCAATCGATCTAAGCCTTTTCTCCCGTGCGTTCCGACGACGATGAGGTCGATCGCGTGGCTCCTCGCATACGCATCAAGTTCTGCGGCCGGGTGCCCCTCAAGCAAAACGTCGATGATTGAGGCTTCGGCCACCCCCCTCTTTATCAGCGCCTCTTTCGCTGCGTCAAGAATCCGCCTCGCTTCTGCTTTGATAATCACGTACGTTTCTTCCCACGACGCGTCAATGGGCTGGGCCCCAAAGCCCGTTATGTCTAAAACGTACGCAACGTGGATCGTCGCCCCTGTCAGCTGTGCGAGATACACACATTCGTCAAAGACCGCCTCCATAAGCGACGAACCGTCGGATCCGACTAAGATGTTCGCGAAGTCCATCCATCTCACCCTCTTTCAAGCTTGCTTCTTAACCTCGCTGACTCCGTATTTTGTTTGCGCGTGGTCAGTGCCGCGGCGTATGTGTTTGGGAAGGGCTTGGCTTTGCGAAGAACTCAAGTCCTTGCTGCGATGCAAGCACGGCGCTAAGTTGCGATCGATGGGTGAAAACGTAGAGGAGGCTCCAAAAACGGCGCGGCCACGAACTCGACGTTTCGCGTATGAGTTGCTGCACGCGCACGTCGTCAATGCTCGCTATCGAAAACATCGCACCGGCCGTATCAGCGTACTCTACCGACTCAGCGAATCCGCGACCGATATCGGCATCGTCTTTCCCGCGCACATAAACCGCGCCTTCCGAATACTGAGACCCGTTGGCAAAGAAGTTCGTCTGGCCGGAATCGACGATCGGGATCATAGTAAAGGCGCGAATATCTTCTGGCAAATTGTCATCAAACGCGAATTCCCATTTATTTGGGTGCCACGTATGGGTCACGGGGTACAGGGCTGGGTTTGGCGATAGCTCGCCTTTGACTCACTCGCGGATGGTGAGCGTTCCCCACGTGTTAACCAGCTCTTTGCGCTCGTTCATATATTTTCCCGAGGTATCGACCCGCATCGTGGCCGGTGGCTCCGGTCCGGTCTGAAAGTAGTACGACGCGTACGCGCTGCGGTGTGCGGCAAACATCGTTAGCTGGCGATTGCCCTCAAATTGCGCCATGAACCAGTCCCAGCCGGGGGGGTCGGGTTTTTTCGTATTGTTTGCGGCGCGCAGGACTGCAGAACGCGGATTTCCGAGGAGGAAACCCCACTGGTGATCAAACCAGAAGACCCCCTTACTAAGCGGAATCGTCCTCGAATCAAGGCGTAACTCGCTGCCTTGGGCAAGGGTGATATTGGGTATTGAGTAATAGAGCGTACCCATGCCGTCCACGCACGGCATGCAGCCGTTGTCGCCCTGGCACAGGTATTCCTTGCCTGCATCAAACGTCAGGTTGATTGCAAGTTCAATGGGCCCTTCGACCGCCTTCTGCAAACCCCAGGCTTGAACGGTAAGAGGCCAGAACGACTCTTTTCGGGCACTCGCAATCCGGTTTTTTCCGAGCTCGTAACGAAATGGGTCGAGGCCGCAGCTGATTAGGCCGGTTGTGCCCGCGATAACGATCGGATCCGCTTGGTAATGCCGACCGCCCGCCTCGCTCATGCCGAGCTGCAGCTCAACGACTTGGTTCTCAACGTCGCTGAGACCGAGCTCTGCGGCCAAGCCCGGCGGTAGCAGTGCTACGCGGAAGAACATGCATTCCACACCGTATTCGCTGCCCCCCTCGTCCCAACAGCTACCGACGAAGAAATGCCAGCCAACCGACGTTCTAAGCTGCGGCAAGTGGTCGCGGGGAAACTGCAGATCCGCTGCTTTTGGCATCGGCTCGAATCCCTGACTCGCGTTCAGGCCAAGAAACTTGCTCGTAATCAAGTACGCCTGATGCGCCGTCAGTTCAGAGCAATAGGCTCTTAGCTTTTCATAGCGCCGTTTGTAGTTCGGATTGTGAGATTGTGGGTGGGCCAGAAGCCAGTCCAAATACGTGCGCATTCTGCTCCCGAAAGCCACGCTGCTGTTGTTCTCGCTGAATATCTTTTCAGTAATGTCCTCAGGAATGCGGTTAGGATCGTATGCGCTAATCCACAGCGCGTTAGCAATGTGTTCCGCCGTTTCATCGTCAAGCGTCACCTTGTCGACGTGACCCTCGTTCATTAGAATGACCTCCGCTCGTGCTCGTGCGCTCGCGCGTGCTCAAGAGCCCCGAATATGCTGCAATCTTTTTGCGTTACCACAGTTCAATCACCTTGGCCCAACATGCCGGCCTATTGGCTTCAGAGATCTGTCCAATTGTCTTCTGTGTAACGCAGCTCAGAGATTAAAGCGTTCCTATCTGATGTGAATGAAGCGAAGAATAGCGCTGTGCTGCGTCGAACAAGTCACGCGGTCGGGCGCGTGATCTGAGCGCAGCGGCATCTTAAAACGCGCCCGACGGATTCATCGCGTGAATAATCCGGCGTAGTTACGACAAACAGGCAAACCACGCTTCAGGCGCACGCTGCCAGAGAGGCGCGCCGGACACCGTCAAGAATACGTAGGTATGCGCGGTAATCTGTGAGAACGGAGATAGGCCAAACACAAGGGCGAGGGTGGACGACCTGAAATTCGCAGCTCAGACCGACAAGGGAAACAGAAGAGAGAAAAACGAAGACGCATTTCGCGTAAATGAGCGTCTCAGATTCGTCGCGGTAGCCGATGGCGTCGGAGGCGAACCGGCAGGCGAAATAGCTAGCCGTTTGGCCGTTGAACAGATTGAAGCGTACATAACGTCGCACATCGGTGAGGCACCCCCGCTCTCGACCCTCGCCGCCGCCGCGACGCTAGCAAACGATGTCATCTTCCAGCAGGGCCGCGAAGACCAGCCACTGGAGGGCATGGCAACGACGGTTGTCGCGTGTCTCTTAACCAACGAGCGCGTTTTTGTCGCCCACGTGGGAGATAGTCGCGGCTACCTCATAACGCCTGACGAGATCACGCAGCTAACCAGAGATCATTCGCTGGTTGCAGAACTTGTCGCCTCAGGCCGCGTCAGTTCTGAAGAAGCGCGAGAACACCCGTATCGACACGTGATTACCCGTGCGCTTGGCCTTGCGGTCCGCACAAACGTGGAGCTTGGTTCTTTTTCATGGAACCGGGGGGATTATGTTCTGCTCTGCACCGACGGGCTTACCGATGCGCTCGTCGATCAAGCGATCTACGTGGTGATTTCAGATACCGCCACGGCGCTGCACAACAAGTGCGCTCGACTCATTGAGCTCGCAAAAGGGCAGGGCGGCCTTGACAACATCACCGTGGTCTTAGCCGAGCAGACCTGACATCTGGCAGAACCGACCGAAAAGACTACCTGTGTCCACTTAGCAGGAGATCTGGGGAGGTGTGACTACGTGCCGGAACACAAACGAACGCACCTGATTCAAACTATTGATTGTACGCCCCCGTTTGATTTCGCATTGAGCACATACATTCTCGCTGACGGTGATCCTCAAATTGCGAAATACGACGGGACCGTGTATCGACAAGTGCTGCGAGTCGGCGGCAAGTTACTGCTTGCGACTGTTGCATCCGTAGGAACGATAGATTTTCCACAACTGCGTGCAACCTTTACGAGTGATCGTCCGCTCACTGACCACGACGCGAGCGCGGCGCACGCTGTCATCAGTTCTGTGTTTAACGCGCATCTCGATGTCAAACCCTTTTATCATGGGATCCAGAATGATCCCGTTATGGCCGAGCTCAGCGGCAAGCTCCGCGGACTGAAAAATCCGGCGACTCCCACGGTCTTTCAGGCGCTCTTCGATTCGATCATCGAACAACAGATAGCACTCAACGTGGCGCACGTTCTGCAACGCCGGGTGATAAAGGCGTTTGGCGACGTTTTGGTCGTAGACGGGAATACGTATTACGCATTCCCAACGTCAGAGCGAATGGCCCTCGCTTCGGTTGACAGCCTACGGCGCTGTGGGTTGAGCCGAAGAAAGGCAGAGTACATTACGGGCATAGCTACACGCATCGCCGCGCACGCAGTCGATTTGGAAGGGTTTAGACGGTACGGAGAGACACAGATGATCCTAGATAACTTGTGCTCATTGCGCGGTGTCGGCGTGTGGACCGCCGAGTTCACCGCTTTACGCGGCCTTAATCGACTAGACGTCTTTCCGGCCGATGATCTCGGGTTGCGAAGATTGGTCGGCCACTACTACTGTAGCGAAAGAACCATCACAAGCGCGCAGGCTAGGGGCATTGCAGAGCAGTGGGGGAAATGGAAAGGCTTAGCCGGCTACTATTTGGTGGTCGCAGGCCTTCTCAAAATCGTCACGAAAGCACCGAATGCGACGTGAGGGGCGCGTTGAAGAACACTCATCGCCGTATGTGCGTGCTGAATGGAGACGAACCCGGCCCCAACGCTTCTCCGCGGGTCGCTGACGTGCGCGACCGCACGAGGAAGGAGACGCGGTCTTATCTATGAAGACGGATTAACTTCGTTAGTATGGCAAACAGCGATTGGAGTTCGGTCGAAGAAGTCGATGTGTCCGTCAAGGCGATCGTTACAATCATGAAGCGAAAGCGAAAGCTGCCGACCCCCCTGGTCGAAGCGTACAAGCACGCTCTCGACACAAGCACGCGAGAGCTCACGCGGAGATTCTACGAACAGCTGACGACCCGCTGTCCGGAGGCACTCGACTACTTTATGGACTAAACGCCATCAGGGCTTAATGGACGTGATTACACCAAAAACCGTTCTTTAGAAGCTTTCACCGCGGTTGGGCGGTGACAGCGGGAGGTGTGAAGCCACTGCGGAGGCTGATCGCGAGTGGCTAGTTACCTATTTTTACCATCTCTTCTGGATTAAGACCGTAGCTTAACCCAGAATGCCACGCAAGAGCGCACCCGTTTCTTTTCAGTACTTCACACATCCCGTAAGGTGTACGTCCTTACGCGGGTTGTACGCTTATGTACTTTTTTCGAAACTTCCGGGGAAACCTTTGCAAAAACCGGAAGAAAAGTGGAGTACATTCGTGATATGCGCTGTTCTTACAACTGCTCTTCTTATACGCGTTTAAAGACTACAGGCTGCGCGCAGCCTGACTTGACTGTACTTAAGCACCTGGCCCGACTCCTTTGTGCGCCTCCACGCTTTGGTTACAAGAACAGTCGTTGCGTGGTAAAGACACGTCAGCAGCAAACGGACGCAACAGACGAACACGCGCCGCAAGCGCCAAAATCGTCAAGTTTAAATGAGTAACTGACTAACAGTCCTCAAAGCTGCGGGTTTCTTCGACCGCCGTTTTCCAATCCAGGGCAACGTTGCTATCGGACACAAGCACAATATGGGTGTGTCAACGCTGGGGGTGAATGCAGACGGCCACTGACGTGGGAGATGAGTTACTAGGCGCACGCCTATCACCGCTGGCACGCCTTCTAGTCATCGCAGCAAGCATCGTCATCATCCTCGCCGGCCTAAAGGCGGCAGCCGAAATTGCAGCACCTATTCTTTTTGCGATCTTCCTCGCGACGCTCGCGAGTCCGTTGCTCCAAGGTCTCGAAAATCGGGGGCTTTCCACTGCCCGCGCTTTGGCAGTGATGATTGCTGGAACGTTAGCGCTTGGCGGCGGCTTTGTCGCACTGATTTACCTCTCGGTTCGCCAGATCCTCATTCTGCCGTCGGCCGCGAACGCTGGCGCGCTTGGAGCTGCGCGCTCGTCACTCGCGGGCCTCGGACTTAACGGAACTCTGGAACCAGCGAATATCCTCAGCGACAGGTTCGTGCTGCAAGCGAGCGGCGCTATCCTGCACGCGGTCAGCAGTGCGGTCCTGCAACTGGTCATCCTGATCACGCTGTTCGTCTTTTTTTTGATCGCCTTTCCGAGGTTCCGTTCTACAGAGCTCGCGGACCACGTCGACTCGAGCCCCCTATTTGCTCCGTTGCTGGCGGTCAGGCAAGACCTATGGAGCTTCCTCGTCATTCGCACTAAGGTGAACGCCTTTATGGCAATTCCCGCCACGATCTTCCTCGTCGCAGCGGGCATCGACTTCGCCTTGCTATGGGGAGTCTTGCTCTTTGTCTTCAGCTTTATCCCATACATCGGGTTCGCGTTGGCGACGATTCCACCCGCGTTGTTAGGGTGGATAGAGTACGGGCCTATCGGGGCGATCGCGGTCGTCCTCGTTTTTGTCATACTCAACATCATCGCCGAATACGTGCTCTTCCCTCGATACGCAGGCAAAGGGCTCAACATCCCGCCGTGGGTCGTGCTTGTTTCGGTGTTTTTCTGGGGCTGGCTTCTTGGCGCGCTGGGCACGCTTATTGCCGTGCCCATCACGTTGTTGATTCGAGTTTTGCTGAGCAATTATACGGAGGCGCGCTGGCTTGTGGATGTTCTTGGGGGTGACGCCACCAACATCAGGTCCGATGATTCATCGGATCCGGCAATCGCGTCAAAGCAGTAGATGCGTTCGGCTTTTCCCGTCTCGAAAAGAGAATCCTAACCATTGGCTTGCCTCGAAGGCCTCCGAAACTCGATTCCGCGATATCGATTCACTCCACGAAAACGGCTTCAGTAGCCGTCCCCATACGCGCTGTCGCGCCACTCCCAAGAAGCCCCGCCACAGACGCGTGGCTTAGATCTGAAACCAGGTCGTGGCCAAGTGCTATCGAAGTGTGCACAGGTGCAAATCCACTGTTTTTAGACCCATCGAAAAATAAGGAGGAATTTTTTTGGAGGATTCGACAGTTCTGAGGGGGTCAAGCGAAGTCACAGGACTATAGGTTCAGCATACACTTTGCGTACGTCTTCTTCATTTAATAAACAGCTGAGCCTGCGGAGTCTGAACTTCATGTCTAGTAGACATTTTTTGCAAACTGGTTCAGCCCCCTTATACGTGTTCTCGCAAAATTCGCACACTTTGGAGGCAGGATCTTCTTCTATTCTCGTCTTGATGTCATAGCGAACAATATAAGCGTTAATTGCCTGCATTGACGCCATGAGTTCTTTCTTGCATATGGATATGCACTGGTCGTCGTCGGTCCAATCAGCCCAATCCGTCTGCAGCTTCTTGTGAATTTGCTCGAGATCCGTCGTGTCCATTAGATCACATTTACCGCTGTATAATCAACGTCCTTTATTAGTCTGTCTATTTGGACGTCTTGAGCGCCAGTGAGGCTAAAAATTGCTTAAATTGCACCCGCCCGAGCCGTTCGCTCGTGTTTGATTATAAGTGTCAGGCAGCAACCGCGTGCATGTATCTACGTCCTCAGTTGTGCACGGGGGCCGGGGGACTAGCACACCGGAGGCGAGCTAACGGGCGCGTAAGTCGCTAGCTTTGACGTAATATCTACGTGCAGCGATTCCGATAATAATGACGACATCGCCGCGAGATCACAGCGCACCTAATCAGCAGAGGCCTTACCGGCTGCAAAAAAAGAGAGGAGGCAGCGCCACATATTCAAACTTCTCCTTTGGGGGCAGTGCTACCAAACTGAGGTCATGGTTCGTTTTAAGAACACTTTCGAAGGAAGCAACATCACGTGTGGCGCTGCAACAAGACCGCCTAAGACGGTCTTGGCACATCATTTGTTGCGCGAACCGCTATAAGAACGTTTGTTACACATGCGTGTGTGACTTGACATCGCTGCATTGTACGCAAGCGCAGCGAGGGCAGTTGCTACGGATGAGCCGGTCTCAAGCTTGCGTCTGCACGTTGTGCTGGGGGTTGATGCTGCCAAAAAGCCCCCCGACCGCTTCAGAAATGGGTTGTATTGCTGAAAGGCCACGCAAACATAAAACTGCCAAATAGGAAGCGATATAAACACGACGACACAAATAACATTGCGAATCTTAAAAACGTAAAAGGAGGTGTAATATAAACATGGCTGAAAAAACTACCCCAATGTGGGCGCGTCTCCTCGAGGTCATTCTCGGGATAATTGTTCTCGTCCTCGCAGTATACGTCCTTTTCAATACCGGTGCTGCTGTCAATACACTCAGATGGTTACTCGGAATTGGAGTTCTCATCCTGGGCCTCATTATGCTAATACGCGGAGCTACGTCTAAGGTCCTCTCAGGAACTGGCAGAGTAGTGAACGTCATATTGGGGATTATTTTTCTGGCAGTAGGCGCTTCAGCGATATACTATCCCAACTTTGGCACAACGTTGGTTATACTCATTTTTGCCTTCGGATTGTTGCTGAACGCGATAGGAAGGCTTGAATTTGCAGGCTATTCTGTGGCAGCCGGAATGCCGCCCTCGGTTCGTTGGGCGAACATAATTCTCGGTGTCATAGCCTTCATACTCGCTATAGTCGCTTTCGTAGACGCCGATTTTGCCAACACATTTCTTGGGCTCCTAGTGGCGCTAGTGCTGTTCCTCTTCGGGATCCAGCTCGTCATCGCAGGAGCAGGCAGCCGCGGCTAAAACGCCGCTTGCCTTTTCTTTTTTTTCGCAGTAGGCACGAATTCTTTTGCGCAATACGCCTGGTTGTTCCGTATGCATTAGCCGGTGGCTAGTCTGTGGCACCAAGCGAACCACGAAGAGAGCAGCGCAAAGCAGGAACTACGCGCCGTGCGGTGCAAACCGGAACCAATATAAGCACGGCAACCCATAAACTGGACTTTGAATTACCAAAAAAAACGTTAAAGGAGGTGAAAATTGAAATGGCTGATGAAAAAAAGAGTTCTATCTGGCTGCGAATCCTTGAAATCATCGCAGGTCTTATCATCCTTGTCCTGGCCGGCTACGTCATCGCATATCCAGGAGTGGCAATAGCAACGCTCATAGCCTTCCTATCAATCGCGCTGATTATCCTCGGAGTTGCATATTTCATACGAGTATTTGCAAAAGGCATTTCCGGATGGCGACGACTGCTCAACCTGATTATGTCGGTGCTGCTGGTCATAATCGCCGCCCTAGTAATCGACAATCCGTTCATCTACGGATCACTGACGCTCGTCTATCTGCTCGGCTTAGCATTGTTGTTCGCCGGGATAGCGAGTGCCGCGCGCGGCACCATAGGAGGAATCGTCGTCGGGATACTCGGAATTATCATAGGCTTTGTCGTGATAATCTTCCCGGGTCTCGGCTTAGCAACGCTCGTGTTCCTGCTGGCCGTGTTCCTGGTAATCTTCGGATTAGAGTCGATAATCTCCGGGATCATGGGGAGATGGGTCTAACCCATCCCCTCCTCCTGCGCGAGCGACGCACTTAAACGTCCGCATCGACGCCTTGAACTACCATATGAGCGGAGCTTAGATATCATTAAGCGGAACGCATGGAAACGCGAATAGTCCGGAAATACGCCTCGCACGTGGGCGACGCGCTAGAATCAAACGGATAGTTCGGCCTCGCAGAAGCAATCTTCGCTAGAATCGCGACGCTTATTGCTGTAGCAGCGCTTAAGCTCGTGGCGGAGAATTATAGGGTTCCAAGAAAATTGGCGCGTTAGACCTTTATAACGTGTCGCCCGGCGCCAAAATTACTAGGCGCGTCTTCGTAGCGTCTAAGGGGCAGGGGTACGCCCCAAACTCTCAAGCTCCTTAAGGTATTTTCGCCGCCTTGCCTCGTACGCCGTGCGATTCTCACCAAAGGGCACATATTCCGAGACGAGCCACCCCTCTTGGGCCATCGCGACCTTCGTACGATCAGCGAGACCTTTGAGAAAGCCAAACTCGATTAAGTCCTTCTTCCCTTCTATCTTCGTGGTCATCCACTCGATGAGGTCTGGATCGTGTGTTCCAACGGTAAAAAAAGTCACCTTCGCGCACAGGATCTTTGACAGCTGCTTGAAACGCTTCTGAATATCAGCAAAATCCGTGGTTGATCCCACGTACGCTCCCTTAACAATCCGTGCGATGATACCGGACTCCGACGCGCGCACAACGTCATCACGTGAGCGGTCAAGGTATGCCTGCAGCGCGAGACTTACCCGCCCTTTTTTTGCGCACGCCGCGGCAACGTCGATTGTGTATGTAACGAGGCCCTGTCCTTCCATATCGATTTCGAATCCGACGCCGCGGCGCGCCGCTTCTTGGGCGATTGTCTGCACGTTTTGCCGACAGCGTTCTTGGTCAAAGAGGGCCCCCAACGCGCTCAGCTTGACGGTTAACGATGCATCTAGTCCACTGTCAGCAATAGACTTCGCAGCAGCTATATACGCCTCAACCGAGCCAGCGGCCTGGCTTTCTTCGCGCGCGTATTCCCCTAGCACGTCGATGATGCACCGGATGTTCTGAGCGTTCCTCCGCGAACACCAAGCAACCGCGCTTTGCAAGTCGGGTAACGCCCATCGACTCTCACGTTCGTTCATCTTTTGCGTTGCACAGCATTGCGAGTGTTTCTATTAAACAGTTTACCGTCGGGGGCAAAGTGGACTGCCGTTGTCTGGAGTGACGTGCTGGTAGCTAACGACGACTCCATTCGTTGTGTAGGGACTGACGCTGCGTCGGTCTGTGCACATAGGCTTATAACGGGTCAAAACGTATCGCGGGACAGTGGTTTTTTGGAACCGAGCATAGTAAGAGAGAATGGCCTCGTTGCCACCTTCCACCGACCATCAACATCTGGCACGCACCCTGGAATCATCGTCATAGGTGGTGCGGGCGGCGGCTTGGGCAGCACGAGCGCTGTCGGCTCGCTCCTGGCAGAGCGGGGATATTCGGCGCTCGCGCTCGCGTACTTTGGGCTCGAACACCTGCCCGCTCGGCTTGAGGAGATACCGCTCGAGTATTTCAGGTCAGCAATCGAATGGATGCGCTCGCAGCCGTCGGTTGAGCCGAGTAAAATCGGCGTCGTAGGCACCTCGAAAGGCGGCGAAGCCGCGTTGCTAGTAAGTGCGACGTATCGAGAGATCTGCGCCGTCGTGGCGTACTCCCCGAGTCATGTCGTCTTTCAGGGCATTAATGAGGCGTGGTCGGATGCGTCGGCGTCAAAATCCTCCTGGACGCTAGACGGAAAGCCGGTGCCCTTCGTGCCCTTCCGAATGGACAACGACTACATCGAGCGGTACGGCTTTTACTTGGGATTGTATCTCGGCAGCCTTCAAGACCAGCAAGCGGTAGAGCGCGCCTTCATTCCCGTCGAGCGCATCAACGGCCCCATTTTGTTAGCCTCTGGGATGGATGACGCTATTTGGCCGTCGAGCATGATGTGCGAACAGGTCGTCGAACGGCTCAAACAGCGCCACTTCGCCTATTCCTTCCAACATTTCTCTTACAACGGCGCGGGGCACCTGCTTGCAGGGCCGAGCCGACTCGCGCCGGCCAGCACAATCGGTGCCGGCGGCATGGCTATTGGCGGCACTGAGAACGCAAATGCCGCCGCGAGAGACGACGCGTGGGCGAAGGTGTGCACGTTCTTCGGCGCGAATCTCAAGTGATACCAGCGCGCGTACGCACGTCAGCGCACGCGTGACGAGCGTCCCCTTGCACCGCAGATGCTGCAATCGTGTTCTTCGTCGTCTGACGGCTACTGTCGCCGCCGCGACCAAACCGATATGGCTAAGTACCCGGCCGCCTCGACGCCAATGAGGAGTATCGCAGATACTTTCTCGTGGTATCACCTCCCAAGAGGCGGCGGGGCAGTGCATGGGTTATCCGCCGCTTTTTCAGATATGGCGAGCAGAGGCAATCTCAGAGCATTCTCAATTTCAGACCTTTCCTGCTGGAGCCCCTGCCGTTGTTGCGAGCTGCATCGTCGCAACCACGACCGCGATCCAAGACGTTATTAGTTCCGTCCCCCCTCTAGCTGCTCAGCCTAAGCGCTGAGGGCGGTGATTATTCAAAAAAAGAGTGGCAGCTGCGCAAAAGGTTTCAGAGAACGTACGGAATAAGCCGTTTTGTTTTCTTCGCGTACGCGACGTATTCGTCGCCAAGCTTCGACGTTAAAACCCCCTCCTCCACGTGAATCCGATAGCCGAACGCCACGCCGAAAAAAACTATGAGCACGAGCACCGCCCCCCACGACTGCAGCACGAACCCCAGTCCGACCATAGTGAGGAGCGATCCCGTATACGCGGGATGGCGCACCAGTCGATACGGTCCCCGGTCCACCACCGCCTGACCCTCTTGAACGCCGACAGTCCGCGAGAAATAACGCCCCAGCACGGCAATCGCCCGCTGTCGGAGAAGAATGCCTGCGATCATGAGGCCGATCCCGAGGTAGAAAGCCCCGCTCGGCAACGATGCGATACCAGAAGCGGCAAAAAGAAAGGCGATCATAAGGGACAGGAACATGCTCAGTGATATCAGTAGGCGGGAACTGCGGTCTTCATATCTGATCGGGGCGCCGTGGCGACGCGAGCGCGGGATGATGCCCCCAATAACGAGTTCGCTGAGCAGCCACAGCGCGTACACGACAAAGAATATTGATGCCGCAGTTGTCGTCGGGAATAGTTCCGCTAGATAGACCATCGTATCTCTGCTGGGCTGTCTTGTTCTTCTTCAATATGCCTTTATCGCCTATGTCGAATTGCTTGTCCGCCCTCACCACAGCCCGTTCGCGGAATCTCCTCAGTGCTCTGCGCAAAGTGCCGTTATAATGCCTCCTTTGCCGCTCCAAGAAACTAGCGCGAAACATACGCAACCGGTCTTCGGGGATTTCGGAAAAACAAGAGCCACACCACAAAGAACACCAGCGCGGCAAGTATCAACCAGGGAAGCAAGTGGATGACCACGGTTATCACCAGGAGCACGATAATAAGGATCAGTACTACTACGAGAAGATCTGATAGTGTGCTCATTACGTGTTAGAAACTAACGTCAGGAGTATTAACTATTTCTTTATTGTCGGTTAACGCGCGCACGGACATGTCGTTTTTGCCCGCCGATGGTGATTAGCACCCTCCGTCATACGAGAGAGCATCGCAGACAGTGCGCCAGAATGCCGTGTGATATGGAACTCAACCAAACCTGCGAACGAGTGGAAGAAAAACCCATTCCCATCTTGGAGCGACGTACCTGCGCTTTGGTCGCCGGGCTTCGACCGCCTTAACGACTTGTTTTGCAATGCTCTGCGTGTCTTGCACCTCGCGCTTCACGAGTCGCTCTCCCGCATCGCGAACGTATTCTATGTGATCTTTATACAGACCGTTTACGTCCATCCACTCGTATTTTTTCGCCAGGTTTTTCTGATTGAAGCCTGTGTTATAGCCCCCGGGATTGATGAGGATCACTTTGATGCCAAATGGTTTCAGTTCCGTTCGCAAGGAGGAAGCGACACTTTCGAGGGCAGATTTTGTCATGGCATAGGGTGCGTAAAATGGCATGGGAATAAGGCCTGCCATTGAGCCCATGAACACAATGCGTCCTCCACCCTTTGCGATCATCTGAGGCAAGACTTTCTGTGTTAATCGCAGCGCTGAAAACACGTTTGTCTCAAACACGGCGCTTATTCGCAGAGGGTCTATTTCGGCCAACGGTCCGGAGTCGCCGATAGCGGCGTTGTTGATTAAGACATCGATGTCCCACTCGTCGACTTTGTTGATGTCGTTGGCTTCGGTCACATCGAGCTTGTCCACTACGAAGTTCTTGCCAAAAGAGGTCAAAACAGATCGCAATTCATCAACTGAGTTCTCTCTGTGAACGGTTGCATAGACTCTATGTCCCCTCTTGAGCAGCCTGCACGCCACATCAAGCCCTATGCCCCCTCTGCAGCCCGTTATGAGAATACGTGCCATGATCCCGATCGCCTCTGGTGCTACTATCTCAGCAGCCTGTAATAAGGATATTTGACCTACTGCGGAAGGCGTCGAATGGAGGGCAATGGAATTTTGGGCCTCATTTGTCATTTCGGCGCCATAAATTGAAATACATTGGAAACAAGCAATGACTGCTTATTTAGACAAATAGGCACTACGCGACATTAACGCGACAAGAAATAAGGAGACCATGAAGAATGAAAAATATTGTAGAAACCGCGATCGCCGCTGAGAACTTTACGACACTGGTTAAAGCTGTGGGAGCGGCAGATCTTGTGGATACGCTGAGCGGACCCGGTGCTTTTACGGTCTTTGCGCCCACTGACGCCGCCTTTGCAAAGGTGCCTTCAGGAGTGTTAGACAGCGTGTTGAAAGACAAGAAAGAGCTTACTAAGCTACTCACGTACCACGTCGTGTCTGGAAAGTATATGGCAAGTGATGTGAAGAAGCTCAAATCAGTACCGACGCTTCAGGGACAGTCGCTTACAGTAGAAGTTCATCGCCTGTTTCACCGAGGCGTTAAGATAGATGATGCTCAAGTAATTCATCCCGACATCGAGTGTACTAATGGTGTGATCCACATCATCGATTCAGTGTTGATGCCTAAGTGATGTGTTTGTGCCATGTAGCGGCACAACAGCCACGTGCCACACGTGAAATAAGCTGCAATTCAGGAGGGTCATCGGCACGCCTCCTGGTACTCTTTTCTTCAAACGGATAACCTTGGCGGAGCCGTTCTTTTCGTCTTAATGCACAAAGCTGAGCTCAAATCCGTCCTTTGTAAGCTCGAGGGCTGGATTTTTTGGTCACGCCTAAATAGGCTGATCGTTCAAAACGTAAAAAAGGCTCTGCTGGTTACAACACGCTATCTCTCTACAGTTGTAGTTACTTCTTGCTCGCGGCCTGCGCGAGTGGGTTTTTGTTCTGCGCTGCCGCGTGCACAATCTGCGCGATCCGTTTTTGTCGCGTTTCAGGACGCTTGGCACCCGCGACGTACCGCAGTAGCTGTTTCTTACTTGACGCGCTGAACGCCGCGAAGTTCTGTCCAGCGGCTTTATTGTCGGCAAACGCCGCTTCGAGGTCGGACGGAATGGTGAGCTGTTCTACCGCGTCATACGCATCCCAAGATCCATCCCTTTTGGCTGCCTCGGCGACTGCTAACCCGGCCTCGGTCATCAGCCCTTTCTTGACGAGTCTCGCAACCCGTTCTTTGTTGCTTCGTGACCACGGACTCTTTGGTTTCCGAGGTGAAAGGTAAAGCATTGCTCGCTCAGCGTCGAGTGAGCGAGTAAGGCTGTCTATCCATCCGAAGCTCACGGCTTCGTCAACGATGTCGTCGTACGAAAGGCGTCGTTTACCCGCGACCGCTTTGTCGTAGACCAACCACACGCCGCGAGAGGTCGCGTGATTCTGCACAAGCCATTGACGCCACGACGCGCGGTCTGCGGCGTAGTAATGATCTGCTTCGTTTGAGGGGTCTCGGGCACCTGACGGTTTCTGAGCTTCGATCGTATATCAAGCTGCAGGTTCGGCGCCACTTCCCCAGCTGCCGTTAGAGCTAGCACTTTGTCGACAACGCGTTTATGACGTCGCCTTGACATGGCGGAGATCGCCGGTTCGAATCCGGCCGAGCCCATCGTTCTTTTTACAATCGGCTGCGAGAATTGAGGCCGAAGACTGCTCGACGAAAGGCCATTGGGCAACTGGCAACACTCGCTTTAATCTGTTGCCGGACGACGGTATCGATTATGCATTGTCAATAATTCGACAAGCTTACGAACTCACACTTTAGCGTAAAGAACTACTTTCTGCTCGCCAATTCGTAGCCTGCTTTTAAAAAAATTGATATCAACATTTGGACAGCTTTCCGCCTCCCATTCGATCTGTTCAAAGACTTCGCTCCCGCGATAGCCGTCGTCGTAGATTTCAAGCACAGAAATCGCAAGCTTCTCCGCGTCATGTGTGCACATCACCTGCTCCAACACGTCAATGTTCTGGTGGAGAAGGGACTCTTCCCTTTCGGCGTCTGCACTTGGCGCCTCTCTGCAGCACTTTCAATCGGAGTCTTTATCGTGCCTTCTGACACGCGTGGGGGCGTCTATATATATTGCGAATAAGCGTGTGTGTACAAAATCACTTGGAGTAGATGGGCGCAAAAGAGTGATGAGTAAATATGGTACAAGAAGAAGCCTATGAAAAAATTAGCACCACTGCCAAGCTAGTGGCGCACATAAGGGCGTTTACCGATATTCCGTTCGCCAAGGAGATAGCCGCAGCAAGCGGAGCAGAGACAGACTTTCAAACACTAGCAGGCAAGAGCGCGGAATTCATGACTCAGTCTGCTTTCAATTTGGAGGCACGCTGCAAAACTACTGATCAGATCATTGCACGTTACCATATTACACAAGTTTTGGAAATCGCCGCTGGACTTTCTCCGCGTGGTCTCGCAATGACTGAAAACCCTGACGTAGTCTATGTAGCCACTGATTTGCCGGAGATTTTAGAACAGGAAAAAGCAATTGCCGAATCCATACTTGCAAAATTGAACATACATCGTTCAAACCTCTATTACCGGGTTGCAAATGCACTTGATCGAGAAAGTTTGTTGCAAGCGGCTAT
>JBEKER010000006.1:0-66139 GCA_050013755.1 Halobacteriota archaeon
TAATAAAGTTCCCTGAGTGTTGATGAGCGGTTCTCATCGAGCTGTTTATTGAGGAATTCAATCGTATAACTCGACTTGAGGAGGCTATAGGCGCCTCTCACAGTCTTACAGCTCCTGGCACTCTCCCGTTCGCCATAAACCCAAACCTCTGATTCTTCATTAAACGCAATATTCGATTTCGTTCTTGTTGGAATTAGAAGCTGCGGAATTTGTTCGTTGGTAAACTGATCGTAGATAGTTTTAATGATTTGGAGGAGCCTCTGCTTGGTTACTCTATCCTTCTCCTTTTTTGCTTTCAATAGCTCTTCTTCAACGCTCATGCTTTGCCTCACTCACTCACACGCTTCTTAGGTAGCGCGTCTGCTCCTGTAACCATCTCTGCAAGTATCCCCTCAACGAGAGGATTGGCGCCTGGGGACTGCTCAGACTTAACGGTGTATCTAACTTTTTTTTCTGCATTAGGCTTGATTGATACCTTCCAAATGTTGTCGAACTGGCCGTCAAAACTTGACACTCTTGGCTTAGGAGTTGGATCTTCGATCTCTACAGCAGAGACTTGGTGCAGCTTAAACTCTTTTTGGCTTTCAGAAAAGTTCTTGATGCGAATCGTCACGATCGACGTGTTGTCGTTCTGTTCGGCCGTCTTTTGCACGAGGACATTCCCCATAATCTTAGCAACGATGGGTTGAATATCCGGTTGCGGCCCGCCCGTTACCTCGGATACCTTCTCAGCAAGCTTGGGAAGAACTCTCTCTATTATTTCTTCTTTCTCCTTTCTCTTCGCCAGGACTTTTTGCTTCGCCAAGTAGTTCTTGAGCCCTCGCGCTACGTCTCGGACCGCAAGTTCTATCTCGTCTACTATCTCGGGGATATCCGCGATCGCTTCTTTTGACTCTGAAGTGAATGGAACGTTCGTTGACGCGACGTGTGTGAGAATGACGACTGGGCCTTGGGGAATGCCGCTCCCTCCTGGTTGCAGCAGTTCATAGTTCCTCCAGTTGATCTTCTCTACGGCGTGCGTGCTCGCGCATCCACCTTGTTGATATAACAAGGGAACCCGGTTCGCGAATCGCAGGAGGTCCGTCTTCTCTTCCTTTGGTAAACTCCCTCCGTACGCAATGCCCGCTTCCACGATGAATGGGTTGCCTGTGTGCACAGAGGCGTCCCGCGTAGTCGTCGCGATAAAATCAACGTCGTATTCTTTTTCCAGCCCCTTTCTGATCAGCTCTTCCGTTATGGGGGAAAGGCACTCCGTCGAAGGCGCGATGATTTTGACGGTCTTGAAAGCTTCAAGCAGGCGCTTTGCTTGATCGCGTGAAAGGTCACTGGGATTTACGTCGGGATCGACTCCAGCTTTTGCGCATATCTCTTTCGCGGTTTTGTGTCCGATACGGGCAAACTCGTTTGTCAGGAATGAGGTCAGTCGTCTTCTCTCCGTGTACCGCAGCATCTTGATTAGCGTGCCGAGTTCAATGCCTTCAGGGTGCGGTAGTATTTCACATGGTTCGACCGGCAAGACTTCGGTCACACGCTCAAATACTTGCGTGTCTCCTGTTGGTTCAATCAACGTCAGTCTGGCGTGAGGATTGACTATTGCAGTCGATTTTGCATAGCCATATATCGATTGTTTGCGGGCGCGGACGTATGTACCTTCCATCTCGACTTCAATTCTGGTTCCGTGTGGCCTGTCCCACGGCACAATTTTCTCCATTAATATCTCGGGTTCGTTCGTTTTCGTGTTGATGACAAGCTCGTAGTAATGGGCTTCCTTGTTCTTTCCCGTTTTGGAGTATACTGCCGTAGGCCGTCCAGATGTCAGTTGCGCATACAATACGACCGCCGAGATTCCTATGCCTTGCTGCCCTCTGCTCTGTTTCAGCGCGTGAAATCGAGAGCCGTAAAGGAGCTTTCCGAAAACTCGCGGTATCTGCTCTTTCACGATGCCAGGGCCGTTATCTTCTACTACAACGCGATAGTTGTCTTTGTCTACCTTGTGAATCTCAATAAGAATATCAGGAAGTACGCCGCTCTCTTCGCAGGCATCGAGTGCGTTATCGACCGCTTCCTTGACACTTGTTATGAGGCTTCGCGTCGATGAGTCGAAACCGAGGATATGACGGTTTTTCTCAAAGAATTCTGCTATGCTAATCTCGCGTTGTTTCTCGGCAAGCTTCTCGGCAATGTTTTCAGCCATCTGGTGTTCTCCCAATTACAGTTCAGCGCCAACGATCGTGTGAGTTGTAGTGACTCCTTTGATATCTCGTATGTTATCAACCGAATTATTCAGTGCTGTCAGTCCTTCGACTTCGATGATGACCACAAAGTCATATTCTCCAAAAACATGATATACTTCTCGTATACCACCTAACTCCAAAAGCGTTCGGTAAACATATCGTTCTTCACCCGGAACGACGTTGACCATTGTAACTCCGACAACCACGATAATCACCTACTGTATAAAAGCGAAAAGCGTATTTAGAAATTGCGATAGCTCATTACAAGTTTCTCGACAAAGGCTCGAATCTCGGCAGGTTACAGCTAAGTCGCTGCCTCTTGGAGTTAATTTTAGTGCATCGCCAGTCTCTCGGTTGTCTCCTCCGGTCCGTGAACTAAATTGCATGACGTTGTTCGACACAAAGGATACTGTAATGAGGTCCAGCTTCGCAGAGAAAACAAGCCCCCACGCAGAAATTAGTTAAATAGAAATACGTCAAAACTATACTAAAAAAGAAGCGGAGGTAGCCAAGTGGTCAACGGCGGTGGGCTCAAGATCCACTCTCAAAGGAGTTCGCGGGTTCGAATCCCTCCCTCCGCATCGTGAACCGCCATCGTCCTCGTTCTTTTTGCGAGTTTAGTCTGCCGCGCGGCCAGTGACGTTATTCGGTCTAAGGCACTGCTTGTTCTTGGAGAAAGGTGTAGGCACAGGAAGTGCTACAGGCTTCGCGGGGTATATCTATAATAGTGGGAAGGTCAATTACACTTGTGCCAATGATGTACATCGACTTCCGAGCGTCAAAGACGCAATGATGATCCCTATGAGTTCTGAGGCACTAGATGAGCAACTGGCGGAACCGCAGAAAAACGGCTTTTTTACTTTGTGGTTTGATCGGGAGAAAAACATCCACTGAGTGTTAGTGATTGCGTGTCACTCATGAAAAAGAAAATCGTGGGCATAGCTCGTGACGCATTGAAGTTTGTCCTTGAAGTGAGCGCGTCCTCGCACCCAAAAGAATTCGCTGGGATGTTATACGAGACGGACGGGATTATCACAGACGTAGACGTTCCTATTACCCAGTCTTCAAACGTAAGCGCTGTCATGAATCTGTTTATGCTACCTGTCAACCCACATATTGTGGGATCAGTGCACAGCCACCCGTCAGGAGCGCTCCAGCCCTCGGATGCAGATATTCGCCTGTTTATGCAAAGCGGTGACTACCATATTATTGTCGGCTACCCTTATGATAGTGCGAGTTGGACTTGCTACGATAGAATCGGCGACAGGAGGGAACTTGACGTGCTAGACGTTGAAATTGAAGAGAGCGCCGTGTATAGAGATATACAGGAAACCTTCGGTGGCGAAAATGATTAGAGTACTCGCTACAGGCACATTTGATATTTTGCATCCAGGTCATATCTTGTATCTAACGAAAGCTAAGGAGCTCGGCGATGAATTATTTGTAATCGTGTCCCGCGATACCATGGTCCAGCATAAGTCAAAACCAGTAATCCCCGAACGGCAACGGCTGCGAGTGGTGAGGGCCTTGAGGGTCGTCGATCACGCTGAACTTGGGAGCGAGCACGACATATTCGAGCCCTTGATGACAATGAAACCAGACATCGTCGCTCTTGGCTTCGATCAGTACTTTGACGAGGAGAAACTCAAAGAAGATCTTGAACAAAGGCACATCCCCTCCAAAGTCATTCGGCTGCCGTTTCAAGACACCGGAGAGCTATCAGGCACTGAAAACATCATTAACGAGATCATTAAGCGTCGGGTGAAGTGCTAAGCGTGTGCCAGTGATGCTTCTATCCTGTCGACGCCATCCTCTATGTTTTGACGGCTCGTGGCGTAAGACAAACGCACGTAACCCTCGCCGTTCGGTCCGAAAGCTGAGCCAGGCGTTACCGCGACAAGAGCATCCCGTAACAGTTTTTCAGTCACCTCAACAGAATTGCCGAACTGCGAGACCTTTGCGAACGCATAAAATGCACCTCTTGGGGGTGCGCATTCTATCCCCATTTTGCGTAGTCCGTCGATCATAATGTCTCGCCGCTTCTTGAATTCTACCACCATCGCACGCACCGCGCCTTGGTCACCTCTTAGCGCCTCAACGCCAGCTCTTTGAACAAAAGACGTGGCGTTGCTTACTGAGTGTTGTTGGATCTTGAGCATGCCTTGAAGGATGGGTGCTGGCGCAGTTGCATAACCGAGCCTCCACCCCGTCATAGCATAGGCCTTTGAAAATCCGTTTATCGTGATTGTCCTGTCAGGTATTAGGCTACCTATGCTGTGATGCTTAGCCCCATAAATGATCTTTTCATAGACTTCGTCTGACAGCACAAAGACACCGTGGTCTTCGGCCGCCTCAGCTGCGGCCTTGATCACATTTTTGCCGTAAACAGCTCCGGTAGGGTTGCACGGGCTGTTTAGAATTAGGAGCTTAGTATTTCTCGTCATGTGACTCTGCAAGTCAACTGGCACGTAGCCTTCCTGTTCTGAAACAGGGAACATGACGGGCTTCCCACCGGCGAACCTCACAATTGCTCCGTAGGAAACCCAAGCAGGGTCAAGCAATAAAACCTCATCTCCTTCGTCGATGAGCGTGCAGATCGCTTCAAATACCGCTTGTTTGGCGCCCGGTGTTACGAGTACTTCGGCTGGACTGACGTCGAGGTTGTTATCATTTTTCAATTTCTCTGCTATCGCTTCTCGAAGTTCGGAAATTCCGCTGCCTTGCGTATAGTGCGTCTCACCACGATCGAGAGCTGTTTTTGCTGCCCTTTTTATGTTTTCCGGGGTTTCGAAATCGGGTTCACCGAGACTGAAACTAATAATATCTTGACCCTCACTTCTGAGCTTGGCTGCGATGTCCGCAATCTTCATCGTTGCGGACTCAGGTATGTGCCCGACTCTTGAGGAAATGACCGGATTTGGCTTCATCAGAGTCTTTTAAAAAGCTTTACAGCGGCTTCTACAGCTCTTTTTGCATAGTCGACGCGTTCGTGTGCTTCAAGACGGGACATTCTTGGACCCGATATTCCCAAAGTGATCGGCTTGTTGTACTCAAGGGCTAGATCGGTAATCTTTCGCGTCGCGTGCTGTGCGACGATTTCGTCGTGCGCCGTCGCTCCTTCAATCACGCAGCCGATTGTCACCACCGCATCTACCTGGTCGTCTGTGGCCAAACTTTTGACTGCCAAGGGCATATCAAAAACTCCAGGAACTAAAATGGTTTTCACGACATCAGCGCCTAAGAATGCTGCATGTTCTTTAGCAAGAATCTCCATCGGGTACGTTATGTCCCGATTAAATTCAGCCACGACGAATCCAAGCCTTACACGCACTTCATTTTTCTGTTCCATGATAATACTCCTGAGCAGCGCTCTAAAAATCCACTGGTTCTACGTCAGCAAACCCCTCTCTCTTGCCTTTACCGGCTTCTTCAGTCAAACGATTGTTCAACAACTTATACACGTTCTGGGCGTGTTCACGCGTTCGTGCGTCAGCAAGCCGCGCCAGCTCTTTGTCGCTCGCGGCTTCATCCTCAAAAACGAATACCTCTATGATGTGCCTATTGGTCATTAGCTGCGCCCTTATAAGGCCCGTCGATGCTTCGTGTGCACACTGTTTGTCGATGGCGGCTGATCCAGGCATTCCGAGAGCCATCACAATGTCACACCCTGATTCTTCTAAGAGCTTTTTTGACGCGACTGGCAGATCTTTGATGCCTGGCACAGTATACCGTTGAATCGTGCCTGATACCCACCGTCGCAGTTCGTCTATCGCCGCTTTAGCCATGTCATATCTAGCAAAAGTGGTGTCGGCTATTCCTATTTTCATGCGTAGCGCTCCTACGTTCAAGATGAGCCTTGCTTATCACAATCGCTCAAGCACGCGATCTGCCGCGAGCGATCCTGCCCCCATCTCGTCAACGATGCCGCTCTCCAGCAATATTAGCTCGAGCTTCTCTATAACTTGCAGTATGTCGCCCTTGCTGAGATTCCCCATGTTGCCTATTCGGAAGATATGGCCTTTGAGCCGTTCTTGGCCGCCAGCGATGATGATGCCTCGGCGGTTCATCTCCTCCTTGAGTGCCGCAAATTCAATTTCAGGAGGCACATTGATTGCCGTAACCGTATTCGAGTACGCGCTTGAAGGGCCGAGCTCTGGAAATAGCTCCAAGCCCATAGCCTGAACGGCTGTGCGAATCGATGTGGCATAAATGCTATACCGATCGATGCGTGCCTCAAGTCCCTCAACTTCCAACAGTTTAAGCGCCTCTTCAAGCGCGAAGAACAGCGGCACGGCGGGCGTATAGGGTGTCTGCCCTTTTTCGGCTGCTTTCCTGTGTGCGAGAAGGTCGGCGTAGTAAGGTCTTTTCTCCGCGGTTTTGATGACGTCCCACGCCCGATCAGTTACTGAGACCATCGAAAGGCCTGGCGGCAAGCCGAGGCATTTCTGAGAGCCCGTGAACGCTATGTCGACACCCCATCTGTCTATTGGGGCTTGAATGCCGCCGATGGATGATACCCCATCCATAATCAGCAGAGCGTCTTGCTTTCGACAGAGAGCGCCTATCTGTTGAACGTCATTCGTCATGCCTGTGGAGGTTTCATTATGGACAAGGGTGACCACATCTGCCCCAGTTTCGAGTGCCTGTTTGACTTGTTCGACTTCGATTGACGTCCCCCAATCAGCAATAACCGCCGTTGAGCTGCCGTAAAGTGCAGTCAGCAATTTCAGTCGTTCTCCGAACTTGCCGTTTTCGAGCGCAATGTATTTTTTGTCCGTGCCGAGGTTTCCGACAGCTGCTTCCATGGCACACGTCCCAGACCCATTAAGGATTAGGATATCGTTTTCTGTATTGAAAACGCTGCGGAGTTTTTCTCGACTCTCGTCCAAGAGCCTCCTGAACTCAGGCCCCCGGTGATTGATCATCGGTTTTGACATAGCACGCAGCACTTGAGGCGCTACCGGAACGGGGCCGGGGAGCATTATCAGCGCGGTCTCAGTCGTATTGTCCATAAATGCGTCTCTCCTTCACGTTATGTGCGCAAACAGCAATCGGTCTTCGTATTAAATCGCAGCACTCTGTATTTAGAGTTTTTTCGTACTACTCTCAGCGTTGTTGCTAACTCACGGTCTTGCTCTCTTGCGGCGGCGAGCTCGATGGCCTTGCTAGGGATTTACCCTTACTCGTTTAAGTGTGCTCCAGAAGGCTCTTCTGGCCTAGAGTAATGAGGGCTGAACGACAACAATGCATTTGTTTGTGTCCCGCATAAGCCAGAGCGTTGCCCTTGTCTTCGGGATGATAAGCGATGCGAGCGCAACAACGTCACTTGCCTACGCATATTGAAAGAAGAGAAAGCTAGGGTTCAAGGATCACTGGAAACCGCCTTAGATATAGTCAAAAAGAACGTTATGATCAGAAAGATGCGACTTTTTTAGATATCACGCCTTAATGCACCCGCATTCCTCCGCCTCCTGGGTTTTTAGTTCATCGGGGCACACCATTTACACCTGCTCGGCCTCACTGACGGGTAGGGCTCCTAAATATCGTGGCGCGGCTCGCGGCTCAATGGTTTTGTTCTGCGATGTGCGTACGCGCGGGTGTATCACCATGACGCACGTGCGGACGTTCCGCATTACCTCGGTCACCGTGCTACCCACGAGCAGTCTCGACGCTGAGAAAGAGTGTCCAGCTCCGAGCATGACGATATCGTATTGTCCTTCACGCACCTCGTCCAGAATCTCTTCGGCGGTCTGTCCCTCCCTCACAACCGCGCGGACGGCGAGACCCTGTTCTCGCATGTGCGCGCATAAAGGGCCGAGAAAGAGCCGTCTCGCGGCTTTTTTCTCTGAGTCAATGTCTCCAACGAGCGCTTCGATCCGCTCCAAATCTTCCCGAAATATGCGCTTGTAACTCTCGTAGATGCCGCGCTCAGTGAGCACGTACAGCAGCGTGTAATCGATATCGAGTCGGAGCGCGTTTACTGCGCATTTCACGCCCTCCATCACTGAGGGCGATCCATCAAAACAGACCAGGACTTTCATGTTTACCACCACCGATTCAATAGAATCTCACCACGTATTTGACGTAGAGCAGGAGATCACACAGTACGAGCGCCGCCACGGTCGGCGGGAGCGCTATTTTTATCCATCGCACCCATCCCATGCGCACCCCGTGCGTCTCTAGTGAGCTGTACGCGACAACGTTCGACGAGGCGCCGATGGGTGTGAGATTGCCCCCGATGTTTGTGCCCAGCGATACCGCCCAGACCATCAGGGCCGTGGCGAGAAGTGACGGAATGAGCGCCAGGTCTCGGATAACGTAGCTCATCATCACGGCGAAGGGGACGTTGTCGATCAGCCCGCTTATGAGGGCCGACCCGAAAAGCAGCAGCGAGAGCAGTACGGTGTTGTTCCCCATGGACGCACCTACCCAGCCGGTTGCAAACACGCCGATGATCCCGGTCTTTTCAAGTGCGCCAACTAACACAAAGAGACCGATAAAGAACAGGAGTAGTTCGTAATCGACCTTCTTGAGGGTGTCCTCGACACCTCCTCTGCCGACGAGGAGCAAGACAAAGGCGGGAATGAGGGCGGCGAGGGCGACGGTCAACGGGATGGCGAATGCCGTTTCGAGATAACCCCCGCTGACGAGGAGTACCACTGCAGCGATGAGGGCGGCGAGGCCGAGACGGAGCATCCGTTTGCTGACGATGGCACTCTCAGGAGCGATTCTCGAGAGCGCACGCGTGTCAACCTTCGCAGAAGGCGCCAGCGCCCTCCGCTGCGTAAGATAGAGCACCCCCACTGCTAAAAGGGCGGCAGCAAGCGCGATGGGACCGTCATTCCTCAGAAACTCGTTAAAGCCAAACCCCAGTTGGGTCCCGAGGATGAGATTGGGGGGGCCGCCGATGAGGGTTGATGCCCCCCCCGATGTTGGCAACAACGACCTCCGCGACGACGAGGGGCACCGGGTCGATCTTCACGAGCCGCGCGATCTCGATCGTAATCGCCGCAAGAAAGAGCATGACCGTAATGCTGTTGACGAACGACGCCAGCAGCCCTGCCAAGAGAGGAAACACGATCAACATGGCGCGAGGGTTGTAATTCAGCCTCTTTGCAAGGATAAATGCCATGTATGAAAAGAACCCCGCATCTGACAGCACTACGAGGATGATGAACATCCCAAACAACAGGCCGATGGTCTCCCAGTTGACGTAGTTAATAGCCTCAGCGAGGGTGAGGACGCCCGTGATGAGCAACACTAGACTCCCCGCGCCTACGACGACCGTCCTGTTGATTTTTTCTGTGGCTAACGTTCCGTACGCCACAAGAAAGGTCACAAGAGCGATAGCGGTGGATGGTTCCACAGGAGTTCTCCCGCACACAGCCACGACGTTCCGTGCTGCGCGTGCTTTGATAATCATAGGGCGCAAGTCGCGCCACTCACCCACTATTCCGGTTAGATATGATAAATCATTACGCCTCGGTCAGGGGCGGGTTGTTTCAAAAGCCGTAACCGCTGAGAAGGAGTCGGTCGATGGTATTACAGTTTTTTTTTCAAAATGTCGGGCCAGGCATCGCATACGATGTAGATTTTGAAGTTATCAAGGATTCTGAGGCAGGCGATTTTTGGTAGACAACCAGAAACCGTCGAGTTGGCACTCGCAAAAAAAATCCTATGAAGACACTTGCACGAGGCCAAAAATACCCTTCGCGGTTATGAAATTTCATCAAGAGCTTTTCTAAAGAAACTATTGAGGTCTGAAGTTGCTCAGGATGTGCGGATTAGACGCAGCTGAGGCTAAAGGTTCCCGCTATAAAGCACCATATTCTAGTCTACCGGACAGCTTATTCACTGTATCGCCGTGTGAATACGGAGGATTCAGCGCTTGAGGGGGCGTTTTCGCGTCTTTCCAGGCTGCTTTCTGACGCTGTGTCGCATAAGAGACAACGACAAGGAAGGCAAGCGCAACCACGATGGTCCGATTTGTTCGCTCAGAAGCCAATAGGGCTAGCTAATTATGAAGAAAGAAAGAGCTATGGCGAGACTCGGATCCATTTCGTCCCTTCTCTTACATCACGCGACTATTAAAAAGCTGCCACGCGTTGGTTATACGCTCATGACAAAAAAACGAGCGGCTTTCGCGTACGTGCTCTGCCCCGGTTCAGAAAGAGTTTTACAGTCCTAGGACAAGTACACCGCGATGAATAACCCCGATGTGGCAATACTGGTGGGTTCCACCTCTGATATGTACGTCGCAGATAAAGCAATAGAGATACTCGAGGACGCGGGCGTTGCGTATGATCTGGAGGTTATCTCCGCGCATCGAGAGCCAACGCGCCTCGATGAATATCTTAGAAAAGCTCATGCTAAGGTTTATATTGCTATCGCAGGCCTTTCTGCAGCTCTTCCAGGCATTATCGCTTCAAAGACGACCGCCCCAGTGATCGGCGTCCCTGTAAGTACTAAGCTCAGCGGTCTGGATGCGCTGCTCTCCATAGTGCAAATGCCAGCGGGAGTTCCAGTGGCGTCGGTCGGAATAGATGGCGGGAAAAACGCTGCGCTGTTCGCTCTGAGAATTCTGCAAGCAAATAGCAGCGCGAAAGAATAAGCCGCACTTCGCAACGACACCGAACTAGCTCTTTGAGTTGCTTAACGCCGCTTTTGCTATTTTTATCGCGCAAAGATCTCCGCACATGGAGCAAGCATCGGTCTGTCGGTTGTGGCAGCTGAATTTCGCTCTAGCTAGGTCTGGATCGACTGAAAGTCGGAATTGTTTTTCCCAGTCCAGGCTAGCCCGTGCTTTAGCCATCTCTTCGTCCAGCTTGTGTGCGCGGGGCATCCCTCTCGCAAGGTCGGCGACATGAGCGGCTATCTTTGTGACGATCGCTCCTTGCTTGATGTCGTCCGGTGTCGGCAACCCGAGGTGTTCTGACGGTGTCGTCATGCACAAAAAATCGGCACCAAACATTCCAGCGAGAGAGCCGCCGATTGCTCCTGTTATGTGGTCATACCCCGGCGCTATGTCTGTGACGAGAGGTCCTAGCAGGTAGAGTGGCGCACCGTCTGTCAACGATTTCATCGCTTTGACATTGGCCTCGATTTCGTTAAGTGGGACGTGACCAGGTCCTTCGACCAAGGCCTGGACACCGCTTTCGCGCGCCCGCTGTGTGAGGTCTCCGAGCTGTATATATTCCATGAATTTAGGACGGTCGCTTGCATCGTGCAAGCACCCTGACCTCATGCCGTCACCAAGGCTGATCACGAAGTCATACTCACGTGCGAGCTCAAGGAGATAATCATACTCGACGTAGAAGGGGTTGTCTTCGCCGTTATGAACCATCCACGCAATGGTGAAAGCGCCGCCTCTGCTGACGACTCCCATAATTCTCTTGCTCTTCTTCAATACCTCGAGGGATTTCAAATTGACCCCCGCGTGGATGGTCATGAAATCAATGCCGTCTTGGGCGTGCTTGCGAACCGTGTCGAACATGTCATCTGTGGTCATTGATACAACAGCATCTCGCCGCATTGCTGCCTGATATATTGGCACCGTGCCAATCGGGGCTTTGATCTCTCGCAGAATTTGCCGCCGAATACTATCTAGGTCCCCGCCTGTCGACAGATCCATAACAGTATCTGCACCGTAGCTCAACGCTATTCGTGCCTTTGCGAGCTCTTCGTTTTTGTCGATGTAGTCTATTGACGTGCCAATATTGGCGTTCACTTTTGTGCGTAGCGCTTCGCCTATGCCGATCGCCGCGATATCGTGCGTGGCGTTCTTAGGTATAACGCTGCGTCCACCGGCGATGAGGCGCCTAAGTTTATCGCTTGATATGCCCTCTGATCTGGCAGCGTTTTTTATGTCGTCATTTAACCCTTTTTTGGCTTCCGTTAGTAGCGTCATGGTACTCTTTGATTGCGGGTCCGCTCACACCTCGTACGGTAATTACGTTCTTGTTGCTTAAAAATGTGAGCAGTGCTGGCCTTGTGTAGATCGGACCTAAGCTTTATCTTACTGCGTGCCGTAAGGTATGGAAGTGCGCGTGGATACCTTTTCGCGGTCCTACGAGAGCAATACCTTCTGGTTAAGTGCAAGAAAAAATGCTGTGGTTGATCTCGGATCTGTAATGACAGCCAAACAGCTGCCGTTGGATGAAGCGTGTTGCATCATTTTGACTCACTTGCACTACGATCACACGGCGGCCTTAGACGGGCTGAAACTTAGTGGCACGACAGTCGTAATGATGCACGAGGCCGACGCAAAAGCAATCGGGACGAGCGCTTCCGCGGCACATTTTTTTGGCGCTCTCGCCCCGAAGTTTCGCGTCGACACTGTGCTTACAGACGGCGCAGAAATTGATCTTGGTGATTCAACGCTGCGCGTGATTCACACTCCTGGACACACTCCTGGAAGCATCTGCCTTTACGAAGTCCAGTCGAAAAGCCTTTTTTCCGGAGACACAGTTTTTCCGTACGGTAGCATTGGTCGTACTGATCTGCCTGGCGGAAGCTCGCGTGACCTGATACGCTCGATCTCGCGGTTGGTGACGTTAGACGTCAGCGTGCTATATCCTGGTCACGGGGAGGTAACTGCAAACAACGTAAATGAACAGATTAAACAGTCCCTCAAGCTCGCCAAAGCAGCGGAAGGCCCAGAGTAGCGTCGCTAGCGGTGTTTACGTCTTAGTTCTTTCGTTAATCCGTGCCAAACGTGTGACGGTGGGACAGCTCCGGACGATCGAATTTGCGCCAGGTTTGTACGCTTACGTAGGGTCGGCGATGGGGCCGGGCGGCTTCAAACGCGTTGCACGCCACTTGGATGTGTCTGCAGGGCGCAACAAGACTCACAGGTGGCACATCGATCATCTCTCAGCCGTCGCAGAGATAATCGGGATAAGTAAAATCGCAACTGGCGACCGAATCGAATGTGAAATGGCGCGCAACTTAGCGCTAAACCCGGTGCTGACCGGCGTCACGGGTTTTGGCTCGTCAGATTGTAGGTGCTGTACGCATCTTTTCTATGCACGGCACCTTCATGACCTTGAAAACGCGATACAAAACCTCCTCAACAATCTATGTCAGGAGACAAGTCGTCTGTCTGTCAGCGTCGAAAAGTTGCGATAGGGCTGTGCCTATGAAGCGGGAGCAGTCGCACCCACATAACTTATTTAAGGCTGCGAATCGAGGTCCCGCGCAGCGGAGGATGGACTGAATGGGAATACTCACCAATACAGTCGGGAGCTACCCAACACACGATATTGGAGAAGCGCTGAAGGCAAAAATGAGCCTTCAAGATCTTATGGCCGGAAAGGATCCCTTCGTCACGTCGATTGAGGCTGCAGTCGCCGACCAACTAAGAGCCGGCATCGATCTGGTCTCTGATGGACAGGTCAGGGCGGATATGGTCAGCTTATTTGCGGCGGGGATTCCGGGCATGAAAAGCGATAGGGGTCGCTCCTACATAACTGGAAAAATTAATCGACCCCTGAAAGCTATTACCGTAAAAGACTTCACGTTGGCACGCCAGTGTGCAGGAACGGATGCCAAAATCAAAGGGATCCTGACCGGTCCTGCTACACTCGCCGCATCGTCGTCTTTGAGTGCCGGCACGCCGTACAAGTCGAGTCTCGATCCGCGCTTGCTTGATGACTTGGCAAAAGCGCTCCGCTTTGAAGCAGAGCAGCTCGTTCGGGCTGGAGCGGATGCTTTGCAGATCGATGAACCCGTTTTGTATAATATCGATGTCGAGAAAGTACTGAGATTTGTTGACGCGGCGGTCGATGGTATAAATATTACTGTGAAGCTTCATCCCCACGTCGCATCCTTCAAGGATTATGAGCAGCTACTGAAGCTGGAAAACGTGCAATTTATCGGCGTCGAAGCAGCGAAATTCCCCGTTTTGCTGGATAAATTGACCGGAGCTGCGTTTGAAGATCACGGAAAAAAAGCCGCGCTCGGCGTGGTCGACACTGACCGCCAAGAGGTCGAATCGGTAGAAACGGTAAAGAAGCGAATCGAGCGCGGCATAGACGTCTTTGGTGACGACATATGGATCAATCCCGATTGTGGGCTACGCCTTCAGAAAAGGGAAGTGGCATTTCAAAAGCTTAAAGTGATGGTTGATGCCGCCACGAGCGTCAAACGCGAGCTCAATTTATCCTAGCATCCACCACTACGTGTGCAACGCCCGGGGCGTAGTCCTTCACTTTCCGCACGCTGAGCAACTCTGCTGGTCGAGCGAGTGCTCGCGCAGCCTGCGCCACGTGAGCACGAGGGCGCTCGCCTATCAATTCTAGCGGGACGAGTTCGTGGTAGTGTACGACGCCCCCGGGAACGAGAGCTTGAAGCGCTCTGCAAAGATAGTCGCACGCGTCAAAATGTCCCATTATTACGCGGTCAAATTGCTCTTTTGGCGTGACGTCAGCGCAGTTGCCCAAGATAGGTCGGACTATGCCGTCAACATTGTTAAGCGTGATATTCTCCTTCAAGTAACCATATGCAATTGAATTGAGTTCAATCGCGCAGATTGATTGAGGGTTCGCGTGCACTGCCATTGGTATGCAAAGCTGACCTATGCCACTGAACATGTCAAGGACTTTTTCGTTGCCGCCGACTTTGCTCATTCGAACTCGCTCCGCAAAGTTGCCCGCACAGAACATGACGCGGCTCGCGTCGAGTGCGAATTTGCAATAGTTTTCCTTGTGGACGGTGCTCGTTTCTGAGCCCGCTATGACTTCGATGTCAGGCGTACGTAAGCTACCGCGTATTCCTTTGTCCCACAATGCGCTCTTGCAGCGTGGGTACAGGTCCAGCAACGCCTCGCCTATGTCGCGTTTGAGGTGCTCAATTTTCGCCGGGATATTCACCAGCACCAAGTCGCCAAGGATCTGCCACCTGCGGGGAAGCAGCTGTTTTTCGTCTTCTGCGAGTGGCGCCGGAAGCAATGGTTCAAGCAGCTGATGCCCTCTCATGGAAGGATGAATACTCCTTCTCGCGTCTTCACGACCTGCATCTCTTTACCTTCGTCGTCTTTACAAACGTACGGGGGCCTTTTGATGGCAAGGGTGACGTAAGTATCCGGATCGAGCAGGTGGGCCTCATCGGCATCGATCGAGACCAAAACAGTTCTTTTCGCGTCACTTCGAGCGCCCAAGAGCTGGGCGTTGCGCAAATCTTCTGCTTTCAGAGCAGCGCTTTGGCCTGTTTCAAGGTCGACAGCGTTTGTGGTACTTGTTGCCGAACATATCTCATAAATGTGCTGCTTGGCCGAAATAATCGCGCCAGTCGGAAATTTAGGCAGCCTCACGGCGAAGGTTACACGGTAAATATCCTTTCCGTCGCGTCGTCCCACAAGCTTGGACGAATCGCTGAAGTTGCCGCCCATCTCCCGAACCAAGGCGCGGACAATTCGCTTTGCGGCTTTGACTCTGCCGACGTACAGGTCAAGGCCTTCTCTTAGCTGGATGGTCTTAGCAATAAATGCCAGCCTATCCGCCTTCTGTGCGCTGCCAATGGTTCTTGTCACGATTTCGAGGGCGCGCTGTAACTCGCCATCGTCCGGCGTCCTGTGGTCGGCGCGTATTTGAACTTTACTTTCGTAGTAACCGCCTGAGATTCTAGAGCATCTGTCGCATGTCGCTCGGTCTACGCGAACATCTACATCGAAACTCTTGTGTAGCGCTTCTCCAAGATGAAGAACGTCGACTTCGACGCGCGCTCGTACCATGGTCTGCGTAACTTCATTCAAAACTACCTTGACTGTGGCTTCGTCTACATCGATCGTGAGAGCCTCTTCGACCACATGGCCGATTGCGTGATCCAGGTCCTCGTTCAGCCAGTGCCCCCTGAAAAAGTGATCGGAGCACGTCGGACATATCTTGATGGTGAGGAATCTAGGAACTGCCGCGATATTATGATCTTGTGCGAGACACCGCTCGCATATACCGTCCGAGGGCTTGCCACAGCTGGGACAAATGCTTTTTAGAGTCAAACGATCTCCTTTGATTTAGAAAAGAACCATTTGGGCGTGCGGAATGCCGTCAATCGTGATCACGCAGTGCTCATCTACGATGCCGCTGTCGATGCCGCAGGCAACAGATTGTTCGCCCACAAGATTCGCGATTGTAGCGTCTTCGAGTGCCTTTTTCACCTCGTCTTCGTCGGCAGGATGCCCTTTGAAGAAGTCTTCATTAACGGAGAGGTGAAGCTCTCCTTCACGAAATGTGCGCCCTATTAGTTCTGAATCACATACAGCAACAAGGATCTCTTTGTTAACACTGTATGACTTCAAGTACATAGTCGTAAGAGTAGCGACATTATCGTTTTCAAGCATTTCATTGTTGTGTGAGCCTATAGTTACGGCTGTACCTAACTGGCTCAAATATTGCCGCTTCCTGCACCAGTCGGGCAATTTCGGCTTCGACTTTGTCTTTTTCAAATCCTAGTTTCGATGCCCTCTCTACAATTGTGTCAATGTGGGCGGATCCTGCCTCTCGCTCGAGTTCCCTAATGATATCCCTAATGCTTTTGATGCGTTCCTGCTGACTTTTGCTTTTTCCAACGGCTATTACGTCGAAATCTCGCTTCCCCGTTTCAGGGTCCACGCCGACCTCTTTCAGACAGGCTTCCACGATTTGAATAACGCGTTTCGCGTCCTCGAGCGTCACCCACTTGCTGAGTCTCATGCGCGCGCTCGCTTCGGCAAGTCGCACGAGAGCTTCGAGCTGGCGAGCGGTAATAGGGATCGGTGAACCCTCGCCGCCTTCTCTCCTTAAGCCTACGTAGTAGTCTATGAATTGCTGTTTGGCTTCTTCAGTGAGGATTGGATTGACCCTTTTTGCGTATCCGATGAACTTCCGCAGCAGCTCTGCTTCAATTTCTGGACTTATGATACTCATTGCGGCCTCTACCTCCTGATTGGGCATTCCTGAGGAGGCCAGTTCTCCTGCAAAATGCGACTGGAGTATGTGTTTCGCGATGCCTGTATCAGTGCTCTCGTTTGGTACATCGGTCAGCACGAAGATCAGGTCAAAGCGAGAAAGAAGGGTGGGCTGCATATTGATCTGCTCTGCGATTGATTCATACGGGTCGAATCTCCCGTATCGGGGGTTCGCAGCTCCCAGCAGAGCGCAACGGCTCTTAAGGTTTGCCATAATTCCCGCTTTTGCCACGCTGACGGTTTGCTGCTCCATCGCTTCGTGGAGAGAAGATCTATCCTCAGACCGCATCTTGTCCATTTCATCAACTGCCGCTATTCCTTGATCTGCGAGCACAAGTGCGCCCGCCTCTAGAGTCCATCTGCCGTCGCCAAATTCATCTTTTATTGCGGTTGCCGTTAACCCCGCCGATGTCGAACTCTTGCCACTGGCGTATATACCCCTAGGCGCGAGCTGGACGACGTACCGCAGTAGTTGTGACTTGCCTATGCCAGGATCGCCCACAAGGAGAATGTGAATATCTCCTCGTACGTGTGAGCCGTCAGGAAGCTTTTTCGGCACCCCCGAAAAAAGTTGGAGCGCTATTGCCTCCTTGACGCTCTCATAGCCGAAAATTGATGGAGCTATTGAGCGCACGATTGCGCTATCAATTCCTGGGGTCTTTGCGAGCTCGACTATTTTGCTCTCATCCTCACCCGATATTTCGATGTCCTGAAACTCTTTATCTTCAATTTCGATCGAATTTGCCTCGAGAAACAAATCGAAGGTCGTGCTTTTCACGTTCTGATACTGCCGTTGTGCAACTCGCAGTAAGCCAGTCATTACAACTCTATCGCCAGGAAATACCATTCCGGCCAGCGCGGCTTCCACGTTTGCATCGAGCGTCTGCGGTTGTTCTCCGCCTTTCAAGCCTTCAGGGGACTCTTGTAGCCGGATTTTTTGGGCATCGACGAATTTGGAATGCGCGAAATTCAACTTGAAAGGGCCTTTCTTCCTGCAGACCCGGTGAGAGCATTCAGCTGGCTCTTTGAGCTTGGCATCATCTTGTTCGACGCTTGTAATGTTGCCGCAGCTCAAACATTCGAAGCCCGCTTCAGTGAGCTTCGGACGAACCTCAGTGGCTTTGCGCACAAGCCCTTCGATTGATACGAGCTTGCCGACGTGGTCACTTCTCAGGTCTCTAATCTTTGTCTTATCAGAAACGTTGACGATGCGGACTTCCACGTCCAGTTTGCATTCGATGGGCAGATCATATTCAAGGAGCGCATCGTGCGCTGACCTTAGGACAGAAATTGGGCCCTCAATTAATGCATCTGCCAGAGCGATGTCGAAGTTTTGTAGGGCCTGATAGTCCACATCGATGCAGTTTATCTCTGGGTACTCGCTCGCGAGTTTGAGTATCTGCTTTTCGTAGTATCGGGCGAAAAATGTGGCCCACCGGTCCTTAAAGTCACCACTCATGCAGACTAAACTATACAAATCATTCCACTTAAATCTAAGCGAAGCAGTTACGCACTAATCAAAGCTTAAAACAGGGCTTTCCGGTGATTCAGCAAATTGGCGGCTTTGCTTCAGCGCGAAACCGCCAGGAGGACCTGTTGGCACTACCTCTCGATGAACATCAGCGGATAGTCAGCGTCTTCGTCGTACTGCATCTTCACGAGCACTTTCGCTGTCCCATAGGTGACAACAAGCTGGACGTCGAGCATCTTGCCTTCGAGTTCTGCATAGCCAAATTTGTTGATTTTCGACGCCACGCGGCCTCTGTCGATTCCGACGATAATGCTCTCGACGTAGGGCTGCACCCGTATACTTTCTTCGATTGCTTTTTCAAGGGTCGCAATTGTGTTCAAATCGAGTGGTGCGCCGACGTATTGGTGATATAACGCACCGAGTTTTATGCCTGCTTCAAAAAGCGCTTGGTCTCTCTCGTTTATCTGAAATACCTCCGGTACAATGGGTTCAGAACATACACAATCGAGAGTAGCAGGAGAACAGCGGAGATAATCCAATAACTCGTTCCGATCGCGTAAAGAAGGAGGATGAGCAGGAGCAATGCGCCGACGACAGCGAGGGTAATTGTGTTTCTGACTTTCGGGTACTGGATATCGCTCACCATCAGTCCTGCGAGGACGAGAGCGACTGCCAACAAGCCGACGGCTGGAAGTCCAGCAAGAATATATAACGCGATTATCATTCCAGCCGCAGTGATGGGCAGCCCGGAAAAGGCAGCTTCCTGAGGGACGACGTTGTACCGCGCAAGCCGCAACATCCCACTGACTAAGTATAGGAACGACACGACGAAGATCAAAAAGAAGAGAAAGCGGTAGCCTACAGCGTCTCTGACCGCGTAATACACTAGAATTGATGGCACCAAGCCAAAAGAAACAAAATCTGCAAGTGAGTCGAGCTGGAACCCGAGGCTTCCTTGTCCCCGTGTTCGGGCCAGGTAACCATCAGCTCCGTCTGCGAGGACGCACACAAGGACAAACACTGCGGCAATACCAATGTCGTTTGCCACTGCGAGAAAGAGGATGGCTAACATGCCAAACAGCAAGTTCACTATCGTGGCAACGTCCTGCTCTCTAAGTTCCAAATCAAAAGGTAATCTCATAACACCTTCCCCTATACAAGCAACTTAGCGATTGTCGTCTTTCCCGCTTTGACTCTTTGCCCTCGCGATACGACAAATGAATACCCGCTCGGGAGTGCAACGTCGACCCGTGAGCCAAATCGAATCATGCCTATTCTCTGGCCTCTCCCGAGAATTTCGTTTTGCTTGACGTAGCATACGATCCGTCTGATGACTGCACCTGAGATTTGGGTGACGATAACATTCCCAAGCCGAGTTCGTATAGTAATGCTGTTCCGCTCATTTTTGTCCGATTCCTTATGAAACGCGGGGAGCCTGCCTCCTTTGTGGTAACGTATGTCGATGACTTCACCATCGACGGGAGATCTATTGACGTGTACGTTATGAATATTCATAAAAATGCTGAGCTGGTTGTCTTGTATCTTGAGCACTCTGCCATCTGCAGGACTGACTACGTCGGTCGCGTTATGGCTTTCCGATAACCGTTCAGGATCTCTGAAAAAGAGAAAAAGGGACAGCGTAAGGACTATCCCAAGCAACGCGTAAGGAGTGAAGAATCCCATGAACGCCGTTAGCGCGGCCCCCCCCAGAATCCAATATTCAGACCCCTTAGCTAGCACGCGTCACGCCTCCTTTTAGCAAATCAAATACGCCGACTACCATATCAAGCAGTTCTGGGAGTATCAGGAATACCAAGTAAGAGATGAGTAGCAACGCACCCAAGGATCCAATTTTTGCAAGGACATCGTGCGACACGTAGAAACTGTTTTCCGGCAATCCAAACCATTGGTTGCCGGTAGCTGTTAGCACAAACGCATCACGAAGGATGTTTAGAACGTAGATTGTGGGGATCGAGACCATGAATGCCGCCAATTTTCTGCGCGGAGGGGCAGCAACGCACGATATCACTCCAAGGAACAGTGCGATGCTTTCAATGCCAGTGCAGGCGAGAATGAACTGAACCGGGACGCCGTTAAGCGTCAACACGTTCCAATTGGCCTGTACTGCCGGCACGCCGAAAGAGTTTAGTAGCAAGGCAGTCTGCGATGCCACTGCGTCTATCAAAACGTGGCTGAGAGACGAAAACTGTGCGAAGGAGAAGTAAAAAACGCCCCCTACTGCTGCGGCTTTGGTTATTAGCAATGTTAAGTCGTCAGCTTTCGTCCACATCATATAGCCGACGTAGCCGCAAAAAACGGCGACTAGAAGACATGCCAATACGTTGAAATAGTCGTCAATTGCGAGATAATAGACGGGCTGGTATGCCCAGTTCAGCGCGAAAAAAACCCAGCCGGCAGCTCCGACCTGATACGCGACTTTACGCGGCGCAGCGATTGCTATTATAAAAAGAACGAGCGCAATCCACAACAAAGTTTGCATTAAGTCCACCAACGCCCCGTATCACTACATCAGTACACAACGCCTTATAATAAAACTGGCATATAACCATTTTGACTCCGCTTTTTGGCGTTGTTCTTTTGATCTGCGGCCAGCGTTTGTCCGTGTTAGCGTGGCAGTAACGGCCTATATATTTATCGTACAAGAGACAAAGAAGTCATTCGTAAGAAGCGATGCGTCATCGGTATCTGTGATCGAAATGGAATTCTGTCCAAAGTGCAAGAGTATTATGGTTCCTGAAGAAGGCTTCGTGAAGTGCCGGACGTGTGGTTTCACAAAAGAAAAAGGTCAATTAGATAAGAAGAAGCACCTTCACGAAATCTCTCGCAATACACGAACCATGTTGGTTATCGAAAGCGAGTCAGAAAACGGCAAGCCCACAATCAAGGCGCATTGCTCTGAATGTGGCAACGACAAAGCCTATTGGTGGCTTAGACAATTGCGTTCCGCCGATGAGAGCGAGGTGCGGTTCTTTCGATGTACGAAGTGCGGCAAGACGTGGCGAGAATACGACTAGTTGCTAGAGATAACGCCTACGGACCGCTTACGCAAAAACGTGCCAGAAACACAGCGGACTTCGTCGGATACGCGAACCAATCGGATACAACATTGAAACCTTAGTAGGTACGCAAGGCCGACTCAAGTTTTGCAAATGGATATCGAAGTCGTACTGGTAAATCCTGTTTATGAAGGGAACGTGGGCGCTGTGGCTCGCGTTATGAAGAACTTTGGTTATTCGGAGCTGACACTGGTCAACCCGTGTGAGCTGGGGGCTTTCGCACGAGCGATGGCGTCGCATGCCCAGGATGTTCTCGACGCAGCGCGGCGTAAGACACTTGAAGATGTTTTAGTTGCTTCCAATTTGGTGATAGGAACGACTGGAATTGCCGGGTCAAGAGCTAGTCTTAGGGCGCCGTACCAACTTGCGAGGCTCGGAGTCAAGCTCGCCGAAATGCGCGGCATCGCCTCAATACTGTTTGGCGCTGAGGATCAGGGACTCTCGAATGAAGTGTTACAAGAATGCGACGTTGTCGTCAACGTCGAAACAAGCACGAAATATCCAGTAATGAACATCTCGCACGCTGCTGCAGTAATATTGTACAGTATAGCTACCGCTACGACTCCTGCCGCAAGACGAACGGTCGCAACCCACGCTGACCTGGACCGATTGCTTCAGCATACCAGCGAAGTTCTCGAAGAAATCGATTTTCCGGCGCACAAACGGCGTCGCGTGCTTCTCAACCTTAAGCGCATCTGTGGCAGATCAGAACTGAGTAGTTCAGAGGTGAGAACGCTTAGAGGCGTACTTAACAGAATAGAACTCCGTCTCAGACGATGAGGTCACTTGAGGTACTTTCCCACAATCGGACGAAGCTTTTCGAACACCTCGTCTGAAATGGCCTCTGGGCTTGTCACTATAGCGTCCTTCAGTGCGTGTCTGCACTGGCACGCGCTGTTGGTTATTGGGAGGTGGGGCACCACCTCCTGGATAATTCTTTGTGTGGTGGCGGCATTTCTCTTGACGTTGTTTATGACCGTTTCAATAGTCACCTCTTCCTCGCGCCAGACGTCGTAATCAGTAACAGTGGCCAGCATGCTGAAGCACATCTCTGCCTCTCTCGCGAGTTTTGCCTCCGGCAGTGCCGTCATTCCGATGATGTCGAACCCCATATGCCGATATGCGTTCGATTCTGCGCGGGTCGAAAATTGCGGGCCCTCAATGCAGATGTACGTACCACCTTTCGTAACACTACAGGCGACCCGTTGCGCCGCGCGATACAATTCCTGTGACAAGCCGTGACAAAATGGGTCGGCGAAGCTTATGTGCACGCAAATATCCTCAAAAAATGTATTTGATCGTAGCGTAGTCCTGTCAAAAAGTTGGTCGGGGATGACTATCTCAAGTGGCCGTATCTTCTCGCTGAGGCTCCCTACCGCGGAGATTGCGATGACAGTTGTGATACCCAAGCTTTTCAGGGCGTAGATGTTCGCGCGATAATCTATGCGGCTCGGCGAGAAACGGTGTCCTGCTCCGTGTCTGGCCAAAAAAGCGCAAGCTTTGCCTTCCACTAGTCCGACGGTAACGTCGCTCGAAGGAGGACCAAATGGGGTACTTATCCCCAGCGTTGTCGCATCTTCGAGAAGGTCGGGATTGTAAAAACCGGTGCCGCCTACAAACGCAATTTCAGCGTTCATTTTAGCTTCCAGCCCCCTTGACCAAGTGCTAGAACCCCTCTCCTCTGCATCTCTTTCAAGATCTCCGGCAGGCGTCTTGGTTGAGCTATGTCCAAATGAATGGGGTCGATCGAGAACCAATGGTTCAGCCCCGCTTTGATTGACTTTTCGTTCCACACCTCTTTTCTCTCCTTGGCCATAAGTTTCGTTATTAAGTCAATCATATCTTCGATAAAATTCCACGGATACACCACCCACATCCAATCTTCGAGAAACTCAGCAAAGTAATCAGGCGTCGTTTCTGAAGTGAAGAGCAGCTGCAGTACCCCCGTCCTGCAGTCAGCCGGTTTGAACTCTTTCACGTAGTCTGAAGCGTGTTGAAGGCTTTTTCCTGTGTCCGCAATGTCGTCTACGATAAGCACCCGTTTGTCTTTAACCATCTCTTCTGCGATCGGGTATCGAACTCTGCACTCGTCTGCCAAGCGAGCAGTTCCCACGTAGTGTTCAACCTTGAGGCTGATTAAATCCGAAATGCCGAGAAAATCGCAAATCATACGGCCAGCAAACCAGCCCCCGCGCGCGAGCGCTACGACGACATCTGGCTCGTATCCTGACTCCACGACACTTGATGACAAATCGCGACACAAGTCATAGATATAGTTCCAATTCGTCACCGTGCATTTGATCTTTTCAGGAAGAGCCATGGATCATCCCTCGAGAAATCATAATATATATTTCTACCTGTTCTATGTTGAACGGGAATGGAAAAGGAATATCATACAGCAAATGCTATTAGAGAGCGGTGGTTTAAAGGAGTTTTCCTATGCGACTTGAACAAGAAGATCTTAACGCGATAGGCGAAATAGTAGTGAGTCGCTATTTCAAAAAGGGCGGCCTCAAGTATACCAGTTTGAGAGATCCGCGGAGAATTTTTAAAGCGTACAACGAGGTTGACGAGCAGTACACGGCGTATCCTCACATGAGTCGTGACTGGTACGTCTCCAACTCTGTCGATAAAGATGCATACATCGCAAGAACGTGGAAGGAACTCAAAAAGCTAGTAGATTTTTTGAATGACTTGAACGACAAAACCCTCTACAACTTTGTAGTCCGCGCGGACGGCGAGCTCGCGCTAGCCAAAGTCGAAACGCAACGATCGGAGGTTTCAAAAGAGGCCGCGGCGATCGCGAGGAGGCACGATTACAAACTCTACCTCTTCACCGTCAAGGTCCCCAGCAATCTTGAGTACGACGTGGATGTTGTGAACGGCGAGTGAGTCACACGCTCAGTGCGCGAGAGACCTCAGCCGCTTCTGCATGAGAGCGTACGACGCTTTCAAGTTCTCTAGGTTATCAAACGTTGCTTTGAGCAAGTCCAGCTCATCTTGGTTGGTTTCACTTTTCCAGTGCTTCGCAAAACTAACGAGATTCTTGAACGCTCGTGTCACTTCGTCGACGATTGTAACGGTGCTCGCTACTGCAGTTCGAGAAAGCGGATTTAGATCGACAGTCAAAACGGTTTTTCCGAGTTTAGTCAACGCTTGAGCTCTATCGCCGTCTTCCAGCGGAACGAATACCACATCGGCTTGGAATATCCCGTTCTTGTCGACGTTTGCCCTGTCACTTGCTATGTGCGCGAGTTTGACGAAATCGAACCCGGTCAAAACGTTTGCTACGCCGTACGCGTGCAAGTGATCTGCAATTCTTTTTACCCGCTGTGCTGATGGATGAAACAGATTAATCTCTACGGGGATGCCCGTAACTGCGTGCAACTCGGCGATTTCGCCTGGCACGAGTGTGGCGGTGTTCCCATTAACTGAGAGAACGGGGTAGTTTGCGGTGAGCAAATGGGCACACGCAACTTTGGTAGCGTTGCGCGCACTCTCGCTCGTTTGCTCCCCCAGTAGATAATCAAACGCTTCGCCTCTCCCGTGTGCAATAAGGCCGTGAGCACTGGCGATGCCTCGTTCATAGCCATCTACCAGTTTATTGCGTAACATCAGTGATGCGTAACGGGGATGTTCTTCAGAAACCATAGTCGCTTGACGCGGGCGTCATTTCGTCTGATATAGCGCCCTTCACAACCCTTTGTATATAAGCCTTCAGTGACAGACATGCTGTTGTGAGGTCGGGAAACTTAACTCGAAAAGAGCTCCTGCTGAACTCCTTTAAGCTAGGTAGATTAGAGAAGGATCTATTTGGTGCGACGCCACCCTCCACGTTTGTCGGTAGATTCGGTTACCCTGAAGTTCTTGCGGGACCGTTGGTTTCCCCTATAGTAGGGGAGCCGGCACTTGCGGATACGCCGGACAAGTGGCTTCACTTCAGCAGAGAGCAAATAATCGGGCTGAGGTCTAATCTGGTCCGATCAAATTTCAAGTTGAACGTACGAGATGCGCAAGATCCTGATCGACTGCTCATGGAGACGCAGGAGCTTGCAATGGCAGCGCTTCCGGTCGATGTAGAGGTAAAGTTCTTGAAGCCGCCGAAGCGCACGCTTCGTTTTGACAGCATACTCACGCCTATGGGCCCGTCGGGCACCGTGACCGACATAGAGATAGTTGAGAATCCGCACGTGCCAAGGAAAGTGGATATGCTTACCGATGATCGGGACATCAAGGCCGCAGAGGCGGCAACCATTTTGTATGAGGACTCAATATCTCCCTATCAAATAAGTCGGCTTCTGTCGGTCGGCACGTTGGGGAAAAAACGTTTGATCGTGCCCACACGTTGGTCTATCACAGCAACCGATTCCATTCTGGGCAACAGTTTGTTGAAACGGGTGCGCAATTACCCAGAGTACGCAGAGGTTCAGCTCTTTATTTCAGAAGCTTTCGGAAACCACTTCGAGATTCTGCTGATCCCTCGCGCGTATGCTTTCGGATGGACGGAAATGTGGCTTTCGGAGGCGGGAAAGGCCGAGATTGGCGACTTGTATGAAGATGCGATAAACAAGCCCGGATATATGGATGGGGGCTATTACGCAGCCCGATTCTCTGCGCTCGAGTTTCTTGATCAGCGAAGGAGGCAGGCCGCAATATACGTGATGCGTGAAGTCAAACCCACGTATGATATTCCTCTCGGAAGCTGGGTTATTCGAGAGCTCGTGAAGCAGGCTTTCTTCCAACAACCTCTGACATTTGAAAGTATCGCGGATGCCTTACGGAGCGTCCGGGCCCGTGTCAAAGTTCCCGCCAACACTCTTTTTTTGAAAAAACAGCTATCGCAGACAAATCTCGCGCAGTTTAGTTGAATGAAAAGTTTGGGGACAGCATATGCTAGCGTATAGCGGCAGCAGCGTTAAAATGAATCCCAAAACTTATTACTTCTGGAGTTAAGCCACAAGTTAAGATCGGCACTGATCCGGTCTGAGCGAAGCAAACTGGAACGAGGAGTGTAAATGGCCGTAAAAGTCGCAATAAATGGTTATGGAAACATCGGTAAGCGGGTCGCAGACGCAGTAGCGAAGCAGGATGACATGAAGTTAGTCGGAGTGGCAAAAACGCGGCCAAATTTTGAAGCCTTTGTCGCTGTTCAGAAGGGCTACACCCTCTATGCATCTGAAGAGGACAAGATAGCCGCTTTTAATGCCGCAGGCTTGGAGGTCGCCGGCACAACGATGGACATGCTAGGCGAAGCTGACGTTGTGGTGGATGCAACCCCGGAAGGAATGGGTGCGCAGAACCTGGAAGCGATTTATAAGAAGCTAGGCATTAAGGCTATATTTGAAGGCGGGGAGAAACATAACGCGATTGGAGCCTCATTTAACGCCTACTGCAACTATCAGGAAGCCCTTGGCAAGAGTTACGTTCGGGTCGTATCCTGCAATACGACCGGATTGTGTCGCTCTCTGTCCGCGATAGATAATGTCGCTGGCATCAAGAAGGCGCGAATCGTCCTCGTGCGCAGGGGTGCTGACCCTATACAAGTCAAGAAAGGACCGATAAACGCGATTATTCCGAACCCGCCGACGGTTCCGTCGCACCACGGCCCAGACGTGAATACCGTGATGCCGGGGTGGGACGTCGCGACGATGGCAGTGCTCGTCTCTACAACGCTTATGCACCAGCATAACCTTATGATCGAAGTCGAAAACAGCGTCTCTCGTGAAGATGTGCTTAAGGAGTTTTATAGCCGTATGAGGCTGATGTTGGTGCGGGCAGGAGATGGGTTAGGCTCTACCGCAGAGATTATCGAGTTAAGCAGAGACCTTGGAAGGCCGCGTTATGACCTCTGGGAGATCCCGATTTGGGAAGAAAGCGTTAACGTCGTAGGCAAAGAGGTATTCTACATGCAGGCCGTTCATCAAGAGGCCGACATAATTCTGGACAATATCGATTGCATTAGGGCGGTCACGGAGACTGAAAAAGATCCACAAGCGTCGATCCGAAAAACTGACAAAGCAATGGGAGTTATGGGCTCTTTTAGGCCGCCGCAGTGCCTCGAGGACAATCCTGAGGAGCTTCGCGAAATTCACCGCAAGTCGTGGGGGACCGAATAACCCGCAAAAAAGCCGTTGACGCGCGAAAAAAGCACCCAGAGAACGAAACGCGCGCCTGCGCTGCGGTCGAAGCGAACGCCTCGTTGCTTTGCTGGGTTTTGTAGTGTTCAACGAGACTGACTCACTGGCAAAGCGTAGTTCGAGTCAGCAGTGTGCCCGTCGATCGAAGACATTGAAAATCTCCGAGTCAAAGCGCATTGAAACGATCTGGGATAATGCCAAGAACGTGATAGGGAAACAAAAGTTGCGATGATCGCTCCTAGGGCTAGTTGAAACTCGCCCTCCCCTCGACCAGCATGCGGCCTGTTCAGGAACTATTCGTCGAGCCGCTCGATCGAGACTCGCCGCCAATAACGCCAGGCCCGTTTGACGGTTTGCGAGTCGAGTCCGATAGTTTGATATCGTCCGAGATAACGGCACAGAATGAAGTGAAAAAATGAAGTATACGCAGTTGGATATCGCTCCGACCATCAGCTCACTGTTAGGATTCGAGATCCCTGACAAAGACGGGCGCGAGATCAAAGAGATCGGTGCCTACTGCGCGGACAAGAATATTGATCAAATACTACTCATAGTAGTCGACGGTGTTGGGGCCGCACTGTATAAGAAATTGGACGGTGCTCTGGCGCAGTTGCAGGCTCTTTCGGATGACGGTCTCTTTTTTGAGATCCATTCGCTGCCCCCTAGGATAACGACTCCAAATATAGGCACTATCTTGACGGGCTATGCTCCGGAGCATCACCTTCTGTATGAAGTAGCTGATACGTTTTATACACCGGTAAGATCGATTCTTGAGATTGCAAGCGATAGCGGGATCAAGTCGGGCATAGTGATAGAACTGTTAGGGGCGAAAGCGATGCTAAATCGAGTCGATCTCGCCATTGGTGTGGAAAACCTTCACGGGATTATTGATTACGATCGAAGGATAACCGATCTGGCACTTAAGGCGTTCAGTTTGGAAGGAATAAGGTTACTGATGATACATCTGCGGGCAATCGATAACTGCGCACACCACTACGCGAAAGCGTGGGATGATCTTGCTTTTTCAGCACAAACGATCGATGAGAATTTGGAGCGGATCTGTCGCGGCTTGAGCCGGCCAACGTTGATCCTAGCAACCTCCGACCATCCTATCCACGTCGAAAAATGGGCGCACCTTGAAGACAATAACACTGACGTCCCACTGATTGCCAGCTATGTGAACGTAGCTAGCGGCCCAAATAAAGGAGAATAACGGCGCCGACGTTCTATGTCGGCCTCTGCCGACGTCATGGTTAAGTCTATCAATCTCTGGTTCACAAGAGTTAGATGATGAAAGACAGACACGTCATGGAAGCTATGGGAAAAGCTTACGTCGTGGTCGAAGACGGACACGTGGTTGAGGTTGGAGAACCGTTAATCGAACGGTGTCCAATTTTTGCAAAGGCGCGCGGCATTCAAGAGATTAATCAAGAGGTAGTAAAGCAGAATATCGAGTTCCGGATTCGCGATTTTGGCATGTGTACAGGCGAGCGGGCCATCGAGATGGAGGTTTTTGTTGGCTTTGGCGCGTCTGAAGTGATGATGACTGGACTCCGGCGGGGTTTGATTGACGCTAGTGTTTCGGTTTGTGAGGGTGTTGGCACCGTTATCACGTCCAGTCCTACCCTCACGCAAGGGATTGGAGCGCGGATTTCCGGCGTCATAGAAACGACCCTGATTCCGAAGCTGAAGAATCGAGTCGAAGAAAAAGGAGGAATTCTGCTTGATGGGAACAACGCCATTATTAATCAGCCGTTGGGCGTTGCTCGCGCTATAGAAATGGGTTTCGAGCGCGTGGCTGTCACCGTTGCGACGCTCTTTGACGCTCAGCAATGTCGCCTTATCGAGCGCGAAACGGGAGCCGCCGTAGTTATCATCGGCGTGCACGTAACCGGAATGGAACAGGACGTCGCGAGCGATTTCATTGACGCGGTAGACATAACTACAGGCTGTGCGTCGCGAGTGATCAGAGAGACTGTCGGCAACAAAGCGCTCGCACAAGTTGGAACTGGGGTGCCACTGTTCGCTTTGTCGCAAAAGGGAAAAGAGCTGCTGCTCGAGAGAGCCAAGGAAGTCACGACCCCGATTCTTATCAACACGATGAAACTGCCGGTCCTGCCAGAAGATAAGCAACCAAGGCCTTTGATATGAGGGTATCCAGTGGACTATGAGTACGGCATAAATACGAAACTAGTGCACGCCGGAGAACGTCCATCTCCCGATACCTTCGCGCTAGCACCGCCGATTTACCAAACGTCGAGCTTCGCAATAGACGAGATCCTGCCATCGGGAATAAAGCGCGGAAAGTACGTCTACTCCCGACTTTCAAATCCGACACTCACTGCATTAGAATCAAAAATGGCGGCCGTTGAGGGGGGCGATGCTGCGGTCAGTTTCGCAACAGGGATGGGGGCCATTTCGGCAATAATGCTTACGCTGCTCAAATGCGGCGATCATCTCATCGCTGATCACGTGCTCTACGGTAGCACCTATGACCTCTTAAAAAGAGGCGCTCCACGCCTCGGCTTTGAGGTAAGCTTTGTCGACGCCTCTAATTCTGAAAATGTAGCTGAGGCCGTACGAGACAACACGAAGCTTGTTTTTTTTGAAACCCCGGCTAACCCGACGCTGAAGTTGGTGGACATACGTAAAGTCGCGGCAGTCGCATCGGAAAATAGACTCAAAACGATCGTCGATAACACATTCCTAACTCCCTATTACCAAAAACCCCTCGAACTGGGGGCCGATATCGTCGTGCATAGCGCGACGAAATACTTGAACGGGCACGGCGACGCATTAGGGGGGGTAGTTATCTCATCTTATGAAGAAGCAGTCACAATCAGAAATGGGGTGTTGCGCGATATGGGCGCCGCACTTAGTCCTTTCAACGCCTTTCTTATCTTGCGCGGACTTCGAACGTTGGCAGTAAGGATGGAGCGTCACGCACAGAACGCGACTGAGCTCGCTGCTTTCTTGAAAGCGCATAAGGCCGTTAAGCAGGTTCTTTATCCCGGATTCGACCGAAACTTCGAGAGCAATCCCGATCTGAAGAAGCAAATGGCAGGCTTTGGAGGAATGCTAGCTTTTAGGATTCGCGGAGGAGTCGAGTCAGCGGTGACGTTTTTGAACACTCTCAAATTGAGTACGGTCGCGGTGAGTCTCGGCGACACTGCGACTCTGATCGAGCATCCGGGACTTATGACTCACGCAGTTATTCCCAAAGAAGAGAGAGAAATGCTCGGAATCACGGATGATCTTATACGCGTGTCTGTTGGGCTTGAAGACGTTGCGGACATCAAGGCGGACTTGGAACAAGCGCTCGATGCGATTTAGTGCGTGTTTGAACCTGTTAACTCACGTCGCGGCTGCCTCTCTTAATCGGGCTATTACGAATTCGGGATCGAGAGTGGCTAAAAACCATCCTGCCCGAGGCCCCGACGTTTTTGCGAGGAGCGAAATATATATCGCTTTAAACGCCTCTTTCGAGTGAATCCCTACTTGTTCACTGATACTGTAAACTTCATTGTGCAACCACTCAGGGTCCCAGCTGTCCGTCTCGAGTGCCTTCGCCAGCTTTTCTAATGTTTTTTTCTGTCCCGCTGTGAGCGTTTTGACTTGGACTGGAAGTGTTCGCTGAACCTCAAACTTTACAAACGGCGGTGCAAAACGGTCGAGCCAGTTTCTTACGTTCTGGGCTCTTCTTCTTAGGGCAGTCATGTCGATAGTTTCGTAACCGCTTCGACGGAGCACTTCTACCAGCTCGTCGCAATTGTGTGCGATCTGAACCGCCGTCACCATGTGTCTGAACGGCACGTTGCACCCCTGCTCAGAGATTCGAGCCAGCTCAAAAGCGCGACCTTCGCCGCGATCAAACTCATCAACCAACGTCAATAGCCCTAAACCCGGATCGAAATCGATGAGCTTCTCTGGCTTTGTTTTTATGATCATGTATCGCAAGACGTCGGCAGGCGCGCTCTCGAGCATCTCCTGAATACTAATCGTCACGCCTTTGGAGCTCGACATCTTGCCACGTCCTTTGAGGTGGATGTGACCGTACGGAACCGGAACGGGAGGGGCATACCCGTACACCTCTCTTGAGATACGCTGGCCAGTATCGTAGGAGCCCCCTGCGACAGCGTGGTCTTTGCCAAAGGGCTCAATAGTCACGCCTAGAATTTTCCAGCGTGCTGGCCAGTCGACGCGCCAGGCAAGCTTGCCTTCTCCCCTTGAGTAATCAGCAACTCCTTCGGCGCCGCAGTCGCATCTATACCGCACAGCAGTGCGCGCAGGAACGTGCTCAATGATTTGTGCCGCACTGATTCGTCGGCAGCGCTCGCAAAGCGGGTTATATGGACTCCACCCTGCCGGTAGTTTTCTCTTTGAAACGCTCTCAATTATTTCGGCGATCAGATTGTGCTGTTCGAGCGCGATTTTCGTCGCGTTTGTATAGAGTCCTTCCTTGTACATCCTGTCTGCTCGATAGACTTCAGGAGCGATATCTAATTCATCGAGCGATTCTGAGAAAGGCCTGAGATAGTGCTCAGCGTAGCTCGAGCAGCAGCCAAAAGGATCAGGTATTTCTGACAACGGCATGCCGACGTACTTTTTGTAAGCGGCTGGCAAGAAAGGGTAGACCGTTCGAAGGGGGTCGTACGTATCAGCGATGTATATAAGCCGAGCGGTTTTTTCGGCGTCTCCAATAGCTCTGAAAATAGCGTCGCCTGTCACTACCTCCCGCATATTACCGACGTGAATGTTGCCGGAGGGAGTTATTCCTGTAGCTATAACTTGCTGCCCTTCAACGGCGCGTGCAACGACATCCGCCCAATGAATGTGTGCTTCTTCCATCTTTTATGCAGGAAGCAGAGCTTTTTCTTTAAGTCAATTGCGCTCGGTGGTTCAATCGCCGGCTTTTCCCGTACTCGGTGGTCGACAAAAGTCAAGTCTTTTCTGAGCGTGTCAAGTCCGCAAGTCAGAGATACTCTTGGGGCGCCACGCGCGACTTGCAGATCACAAAGTCTCTTCGTGAATCCAGTCGAGATATGCTGGCGATCCCGATTCTATCGTGAAAGAGATGATGCAAGGGTTCTCGTAGCTGTGCAACTGTCGCACTCTGGCAGCAACCTTGTCAACTAGTGAAGACTTGGTCTTAATCGACAATGCATACTCCTCATCTTCTTCGATGCTTCCCTTCCATCTATACAATGACTTGATAGGGGAAATGTTCACGCAAGCCCCTAATTTTTCTTCGACGATTGCGCGGGCGATGCTCTTTGCCTCCTCTAGAGTTGCTGCAGTTACGTATATGTCAGAGAACATCATGAGACCAGTTAAGGTGAAAGCCGCTTGGATTTTTATACTCTTGCATTAGTTATCTTCGCAGCTTATTGGCTTCTCGTGATATTTCTGAACAGCCGAGGCATTCTAGCGCGACACGGCGTTAGCGCTTACGGTCCTATTCTAATGCTCCGGACAACGCAGGGCTTGCGTTTGCTTGACAAGTTAGCGCGTCCAAAACGGTTCTGGAGGTTTTTTGCGAACATCGGCATTCCCTTGACAGTTATTGCTATGTTCTTCATGTTGGCCATCCTCCTCATTGGTGACGTCAGGATCTTGGTCACACAGCCCGCGCCCACCGCGTTGAACGCTCCACAAAACGTGTTGCTTCTTCCCGGAATAAATCAATTCATTCCGTTAACGTGGGGACTCATCGGTTTGATAGTCACACTGGTAGTCCACGAGCTCTCACACGCAATCTTGAGCAGAGTGGCCGACATCAAAGTGAAATCACTTGGTCTGCTCATCGCGCTAGTGCCGATCGGAGCGTTCGCAGAGCCTGACGAATCACAACTGCTTGGGATAGACGCTAAAAAGGGCGAAAAGATTGCTACGCGTCCAGAACGGCTTAGGGTTTTCAGCGCCGGCATAACAGGAAACTTCGCTGTCGCACTCATCGCATTCACACTATTCTTCGGCCCAGTGCTATCATCTGTAACGGCAACAAACGGCTTTGGGGTGGTATCGGTTGTTTCTGGATCACCCGCGGAACAAGCGGGCCTGCAACCGGGTATGACCATCTCTCAGATTGATGGCATTACGATCTCTGATACCAACGACTTTCAAGCATTCATGAACGCGACCCACCCAGGGCAGATCGTTACTGTGAAAGCGATAGATCAGGGAACTCCCAAGACCTTCGGCATCGTTTTAGCCAAGAATCCCAACTCCGACAAGGGGTTTCTGGGCATCGGAGGAGGGTCAGCGTCAGAACTCCTCACTTTCCTTAAGCGGATCCCGAGTAACCTCAATACTTTTCAAGGGTGGGGCGTCCTCATAGGTCTACCTTTGCTTATTTTTAGCGGCTTTACAGGCAATATCGCGCACCTTTACCAGCCTATCGGGTGGGCGGCCCCGCTTGGGAACGGCTTTTTTTGGATAGCAAACACTCTCCTTTGGGTGGGGTGGATAAACTTCTACGTAGGGCTCTTCAACTGCCTTCCCGCAGTCCCCTTGGATGGCGGACACATCTTCAGGGAACTCTTTAAGTCGCTCACCGAAAAGATCCTGCGAAATACCAAAGATCAAGAACGGGTCACAAGTGCACTCGTGACGACGCTTGGCGCCGTAATACTTGCCTCTTTCTTGATCTTGCTTATCGGTCCCTATGTCTTTGGCACCTTGTAAGACTCGACGCGCGCTTCAAGAGGCGGTTGGTCTCTTGCTGGCTGAGGCCTTAAGGAAGCTGCCTGCCAAAGATCACCAAGATTCGAGGTGCTTGGGATAGCGCGAAGCTCGTTTCTGCAGGTCGCTTGCGTGAATAGGCGGCTAGCGCGAACGCTCGTACGCGTCGACAATCGCCTGTCCAGTCACAAACGTGAGCTCGTGCCGTTTTGCGTAGTCGATCGAGTCTCGCTTGGTTAGGGCTCTCCCGCTCTGTGCATCGAGCATTTCGCACATAGCCATAGCTGGGATGATGCCCGCCATCTCAGCTAAGACTATTGAGAGCTCTGTTTGTCCTCTTCGTTCTGAAATAAGCCCCTGGGCTGCTCGAAGAAGCGGGACATGTCCCGGAGACCGAAAAGATGCACCGAAGTCAACTGGAAGATTAAGCGCCACCCTCTCTACCGTGAAGCCAAGCTCTGTAATAGTAAGTGCACGATCTATGTCAGTTATCCCAGTCCGAACACCCCTATGATTAACGGCGATTGAAAATGAGGAGCGCGTATCATAAGCAAGATCGCCGGGCTTCTCGCAGACGGAGTCAAGCTTCAAGCTGCATCCATTTGAGCTAACGAATTTTAAGATGTCTGACATGAAGGGGAGACAGAGACTTTCAGCAGCTTGTGGAGAAATGGCAACGCAGATCAGCCCGCCCGCCTCTACGCGCATTCGCGCTACCTGTTTAGGTGTCGTCGAGACGGCAGGCACTACCATGTCCGTCTCGGCTTCCCTATCTTCGGAATCATAAATAAGTACCATCTCTCCTCTTCTCACTGCCTTAATTGCCTCTGCTACGCTCATACTATCGCGACCTCGATAACATCACCATTATCCGTGTTGAGAGTTTGTTTGATTGAAACTTGAGCAACGGTCTCGATTACGTCGTTCTTATAATGGGAGCGATCAGGCACAATCACGGCTCCGTCGATGCCTCCAACGGAAGCTCTATAACACCTGATACCCCCATAGGTACGGTTGCTGGTCTTGAAGCTTGAGATATTGATGGGGGTTAGGTTGTTCAGCCGCACACGAGCTGCCGCGCTTTCTTCATCCAACTTTATGTTCAGCGTGCCCGGATATGGCGTGAAGCCTAGCCGCTCTTCAAACTGCTTTGTGTAGCCGCGGATCGAGAGGTAGTACCGGCCCTCGCCCAAGCCTGATACTATGGTGCCGCTCAATTCGATCACCGGTTTTGATTCGAAAATGGACTTATAAGCTAAATACTGTTCTTTTAGTACGTTGGATCCCTTCTCTGTAATGGCAATAGCTTGCGATCTGCCTGATAGCGTTCGCGCAATCAAGCCCTCTTCTTCGAGTTCTTTCAGTCTTCGCGAGGCTGTCATAGGACTGGTTCTGAGCCTCTTAGCAAACTCAACGGCTGACACTTGGATAGGTTTTTGCGCCGCGTTAATAAGCGCGAGCTCTAGAAGTGGATCTTTCATTGAACCTTGAGTCACCAATATTGATATGCCTATCAATAATGAGTTGATGTTATAAGAAGCTATTTGCTCTGAGCGTCCTCTGCTGCGAAGCGGTGTGAGCGCATCGCCAAGCTCTGGGCTTGGGTGCAAAGAATCTAGCTTCAGACGGCAGCTGACGCAGCGTTGCGCGCTGGGCAAAGTCAGCAAGAAGGCGTGGCGCGTCTACCGCAGATACGCTGTCGAGCGTTGAATATCGTCGGCTGAATCGACAGTACACAATTTGCTTCTTTTCTTGAGCTTTGTCCTGTGGGTAGGTTTCCTTGTCGATTCAAACGGTTTGCATACGGACAGTTGTGAATACTGGGCCCCGCAGGTCGATCTTTTTGTTCCGGCTCGTTATATATCGTGTAGCAACTGGATCTATTCTAAGGTTTAAGTCGTTTGGTGAGCGAGAGATCCGCACTCGTACCTCCAGGTTCGTCTTGCCCTGTTGCAAGGCTTGTTCGATCTCATACGCAGCTTCGGCTGCGAATGCTTTTATGTACGTTATCCCTGTTGAAAGGCCTTCGAGCTTTGTAGCCCCTATAACGTTTCCATCTTTGACAAAAACCTCATTCAGAAAGGCGGGTCCGCAAAGTTTCGTGTTCTCTTCAGGCTCTATCACAGTGATTCGTGTGAACTTGTCTAGGAGCTCTCCCTCCCACGCCACGAATTCAACGGGGCTTGCATCAGCGCCGTGCGTTTTGCACACGTTGACAATTGCTTGTTGTATTGCTTCTCCTTGCAGCGTTGCAGGGGCGTTTTTTAGGGTGATGAGACGGGCTAGCTCATCGTCGGTCAAAACGAATTCTCCGTAAAACTGCGGGAATACAAGTGTTCTTATGTCCTTAAATGCGTGCGCGATCATTGCGATTCTCTCTACTCCAATGCCACAGTTCACAACAGGATATTCGATGCCATAGTTAGCTAATGTAAGGGGGCTGTATAAGCCGAAATCGGCTACTTCGAGCCATCCAGCCTCGTTGTTTTTTGCGTCTTCAAAATTGGGGGAATATGCAAAAGCCTCGTAGTGCTTTCCTGGCGCATAATAAGTATCGGTGCCAGTGGCAACTTGTCTGAACTGAAAATCCTCAAATCCGAACGGTCGCAAGAAATCCTCGATTAGCCATTTGCCTACATCGATAGACACGTCCTCGTCCATTACAACGCACGAAGCAGAATTGTGCACTCGAAGGTGCGTGGCATCCTCACGCTGCTCTCTTCGGTAGCGAGGACCAATCGAGAAAAGCGTCACAGGTACGGCGGTGTATTTCTGGACGGTAGCTAACGTATCGAACCAGGCTGCAGTCATGTGCGATCGCAGCGTTAGGTTGGAAGCCAGGGGTTTCAAATCCTTGAATTCAAAAAACACCTCTTCGAACACTTGTATGGCGCGGTCGTCGGGGACATTCAGTTCTTTTGCGATCTCCCTAATTAGCTCATCGCTCTCCAGCTCGCCGGTTTTGAGTTTGTGAAGCGTCAACTGGAGCGCGGCAACTTTTTTGGGAGGTAGGTGTATACCGAAGCTTTTGATCATCGCCTGCTTCTGTGCACTCAAACCGACGTCCGGCCTAGGTAGAGCGGCGAGATAGTAGCATCTGTCGAGTATAGCAAAACCGGTCGGCCCCCACTGCTTCATGACGTCCGCTTCGGGAAATATCGTTTCGTTGATTACCTCGTCAAACCCTAGCTCCAGCAGTCGTTGCCGCATTTTCTCGATGAGATCGTTCAGTACGTGCGGCGCGCCCCGCGAAGGCGTTTGCTCTATCCGACGCAGGTCGTAGATACTCCCGTCATTAAGCAGTTCGCCGCCGTATTTCCACGCCTCTTCGAAGCTTTTTTCTTTGATTCGCAGTATTTCGCTCGTTGGAATCTTTTTCAAAACGGCAGCCTCCAAGCACGGGCCACGCAGCTGGCTTTGTATGGACCGGCTTGCGCAATGGCGCTACAAACCCCTCAACACGATTATACTTAAGTTTTTACGTGATAAAGCACTGTATAAATAGCGAGCTACGTTTGTACCAAATTACAAAGAACAAAGGACTACGGCGGCTTGCTGAGCACGCTTGAAGGGGTTTAGGTTCCGTGGAAGTCGTGTATAGCAAAGGATGCGAGTTGTGCCAGCTTGGCGCGAAGATGGTGCTTTTTGTCACCGGCTTATGTCACCGGAGCTGTTTCTATTGTCCTTTGTCTGAACACAGGAAAGGAAAAGACGCCGTATATGCGAACGAGCGTCTCGTAAAATGCGATGCCGATCTTGTAGCAGAAGCACGTTCCATGGACGCGCTCGGAACCGGTATCACCGGGGGCGAACCGTTGCTGGCTCTCGCGAGAGTCCGGCACTACATGAAACTCCTGAAAAATGAGTTCGGACCGCAGCACCATATTCACCTCTACAGCTCTATTGCTCCCTCGGGGCACGCTCTACGCGTGCTTGCTCGTGCAGGATTGGACGAAATCCGCATCCATCCACCGATCGAGGAGTGGGACAACTTTGCGTCATCTCAATATTGCGAGGCGCTCAGATATGCCAAGACACTCGGTTTGGAGGCTGGTGTCGAGATTCCAGCCATAAAGCCCGTCCCTGCGATTTTGAGCGTTCTCAAGGAGGTCTGTGGCTTTTTGAATCTTAATGAACTAGAGTTTTCAGAAACAAACTATAACGCTATGACCGCGGCAGGGTTTGTTCCGCTTGAGTATGGCTACGCCGCTGTCGGTAGCCGACAGATGGCCGAAGAGATTGCTAACGATGAGGTGCCGACGTATTTCTGCCCCTCTGCATCAAAAGACAGCGTCCAGCTTAGAGAACGATTCAAGCGTAAAGCGCGGCGTTTAGCTAGACCGTTCGATGAAGTCACCCAGGACGGCACACTCGTATTTGGCGTTGTACAATCGGCGCCGAGTTTCGATTGTCTTGCAGGCATCTCTAAAGACGATTATGCGATTGTTAATGGCGAGTTGCACCTGTCTTGGCAACAAGCGCTACGGCTTGCAAAAAAACATCCGGTGCTGGCCGAGGCAGGGCGCGTCGTGGAAACGTATCCGGACGGGACGGTGGTTGAAGTAACGCCCCTAAATTGTTGCTTAAAACCGAAAACGTAAATACTTCCGCGCTGACTTACTATCGCCCCGGAAGTGATTGCGCTGAACGGCAAAAATGTTGAGAACCGACTGAAGAATTACCTTGAACGAGATGGGCAAGGGGTGCGCAAGGCCGTGCTTGAACTGTTTCTCGAAAAGCACATCTTCACAACTGAGGAGGTTTATCAACATCTGAGGGACGGCGGGTACGACGTAAGTTATCGGGGAGTTTCCGCCATGGTAGGGCTTATGAATACTCGATTGGGCATCTTTAGGATAGATGTCACCAAGAATCACAACGTCTATTCGCTAAAAGACTCATACAAAGACGTCGTTCGGTCGCTCCTGAGCCAAGAAAAGGGGCTTGTCTCCCTTACCGAAGATATCTTGTCCTAGAGGTTTTATGTCGTGGATCAGAGAAAACGCGCATAACTCACTGTACAAAGCTTACGAACGGCTTTTGGTCAGAGAAGTGACGTCAGCCCATATGCCCCAACACGTTGCGATAATACAGGATGGCAACCGGCGATATGCAGATAAGATAGGCGAACCACGTGCGTGTGGCCACGTTTATGGCGCGTTGACGACTGAGCGGGTATTGTGGTGGTGTCTGGATCTCGGAATCGAACAACTGACGCTTTACGCCTTTTCAACCGAAAACTATCGTCGCTCGAAAGAGGAGCTCGAACCGTTGTTCTCGCTAATCGAACAGAGATTTGTCGATCTCTACAATGAAGAGCAAATCTACGAAAAAGAGGTTCAGGTGCGAATGATCGGAGAACGTGAACTGTTGCCCGACGGTGTGATCCGCTCTGTCGAGCGAGTAGAGGAAGCCACTCGTCACTTCAGAAAGCACTCCTTGAACTTTGCTCTGGCTTACGGAGGACGAAAGGAGATCGTTGATGTCGTGCGGTCATTGGCAACGCTGGTGGAAAACGACACTATCAGCGTCGATGAAATCGATGAAGATATGCTCACGAAGCTTTTCTACAACAACAATGCACTCGCGAACGTTGATCTTATAATCCGATCCGGTGGCGAAGCGCGCACGTCGAATTTCTTGCCATGGCAGGCGAATGGCAACGAGTGTTGTTCCTACTTTTGTGCCCCATATTGGCCGGAATTTCGAAGAATTGATCTTCTCAGAGCTATCCGCACATTTCAAGAGAGGGAGCGGGAGCGCAGAATCAGCATCGTTGAGCGCGCATTCTCTTTTCTGAACGAGATAGGCAAAGTCGAAGTTGAAGAGGTCTTCAAACTCTCGCGAAAGGCTTGCGTCATTAGTCACGAAGAAGTAAAAGAGATTCTCCGAGACTTTGTCCCAGCAATCAAAGCTAATAACGACTGATGAGAACTGCGGTTATACTTGCGGGAGGCAAAGGTTCCAGACTCAACTTCGTAGAAAAAGCGCTGCTTGAACTCCACGGAAAACCGATACTGAACCACATTATTGAAACGCTCTCGCGCTGCGTTGATGAGATTATCGTTGTTGCAAGGGATGAGGAGCAGCAAAGGAGACTGCACCTCGCCGGAGTCACCATCGTGCGCGATGAGGTTCAAGATTTCGGGCCTGTGGCAGGTATTTGCAGCGGGTTAAGTGCGTCTAGTTCTCAATACGCATTTGTCGCCGCTTGCGACATGCCGTTTATAAAGGCCGACGTCGTCGACTTGCTGTTTCTTAAGGCAGCAGGGTATGACGTAGCTATTCCGTATCCGCTGGAACCATTGCACGCGGTGTACAGGCGCGAAGCGACAATTCGAGCGGCGAAGGTGGCGATTCAGAGGCGCAAAGGGGCCATAATGTACGTCGTAGATCAGCTCCAGGTTAACTTCGTTCCGAAAGATGAGATCCGCCTTATAGACCCCAGTTTGTGCACTTTCGTGAACATTAACAGCTTAGAAGACGTCGAAATATTAAACAAGAAAAAGCTGTGTGACTAAGGCGTCGGTTCAGATTCGGCGTCCGTTCGGGCTGGCGGCGCACGTGTAGCGTTCGGTGGTTTTTTTCGCGTCGCGAATAGTAGTACGAGCACTGCGCCTAGTATTCCACAGAAAAGCACCGTGCCGCTGATCGCGCCGCCGCCGGCATACCCGTGCAAACCGGTGCTTACGCTTACGTAGGTTTGGAGAAATGGAAGGACGTACCCCACGCCAAGAAACGTGCAGATGGCTGACAAAAATCCAAACGCGGCGATATAAGCAGCAAGAGAAGCGCTCCAGTTCTGTGTCTTCGCGTGCAGATAGATAAGAAACACAAACCATGTGATGAGCGCCCACGTCTCTATTGGATCCCAGCTCCAGTAACTTCCCCAGGCGCTCTCAGCCCAAATCGCTCCGGTTATTATGCCGATAGTGAGGAGAGGAAATCCTACTGCGACGCTTTTATATGCTAAATCATCGAGCTGCTCTAGACTGAAGTTTGCTAGGGTGCCTGTCGATTCTGAAGTCCCCGAGGGCGGAGTGTCTTTAGAGCCCTCGTCTCTCTTACGGTTCAAGCGTTCTGTCATGCCCGCCTCGCTGAGCTGTTTGTCTTTGAACAAATACAGCATGCTCGCTGCGAAAGCGATGACGAAAGCGCAGTACGATAGAATAATGATTGGCACGTGTATAAAGATCCAAACACTCTGCAGTGCTGGGATAAGCGGGGCGGGGTTTGTCGGTTGCATAGAGGCGAAGCCGAGTAGTACGAATGCGAGCGGCAGGATCAGCACTCCGGCACTCTTATAATCAGATTTAAAGTTCAATATCAAATAGCCGCCCACGGCAGCCCACGCAAAAAATGAAATCACTTCATAGGTGCTGATCCAAGGCGGGTAGCCTGCGTACAGCCATCGGGTCGCGAGGGCAAGGGTTTGAAACGCGAATCCAAAAAGTGCTAGGGTAAATCCCATCTCTGCGAGTCGTCGCTTCTTTATTGAAAAATATAGCACAAAAAGAACCGACGAAATCAGATAGGTTCCAAGTGCAATTTCGAATCCAAGATGTTCAAGAGCTGCTGCGTCCATGGGTCGTTCTACTCAGTTCAATGCTCCCTCATATTTCTTCTGATTTGTTCCCATGGTCAAGGTGAGCGCGGCTCTCTAGCTTCGTGCGCACGCCCTCAATCTCCCTAAAAAACCTTGCTGAGCTTTTGTTACTAATCGCGCCGAGCTGCGTGCTCTGGTCAGACTCCTTGATCCAAATTCTCTTGTGTGGGACGTAAAGCGATAGCATTATCCCTACTAGCGTGATCGCTGCTCCGACCCACACGAAGGAGACTCCAGACGCGCTTTTGATTTGAAACGCGACCCAGGCATTTCCGGACTCTGTCACTCCGTATCCATAAAGGTAGAAAGTAAGCCCCTTGTACGTTAGCGGCCCGTTGACCGTGACGTTGTAAGTCTGAACAAGGTTTCCATCTAGAACGGTGACCGTAGCCGTGTAGTCTCGTACGGCACCATTATTGTAATAGCTGAGGCTAAAATCGTCGAGTCGCAAGGCAAAGCCATCAACTTGCAGCGAACTGCCCTCTGGAATGACTGCAATTTTGTTGTTGTATGGGTTTGCATTTCCATAAGCGGCTCCGATGGCAACGCCAAGCAAGAGTATTAACACTCCAACATGCGCGATGTGAGGCCCGAATCTACCAACCCTCCCCTTCTGAGCCAACAAAAAGGTTGTACTCTCTGTCATTGTTTCACGGATCGCATACCCTTTCAGACTGTCTCTGACTTGGGTAAGCGTGACTCCTGAAAGGCGCACGGAGTACGGGAGCGCCTGCATGAAGTGATCACTTACCTCTACTTGAGGCCGTCTTAAGTCACGCCACAAGGGAACGATCCTCGTCAGACTGCAGAGAGCGGCTGATACCGCAAGTACTCCGATAAGAGCGAGAAACCAGGGGCTTCCAAAAACTACGTCGCCACCAGGGTAAAGTGTACCAACAACTGAGACGAGTATAATCAGGCCTATGACAGCGACCGCAAATCTGGTCGAAGTCAGCACTTTGATTGCGAAATTCATACGGCTTACGTTGATCTCAGTGTTGTAGAGCAGTCAAATTGGCGATTTACGCAGCTGCTCGCGGTTCGGGTGGTGGTCACCGTCGACCCGACGAAATCGGATGTGCGCGACAGATAGGCCCGCCGCGCAATCACAGCCCGTGCCGTCGTTGCCTTTTCTGATAGTCCCGGATGGCCCTGAGCAAATCCATTCTTCTAAAATTCGCCCAATTAACTTCAGTGAAGTATAATTCGGAATAAACCGCTTGCCATATCAAGAAATCGGTCAAACGATTCTCGCCCGTTCTTATCACAAGTTCAGGCTCTTCCTTGAAGATGAGGTGCGCATTAATAGTGTCCTCGGATATCTCATCGGCGTGAAGCTCCCTATTCTGGACCTCTTGCGCTATCGACCGAATGGCGTCGACCAGCTCTTTCTTGCCTCCGTATCCGATCGAGATACTCACAGCAGGGCTCTCATCGCCGCTAATGGTTTCTGGGGCGTCCGGTGAGTAGATAGTAGCGGTTACTGACGTAGATTGAAGACAGTCAGTAACCCTTTGGACGATCTGCGACCGCAGTTTTTGATTTACCTCTTCTCCGAGGCGCAGCATGTTTATGTAGACAGTTACTCGACTTATGCCAATCTCGCTGCACCATGAGGCGAAGGCGCTAATTCGCTTGTAAGCGTCGACGCTATCGAGATCCTTTTCGGCAATGACGAGTACCACGTGGCGTGGCACTTCTCGAATCTGGTCGAAAAGTCGTCGTTCGTAAAGGTTCGAAATCATCTCTTACCCTCTCGCAGTTTGCAGCTCTGTCTGCACTCTCACTATCCGTCGCAAACGTAAAGTACTTCCAGCGTGAACCAAAAGGGGGTTAGCGTGAACATCGTTGAAGCACGCAGGCTGACACTTCGCGCGAGTTTCGGGTTGGTCGCCCTGGTAGTTCCGTTTTTGGGGAGCGCAGGATCACTTTTCTTCTTTTTGTTTTTATCTTTGTTGATTGTTCTCGTTAATCCCAAGATGCACGTTTTCCTGCTGCTCGCAACGGTACCTGATCGAAAATCTGAAGTCCTTGTCAAGCCACTTGCTCTGATGTTATCTTTGACGGCGTTGTGCATATTTAGCGTAGTCTCTAGCTTGCCACTGTATGTAGTGAGTGATGTTATCATAATTGTAACGTTGGCTGAAGTTTTGGCTGTTCTCTTTGAATCGTACGGCGGCTTAACTAGCAGTTTGATTTTCATACTGTCAGGCGGTTTTTTTGGTTTTCTAGTTGGGGGGGCTGCTGCCACGTTTACAAACGTGAACGCTTCGGCGGACTTCTTGCTTTTTGTTGCTATGATCGGTGCGCTTGTGGGAGCACTATTGCGGACCATTTTGCATGACATAGAAGAGAATGTGGTCCTCCCACTCGGCATCGGTTTTGCAATATGGCTCTTCGTCGGGTTCGACTACTCAGTGCCGGTGCTGCGACTTCTCTTGACTCTCCTCTTCATGATTCTCATCGGCTACGCCCTCGGGAGGGTCAGATTGGCAGATGTCTCAGGAGTTCTCAGCGGCATTCTTATGGGCCTCCTTATAGTCTCTTTCACGGACTTTCGGTGGTTCGTGCTCATCCTCTCGTTCTTCGTTATCGGCGGAATTTTTACGAAGTACAAGTACGATTATAAACGCGCTATCGGCATTGCGCAAGCGGGAGGCGGCGCGCGAGGGTATAAGAATGTGTTCGGCAATGGACTGGTAGCGCTTGTTTGTGCTATCGCTTTCGGGATAACGGGCAACGCGCTGCTTATCGTCGCGTATATTGGTGCCGTAGCGACGGCCACGGGTGATACCCTCGCGAGCGAGATCGGACAGACCCACAAGAATCTGCCGCGGTTGATCACTGACCTACGGTGGGTACCGCACGGCACCGACGGTGGGATAACGACGCTGGGAGAGTACTCCGCTTTGGCCGGCGCTGGAGCGATAGCGATAATCGGTGTTATTCTTGGAATTGGAGCCGCCAATACGGTGGTTCCCGTCATTCTCGGTGGTTTTTTCGGAGCCAACTTTGATAGCGTGTTGGGTGCGGTATTCGAACGGCGGCACTATTTGACCAACAGCTCGGTCAATCTCTTAGCGACTGTGGCCGGTGCTATTGCAGCGGTGATTATCTATCTATTGCTTTTGTGAAACTCAGAATCACGTTTCCCTGGCCTTTCGACCGAAAGATCATCGCGTCGGACAATAAAAACTGCTTCTCGATCGAATAGAGGTCACCTGATAGTCAGATGCTCGCTCAAAAGCCGATGAACGATTGCTTCGCGTAGGTCGCTTACGCAATTGAAGGGTGACTCTTCTAACCTGAAGACGAGCGAGAACGTAACGCCTTCTTCATCTGTTTTTGATACAATCACTTCAATTGTTTGTTGGTTGATCGCTGCTGCTTTTTCCGCCTCGTGTCGAATGATCTGCTTTGCGAGGCGCAAGTCTGAGTCATAGGAAATGCGAACATCTATTCGAGCTGCTATGTTAGAGTCAGAGTGGTTGAAAACTACTTCGCTCGTTATTGCTGAATTCGGAATGATCATGTGTGCATCGAGCAGGCGAATAACCGTATGTCTGAAGGTGATATCCTCTACAAAGCCGGATTCTCCGCGCACGGTAATGAAATCACCTACTCCAAATGGTTTGAATATAACAATAGCGATGCCTGCGATGATATTCGAAAGGGTGTTCTGGGCTGCAATTCCGATGATGATACCGATAATGCTAACGCTGGCAAAAATAGCGATCGAAAGCGACTGCAACTGCGGCGTCGAATAAATTATGATGATCAGACCGGTTACGTAGACTGCCGCGATGATAAGCCGTCGAAGAGCGATGTATTTAGTTGCGCTTACTCTCAGTCTTATCGAAGCTCGGCGCAAGTACCGATCTAGAAACGTCTCAATAACCCTGGCCGCGATGATGGTGACGGCTGCGAATAGTAGGACCCTTAACAGGATGGCTGCTGGCGAGTTCAAATCGTAAAGGTCGTTTGGCAGTGCCATGTGCTCACGAAAAGCGTCCGAAAGGTGGAACGCTACTCCGGATAGTAGTATTCTCCGTTTTCGCGTTGTTGGCGGTCCAACTTAGAAGCCATCTTGTTTACTCTCGGCCGGTGGGTGTCTTGATCTCTTCGGAAAGTGATTCCAATGTCTTTCAAGAAGCGGTTCATCCCATGGTGCATGTCGAAAGGACCTTGTGCTGCGCCACGCACGCCAGGGTCTCCGGCAAAAACCATCAATCGCTCACTGGCGAGGTCGATCATATAGATATCGTGATCAACAAGAAGCGTGCCCACCTTCTTGTTCTCGGTGAAGCGACGAATCAGACTCGTCGCCAGCGCCCGCTGCTCTACATCGAGATGTGCGCTTGGCTCATCGAGCATGAAAAGGTCCGCATCGCGGCTCAGGCACGCTGCGATGGCTACCCGTTGGAGTTCGCCGCCGCTCAAATTGTCAACAGAGCGCTCTAATATGTGTTCGAGCTGCAGCGGTTTGAGGATTTCAGTTCGGTAGTAGCTCGTGTCGTAGGAGTCGGTGATCGCTCTTAACAGAGAGCCGACGTTTTCTCCTGGATTGTCTTTTCCCGTGACATACTGTGGTTTGTAAGAAGTCTTCACTTCCACGTCGACCTTTCCTTCATCCGGTTCGATAACCCCTGCGAGCAACTTCACGAATGTTGTTTTTCCGGTGCCATTAGCGCCCATTATGCCGATTACACCTTTTGTAAGCTCACCGCCTTTTGCCTCAAACGTGAATGAATCGTAGCTCTTTTTGAGATGTTCGACGTGCGCCAGGATGCGCACATCTGTGTCGACGCGCGGTGCGTGGAGCTCAAATTTGATCGGATCAGTTCTGATGCGAACGTTCTCTTCTCGAAGATACCCCTTAAGGTACTCATTAATGCCGACTCTCACGCCTTTCGGGGTGGTAATGACGCCGTATGCTCCAGGTTCGCCAAAGGCGATATAAACGATATCTGCAAGCAAATCAAGGATCGCGAGATCGTGCTCAATGACTAAAACGTTCTTTTGCTTTGCAAGCTCCCGGATCGTTCGTGCGATCTTGACGCGCTGATAAATATCAAGATACGGTGTCAGTTCGTCGAAGAAGTAGAAGTCGGCATCTCGCGCGATGGTGGCTGCAATAGCCAGGCGTTGCAGTTCACCGCCACTCAAATGTCTTACCTCGCGCTCTTTGACGTCCTGAAGCTCAAGTTGATCGAACAGTTCGCGACTTATACCGCGTTCGTCGGCTTTGTCTATGAGGTCAGCGACCTTGCCTGCGTACGCGCGAGGGATAAGGTCAACGTACTGCGGTTTGCTAGCAGTTCGCAGCGTGCCTTCGTAAACGCCCTTTAGATAATCGTGCAGCTCGGTTCCCGAGTAGTGCTCTAAGACTTCTTCCTCACTAATGTGGTCTTGGCCAAAATTTGGCTTGATCTCGCCAGAGAGAATGTTGGTTATCGTAGTCTTGCCTATCCCATTTGGTCCTAGAATGCCAGTTACGCGGCCAGCTCGCGGAATCGCAAGTCCGTAAAGAGCAAAACCATTGACGCCGTAGCGATGGGTGGGCTGCTCGAGCTCTTCAGGCAAACTGACGATCGCTATCGCATCAAATGGACATTTTTTGATGCAAATGCCGCACCCTACGCACAGCTCTTCTGAAATGACGGGCTTGCCGTCGGGTCCAATGATTATCGTTTCGTCACCTGTTCTGACCCGAGGACAAAAACGCACACACTCTGTGCCGCATTTTTTGCTGCGGCAGCTCTTCTTTTTTAGCACCGCTATTCTCATCGTCGTGAGACCGCTCCTCGCGTCATGCCTAGGCTGGGTGATTCAACAATATCGTCCAGCTGACAAACCAGAAAGCGAACGTCATAAACACTAGGAAAAACCAATCTGTAAAACGATATTCTTTCGTGTCAATCTTGATGCGAGGCAGGGCAAGCCTCTGGGCATACACCACTACTAGAAGTATCAAAATCCCGTAAGCGGGCAGATAGTACGAGAAGACTCCCCCGGCAATACCGAGCAGCGACGAAAGTAACGTCTTTTTGATGCCTTCGACGTGCTTTGTCTGTTCTTCTTGTTCTTGCCTTTCATCGGTTTTTGCCGGACCTTTTTTTTCAGCCTTTTGCGCGGCACCTTTTTTTTCAGTTTTCGGGGCAGCCTTTTCTTTAGTTTTTGCCATGCTTCGACTTCAACTAAGCCTCAACTGTGTTTATATGTTTTGCGGCTTTGTTAGTGCACTGCAGGCATGCTCAAGTTACACGTGGCTCAGCGTCAGTGATTCGCATCTCGAAGAGGTGAAGACTTGTGCAACAGACACGTCACGAGATCACAGGTTTTATTCGCTTTACTGGCCATATAGGAGTAGTTCGTTCACTAACGACACTTGTGCTCGAGGCGATCGCTTGAAGAACGTAATGACAAGCGTTGACGTTGCAGCCCTTTTACCAGAGTTGGACGTGCTTATCGGGGCGAGACTGGAAAAAGCCTATCAGTCCTCGCCTGCAGAGATTCGATTGAAGCTCGCAACAAAAAATGGAAAATACGATTTGGTGATCGAAGCGGGAAAGCGATTGCACCTGACGAGTAATCCTGCTTTAGCACCCGCCGTGCCCCCGAGTTTCCCGATGCTGCTGAGAAAGGAGCTTAAAGGCGGAAGGATTGCCACGATTGCGCAATACGATTTCGACCGCATCGTAGAGATACAGTTTGTACGTAGCGATGACGAACGCTACCTGATCTGCGAGCTCTTTTCTAAGGGTAACGTGATCCTTACCGACACATCCAAGCGTATTATTTTGCCGCTGCGAGGTGTGAGGTCCGCCGCGAGGCAGGTCGTACGGGGGCAACACTATGAATATCCGGCAACGCAACTCAACCCTGTCGACATTTCGTACGACGAGTTTGAAACAGCGATCGCGTCCATCTCGCGCGACGTAGTTAGAACACTCGCTACGCAGTTCAATATGGGGGGCTTGTATGCTGAAGAAGTGTGCTTAAGAGCTCACGTAGCGAAAGACAAAACGAGCGTCACTTCAGACGAAACTCAGATGCTCTACGCAGCGCTCAGAGCCGTCTTCGATCCAGTGCGCTCAAGTGAGCTGAAGCCTCATATCGTGTGTGATAACGATTCGGGGCCGATCGACGTCCTTCCGTTTGAGGTGTCGCAGTTTGCGCGATACGAGAAACGCTATTTCGCAAGTTTCAATCAGGCCCTTGACGTCTACTACGGCCTAGAAGTTGAAAAACCAGAAACCACGCCGGCGACGCAAGCGCGACTTGAGAAGATCATCGACAGGCAGAAGGAGGCAATTCAACAATTTAAAAGCCAAGAGCGTGAAAATCACTTCAAAGGGGATCTGCTGTTCGAAAAATATCAAGAGGTCGACCGCTTATTAAAAGCGGTGCGACAGGCCCGAAAATCGAAAACGTGGGATGACGTAGGTCGCGTTCTCGGTTCTTTGTCGTTCGTCGAGCAGGTCGATCAGCGCACTGGCACGGTGACAATAAACGTTGAAGGTGTCACAATCGACGTCGCTGTAGACAAGGATGTCCCTCAAAACGCGCAAAAGTACTATGAAAAAGCGAAGGTAATGAAAGCAAAGGCCGAGGGCGCGGAGCGGGCACTGGCGCGCTCAATAACAACAATAGATCAAGAGAGAGCGTCGGCAGGAAAACAACTAGGGTCCGCTAGACTTCGCCCGAAGAAAAAGAAAACTCGTTGGTTCGAGCGGTATCGATGGTTTTTTTCGACTGATGGCTTCTTGGTAATTGGCGGAAGAGATGCGGAAACAAACGAAGAATTGGTGAAGAAATACTTGGAACCGCGAGACTTATTTCTCCACGCCGATGTCCACGGAGCCCCCGCAGTGATCGTGAAATCTCAAGGTAAAGAAATACCAGAACCCACGTTGCGTGAGGCAGCTCAATTTGCTGTGTCGTACTCGTCTATTTGGAAGCAAGGTCTGGACTCCGGTCGATGTTACTGGGTGTATCCAAGCCAGGTTTCGAAAACCCCGGAATCTGGAGAGTACGTGCCCAAAGGGGCTTTTATTATTCGAGGCGAGCGGCATTATATGGAATCCCAAGCGCGGCTTGCAATCGGCATCCACGATGACAAGATCGTTGGGGGCCCCGTGTCGGCCATAACCGGTGTGGCGCAACCAGTTGCCGTGCTCGAGCCGGGCAAATACAACCAGAGTGATGTCGCAAAGATGATATCGCGAGAACTTCTCGCCAGAGCACGTGAAGATGAAAAGAAGGGCCTGCGAACCGTTGTTACGGTGAATCAAATAGCCAAGTTTCTGCCTTCTGGCCACTCTGAAATACGCGGGCTGGAACGAGAACAACGCTAGGGTTGTTTCCTGGCGACTCAGCTAAGCTCTAATACGCTATCGAAAAGCAGACAGATAAACATATAAGATGAGGACACCAACACGAGATCGCAAGCGGCTATTTATACGATGAAATGCTTGATCGATACGGCTTTTGAGTTACGAGCAGAGCACCTATATCGATGAATGATGACAGGATTCGCGGGACTGTGTGATCCTGAAAGAGGTATGTGAGCATGGCGAAACCAATCTTTGTGAAATTTGACGTCCCCGACGAAATCGAAAGCAAGGCGTTAGAAGCCCTCGAAAGTGCGCGTGATACGGGTAAAATAAAAAAGGGCACCAACGAGGTTACTAAGGCGATCGAACGGGGCATTGTCCAACTCGTGTTGATTAGCACAGACGTGCAGCCAGAGGAAATAGTAGCGCATATCCCACCACTTTGCGACGAGAAGGGCATATCGTACGTCTATGTAAAAAGACAGACAGATCTCGGCGCTGCTTCAGGGCTAGACGTCGGATCAGCGGCGGCCGCAATTGTCGATGCTGGAAGGAGCAAAGCTCTCGTCGATGAAGTCGTCGAGCAGCTCAAAACGATTCGCTCAGGCTAAACGTAGTAGCCAATCTTGGAGGACGTGCGGTGGCAGAATACAACGATGCAACGCCTGCAGAAATAATCGAAATAGTAGGAAACACGGGGATGCACGGAGAGGCGAAACAGGTTAAGTGCCGTGTCCTCGAAGGCTCGAACAAGGGAAGAATAATCACGCGCAATTGTGTGGGCCCCGTCCAAATCGGCGACATTCTCATGCTTCGCGAGACGGCGCACGAGGCTAAGAAACTCATGACGCGGTGAGATCATGGAAAAGCGGACGTGTTCGTTCTGTGGGGGCGCCATCGAACTTGGAACAGGGAAGATGTTCGTCAAACGTGACGGAACGGTGTACCATTTTTGCTCATCAAAGTGTGAAAAGAACTTCAGATTGGGGCGTCTTGCGCGACGCGTCGCCTGGACAGAGCCTGGTCGATTGGCACGTAAAAAAGCGTGAAAGGGGTCTAGATGGCGTCTGGGGACCACATTGAACGCACTTTCGTGATGATCAAGCCGGACGGGGTTCAAAGAGGGCTTGTGGGCGAGATCGTTGCGCGACTCGAGCAAAAAGGTCTGGAACTTCGAGCGCTAAAACTCAAGAACTTAGATATCGAGACGGCACGAAAGCACTACGCCGAACATCAGGACAAGCCTTTTTACGACCACTTGGTTTACTACGTCACTTCGGGCCCAATCATCGTGATGGCGGTCGAGGGATTCAACGCCGTGCGAGCAGTGCGCCAACTCGTCGGAGCGACGAATCCTATTGAAGCGGTGCCCGGCAGCTTGCGCGGGGATTTTTGCCTCGACCCGGTGAGGAACTTAGTTCATGCCGCCGACTCACCAGAGGCTGCTTCACGCGAGTTGTCGTTGCACTTTGGGGCTGAAGATTATGTGAGCGAAGTGCGGGTCGGGGAGCTCAACGATTAGCTCTCCTCGCACATTGCCATAAAATGCCTCGGATCTTTATAGACCAGGAAAAGTGCGATGGCATAGGAAAATGTGCCCGCGTTTGTCCGAAAGGCGAGCTGATCTACGGAACCGCAATGGTCAACGGCAAGCGAAAATGTATCGTTAAGGATCCGCGTTACTGTCTCGGGTGCACGACTTGCATTGGCAGTTGTCCCAAGCACGCCATCCGAATCGACTTCTCGGCACCCAGAAGCGCTAATGCTCGCCGCAGATCTTGAGAAAGTTCAGCACAAGGGTATTGCCCGCCTCTGTGTGCGCCACTTCGGGATGCCACTGCACCCCATAGATAGGTTTAGAAGGGTGTTTCATCGCTTCTATCTCGCATATCGCTGAACGGGCGAGTTTTATAAAATTATTGGGCAAACGACTGACCTCGTCGGAGTGTGACGCCCACGCAGTTATTGTTGGCCCTATACCTGCCAGTATGTCGTCAGGCTCGATGACCTCGACTGTGACGTGAGCATATCCTCCCGACGCGCCTTTGCCGACGGCGCCGCCAAACGTCTCGGCTATCAGCTGATGGCCCAAGCAAATCCCTAGAATCGGTAGCTCTATCTCTCGTACGTACTGCTTGCAGTTCCCGATGCGGTCCATCGTTGGGCCACCGCTTAAGATTAAGCCATCGGGACTGCGCTGGAGCACCTCGTCGGCGCTAAGCGTATTCTTCACGAGCTCGCATCGGGTGCCTAGGTCCCGAACAGCGCGATGAATCAAATGGGCAAACTGTCCGTAATTATTGATTACTAAAACCGACGTCAAAAGTTCACCGAGGGTCGCGCAAAAAAAGAAAGTTCAAGCTTTCTTCGCGGTGTACACGCGCCACGTGGTTCCGTGAGAATAGCTCCATTTCTCAATAACGATATCGTCGGCATTATCGATCAGCATGCTAATATTCGTACCGACTTCGTTGGGACTCAGGCCTAGTTCTCGCGCTATTGATTTGCTTTTGAAAAAGTGTTTGCCTCGTATAACCCCTTTTTTCAAATAGCTCAGTATCTTTGTTTGGTTGTCGTTAGGACCAGACATCTTAATCTCTCATGTACAGTGGCTGCTTTTGCTATATATACGCTCTTACTTGGACGTTTTCGAGCATTCCTGCGCCTGCTGCGACCCCATGAGCCGACGGCATTATGCGTAGTTAGACAAAAAGTGCTGTCCTCTCTCTAAGGGAATCGCATCGATCCCGAGGTGGGCGTGAACGAGACGCGCAAACTTCTTTGCAAACCCATGGCACGTGTAGACCACTTCAGGGTTGCATCGGTCAACGAAGCGTAAAAGGTCTTGAAAATCTGCGTGATCTGATAGTGCAAAAGCGTAGTCTACACCTCTAAAGTAGTTGAAACCGCGGTTAGTCGCCCAACCGGAAACTGCAAGCGTGCGCTTTTTCCCACGGAGCGGTCCGTCCTGCCCTTGGGGGGTTGAGCGCGCCGACGTGATGAGCACAAACGGTTCTCGCGATTCTGCGACTGAAGCTGCGTCAAATAGTCGATCACGAAAATCGTAACCAAAGCTCTTGAGCGCGTCATTAATCTCGTATATACCGCTGTCAACGAAAGGGGCGTGATCGCGAAGTATGTGTGTGAGCTCTTGCGCCTTTCCGAAAGGATAAGCGAGTACGATCACCGATTCGTCGTTCTCAATGCACGAAGCGACACACTGTCGAATCTGCGTGGCGACTTCCTTCGTTTCGGGAAAGACGTACTCCTCGCTTCCGAATGTGGATTCGACGATCAAAACGTCGGCATCGACGGGCTGCGCTCCCTGCGAAAAAAACTTTTGTTTGGTGCAGAAGTCGCCGGTGTAGAGGATACTTTGGTCCCCCTCCAGGAAAAACATGCGCGAGCCGACAACGTGACCTGCGTCAAGTGGCAACACACTTGCGTGGCTCAATATGTCTGCTGTCGCCCGTTTCCTTAGCTTTAGCAGTTTCTGCGTGACATCAGACATGACCACGCTTTTGCCGTGGCAGCGAGTAGGAAGGTGGTCGGAGTGCCCGTGTGAAACCAAATTGATTTCTTCTGGGGAGTACGTTCTCGGATCGAGTCTGAATTTTGTTCCGTCTGCAAAAGTGACGGATATTCCGTTTTTCTGATAGATCATAAGGGCCGCTAGCTCGGGCTTCCCCGCAGAATGCGGCTACGGTAAATTACCTTCGCCGCTCAGTCCGTGCTGTATTTCCAAGTTCATTGCGATAAGAATCTCAAAAATCTTTTTTACTGAACCCGCGTCAATATTTCGTTCAGTAGCCATGTCGACGGCTCTATTCAGCACTCGTTCGTGTTGTTTCTCATCGTCAATCTGGGCGAAGCCATCCGCCCTTTTCGCGTGTAAGACCTGCGACGCCAGGTCTGTGCGTCGTGCTATCAGTTCAACGATTTCCGTATCGATTACTGCTATTTGACCTCGCACTTTTTCTAACATCCGCCTTGATTTTATATGCCTCGTATTACAAGAAGCTTGGCTCTTCGTCGTTGCTCAATGGTCAAATCGTTTCTATCTGCGCTCCTCTATTCGACGTCTCAGTCTCAATAATAAATCCCTCGAGCGGTTCCCACGCCTGTTTGACGGTCCGCAAAGATGATCGATCCACAAGAGCTATGTATGCTGGTCCCGTTCCCGAAAGGGTCGCGGCTTGCGCTCCGGCACCTAGCGCGGACAGTATGGGCTCTGGACTGAATCCAAACGCGGCGCAGTATAACACGCCGTTTAACACCATAGCCTTCTCATATTCGCCATCGAGAGCCAAATGATACGCCGTATCGACCCACGGTGCGAGCAGTCTTGCCCGCGAGACGTCCGCCTTCGCTGAATACGCTTTGCTTCGCGGGACGTATACTAGTACGGCGGCGCTTATTTCAACGCGCTTTAGAAGCACGTCGTGCTCATTGTCAGTGAATACGAGCCCTCCGAAAAATGAGGCACACGCATCGTCGAACGCCCCCGTAACGGTAACCCCAGCCCTTCGTGCTGCGAGGACGCCAAGTTTGACGATGTCGAGCGGTTCCAGTTCAACGTCAAGGGCTTCGACTAGTGCGAGCACCGCTGCGTTCGCTGCTGCGCTGCTGCTTTTAAGCCCACTTGCGATCGGTATTTCGCTTCTCGTCACAATGTGGACGCCGGATTTTGGGGCGTATCGTTCGACAACCAACCGCCCACACTCTGCGATGAGCGAGGTATCCGCAGAGGGATTATCGGCAATTTCGCACGTGATGCCGCTGTCGACGACCTCAACCTCAGCCTGAGTTTTCAGCCCGATAGCAAAAGCAGATCCTTTGAGCGTTGCGATCGCGTTGATGACGGTGCCGGCCCCGTGCGTTGACGCTCGTATCATACTATGCTCACTGTTTTACGTGGTATATAGACTTGCGAACGTTAAAACGGCCGCTTTGTTCGCACGTAGCGCATGGCAACACCGGCGTGACGAACGTTGCGCTAGATACGGTTGATTCTTTGATGAGAACTTATCTCTCAATTTTGCTCTTGTGTAAGACTCGTATGTCACGCAGTTTTGTGACGGGGTAGTTGCCCGTGGTGTCTTTCTCGACGCTCTTGACCATATCCCATATAGTCAAAAGTGCAACGCTTACGCCCGTGAGTGCTTCCATCTCGGCTCCTGTCTTACCTTCCGATTTCACCTCAACGGTCGCAGTTATTGCTGTGTCGAGCACGGAATAATCTACTTTGATACTTGTCAGTGGGATCGAATGACAAAGTGGGATGATAGAGGGCGTCTGCTTAGTCGCCAACACAGCGGCAACCGTCGCGGTATTCAGTACATTCCCCTTTTCAATCGAGCCCTGCTTTATTGCGTCAACAGTCTCGGATTTAAGCTCAATGGTCCCTTCAGCTAGCGCGCGCCTATAAGCGACTGGTTTGTTAGAGATATCCACTTGCTGTGCCTTACCGTTCTGAATATGCGTAAAGTGCATGCGTTACTCACCAACGAGATAAAACTCTCATGTAGCTTAACAGCGTCCAAATAAAAAAGATTGATGATTGTTGATGAGGTAGAAACGCATCTTTTTCCAACAAGCGAGGCCACGCGCAGGCTCGAGCGCACAGCCACTTGCACTGCTTTCAAAGTTCTCGCTCGGCTAAGAATAGCATAGTCCTTGCTATCCCGGTTGGCGGTTTGTCGCCGCGACACCGCCGGTAGGTTATTAGCGTCTGCGTTTCGGCAAGAATCTCAGCAGAGCACTTGACGCGGGCTGGGGCAAAGACGGGGCAAGGTATTTCTCAAGAAACTCGCAACGATGGTTTATGCCCATTATCAAGAGATTAGAAGGAAAACACGTGCTCGTTTTGCTGGCGTCAGAATTCGAGGACGCGGAGTTTCGCGATGTTGCAGGACCGCTGATGCTAGAAGGCGCGACTGTCACTGTAGCTAGTACTTCGCGAGACGTCCTCAACGGAAAGCGCGGTGAAGTGGCTGTTATTCCCGATAGGTTGGTCAGTGACGTCGAAGCTAGAAACTACACGGCGCTTTATATTCCCGGCGGGAGAGCACCGTCTAAAATCCGCGACGATCCAGACGTTCAAAAAGTCGTTAGAGAAGCTTATGACGGAGGACTCCGGATCGGCGCCGTTTGTCACGGGCCACAGGTGCTCATATCGGCTGGAATCGTGAGGAACAAGACTTTGACATCGCACCCGGCAGTGAGGGCAGAGTTGGAGCAAGCGGGAGCAAACTACACCGGCAGGCCAGTCGAGCGTGATGGCAGCATCACAACAGCAACCGATCCGCGTGCGATCGCGGAGTTCAACACCGCGTTCATTAGAGAGATTGCGTGCTGTGAGCTTTTTGGTCCTTGAACTCCGCGCACGAGTGCACAAAGGTTGATGAAAGGCCGGGGTACGATAGCGGGTGAACGTGGGAGTACGAGGCTAGAGTCTTCTCGACTTGTATGCCATCGCATCCGTCTAAAATGCCCGTTCCTTTTTGCAGCTTAAACGCAAACTCGAGTTTGTCGCTGAGATCTGTGAGTTCTGAGTAGTGAAATTCGTGTCCTCGAAACCTGGTCCCTTTGCGCCCGATGATGGTGTCGCGAATAGTTGTGCCCGCGACGTAACCGATTACCCGTTTGTGGATCATGTTCGTTTTTGCGGGGATGACGCCGACCATTTTTGAGGTCCGTCCATTATACTCGAGCGATTCAGTGAGGTACATAAGGCCGCCGCACTCTGCAAAAATCGGCAGGCCCTCTTGAGCGCTTGAAGCGAGGCAATCTCGCATTGAGCGATTTCGCTCCAGCTCGTGTGCGAACAGTTCCGGATATCCGCCGCCGAGATAGATGCCATGAACGTTCGGGATCTCTCTATCGCGCAAAGGACTAAAGAAGACAACATCAACGGCGTTTAAGAAAAACAAATCAAACAAGTCGTGATAATAAAAGTTAAACGTTTCGTCGTACGCCACTCCGATGCGCACCTTTTCTCTGCTTGTCTGCCCCTCGTTCGACGGTGCAAACACTTTAGGCGTAACGCGCGGCATCGGGGGGGCATTCTTCGCGATTTGAATCACCTTTTCGACGTCGACGTGGCTGCGGATCATATCTTCGATGTTTTCCAGCTGTTTTCGAAAAGCACGGTCTCGAACAAGCCCTTCGGAGGCGGGCACGAGTCCTAAGTGGCGCATTGCCAGGTGCATCGAATCGTCACGCGGGATTTGCCCAATCACGTCGACGCTAGTGTAGTGCTCAATAGCCTCTTTTGCTTTGGCTGCGTGCGTCGCACTTCCTATGTTGTTGAGTATAACTCCTTTGATGTCAACTCGTCTGTCAAATGACCTGTAGCCCTTTACTAACGCTGCAGTACTTCTTGTGATGCTCCGCGCGTCAATGACCAAGATGACAGGTGAATGCAGAATCTTGGCGACTTGTGCCGTGCTGCCGATGTCACTTAAGCTTTCGAGACCCTCGTAAAGACCCCTAACACCCTCTATGATGCATATATCGGCACCGCGACTAGCGTGCGAAAAAACCTCAACGATAGCTTGCCTGCTCATCAAGTAGCCATCGAGGTTGCGGGAAAAGCGCCCCGTGACCTCAGAATGGTAACTCGGGTCAATATAGTCTAAGCCCACTTTGAATGGCTGAACGGCTTGTCCCTCTTTGCTGAGAATGGACATCAGTCCTACGGCGATCGTCGTTTTTCCCGCTGAACTCCTATCAGCCGTGATGAGCACGCGGGGCACGTCGAGATTGCGTTGCTGCATCATCTATGAGTATCTAGCATGTCTTCTGGTGGTTCTCCTGGAACACCGCTCGCAACGTGTCGCCGAGTTCTGACGGGACGACGTGACTGACCCCCAGAGTCTTTGGATGTAGGTCGATCTCGACCGTGACGTGCGTATGACCCAGTTGTTTCAGGGGCAGCACTTGCCGAGGTCCGTTGGTGACCGAGAAGATGGTCTTCTGGCTAACGTTTTTCATCGGCACGGCGTGCGGAACGCCGAGCAGGACCACGAAGTCATAGTCGCTGTAACAGCTTTCGATTAAGGCTCCGGCATTGACGCCGGTTATGGGGTACTCGTCCAATCCGCCGGTGATGTGATCAATGGAGACGCCACTTTCTTTCAGGTCGTTCAGAATGTTTTCGGCGTGCTTTCGGAGTCGCGGCAAGCCAACGCCAGCGTCGAGATTCGCAAAGGTTTTGAGGTATTCGTTCCCGAGTTCGCCGGCAACGGCTGAGAGCGCGATGAGTATGTCTGCGAATTGATAGGCGGTCTCTTTTTTGGCGTTTAACACGACGACGCCTTTCTTATTGTGCTCTAAGAGCCCTAGCAGTTTCTTTGCAGTTACGTACTTGAGGTCGCCTCGAGACGGCGCTATATACTCCTTGCTTGCCACCCCTGCAATTTTTTCAAGATCTGTCGCCTTGATGAGCAGCTCTTTTTGCCGCCGGTATTCCGAGGGATCAAGCACTCCTGCATCAGCGGCTGCTTTGAGCGTCGCAATGGCCCCGTACGTGTTGTCTCGGTATCCAGCGTGAATCTCTACCTCGATTACTGGACACGGCGGGTTTGCATCCAATACGGCTTGGTGGATGTTCTCACCAATTATCATACTCGCGCAGGAGCCGATAACTCCCAGAAGGCTCGGATTGAAAAGCTCCACAGCACGCCGGATGACTTTCGTGAGAACTTGATCTCCCCCAAATACAAAGTTCGTCTCATCCATCGCCGTCGTGACCACCCGAATCCCATCCTCCTCAAGCAATCTGCTGTGTTTGAAGCAGCATCCTGATGGTCCGTGTATTATCACCGCGTCAGTCTCAAGATCTCTTAGCGTATAAAGCGCGGCAACGATCGAACTCGGTCGAGGATGGATTATCTGCTCCGCGCCTGCGTCAGTTACGGGCACATTGGATGCCATGCTACCTCCACATTTTCACACACGAAATAATGACGTCACGTTCTTTGGTCAGTGTAAGCGCCGCGCGCAGCGCGCTCTCCAAGTCGTTTGACCGGACAACGTTCGCCCGAGACGTGCGCATCTGATCACCTACGACAACCACATCGTCGAGGGCCGCCTCTTCAGCTAATGGCGCGAGCGCTTCCGGAGCGATCCCGTCGCACACGTTTTTTGCCTCTACTCCGATGATTAGGACAGCTTTGTGACCAGCCTTTTTCAACGTCAACCCGTAGCGTATTGCTCGTTTGATCGACGTTACTTCGAGGCCGGAATTTGAATTGTCGACGAGAAGCCTCTTCTTGATTACTGCGGCAGACATCCTCCCCATGACTCCCTTGAAGTGAGCGAGTTTGTGTGCTATCACTTCGGGATCGAGCTTTGAAGAGAGCGCTGCGGTCACAAAACAGAGCAGTGCATCCTCATAACTCGCGAGGTCATAGCATCCCGTGGGCGTGAAGCGCACCTCTCCAGAGACTCGGCGGTCGTCAATTCTTGCTAAATCGCTGTAGGCAATCGTTACTTCGTCAGGTTCTATGTTCTCGTATCGCACGGTTGCTCCTTCATCCCCAAAGGTGTTGAGACACCGACCCGGTTCCGCCAAGGATTCCGTCGCCGTTGACATGACGAGGCAGGAATTGGCTTTCGCATTTGATAACATCTGCAGTTTGGCAAACGTCGACGTCTTAGTTTCTTGCGCAATGCTGTACTCAGGTGACAACGTAGTAAGGATATTCACGTCGGCAAGACCGGTTCCGCCAAGGGACACCTCGAAGATGCACACCTCTGGATTGAAGTCGAACTCTCTAACTAGGTCCAACGCCGTCAGTATATTTGCGGGGGTGATGCTCAATTGCTTCTTAGCGACATATTTCCCGTTTTCGCGGATTTCGAGCCCGCGGCTCGTGAGCGTGAGCAACTTGCGTTCAGAAAAAGCGACCCCCAAAAGGGATGCCGTGGTCGTTTTCCCTTTAACCCCGGTCACTTCAAAAACGAGCGCATCTTGCAAGGTCTTGGTTTGCCGCGCGAGTTGACCCACGGCTTGGTGATGCGTTAGCACCGGAATGCCCAAAGCCTCTGCGCGCGCTGTGAGCACTGTGTGGGCGTGAACGGGTGCGATGACCACATCAAAAGAGTCGATCGCGTCGGGCGCCGGCGAATCGTGATATATGTCGATCGCGACCGCGTCTGCGCCGATTTCGCGCAACTTTTTACAGATTTGCCGCCCGCCGTGAATCGTGTCTAAAACGGCTACACTTTTGCCGTTGAAGTCCATCTGGGATTTATGCCTCTTTTAGCCTTTTGTATGCCAAATCAGCGATACACGGGTCGATGCCGAGCGGCTCCGCGTAGACGACATCGACGCTTCTGTCGGCAAACGAATGCGTAGTTCGGCGTTGGCCGTCTGAAAGTCCAAGAATCTCAGGGATATCCTTCAACGTGTGAGTCCCGTGAGCGAGAAAGAGCGGGAGTATATAGAGCGTCGTAACGTCAGTTTCTGCAAAGTTTTCGATCCCTTCTTCAACAGTTGGACGATCCATGTTGAGGTAAGCAGTTTTTATGGTTGCCTCAGTCATTCTTTCAGCCAGCATAGCTGCCACAGTCTCCACGGTGCGCTTGTTATAGGTTAGCTTGCTCCCGTGACCCAGCACCAGTACCCCGGAGTTCTCTTGCATAATAGTCCCCCATTATCTGTGTGCGAATTGTTCTTCTGATATTTAATGATACAGCCCAACCTTGCGGCCGATCGTGCTTGCGTTCAACTCAATTAGGCAAGCTTTTGAAGTGCGTCGGCTAGCTTCGGGAGGATCGTCATAGGGATACCGACAATCAGTTCGTCTTCGCTCACTTTGGCATATTTTCGCGAACCAGAGCATCCGAGCGTGAAGTTGATGCTATCTCTCATCAGAGGCGCAGCAACCGCATCGCCACACAGCGATTGAATGCCGGAGAAATCGGCGGTATTTCGTGAGTGTAGCTCGTACACGTTCGCCTGCGCAATCATCATCGCTTGGCGAGGGTTCACCATGAGCACCACGACGTCAGGCTCAAAGGGAGTTTCGCCCAGAGGCGCGTAAGCCGTTGCATAAGTTTTGAAATCGACACCGGGAACCGCTTGCATGGTCTCGGCGGCGTGCTCGACTGAAGAGAAGCGCCCGAGTTTGTGGTAGAATTCGCCCGACTTGATGTTTTCCGGTATCTCGATTATGCCGAGCATTCCTGCGCCGCCTTTACAGGCGTGCTGCTCGACGGTTGCGTAGAATTTCGAACCGCCGCGCGCCTTCTGCACCATTTCGCAATGGCGCAGTACCTCATTTGTGTGATTCAGTCCTTCTGGGATGCTGGATTCAGTTCGAATGAGTTTGACCGCCACGGGTGAGCCTTTCAGTGCTAAAACACTCGTGAGCTTGTCGGAAAGAGCAGCGTAGTCTAGACTCATACCATGACCATGAGCGCGCGCACAGTAATAGTTTTCCAGGCACGGGCACTCTAAACGTGGCTGCTATCCAGGGGCTATCACGCCTGCTTCGCCATCGCCATCAGAGCCCTGACGCTTTCGGCGCGTATCGTTCCGGCCAATCGGTCGCCGTGCGAACAAGCTGCGCCACGGATTCCAATGATATCAGCGCCAACGTGCTTTAATATGGGGACCTCTGGCAGTTTGATGGACCCTGCGAGGGCGACGTCCAGATTTTGCGTGTGCCCCTCTTCGACGAACCGTTTGCAAGCGGCTTCGTCCAGGAAATCAAAAATGCCCCTCCCATCCTTGACAAAGGTATCGACCATCACGACGTCACAGCCTGCTCTGCGTGCTATGTCGGGCAGCAAAAATGGATCGAGTGTTGATGCCCGTCGAAAGTCTGCATATCCCGCGAGAACGATCTTCGTCTGCGTGTCGTATTCCTTCACCGTTCTCGTTACGTGCTGCATCAAAAAAATAGCCTCATCTCTGGTTTTGGATCCTTTTAGCCCCACTTTGACGTAGTTCGCGCCGGAAACAGCGGCGCCCAGTGCGGCCAGCGAGGCGGAACCGGGAAGATGTGGAAAATCACCGATCGTTGCGCTCACTTCTATCGAGTGCGGCACAAGGCTCCGAATCCGTCGTATAACCCAAGGAAAGTTAGCCCCGAGTGACCCTTCGATCGGGTTCTTAACATCGATGATATCGGCGCCGCCATTCACTGCCTCTGTCGCCTCAAATTCGTCTTTTGGACTAATCAATACCTTCATACGCAAAGCCGAGATAAGATTGGTTGCATATATAACTTTTGAGTGATTGTCGATGAGTACGCAGACGCAAAACGCGCCCGTGCAGTATTTTATAAAAATATAAAAATAAAATTTTTATGATCGTGCAGTATTTTATAAAAATATAAAAATAAAATTTTTGTGAGACTCTTTAGCGCAAATCTCAACAAAAATAATTCTAATCATTCTCCGTGTTTTCTCAGCACAAGCTTAATAAACTAGGAAATTGATGTTTAGATAAACCCGGGGTACGCTCCATGCTAGGTGAAACATACAGCTTGCCATCGTTTTTCGATCGAGCTGTATTCAGCTATTTTTCAGTCTAGTCTTCAGCATACAGAGTCGTTCGTATGGCAGCTAACCCCGCGGAGGGAAAGAAATGCCAAAATTTGAAGACAAAGTCGATCTATACAACGACAGAGGTCAGAAGGTTGGTTCCAACATACCGCTCGAGGCTCTCAGCCCGTTGGTGAACCCGGCTATCAAGAAGATTATCAACACCACCTTGCGAACGGTGGCCGTTAATCTTGAGGGTATCCAAAACGCGCTGATGACCGGTAAAATGGGCGGCAAGGGCAGACAGATACTCGGTCGCGAGTTGAACCTGGACCTAGTGGGCAACGCCGACGCTCTTGCGAAGAAGGTCAAGGACCTCATTATGGTAAGTGCGGGCGACGACACCGTTGTCAAGCCCCTTGGCGGCGGAAAGCAGCTTATGGTTCAAATACCGACAGCACGCCTTGACGCCGGAGCCACGTATGTCGCAGGAACTACTGCAACAGGCAGCGCACTAACTGAGGCGATTATCGACATGTTCAAGGTGGACATGTTCAATGCGCCGATGGTTAAGGCGGCCATTTGGGGAGAGTACCCACAGACGCTCGACAACGTGGGCGGTATGGTGAAATCCATGCTCGAGACCCCGCAGAAAGATGAAGGGTACGGTTACTCACTGCGAAATGTGGCGGTTAACCACGTTGCAGCCGCAACCGGCAAGCGGACGATGAACGCGTCTGCGCTGTCATCGATATTCGAGCAGGCGGGCGTCTGGGAGATGGGTGACGCTATTGGCTGGAACGAGCGTTTTCAGCTCTGCGGACTTGCGATGCAGGGGTTCAACGCGAATAACGTGCTCTACTCTCTCGTTAAAGAAAACGGGCAAGAGGGTACTATTGGCTCTGTAGTTGCGTCGACCGTTGAAAAGGCAAAAGCAGCCGGCGTCATTAAGGAAGATGCGACCTGGCCTTCTGGCTTTAAGGCGATGAAGACTGACGACGTCGCAGCTTGGAACGGATATTGCGCCGCCGGCACACTCGCCGCGACCATCGTGAACTGTGGTGCGGCCCGAGGGGCGCAAGCGGTTTCGTCAACGCTGTTGTACGCGAACGACCTGATCGAGCACGAAACGGCACTCCCGGGATGTGACTTCGGTAAGGTTATGGGTACAGCGGTCGGGTTCTCGTTCTTCAGCCACTCGATCTACGGCGGAGGCGGACCCGGTGTGTTCAATGGAAACCACATCGTGACGAGACACTCCAAGGGCTTTGCGATTCCGTGCGTTGCTGCAGCAGTGGCGATTGACGCGGGGACGCAGATGTTCTCAATAGAGGCAACGTCAAAGATCATCGGCATAGTGTACGGCGAGATACCAGAATTCAAAGACCCGATAACTGCTGTTGCCAAAGCAGCGGAGGGAATGTAATACGCAAATTGCGCGGAGGTTTACGATACACAATGGATACGGACGTACCTGACACGAGCATTCCCGTTCAAATAGAGATATTCACCGAACGACTACTCAGCCCCGAGACGGTTGAGCGATTAGTCACAGAGTTTGCCAAGATCGAAGGAATCACGCGCTTGATCTTGCACGGGCCCCGGATCGCTCCCGCTGTTCCAGAAGGGCCAGCGAAGGGAACACCGAACGTGCACGCAGCGCGCAGACACATTCAAGTGGGACAACAGGACGTAGAGCTCGGGGTACAGGTCGGTAGGGTTTGGCTTGAACTTGAGGATGAGGACGTGATCGAACAGGTCGAAGAAGCGAGCAGAAGGATTCTTCCGTGTGGCTTCCAAATTAACCGCGGCTTGTATATACGAACGCGCCCGACGCAGACTGATTACGCGAAATGGGGCGTAATCAGGGACACGCGAGTCCTTGGCATGACAGATCCGAAGTCAAAATCGCGGATCTGTGCGATCTATCCCCGTGAGAGGTGACGCATATCGTCAGCCGCGCCACACACATTGTCGATTGCCGCGAATCAATGGGCCTGGGCAAAGGCGGAGGCCTTGCCCAACGAGGCACCATTTCCGAGACAGGGATACCTGACATCGTCGCAATCGCAATGTCGCCGGGCAGACGGCACATAACGAAGCCCATCTGCGAGATCACGCACGGCCTTCGAAACGAGGGCTTTCAAGTCGGCGTGCTCGTGCTAAACGCCGGAAGCGGCGTTCCGGCCGACGCGCCTGAAAGCGCACGTGGTCTCGGGCCAAAATTTGGCCTTTCGGCAAAGGAGGTTGAACAAATTGCTCGCCACAAGCTTGCAGTTATTCACCTCGGCGGCGTGAAGACTCACATCATTTACAAAGCGCGGAATATCCTGCGCTTCGTCGCCATTCCGGCGATTGTAGTGAGTCAAACGCAGGTTGACTATGAAGATTTCGCCAGGATTGGGGTAAAGACGCGCATCGTGATGCCAAGGCCCGAAGACGTTCAAACCGACGGCACTATCGTAGGAATCGTAACCAACGTGACTCGCGGAGAGACTATCACGCGTGATAAGCTCAACGAGGTCATTAAGTGTATCAATCACTATAAACGCGCAGAACGAAGGAGTTGATAAAGAATGGCACAATTTGTTCCCGGTACTTCAAAGGTAGCGGCAAACAGAAGGAAGATGCTGGATCCATCGAAGACGCTGGATAAAGTTCGTGACGTTTCAGATGATGATGTGGTAGCAATACTAGGCCACCGCACACCTGGAGCAGCGTATCCGTCGACTCACCCACCACTATCAGAGATGGGAGAGCCCGAGGACCCCATGAGAGAGCTCGTGAAGCCCACGGACGGAGCGGCAGCAGGCGATCGTATTCGGTACATTCAGTTCACCGACTCAATGTACTTTGCCCCGATGGTTCCGTACGTGAGGTCGTGGATGGCTTCCACGCGATTCAGAGGCGTGGATCCCGGTACGCTGTCCGGTCGACAGATCATCGAAGCCCGCGAGAGAGATCTTGACAAACTCAGCAAGATGCTGCTGGAGAGCGAGGCGTTTGACCCTGCTCGAAGTGGCGTAAGAGGCTGCACTGTGCACGGTCACTCACTGAGACTGGACCAAAACGGCATGATGTTCGACATGCTACAGAGATCGGTAATGAACCCTGACGGCTCCGTCAGCATTGTGAAAGACCAGGTGGGAAGGCCTCTT
>JBEKER010000007.1:0-48204 GCA_050013755.1 Halobacteriota archaeon
TAGGCCGGCGAACCTGCATCGGCACGTGGCAGGCCGGTGTGTATCGTCCGTGCGATAGTGAAGAAGTCCCGGTGTGCGGCAGTTGCCAGGAGTTTAATGCCTGCGCAATCTGCACCGGGACGTGCCTAAAAGACGAAAAAACGTGTCTAGAGGAGCACGCGGTATATATCGCAATGTTCAGGCCCGACATTTTCAAGATCGGTGTTACGAAAGCTAGCCGACTTGATGACCGGCTTCGAGAGCAAGGTGCAGATGTGGCTGCCGTAGCGGACTACGTCGCAGATGGCGAACTGGCTAGAAGACGCGAGCGTGAACTGCAGAAGCGTTACGGGATCAAAGGGACAGTACGGCATTCTCAAAAAATGCTCGTTGATACTGAACTCGACTGGGCGGCTTGGGACGCGATGAAAGCTAAGATGGACATTCATGATGAAACTAAGCTCCGTTATTTTGATTTGCCGCTCTGGATGCGGCCCTTGCAGGCGAAGAATGTGCTCCTGGGCCGCGTCATTGGCGTAAAGGGCCGGCTAATCGTCTTAGAAAAAGACGCTACTCTTTACGGCTTTGACCTCAATCATATCCTAGGCGCAGAGGTGTTTCCGATGAGAAGCTCAACGAGGCAGATATCGCTTGAAACATCCTGAGGATGTGGGCCAATTCGGCCAAGCTACGCCACGTGAAGTACGGCCGCGTGTGATATAGTGACTTATCTTCTTTTGCGATCGCTCTGACGACTCAAACGGATTCGAGGTAGCAAGAACAGCATACGCGTGATCCTGTCTCATTCTGGCTGGAAATCATCCAGTGAATACTGGAGCAAAGAGGACGGGTACGTTATGTGGGCGCCATCAACCTTCGCAAAGGGGGTGAGCTCGTGGGTCGTAGAGCGAGACGCGTCCACAATATGCACGACCTCCCACCCAAGCGTCAGAAGATAGTCAGCGATAATCCGACGATGGCAACGCGGCCAAAGGATTTCAGCACACATTAAGGCGGCGGTTTTTTTTGTGGCAAGAGAAGTAAGTTCAGCCAAGGCGTCAGAAAAGGCGTCAGTTAGCGCGTAATCCGCGTAGTTCTTGAAACTTTTCACCCTCCACGCAGTGTTTGGCGAATCGTTCGACATCTGAGGTCTGAACCCCCCAAATCCTTCTCCCATCCAACAATATTGAATACTTGATCGCGGCAGCTCGTATTCAAGCACTTCCTTGTTGAAGTGAGGATTAGCAAGTGAGTGCGGATGGCTGCGCACGTCGATCACCGTTAAAACGGCATAATGCGACAAAATTGAAATAAATTCCTGCAGCGATCGATTCGAATGCCCCACGGAGTAGATCACCATCATCGAGCTTCGCCTGTACTGTTAGTGCGATAAAGACTCTTTACATTTGCTCTTAAGGAGCCAGCATTCATTGACAAGACGAACGGCAGGTCACGCACAAATCGGGCGCGTAAGCAGCCTAGGGGAGCGAGCAAATCTTATATCAGTGGCGCGCTCATCACTTCTTCGGAACATAAACGGCTTCTAAACGCACGGAATAGTGTGAAATCCTCTGTGCGTTGGCCGCGCTTATCCGTGAAGTCAGCAGATTGTAAAACGGGAGAAGTGTATGAAGGTACCAGACACCGAAGGCAACAGGAAGAGCTGCATTTGTGATAAAGGGGATTGTCCGACGTACAACCAGAACGCGCTAACTGATACGCTTTTTTGCGCTATCGGCGCAAGCCCGAAGAATCCACGACGCGTTAAGTGTCCGTGTGACGTATGCCCCGTATGGGCAATGTTTGACCTCGGCGATGCCTACTACTGTATAGAAGGGGCACCTAAAGAGTAACGAAGCTTTTTTAACGCCAAATGTCGCCGGATATAGCGCAGCGGTCAGCCGCTAAGCGCCGCTGAAAAGAGATCTGCCGGAGAGAGAAATCGAGTAATTGTGCTGCGCAGCTCGAGCATTCGATTCAGGCGATTTAAGGACGCTAGAAGAAACGGCTGCGCCCGGTTTTTGTAGATCATAACCCACTGGAGGGTCAATTGCCGGGCGTAAAGCGCGCAATCCAACCGAGTGCCATCTATCGTACGGCCTTTCCTGATGCCAAAATCTTTGTCGAAGACACGATCGCAGAGGCTGACGAGTAGTGATTGGGTGGTCCGGATACGCGACGCACAAGGGGCCTTTCTCCCGGCCTGGGCTCGCACGCACCGCCCTTCGCAAGTCACGTCGGTAACTGTCCCACATGACGATCACCCCCCACTAGATGCTTGGAGGAGATCTTTTATGTGCTGGAGTCCCTCTTGCACGCTCGTAAGCCTGATCCCTTTCAAAAGCGAGTTGACGAGCGCGATCTCGGTCATCGCCGCGTGTTCGTCGATCTCTCCCGCTCTGAAACGCTGCAGGGTTGTGAGCTGGAGCGTGACGAGGTCGTCAGCACGCACCGTGCCGTCGCCGTTACCCTGTCGCCAAGCGTGCGCATCTTTCGCCGACACCTTTTGGATCCTTCGCGAAGCGACTAACCCGCGCAAAGCCTTTTGGTCCGCGATCTCATCATCATCACGTAATGTGAGCGCCGGACACGCCCCTTCGACGCGGGCGTGCAGTTTGATCATTATATCATAGAGCTTGGGAGTCGGCACGTCGGCGAGGTCGCGCTTTTGCAGCTCCTCGGTCACCCGCCTGAGCTCGATGCCGTATTCCCGCAGAATATGAAATCAGCGAGTAAACGTACCGGTTTTTAGAAAAATAAAAGAGAATCCCTGCGAGTAATGCAGGGAGTTCTATTCACCCCAGCGGAGCAACGGTCCTCTTGTACATCTCGTTTAATACCTGCCCGAGGCCGGCATAGATTGCCACGAAACCCGTGAGGATTCCTTCATAGCCGGCAATCGTGACTACGTTGGCGTTCCCTGTTATCTCACCGATTGCCAGCAGGAAGAACAGCAGGGTAAGTAAGCCAAGTACAGCCTGCAATGCCCGGTTTGCTTTGAGCGACCCGATGAACATGACGAGCGTAAAGATCCCCCACATCACAAAGTATGCCGCCAACGCATTCGAGCTTGCCGACTCCGCGAGCCCTAGTTTCGGAAGGATCAGAAGGGCGACAAGAGTCTCCCAGAAAATCCCGAAAGATATGAATGCGGTCATCCCGAACGTGTTGCTCTTCTTCCACTCCATGATCCCTGCAATAATCTGGCCGAGACCCCCGTAGAACATCCCCATCGCGAGGATCATCGAGCCGAGTTCAAAGAGCCCTGCATTGTGCAGGTTCAAAAGGACGGTCGTCATCCCGAAGGCGGTCAGCCCGAGCGCCGCCGGGTTTGCGGTCACGTCCAGGTTCCTCACATGGGTGACGTCGATCTCTCCTGATTCGTTTGTCATACGTTTACTCTCCTGAATTTTTTTTCATCATGCGTATCCGTTGAATCTGCAAGGGCCCGCATAGGTCGAGGGGCCCCCGGAAAAGGCATCAAAGGGGCGAAAAACACTAGAAACAAGATAGATGGCAATAAGTTGGGTTGCATCAATAGACCAAAGCTTGTGGAGTGGTCGCCCAAAAACGCTCCACGCGTATATACTGCCCCGACAAAAGTTCGTGGTAAGGCGGGCGCAACGAAGATCCAGCGGCCTTTTTTCTGGGCGCATTCCAAAAAGCGTGGACCTGGCGCTTTCTGACGCTTGACTGTCGCAGATCATCTGGATGTTTCTATCACTATTAATAATTAATATAAAAAGTTTCGCATTCGAAAAGGCGATGCTGTTGATTGATCGACGCGAATAAGCGGAGCATTACCGTCTCTTGCTCCGTCTCCTGAAGCTAGCCTGGGAAGCGTAACCGAACGGTTCCCCGCTAAAAGCCGAGAGATCGCAGCCAAATGACGACAGGGATTTTGTGCCCCGGAATCCGACGTGGAACGCACTTTTGCCGCATGTTATAAAAAGATTATGAATGATCTTCAGAAATGACCGAGCGTACTTTGGAATGGTTGTCCTTCCAGCTCTGAATCGTCGTAATCGAAGTAATTTAGTATTCTTCCGACGGGCGGAAGAATTTGATGCTTAACATAGTATTCCACATCTATCTCTCGCTCTTGCCCATGCGTGTCAATTACTTTGCCTTCTTTCTGGGTAAAAATCTCAGCCGGATAAGATCTGTCTCCAATCGATCCAGACCCTTTCACAACGAGATACGCAATTTTCGCGCCAACGTCGGCGGCAAGGCCGTATTCTTTTGCTCGCTTTGCCGCCCTTACGTGGGCTTGCACGGATTCATAGCTAGCTATCTTTTTTGTAAGCGTTTTGTAAATTATGAGCTTTGCTAACGGAATCTCACCGGCTCTAAGTCTCTTGATCGTACTCGTAACCAGTTCTGCAGCGGCTCCAGGTTCTCGCCTCTCAAGAATGATATTGATAACATCGGATTGTAGCTCCTTTGCGAGTGCACACCAATCACCTCTCCGCACTTCAAGACCCCTGACAACAATAGTCCCATCTTCGGTAATCCCCGCGTAGCGCTTCTTCTTCTCGGTAAAGAAGATAGCTTTGTAGTGCTCATGCACGTCGAGCTGAATTGGATAAATTGTCGAAAGCTCCTCGATAAGTGTGCGGACTCTATCCATCAGCTCAGTTGCCATTAGGCCCCCCCTTGTTGCTCATATCAGCCGTGAAAAGTGTGGTAGTATCATTAAACGGCACAAATCACTCCTCGACTGCGCGTTAGCGCCTTTGTTGACCGCTAGCTGCAAATCAAGCCTCTTTGAGCTTTACGAATAGACTGTCAGTGTCTCCGTAGATCACCTCGAGACCGTGCCTCTCAGCACGCTCAACCGCGTCCTGTATGATAGTGCGCCCCCACGCTGTCGTTGCTTCAGCACATTCTTTGCGGTACCACTTCGCCGCGTGCCATCCGGTATAGCCGTAGAACGCGTTTGTCAGGATCTTGATTGCGTTCTGGTGAACATCAAGGCTAGTAAAATCGCGTGAACCCTTGTCCATGTGAGTCATTTGCTCTCTAACTGCTCTTCTTCGTTCAATTAAATTCGTAAGGATGAGTTTGAAGAATCCATCGGGGTGCTTCCTAAATCGATATTGCGTCTCTGGGGCCTCGTAGAATTCCGTAGACGTCTCATCTGGCGACATAACGGTGTCCGGGGAAATGTTGTAGCTAATCATTATTGAAGGGTACATAGACGAAAAATCGAGGCTAAGTACGTCTTCGTGCACGCCGGGTTTTGGAAAGAGGACGAAGCCTCCGGCGTAGCTGCCCGAGCCCCCTGCTTTTGCCGGCACAATTTCATTTATCTTGTACGCCTCAGCAACCAAAAGTGACTCGACTTGCCGCCCCCTCCCCATTCCTGATACGTCGTCGAGTGGTTGTCTTACGATCCGCGCAAGTTCAAACTGAAGAGGGAGCAGCCGCTCTGCGACCCCCCACGTGCTCACCACATCGGCTTTGGAATAATTAAAAAGAACCTGCCTAAGCTCAGGATCATTCCAATACCGCGCCATGTCCCAACCCTGCACTTGCACGCGCTCCGATTTGCGCATGACCCCCATGTAGTCGGCAACATTGTCCAACGTTTTAACGCTGAGCTCGCTGATGTCCCGTTTTACGACCTTGTACAAGTCGACGTTGCTGCGTCCGAAGATCCTGACCTCTTTCACGCCACCCCCGGCGCTGAACTTGGCCGGACTCCCGTCCCTTCCGATCGTTAAGCGAAGCTTGAATTTTTCTGCTCTCGTTTTCAAGTATTGCCAATCAAACTCGTCAGTGTTGTAGCCGACGATAACGTCGGGGTCATATTCGTGAATGAAGGAGATGAAGTCGGCGATGACCCGCCTATCATCCTTGTCTTCGCCAACCGAAAGGAAGGTTGTTTCATCAGCTCCGGTCGCTATGGAAATGATGATGATAGGGTCTTTGTTCGGAATTGGAACGCCACCGTGGCTTAGCATCTCGCAGTCGAAGGCCATTACTTTGAGATCGGGATTCGTGTGATGCTGTTCTGCTTCTATGTGGTCGACATCGATGGCGAAGGAAAAATGCGGATCTGCGCGTTCGCGCCCTTCTACCAGAACCTGATCCATGGGCACGAGTTCGCGATCGATTATGTATCGGACGGCGAATAGAATGTCTGCTTCCCTGACACTCACGCCAACCCCGGCTACCTTTTCGCGCAATATCGGCACGTGTTGCGGGTGATCGACGTACACTTTGAGCACAGTGACGGGCTGGCCAAAGTCCTTGCGTACGACACGTTCGGCGCGATTCGGCCGGATCTCCTCACCAGACCGCATCGACGCTACAGACATTATGGCGTCAGCGTCGTCCGTTACCGCATAGAAATAGGGTTCAAAAGTAGGATCGAAGGCGATGATATTGCGACCAAGCTCGTCTTTAAGCCACAGGCGAATGACTGCGCGACCGTCCAACGTTATGTAGTCGACATCAAGCAAAAAGCATCGAAGCCGCATTAATGAACGAGAGTTTTCGATGCTACATAAACGTGCCGAGGAAGGCGGCAAATATTACGCCTTAAAAGAAAAGGTCCATTTCTTTGATATCGAGATCGTCTTTGCTTATTGCTCCGTCGTCCAGAATGGAGCGCCGTATCAGCACCGAGGTCTCTGCTCGAATCGCGAGCGCAATACAGTCGCTCGGACGGGCGTCCAGTTGTTTTTCAGTCCCATTAACCTTTATCGAGAGTTGGGCATAGTAGATTCCTTCGTCGACATCGTCTATGACCACGGTAACAATGCTCGCGTCGAAGTTCTCGAGTATCGACATTATTAAATCGTGCGTCATAGGGCGTGACGGCACCTCTCCGTGCAGGGCCGCATTGATTGAGATTGCTTCTGAGATGCCGATATAGATCGGTAGGAAGCGGTGTCCGTCGTCGGTCAACAATACCACTGGCGTGTGCCCAGTAGTCGTGCTGACCATGTATATCCCTTTGACCTCTACAGGGGTTACGTCGTCTCCCATTATTTACACCAATACAGTGGCTGTATATTAAGGTGACTGCCGCTTAATACGCGCGTTTATGTCTGAAAAAAACGCGAAAGCAGCCTCCCGGAAGGTCGCTTTGATTCGGACGCGCTGCGCAAAAAACGGTTCAGCACGATTCAAAGTCCTTCGATATGCGCGCTGGTAAACTTGCGCACGCACCCTTATCCGGATGTACGCGAATGCGCCGGAGTCCGGCAAGGACCTAATATATACATTAGGACACATATCACTGAAGTGGATATCAATCGAGATATCGGTCGCTTTACTCGCGTCTACGGCTATGAAACGAATTATTATAATTGATTACGGTCTCGGCAATTTAAGAAGCGTAACGCGCGGCCTCGAGCGGGCAGGGGCGCAACCGGAAGTCACTTCGGAAGCCAGTCAGTTCGCCCGGGCAGACGGCTTGGTGCTTCCAGGAGTCGGGGCATTCAAGAGCGGCATGCGCAATATTAAAGATAAAAAAAAGGCGCTACTGCGTGCCGTAGACGAAGGTACGCCCGTGCTAGGAATCTGCTTGGGGATGCAGATGTTGCTGACCGCGAGCGATGAAGGTCAGGGTGAAAGCGGGCCGATCGAGGGCTTAAATCTCCTCAAAGGCCACGTCAAGCGGTTCAACTTCGGGCCCACATCAGAAAAGCTTAAGATACCCCATATGGGCTGGAACCGGCTTGACGTGGTGAAAGAGAACGCGTTGGTCCAAGGTGTCAACGGCGCATACGCATATTTCGTTCACTCGTATTATGTTGAGCCCGGAGAACATACGGTCGCAACCTCGAACTATGGGACCGCATTTGCCGCTGTCGTTGCGAGCGGAAACGTTTTTGGAACACAGTTTCATCCAGAAAAGTCTTCCTCAGCTGGCTTGCAGATGTTGAAAAACTTTGTGGAGATGTGCTAATGGATCTTGAAGGCTACGCAAAAGGAGCCCTAAGGCGAGGCTTAGCCAAAGAAGAAATAGAGCGCACGCTTGCAGAGCGAATTCTAGAGGTCCGTGACATTCCTCTCGATTCCGCAACGCGCATATCTCAAGCGGTTGTCGAGGAAGCGGAGCGCACTCTCTGCGAAAGGGAGCGATCTGGGGTCACGATGGGTAATTTCGGAGTGGGCTCACGGGGGTCTGGCGATTTCTATTTGCACGAAAAAATAGCTACGGTCATCGGAAAAACGAGCGCGATCGTCGGCTCCGATCAGCTTGATGATTCCGGAGTGGTCAGAGCAAAGGGTGACTTGATCGTGGTAACGGTAGACGGTATGCATTCGCGGTTAAGCGACTTCCCGTTTCTCGCGGGATTCCACGTTACACGCGCGTCCTTGAGGGATATCTATGTCATGGGTGCACGGCCGGTCGCCTTGTTTTCTGACATTCACCTCGCTGACGACGGGGATGTGTCGAAGGTGTTTGACTATACGGCCGGCATCGGGGCAGTAGCAGACGTTATGAATGTTCCGTTAGTCACGGGAAGCACGCTGCGGGTTGGCGGTGACGTTGTAATCGGCGACCGACTGACAGGCTGCGTTGGTGCCGTCGGCGTGGCGAGCGATCAAGGCTTAACGGCGCGGATCAATGCACGCGAAGACGACGTTATTCTCTTGACCGAAGGCGCTGGCGGCGGAACTATAACTGCTACAGCGCTCTATAATGGCCGATCAGACGTGGTAAAGGAAACGTTGAACCTGAAGTTTCTTCACGCGTGCGACAGGTTACTCCAGGACGGTCTCGTGACCAAGATACATGCGATGACTGACGTCACGAACGGCGGCATACGAGGAGACGCGGAGGAAATATCAAAAACGGCGCATGTAAAACTCGTTTTGGAAGAGGAGAAGATACGGCGGCTCATCGATCCCACGGTCTTGACCATGCTCGACGATTTGCAGATCGATTACATGGGCGTTTCCATTGATTCATTGCTTATTGTTGCTCCGGCTCAGCTCGAAGCGGAAATAAAAACCGCGCTCAACGGCGTCATAAAGGTCGATGAAGTTGGCCATGTTGAGTCAGGCAGCGGCGCTGAAGCGCTCCGTGATGGTGAGCGGTTCACGATCACGCCGAAGTTCCGCGAATCAGCCTATACGCCCGTAAAGAAAGTGGTCGGTGAACACGCCGATGCTCGAGAAATACAACAAATGCGTGCCCGGGTCGATTTGGCTGCCGCGCGCGCGCTAAGCAAGAAGGAGCAAATGATCGCATATCTCCGAACGGGAGATAACCTCCCCGACGTGAGCTGCTAGGCAACGACTGACCCGTTGGATGAGGCTTCATCATGGCAAGGGTCGCACGTCCTTTTCGGCTCAAAATGATCGAATTTTTGGGTGCTTTGACGCTATAGAGGGCTCTGGGGAGCTACTTGATTCTGGGTGGAAGTTGTCTACATGTAGCGAAAAGTTGTCTACTCCACCGCAGTTGCCGACGCTCCATGAAGCGCTGTGATGAACTCTGAAAACTCATCTCTGATTATTTCGATGACTTGAGTTTGCCCCTCACTCAAAGTCTGGTCGTAGAGGTATTGTGGCTTTTCTGTAGCGAGTCTGTCAGAGTTTAAACAATTGATCTCGTATTTCGAATGAATAATCTTGTGTCTATACTCAAAGTAATAGCGTAAGCGTCTGAGAATCTGTCCCCTCACTCGGAGCTCCCCAAATACTATGTTGTACCCTTTGTTATACGCGAGTTTGCATTTGTTCCAGTTTTGAAAGTTGATGATTCCCTTCCCTTCTGGAACCTCAAGAATACTTTCCAGCAAAGTTCCGCCTTTCGCAATGAATCGATGTCGCTCACTTTCATATCTCTTTTTTTTGTCAAATGTCAGCAGCAATTTGTCGGTATTGGCTTGTTTCAGCTTAAATCTCTCAATTTCGCTGAATCGTTCCTTTGTATATACTTCAAATCCCGTGACCAACATTACTAAGCATTGCTGAGCAAGAGTGCTCTTGAAAAAATAGTCGCTGGACAGAGAGAAACCTTCGAATAACTTACTAACTTTCTTCAACGTTAAATCCCATGTCTGCCAGGCGTTGGAGGAAAGCACCTCCTCACCAGCACGAGTTATGCGCACATAAGCTACTTCTACACCTTTGTCTCCGACTACGCTGAGAATGCCATCTTTTTCTAACATCACAGTCCCCGCTTGCAGCTCCCCCCTACTGGTTCTTAGGCCTCCTATGTACAAGTCCCCGACCGAGAGCGAGATTTCTTCTTTAGACCACGTGACTGCAACGTAAAGCCATTCACGAGCACGAAGCCCTTGCAAACTTACAGTAGCTGCTCGGATTCCAGTATTAACGTTCCAATGAATAAAAGTGAGATTGGAGCCTTGATCGCGATACAGCATAAACCGCGATACACTTCTCTGGATGTCAAATATGCACACGCGACTTATGGAAATATCGCCCAGGTTACTATTCTCTAAATTGAACTCGAGCGTTCCTTGTTCGTCGGGAATTTCCTTCGGTATTCCAAGCGCATTACAATAGTCTATGTCGCGATTGGCCATCCAGAGCCCCTAGTATAAATCAAAATATTCACGAAAATCTGACAGCTTGTTCTAAGGCCGCCTCCCTAGATTGGGAAGACACCTCAATTGCTGCTCCTGACAGCTCTATTGGTGGCGGCATCCTTCGGTTGGCGCCCGTTGGCTCGGATTTCATTTCGGGCAAAAGGAGTTCGCGCGATATGGCTAGCATTAAGTTCGAACAAGATCAAATCCGGCTTTGAAAAGGCCCGGGTTGCTCTAGCTTCTCCACACACCATTTCTTCAAATCATCTATAGCAACATGCAAAGTATATTCGACCGGCTTTTTTGATCCAGTCCATTTTAACAATTCTTCCAGCTCTAAAATTCCAAGCGCCATATATATCTTATATTCTTCAGGTGAGCCTTTGAATGGCCTGTTAGGTGCTAATTGCGTCGTTTGCAGGCGCGAGTAGACTAAGTCCTTGTTGACAAGGTTCTGGTCTTTAAAAATCGCTATCACGGTGCGTATTATTGTTTTGAAATGCTCGAGAGGGCAATTGTGGAGATAAGGACTATTTTCCCTAGCCCAAGCTCGAACTGTGTTCTTGCTAACCTCCCACCTAAAGTATTTTGTGCCTTTTTGCGCTTTCAGCGATGCAGGCTGCCCAGCTGAGACAACAGTGGTTCCCAACGTCTCTTCTTCGTCTTCTTCCTTCACGAGGACGGCAGACATCTGATCAAAAATATTAGCCAGGTCTTTCGTCTTGATAGTCATCAAATATTGATTGTCAGACTGGCTGGTTATGCCGTTGATGAAAGGCAATTGCAAGAGACTAATAATAGATTCGATTGCTTCAAGCTCAATATCGCTGTCCTCAATCTTCTCCTTGGCAGCTACGCTCTGTAACGTGAAATAACCTACCTTGCCGTCTTGGACGTCGTGCATCGCTTCCACGACGGCCCTAAATTGCTTCAACATGTTGCGGCGTGCCGAACTTTGTGATACCAAATCCTCTACTTGTGAAGCTACTTCACCGTGCACCAAGAATAGATCTTTGAGTTCGATCAGCGTCAAGGGAAACTTGGCTTGCGCTTCCATTAACCGGATCAAGTCGTCCGTTTCAAGTAATGAAACTCCGCCGTGCTCTTTAGCTCGATCTGTCAAAGAGCCTCCCGCAAAATCAGCACCGACAACCAGCACAAATTGAGCTTGATTTTTCTTTCTGTGATCCCTTAAAGAGAACCAGTCAATTTGATTGCCTGAAATCTTTCCAGTCTTACTCGTTTTTCCATCAACGCTTACTTTGTATGACTCTTTTCCGACATTAGCAGTTAACAGGACGTCTGTATCCCCAGGCCCTCCAATGACTTGTGCTTCCATGCCAAGAAACCTGAAAGCGTCAGCAATAGCTTGTTCAAACTCCGCTGGAGCTTCACTCTTGTTTTGTGTCTCTCTGAGTCGTGATACTATCTCGCTCAACTTCATCATCCGCAAAACCTCAGTACGCCAACCAAGCGTCTTGTCTCCGAATGCACAGACTTAGATCCTTAAAAGGAAAGCAGCCACGAGAGATAAGTATTGCTCTTTGCGACAAATTGCTGTTCAGTCTTAGTACAATGGTAGGATCTCGCCCTTCACTTAACTGCCTTGTAGATTCCGACGACAGAAATCGCAAGCTTTTCTGCGTCGTGTGCGCACATCACCTACTGCAGCACGTCAATAATCTGGCGCAGTGGTGGATCGGCAGCACACTGCCCTAATTGTTCTTTTGCTTGTGGTTGCCTCTTTGTTTGTATCGGGATGCACTTCAAGCATACTGCAAATCAAGCGTCGGTTTACCTTCTCGCATCCTGCAAACTCAGCCCCTGCGATAAATTCAGGAGGGGTTCTGTAAAAAAATAGATTGAAGATATTTTAGAAGAATATTTCTTCCTTTGGGAATCTTACTTTGGGCATTGGTTTATCTGCTGCATATCCGAGAGGTACAATTATAGTAGGCACCAGAGTATCTGGAAGCTCAAGGATTTCAGAGTAAGCTGCAGGATTAAAGCCCTGCATTGGACATGAATCAATTCCTAAAGATTTCGCAGCATAAATTGCAGTTATAGCTGGAATGAAAACATTATGCTGTGCTTCATGAATTCCTGCTTCACCAGGGAGCATCCGTAAAAAGTTATTAAGAACTGATTCCAAAAACTGAATATTTTTTTCTGGAATACCAGAAGCCTTTAAATCGTTTATTAGTTTATCTGCGTTTCCTTTAAGGTCTGAATTGGCGCAAAATACGAGAAGATGTGAACACGACTTAATTTGGGGCTGATCCATTGAAGCTGGGGATAATTTTTCTTTTAAATCTTCATCTGCTATTATTTTAATTTTCCAAGGCTGCAAGTTTAATGCTGAAGGTGAAAGCCTAATCATCTCCATGATCTGTTCTATCTTGTCTTCATCAATTTTCTTACCATCAAACTTCTTTGTAGCAAACCTTTCTTCAAGTATACTCTTAAATTCCATTCTTATCATCACCATTATTTTGATCTGTTAATTATGTTCACAAGCTAATAAATAAAGAGATGTGACGGTAAAACTTCCCAGTAAGGGGATAGGAAAACGCACAATAAGCATATTCAGCCTTTTGGCAAGCTGTTCCTTCAACTCAAGCGCAAATGTTCGCAAATACGACCCGTCAAGCCGTTCGGCTCTAGCGAGGCTGTAGCTGCAGGCCGCCCCGTAAATAACCACATACCGGAGCTGAGCGTCTCGTGGGGCGCGTCCGACGCTCTTCCTGTTCTACGGTTTTCGACTCGTTTTCCGTGCATAGGATAAAAAGAATAATCTTATAGAGTGGGAGTAAAACTGTACAAGTGATCTCATGGACACGATGAATATCGAAGAAATTCACCACAAACTGCAGACGGACTGGGCCGACTGGACTGATGATAACGAAGATCAATGTTTATCCATATGCAAAAAAGAGCTAATCTCTGCACTTCAAGCAATCAACACTTATCTTGTAGGCTTTGACCTTAAGACAAGAATTGAAAAAGACCCCACTCCGAAAGTCTGTGAGTTTTGCGAGAAGACGTACAAAGGGGCGGAACCAGTCTGTGACAAGTGTCTATTAGACATGAAACTAAAACTGCGTAGGTTTAGCTTCTTGTTAACCGAACAGAACATGCGTAAGGTGTATAGTGAACTTTTAGATCGGTGACTTAGCCCCTCAGAACCGTCGGATCTCACATAACATTCTCGTTTTTGTCGCTCGCCCGACATAAAAATGTACCTCTGCTAAGAATCGTAGCCCGGTCAGTCTTCACTCTTGCTTCTTTTCTTTCACCGTTTATTGCCACTTAACCAGAATTTCTTTTTTGCGACTGGTTCCTTTTTTGGGGGGTGCCACGCAGCCAATCTTTGAAACAGGCCACGGCGAATCATAACGGTTATGCTTGCTTGACGCGTTCTGCGACGTATGCAACCAATCTGCACGCACAAAATAAGCGTCCAGAGCTCAAAGCCATCGCACGCATACCCGATTATACGGCTGCCGCGTGAGTTTAGCGGGCTTGTAGGTGCCGCTGCTACCATCTATCAAACAGTCCACGATGGGGGACAAGCGTTCCTTGTGGTCGTCGACAGTCAGCAAGACCATAAGCTCAAAATGGGCTCAGAATCAAAAAAGAGGCTTCATCATGGCAAGGGTCGCACGTCCTGATACCACGCGTTAACAAAATCAACGAGGCCTTTCTGTTTCGCGATTTCGACAGCGATCATGTGGCTGCATTTCGTGGTATTTCGTGAAGCATTGAACAAGAAGTCTTTGCAGGTGCACACAGCTTCTTCGACAATGTACTCATCAGCCTCTCCCACGACAACATAAAAGTCTTTATAGTGTTTAACGCGTCCTTCTTCCGCTATTTCAAGTCCCTTTTTGCCCCGATTTCCGTATTCGCGCTCGATTTGTTGCTTAAAGGCATCGGCAAACAAAGGTACTTCTCCTATCTTACTCATTCGTGTCTGCGTTGGCAATGTTTGGTCATTGGTGGTAGATAAGGCCTAAAAGCTTTGGCCTATCGTCGATAAACTCGCCGCCTAACCGTTGCGCTAGGATTTGCATTGCTGGCGCTTCCGTCGCATAGTGCGTGGCGTCAATCAGAGAAAGACGCCCTTCTGCGCAGCGAATAGCGTCGTGCTTCAGTTCGGCCGAAAGGAGTGCGTCAGCGCCCGCTGCGATTGCCTCCTCAGTTGCTCCAAAGCCGCTACCGCCAATCACGGCGACTTTTTCGACGGTGCCCTTCCCTGTGAACTGGACGTGTGTACCAAGTTTTTGCGCTACGTGCTTAACAAAATCTAAGGTGCTGACGGGATCGATTGTACCCATTCTTCCGAGGCCAAATGGTTCGATGTCGTGCAATCCTACGAGTTTCGCCAACACATCGTTGACGCCCCCAGGCGCCGCATCGTAGTTAGTATGCAAGACGTAAAACGATAAACCGTGCTCTAAGATAAGCGTGAGCTGTTTTTGAATACGCAAAGGGACTTTAGTGATAGGACTCCAAATTAGCGTGTGATGCGTGATAAGGATATCGGCCTCGGTATGGACTGCTTTTTGAATCACGTTCGCTGTCGGATCCAAGGCAACAGCTATCGAGTTTGCTTCGTCTCGTCCGCGAGCTATAAGCCCTATTCGCCCATCATCGATCGGCTCGGCCAGCTCAGGTGGCGCGATGGCTTCGAGTGTTTCGATGAGCGAGTCTAAGTCCATAAAGAAAATTACTCAGCGCGCATTATCTTCACTTCTGCGAGCTTCCAGTCGTCCCCGACGCCGTGAATAGACACAAGCACGCCGCTAATTATTCCGGCAAAAACATCTTGGACGAACTGGTTAGTAGGTACCCGCTTTCCGTCGACTATAAGCTCCGCCAAGGAAACTTGGTTTGTAATATGGCTCCCTCCTTGTGACTGCGCTCATAATAAGTTCTAAAGCGCGTTCGTCTGACAAGTTGTCGATTCCTCGCACATCCACGAGGTTATCGTTTCTGAGAAGACACGGCTTAAGCTTTGCGTCTGATGTGACTCGCAGCCTGTTACAGTTCATACAAAACTCGGTATTATCTATGGGGCGAACAATTTCAATTTCGGCGTTGTTGATCTCGAACTTCTTTCTATTGTGCAAGGTATTTGCGGTCGTTCTGTTTGACAGCCCCTCGAGCGTGCTTTCTATGAGCCTCAGATTAGATCCTCGTAGCCCCGAGCGATTCTTGAAGCCCATTAGTTCGATCAGTTGCAAAACCATCTCTTTTCCTTGCACGTACCTTATCATATCCCCGATCTCATGGTCATTTATCCCATCCATCACGACCATGTTTATCTTGACAGGCGTTAGATCTGCTTCAAGGGCTGCGTCGATTCCTCTCAAAACGTTTTCGATCTTCCCCCCGGTCAGTTTCTTGTAGGTAGCTGCGTTTAGCGTATCCAAGCTTACGTTTACCCGATCAAGTCCTTCTAAATCGCCGATCCGCTCATCGAGGAGTTGACCGTTGGTCGTCATTGAAACGTCTTCAAATGGAGGCAATGCCTCGATGACTTCGCGAATATCTTTGCGCAGCAGCGGCTCTCCGCCTGAAAACTTAACTTTGGTGACTCCTTCGTTATAGCAGAGTCGAGCGATTTTGGCTATCTCAGGCACAGAGATCTCATACGGGTGGGCACTGTGTAGTTCTCCTTCTTCGTGACAATAAATGCAGTTGAGATTGCATTTGTGAGTCACCGAAATGCGCAGACTCTTGATGGGGCGATGGTATGGGTCAAACATACTCTTATGTTACATGTATCGATGTGATTGTATATAAACATCGACTGCGTTTTCACGCCGGTGCATCGCTCTTTTTTGCGCTGCGCCCTCTCAAAGCGTCCTTTTGCAGGTGCATGTGTTGATGCGCTGCGCCCTCGCTCAGTACTTGAATAATGCTATCGGTGCACGACAGTCGGACGTACGCGCAGTGTCTTCCTCGCGGAGGAAAACGATATATAACATCTTTAATATACAAATTAGCGCTCTTAAGAGGACTGGTATGACGTTTCACGTGAGTGTTTGGATGATTATCAGTGCATATGAGAGCGAAATATCCCCGTTACGTATAGGTCCTTGTTTGAGTTTCTGGCGAACGCCCTTTGATGATAACAAGACAACCCCGTAATGGCAAAGGTCGCATCATGCCCTGGCACGAGGGTAACTGAAGGGGACAGCGAAGATTTCAAGAGAGTGAACCTTCGGAGTTAGTGCGTCAGGGCAAAGACCACTATCTCTGTCTTCTGATCCCGTTGATGCAGCTTGAAGGCGCACTTAGGGCCGTACAAGAAGGCGTTTCGATTCGCATTAAGGTTACGCCAGGTTCGCGATACGTGGGCGTTGAGAAGTACGATGGGTGGCGGCGCGCTATACTTTTCAAGCTCACCGAGCCCGCGCAGAAGGGAAAAGCCAACGAGGAGCTCGTCAGATACCTAGCGACTTTGTTCAACAAGCCTGCAAAAGAGGTGCACTTGGTTTCCGGTCACACTAGCAGTCAGAAAGTGGTGCTATTGTACAACACCACAGTCCTGGAAGTTCAGTCGGTGATTAGCCAGGCGATAGAAAATAGTGCCGCCAAGACAAAGAAGTCGTAGCGCTTATCGCAACACATCGGTAGTTTTAATTATTAGCGAGTCAAAACATCAACTGAAAAAGGCACATTAACCCTACATTCACAATTGCGAGCTGATGCTTGCAAATTCACGAAGCGCGACTGTAGAAATAGCAAACGGCTTGTTATTGGATCCTTTATTCAACAACTTCTGCAGTTTCTAAGGAGTTGACGATAATGCAAAATTCTGACACTACAAAATACGTTATTTATGCTGACATCCATACAGACGGCGTCGTCGAGAAGCCCGACGTAGTAGGAGCAATATTTGGACAGACAGAGGGGTTGCTTGGAGACGATTTGGATCTCAGAGAGCTCCAAAAGACGGGCAGGATAGGACGCATTGAGGTAAACATAAGCTCCAAAAGCGGCAAATCCGATGGATACGTCCTCATTTCCTCCTCGCTCGATAAGATTGAAACTTCGATACTCGCGGCATCGCTTGAGACTATCGATCGTGTGGGACCGTGCGTCGCTAGCATTTCCGTAACTAAGCTCGAGGACATCAGAGCGTCGAAGAGACGTCAGATCGTTGATCAGGCGAAGCACATACTTCTTGACAAGTTTGATGAAAGCTTGCCAGAGAGCCAAGAGCTCACTGAATCGGTAAAGCAGGCTGTGCGAGTCGACGAACTTGTCTCCTATGGTAAAGAAAAACTCCCGTCGGGTCCTAACGTTCAGGATTCTGACGCGATACTAATCGTTGAAGGACGAGCCGACGTTTTGACTCTGCTCAGGTGCGGCATCAAGAATGCCATAGCCGTTGAAGGGACGAACGTGCCTAAGGCTGTGATTGAACTGAGCAAGAAGAAGACCGTCACAACGTTCTTGGACGGCGACCGAGGGGGCGAGTTGATCCTCAAGGAGCTCCTGCAAACCGCTGACGTCGATTACGTGGCGTATGCGCCTGAGGGCAAGAGCGTTGAAGATTTGTCTCAAAAAGAGATCGTAAAGGCGTTACGAAACAAAATTCCCATCGAACAGGTGCTCGAACAAAGGAACAAGAAAAAGCCTTCGCAACCTACTCGAAATAAGCCAGCGCCAGCGCCTCGCGTCGCGCCTGTTGAAGTCAGCGAGCCATCCCCGCTCGAAAGCAGCTTCAGAAACTACGTAGAGGCGCTGAACGGCACGCTGAATGCGTTTTTGCTCGACGCAGAGGGGAAAGTTTTAAAAGAGGTAGAAGTGCGGAACCTCGTAAGCGCTCTGAAAGAATCAGACGGTCTAGTCAAGAGTGTCATTTTCGATGGAGTTATCACTCAGCGTATTCTTGATATTGCGGCAGAAAAAGAGCTTAATTATCTAATAGGCGTCAAAATAGGCAATGTCGTCAAAAGGCCGCTTTCAGTCAAAGTACTCACTGTTGAAGATATCCAATAATCTTTGAGTTGCGGAGCTAGTTTGGCCAGCTCCGTTTCCAACTTTTTGTCTATCTATTTTTAGGGCAATATTGCAGTGGGGATACAATATTGCGTGAGGAGTATAACGTCACCTTTAAATACTTTTTTTAGGAAGCGCAATTCCTACATAAATACTTTATACCACTTGCTTTTAACGTTTTACTGTCTAACGACACCGAGGTATGGCCCATGCATAAAGAGGAACTTATTCAGTTACACACACTTTTAGTTCGATGCAAAAACTATTTTGAAGAACACACGTGTTGTAACGGTGAATTTGAGCGATACGCTTCGCTCCATATCGGCCCGATGCACATACACAGAAGTAAGGCTGAGCATAAGCACGCGATCTTCGTGCTTGGCAATGAACTCGCATGTGTGATGGACTCTGAGGAGTTCTCTGGAACAGGTAGGATTTCAGCACGAATGGAAGAACTTGCCGCACGAACCGAGATGATAAGATTACGATAGTTGGTTAACTAATAATTTCTCCATCAAATAGGCGTCTTCGCCGTCTTGGTAATAAGCAGAAATAACCTTGACTAGATTGAAGCCGAGCGATAAGTACAATCTCTGAGCGCGAGTGTTGCTCAGCCTCACTTCAAGGAGCAGTCGTAACATTCCTTTTGCGCGCAAGACTTGGAAGAGCGCTTTTAACAGCATTGAGGCAAAGCCCTTGCTTTGGCACCTCTTGTCTACGGCTATTGACAGGATTTTCACGTCAAATAGAGCTACTACTACGGTGGTCAAGAATCCGACTATGTGACCATCTTCTTCCGCAACAAGGAAACCGTCAGGAAACGTTTCGTATGCCGTCACAAACAATATCGGGTTGTATTCGCCAAATGCCTCTTTTTCAATCGCTATGATCCGCTCAAAATCTGACGGTCGGAACCCACGAATTAAGGACAAGTAATACCTCCTTGCTGCGGCCTGTCGACGCGGAATATGTATATGCTAACAAAGGATAATTAAAGGCTGTGGCTATGTCTGACCGCTGCGCGGAAGTACTCCCAGAGTTTATACGAAACAACTACTCCACAGCGTTAGTTGAAGTTGGAATCGGGAGATATTCGCGAGTCGCTCTCGCGCTTTGCTCCAGGTTCAAGGTTACGGCAACGGACATCCTTGAAATTGATGCAATCGATTGTCGCTTGAAGCCCATTTACGTTAAAGACGATGTCACGCATCCAGATCTGCAACTGTATCGGGGTGCTCGTTTGATTTACGCCATTCGGCCCCCAATGGAGATTCAGCGAAGCATTATAGAGCTGTCTGAGAAAATAGGTGCGGATGCGCTCATTAAACCACTTGGGTCTGAGATCATCGAGGATACACGACTAAACTTGATCAATTTTCGCGGCATGCCGATGTATGTCTTGAGATACGCAACTGCGACTGGGTAGCCCAGCTCAGCTTGTTGAGCGGGGCTTGTGCACGAATGCTGCCGCAAGGCGCCTAGTGCGCAGGAGCCGAGCTACGCAGGCCAGTTCACTCGGTGACCAACTGTGACTTGGTCAATGTTGCAGCTCGGTCGCGGCTAGTCGATCGACAGAGCTATTTTTTATAACAACACCTAGTAAATCGAGCATCTCATGGCTTCAGGCTTTGAAAAATTGACTGCAATCGCGGACAACGGTGAGGGGGTCGGGTTCGAGTTTAAGGAATTCTTGACACGAGAAACTCATCTTAAGGGAGAGCGCCGGCAAACTCTCGCGTGTCAAATGAAGTACAACCTCCTGCAAGCTGATGGGAAAGCGCAATACATCGTAGGGATTACTGACTCAGGCTATCTGAAAGGTATTTCCAGGCCGCAGCTAGACGAATCTGTGCATGTTTTGCACGCCATCGCTCGCGATGTTGGTGCGCACGTGTGTGGGATAGAAGAATACGCGGTCAAGGGGGGCCACATCGGACTACTCACTATCAAAAACATGCACTCGGAAAAAGACCATATTCTTGTTGGAACCGCGGGCCACGTAGATCACGGCAAAAGCACCCTAGTGGGCACGATTGTAAGCGGCACGCCTGATGATGGGTCAGGAAAAACGAGACTGTATCTGGACGTCAAGCCCCACGAAATAGAGCGAGGACTCTCAGCAGATCTATCGTACGTAGTGTACGGTTTCAACGAGCGCGTCATCCGACTTAAGAACCCACTTAGCAAGAGAGAGCGAGCAGGTGTCGTTCAAAATTCCGCAAAGCTCGTTTCGTTTGTCGATACGGTGGGGCACGAACCGTGGCTCAGAACTACCATCAGGGGGATCGTCGGGCCAAAGCTCGATTACGGCCTTCTAGTCGTCGCCGCTGACGATGGTGTAACCCACGTCACGAAGGAACATCTAGGAATCTTACTCGCTATGGAACTTCCCACCATTGTCGCATTAACGAAGATCGATAGAGTGCGTGAGCGGGCTATACAAGAGGTCGAATCTCAGATCCACGACATCCTACGTGTCGTCGGCCGAGTGCCTTATAGGTTGAAAGCGGTCGACGGGGTCGAGAAGATTTGCGGTAAGATCGCGCAAGGGCTGCTCGTGCCGATTATACGAACTTCTCCTGTGACTCTTGATGGTATTGAAATCTTGGACGAGCTTTTCAAGCGCCTGCCAAAAAGGAACGTGACTGAGAACGGGGACTTTGAGATTTACATCGACCGTGTTTACCAGATAACTGGCGTTGGGTCCGTAGCCAGCGGCACGATCAAGAGCGGCACGGTTGCTGTTGGCGACACGCTCTATCTGGGCCCCGCAAAGGACGGTGCGTTCTGGCGAGTGAAGATCCAATCGATTGAAATGCATCACTATAACGTCGAAAAAGCCTCGGCCGGCGATATCGTCGGGCTTGCCATTAAGGGCGTTAAGCCTCACGACATTGAGCGAGGCATGGTTCTAGCGCGAAATAAACCCGCTGCGGTGAGGGAATTTGTCAGTGAAGTGTATATTTTGCACCACCCAACGAGGATCGGACGCGGTTATGAACCTGTGATTCACGTCGAAACGATATCAGAGAGCGTGACCTTTGATCCTGAGCGTGAGTTCATGATGGCCGGCGAGTCTGGGACAGTAAGGATCCGGTTCAAATATCGGCCGTATCACGTATATACGGGTCAGAGATTCATTTTTAGAGAAGGCAAGAGCAAGGGCGTTGGAACTATTCTAAGCGTTTGAAATTACTTCCACGCGGACAGGAGGCGCTAGTCTATATCCCAAATGATTCCGCGAGCACCGATTCGTTCAATCGGCCAAACTTGAGCGTTTTATCTGATTGCGCATCCGTGATCGTGACTTGGGCAGGCGCGAACATGAACTTGTCTATCTTATAAAAGTCATAGTTTGCGTCTTTGAAGGTTTGGTAAAACGGCTTGCCATAGGACAGGGATGTTTCTGAGGGCAGTTTTTCGAATACCTCGTCGTACTTCTTGACTGTCATGAAGACATTTCCATAGTAGATTATGCCGTCGTTCGTCATGCCCATCGCTCGAAGTGAATCCTTGGTAAGGGGCGCGATCGGGCACGAACCGGCTGCGCTCATTATTTGTAGTGTATCATACCCGAGTTCTGCGGCTTTGTAGACGGCGACTTCGACTACTCTACCAGCCACTTGCACGGTACCGACAATTGATGACGTCGGCGCGTTAAGAAGCGTCAATTTTGAAGGCTCAAGGTTGCATTGCTCGGCGATCTCGTCTGCAACCTTTTCATCGGGCAAATGGTCGCATTCTAGTGCGATTACCCCAAAATCATAATCATCCTCGTAGTCTATCAGTTCGTACGTCTTCTTCGGCTGGCAAGACAAAGCTCGCGCCGGTCCTGAACCCATTGCGCTGTAGTTATCGCCCTTTATCGACCAGCCCGCTTTCTGAGATCCAAGCGTGGCAAGAGCGGGATGGTCAGTAAAGACGTGAATAAACACTAAGGGCGTATTCTTCAACGTCTGTACGGTGAGCCTGACAGACCCGAGCCCGCCGAGGCATATTTCGGTAAACATCTCGCCAGCTTCGTAGCCGCCGTCGACATTAACGCCGCAGTCAATAACCGTGGAACCGTTGTCAAGCTCAAGCGCCTCTATCTTCAGTTCTTCCGTGTAATCCAGCATTTCTTCAACGATTCCCATAGAGATTTCATTAACGCTAAGCACATTATCAACTCCAAGATTTAGATAGGATAAAGGCTATATTTCTCTTGCGATCAGACCTGTATGCCTCGGCAGAGGGTAATTACTCAGCTCTGGCTGCAATGCGTCGTTTCGCTGCTTCAAGTTGCCTCAGTTTGTCAAAGGCAGCCAGTCGGGGCAAATTGGCGAGCGTGTTACTCGGAGAAATCCAAAGGCGCTCTTGCCCAAATGCATCAATAAATGGGCCAACCCGCTTCTGGAGAGCTTCAATTGACTCTACTTGCGCCTTTGATGAATTTACACATCCCACACATGCTACCTTTTCGTGCACCTCAACCAGTTCTTTAAATTTAACCGTCGCGTTATTCTGGGTGAAATCAACAACGTCAAAGGAAATGACCGCAATTTTCGCTTCTAACAGCTTTGGAAAGGCTTTGCTCACGTTTCCTTCGAAGTGACAAACGGGCGTTTTCACCCTTTTGAAAAGTACCGACAGCAGGTCTAAAAATACATCAAGGTCACGTACGATCTCGATGGGTTCTGTGATTTGGATCAAGCTTGCGTGGTTCTCTCTGAGCGCGTCGATTTCGTAACGAAGCACAGATGCAATATCAAATAGCAAGTTCACGTCGTGTTTAGATCGGTACGGTGCTTTCGCGTCTAGTACGCAGCTGTCGGCAAATGAGAACGGGCCCGGTAATACTGCCTTGACACGCACGGCGTCACCGCATTCTCTCGCAGCAGTAATAAAATCCAATTCCGCTGTTGTATTGCGCGGAGTTCCCACCGTGTTTTCAATTCGCGGGTGGTCATCCATCCGCATTCCGGGAACGTTGGATGCGAGTAGGTCAGTGACCTGCCTCACTTGACCGTCAGTGACGATGTCAACGCCGGCTCTTAGCTGGTCCTGAACCGCCTTTTTGACCGCTGCGGTGAATGGGTTCTCGCCACCTGCTCGGACGTATTCTCGTATGGCTTTGAGATCTGGTCGCGTTGGGTAACCGCTCAAGTTCGCCGATAGCATGCTAAGAACCCGCCGGCAGCATTTTTTCTTGTTGCGTCTCCCGGTACGTCCTGAACAAAGCGAGGGCTAGGCCGTAAGCCGCCGGCCCTATGACGAAGCCAATCGGCCCGAGCGCTAAGATGGGGGCCGTAAACGCAAGAATCGTCAGTGCTTGAGGCACCCTGCCGGTGCGATGGGCCCACATCGGAAGTATGTACAAGCCCGTAAGCTGATCAAGCACTGCCCAGCTAAAAACCAATAGAACCACGGCCTTTATCGGATCTCCGATGAGCAGGTAATACAATGTGAGCGGTACGTACACTATCGCCCTCCCAATAACGGGTATAAGCCCAAAAATCGCAATGAGTATCGCGAACGTAATGAAATAAGGCACACCGAGTATTGCATATCCCACCGCCGCTAAGATGCCACTCACGATACTGGATCCGAGATTGACGACGTAGAGTGAGTAATATATCAGTTGCAGGTGTCCCAGAAAGCGATTTACGACGGTTTGGTACTCCGCCGGTACTAGCGTGATCATCTCGTCGAAGAAACCCTTTCCGCGCAGTAAGAGGTAGTAAAGAAGCAAAGTCACAATCACCAGTTCGACGACGTAGAGCGGTATGTTTGGAATGACCCGTTCTATGACACTTGTAGAGCTCGCTAGCACATCGTTCAGAATGGTCGACAATATGTCAGAGATCCTACCCTGTAAGCTTGCGACTTGGAGGCTCTCGCTTATTCGCGCGCTAAGGCTCGTGATTAGACTTTGGGGGCCCTGGTTGAGCAACTTGTCAAGGTTCTCAGAAGAGACAGATAGACTAGCGATCTCACTGTACAATATGTAAACGATGTCGAGTAATACGAACGCGAGGGCTGCGAAGATGGAAACGATAACGATCAGAATGGCGCCGCGTCGTCGGTGTATGCGTTTTTCGAGCCACGCAGTGGGGTATTGTAGAATAAAAGCGAGCAACAGCGTTATGGCGATGACGTCTTTGAATGGCCACGAGATAAATACGAGGACTATGGCAACACTCGCTACAAGAACTAGGAGCACTAGCCTTTCGCGTTGCTTTTTGTCCATAGATTCGGTGCGGCCCCTCCCTCAACTCACTACTCATCCGAGATCAAGCTTTCTATGCGCGCGCATCGACAGCGTTATTATCTCCGTACTCGTGTAACTCACTGTATGGACCGACTAGACAAGATCTTTGAATTACAGGCGAGCTTTGACGAATCCGTTCAAAATCAAGCCCCGTTTAACGAGTGGAGCAAAGAAGACCGGGTCGTCGCGTTGCTTGGGCATCTGATACAAGAGTCGTACGAGACGCGCAACACGCTGGGCGTTGTCATCACCGGCGAGAGGAAGTGGTGGAAAAAACACACACTGTCTGCGGAAAAGTGGAGCAGCGTTCACGAAGAACTAATTGATTGCTTGCACTTCCTCGTGTCTGCGATGATCAGTGCGGGCCTAACGCCACAAACGGTAATTGAAGCGTATGAAAAAAAGAACCTCGTCAATAGAAAGAGGCAAGCTGAGAACTACTAGATTTTAATCTTTCCATACCAACCGCCTCTGCCCACAAACTCGAAGTCGATAGCGTCGTTTCTGAACCGTTCAAGCACTTCCGCGAGTGCTGGGTGCTGTTGTCTCACATCACCTAGAGGCGCATCGATTAGAATGTTTATTTCGTCATCAAATTCGCGTATCAGTTCGCCATAAATCTTCTTAACGTTCATCGGATTGGAGCGCTTCATAGCCTTCAGTATCTCTAAGAGCGGCACGGCGTGTATATATGGCGGCCTTTGTGCTAAGGGAACCTCGCGACTCTTGAGCGCAAGGAGCCGTATCCTATCTTTCACACCTATTTTGAGTGGTCCGCCGCACTCGGGACAGGTTTTTAGCACGTTTCCGTCGGCGGTGATATCTTCCAGGTCGTAAGCTTTTTTGCAGCGACGGCATCCTGTCAGATGGTACTTGCCCTCTCGTGGATCGAGACCTACGTTGAGGACTACCTCCCGGCCGTTGACGCCTTGAAATGCTCGACGTATCTCGCGAAAACTTGGGCGGCGCAGGCAGAATCGCGTAAACTCTCTGCCTAACTTGTCTGGCGCCGCGGAATGCGCGTCACTGAAAGACACAAAGGTGCACGAATCCAATTCTGCTAGCTTGCTGGCCATCTTGGTGTCGGCACTTAGTCCAAGCTCTAGAAAGGTGACAAGATCGCGGTTCTCCCCATAACACTCACGGATGCTATCGTAAGCGGCGTACATTGATGTCCAAGGAGTGAAAGCGTGTGACGGCCCCGCGAGTGCGCCGACTTCACGAACTAAACTGATCAGTTCTTCAGGCGATATTTTAAGCTGAGGTCTGCCGCCTGTTAACTGTGAATATCCCTTGTTGAACACCACTTCGCGGAGTTCGTGCGCGGAAGAGAAACTCGGAAACAGTATCAGATGATGAACACGCCCCTTTACCGTTGTTTCAACTTCAGTTTGAAGTACATACGTAATTCCATCAATCTCATAACAGTCTCCACGCTTTTCTAAGCTTGATTCTAGCTCTTCTAGCCATACGCCCTGAAGACAATCGCCAGTTCCGAGCACTTGAACACCTTTCAGATGAGCCGTTTCGCACATTCGCGGCAGGTCCATCTTGGGGCTCGTCCCGATGCTGAAACGTGAGTGTAGGTGCAGATCCACGTCAAAGTGATTCATCTCTTGGTATTTCGCAAAACAGATATAAATAGCTAAATAGCTCACAATCGCTTTTGTGAAGATGAACACGGAAGTAGTTTTTTAAGTCAAGAAAAGAAAAGAAAAACAGGAGAAAGCTAGACGCCTTAAGCCATTGGACCCTATGGATAAAATTTACACAGCGATCACCGAGGCAGCCAGTGAGCTGGCAAAGAAGATTAATGCCGCACATATTTTTGTGATCTCAGACGCATCGTGTAGCGAGGTGTCCTGCGACATCCCTTCGACTTTTATTGAAACTTCTTCGCTAACGAAAGGCGTCACTAAAGAGTTGCGAGACCTCCTGAGCGAAAGTGCAACCCAGGACCTCAAAACCAAAATCGTTGCCCCAGCGTTCAATGATCTCGCGCTTGTGCAGGACATTGCCACTGCCGCCTATGTTCAGGACGTAGTAAGCGGCGGGTACATCGTTGGCGTGTTATGCCTGGCGGACCTGTCGTCTATCGTTGTGTGTGACGTCAAACAGCTTGTAACGGTGCAGGCAATAGACAGGACAGCGGAACGCGTGGATCCAACGGCGCTAAAAGCGGTGTTGCGATTGGCTCTTGAATTGGGGAGAGAGGGCCGAGAGGGCAAGAAAGTGGGAACCGCATTCATAGTTGGGGACACGAATGAAGTGCTGCGAAGATCACATCAGCTTATTCTCAATCCGTACAAGGGACACGCCGAAGATATGCGCGACATAAAGAATCCTTCGCATTGGGAAACCATCAAAGAATTTGCTCAGCTAGACGGCGTTTTTATTGTAGACGAGAAAGGGATCATCACATCAGCCGGCAGATACTTAGACGTAAACACAAAATTAATCGAGTTAGATGGGTTAGGGGGGCGACACATATCGGCGCTTGCGATTACGCGCGAGACACACGCGATAGCAATAACCGTTTCGGAAAGCGGGGGAACAGTCCGCCTTTTCAAAGACGGCATCGAAACAAGAATCGAGCCGAGCGCTGACCTGTTCTTGCTCCTGCCATAATGTGATCACCCAGCCGTAGATCGTGTAGCACTGCATCAGCTAAATGATGCTCGTCGTTTCAGAATTTGACCGCTCATTGTTTTTTCTGCACGCTCGCCGATTTATCTTTCCTTCAGGCTTAGCTGCCTGTTCAATCCCTGCGCTGAAGACGGATCTCGTGTGAGGCGTTAAGAGAAAGCTGAATCACGAGTGAAAAAGTTAATGCGGGGGGTGCGATTTGAACGCACGAACTCCTATGAGACAGGGTGTCTTACTTGCACGTAGCAGCCCTAAGCCCTGCGCCTTTGACCTGGCTTGGCAACCCCCGCTAAGCAACTCTCATGTGTTGCTATTATTTAAGAATCTGGCTGCAGCGTATGCCACGATTATGAAGACCGGTGTAAGCAGGAAAGTGAAAATGGCGATCTGCGTGATGTCGCTTGCCGGTATGGGTGGATGAGTGCCCAAAAAATAATCCGCGAAATCGTTTGCAAAGAACCATATGAGCGCAACGGCGATGAACCTCTGCTTCAGCCGCCGAATTAACATGAGCGGCAGAATGAACTCGGCAGTCATCGCGACATGCAATACAACCAGCACTGAGTAAAAACTGCTGTCGACTGAAAAATAAAACGCAGTGAACGCTAAAACGACGAATACGGTCCACGTGCCGTATTTTGCCAATCCGATTGCAGTGATGAAATTGACAATATCGGAACTGCGCCTCGTGCTCACGTAAACGGCTAGGACGGCCGCTGCGAGCATGGTGTACAGAGGGCAGTCTGGGATAAATATCCAGTAGACGGGGCTCGAAGAAACCAGCTGATCCCAGTAGTAGAAGAAACCGACTAACGTTCCCGCGACGTTGATAATTATGATCGCAACCAACAGCGGCGTGTTTTCCAAGATATCGCGGAGTTTCACGTCGTGTTTTCACTCCTGATCTCTCGAGCGGGCACCCCGCCGACAAGAGCGTCGCTGGTGATGTCTCGATTAACAAGAGAGCAGGCAGAAATCGTAGCTCCGCTTCCGATGACCACGCCTGCTAAGACCGTCGAGTTCGCTCCTATCAGAACATTTTTGCCGATTTTGATCGGGCCTTTTTTCCATTTGCCTATCAGGAATTCGTGACAAAGCAGGGTAGACCCATATCCGATGACGGAGTTGTCGCCAATTTCTATAAGTTCAGGAAAAAAGATGTCAAAAGTAACTTCCAAACCGACAGAAACGTTCTTGCCGACTTTGATCCCAATTGAACGATATAGCGCGTTTTTTGTTTTCAGTGAAGGCAAGAAGCCGCATATGCGTACAACGAGGTAGTTCAGGGCCACTCGCAGTGGGTTTTTGACTTTGGACCAATCCCACATTGAGTTACGTTCGTGAGCCGCATACTCTGTTAATCGACGCACGTAGTATTCAACGCTTACCTCTCGATTTATAGTTTTACCAAAACATTTAATTTCAATGGGAAGAGGATTCTGAGTGTAATTTTGGTGCCATTTGAATCGTAAGTCAATTGGAAAAACGGAGGCCTATCATGTTTGGATCTTCCGGAATTCGTGGCGTGGCCAACAAGAGGCTGAGCTCAGAATTAGCGCTCAGTGTTGGGCTAGCCGTCGGATCTCGATGCAAATCTGCCGTTATAGGTAGGGATCCTCGGATCGCAAGCGAGATGATTGAATATGCGCTCATCTCAGGCCTCACCGCCTGTGGGTGTGACATCACCCGAATCGGCCTCGTCTCGACGCCGACTCTTTCTTACGCAGCCCGCAACTATGAGTGCGGGGTTATGGTTACCGCTTCACATAACCCCGCTGAATACGTCGGCATCAAATTGTGGAACCCCGATGGCACCTCATTCAATAGCGAGCAGCAGGAAGACATCGAGTCATTGATCACTGAAGAAAAACCGCATCCCGCGTTCAGAGGTGAGCGGGCCAGCTGGGACGCTATTGGGAAAATTGCGTCTTATGGCAATGCCATCAATGACCACAAAAAGGATATCCTCACTCATTTCACCGATGTAAGCTGTCGCGTAGTAGTCGATTGTGGCTCAGGCGCGGGGGCGACCATCACACCATATGTGCTTAGAGAGATGGGATGCGACGTCATCACTTTGAATGCGCAGCCCGATGGATTTTTCCCCGCAAGAGATCCAGAGCCTATAGAAAGCAACTTGAACCTCCTGATTGAAGCTGTGCGAAGCTTTCGCGCCGATATCGGCATAGCCCACGATGGTGACGCTGATCGTATGATGGCGGTAGACCGAAGTGGCAGGTATATAGCTGGTGATGAAATGCTCGCGCTGTTCGGCGTGAACGAGGCAAAAAATATTGCAGTGTATCCTGTCGACGTTTCGCACATGGTTGATGACGTCCTCACCTGCGCGATTCATCGAACACGCGTAGGTGACGTGTACGTCGCGGAAGAAGTCAAACGTGCGGGGGCGGACTTCGGTGGCGAAAGTAGCGGTAGCTGGATCTTTCCCCGCATTTCCTATACTCCGGACGGTATCTATGCAGCGGCACTGATCGTATCAATTGCTAGTCAGCAGTCGATCTCCGACGTGATTGCACAGTTTCCCAAGTATCACATTTTGCGAGGGTCAGTTGCTTACAGCGGTGAAAACGATCCAATTGCTGCGATTACTCAAGAATTGCGTTCTCTCGACTATATTGAGATGACGACCATTGACGGCGTAAGGCTTGATTTTGAAGACGGTTGGATACTAGTGAGACGATCAGGAACAGAACCAAAGATAAGAATTACTGCGGAGGCAAGAGACGCAGCGATGACAAAAAGGCTTTATGAAAAAGCGTCGGCAATAGTGCAGAGGCACCTCTAATGTTAGCTGTCGTACTTGGTGCCGGCGAAGGTACACGGATGCGCCCGCTGACCTATAACCGCCCCAAAGTCATGCTCCCGGTGCTGGGCACGCCCATACTCGAGCGTATAGTTAATTCATGTGTCGAAGCAGGCATTTTACGCATAATAATCGTAACCGGTTACCACGAGGAAGCAATTCGATCACATTTCGATAAAGCGGAGCTCGGAGCCCAGATTGAGTACGTAAGACAAGAAAAGCAATGCGGGACGGCCGACGCGATTAACCAAGTTAGGGATCTCGTAGATGAGCGATTTCTCGCGCTTAATGGGGATAGCTTGGTAAGCTCGCCCACATTGAAGCTCATCGCACGGACAGCGCCAGACCGAGTGGTCCTTATCGGGGCGAAGAGAGTGAAAGAACCGAGCAACTATGGCATACTTGAAGTCATTGACGACGCTGTAGTTCGAATAACGGAAAAACCCAATGAACCCCTCTCGGATTTGGCAAATCTCGGTATTTACGCCTTTGAGCCGGACATCTTCGAATGCATAGCTGAGACGCGGAAGTCGGCACGGGGGGAGTACGAGATCACTGACGCAATACAATTGCTCATCGATCAGGGCTACCCTGTTGGGTACACAAAGGTTGAGGAGCAGTGGATCGACATAGGAAGGCCCTGGGACTTGTTGAGCGCAAATGAGCTTCTGATGCAGACGCTCGAGAGCGCGAACGAGGGGGTCGTCGAGCCTCTTGCGACCTTAAAAGGTGTTGTGCGAATCGGGCGTGGCTCGGTCATAAAAAATGGCGCGTACGTTACCGGGCCGGTCATAATCGGCGAAGGATGTGAAATCGGGCCAAACTGCCTCTTACGCGCAGGTGCCTGCATAGGGAATCGAGTCAAGATCGGCAACGCTGTCGAAGTGAAAAACTCAATCATAATGGATGAGAGCAAAATCGGACACTTGTCGTACGTCGGGGACAGCATCATCGGCGTGCGCTGTAATTTCGGGGCCGGTACTACAGTCGCCAATCTGCGCTTTGATGAGAAGCGTATTAAACTCGGTGGCGCGGACACCGGTAGGCGGAAACTCGGCGTCATCATGGGTGACGACGTGCGCACCGGCATTAACAGCATGATAAACGTCGGCACGTCGATTGGTCCCGGATCGACACTCGGCGTGGGTGCAGTGGCTGCCGGAGTTTATCCTCCAGGCTCGAGAATCGAATCGAAATCCGCGACGCTGCAATGAAGCGCATCGCTTTATTTTAGATGATAAGCTATTTAGCCGATGGTGCTCGTAAGCTCAGAGGAGGCGAGACATGCGTATTGCCGTTTTTGTTGGGACGCGAGCGGAGCTAATAGGAATGGCCTCTTTCCTCAAGGAGGTCGACAAGAACCCCGATACGGAACTGGTTTTCACTCATACCGGGCAACATTTTGACCGCGAAATGTATGAGAACTTGCTTCAAGATTTGGGCCTTCGAGACCCCGATTATGGCCTGTCGCTTGGCAACATGAGCTACAATAAGCAAATCTCCGGCATGATCAATCAAATCGATGATATACTGGAGAAAGCGCGGCCTGACTTTGTGTTTGTGCAAGGCAACGTAATCTCGTCTTTTAGCGCAGCCATCGCATCGTCGATGAATTTTATTCCGGTCGGCCACATTGAATCGGGCTATCGGTCACTACGGGACTTGCACAGCGATGTAAGAAGGAAAGTCATCGAAATGTGCTCGACGCTATTTTTTCCTGTGTGCAACACGGCACACCTAAACCTGCTTGAAGAGTGCTACGATCCCGATTGCGTCCACTACTTAGGTGATCCTCTCGTTGACGCACTTTTGGACTACAAGCCGACGGCGCAAAAGGCGGATTCTATCGATGCGCTTTGTGAAGACGAACGACCGATTGTTGCAGTGGCGGTTAGGCTACCGTGGAACATAGGAAACCCGGCGGCGCTCGGCAGAATCACGAAAGCGGCGACTAGTCTCGATGAATACAACGTAATCATGCTCTTGCACCCGAATACTAGGAGACACCTCGTCAAATTCGGCCTAATGGAAAAATTGCAATCGTGTGAGAACGTCCACCTTATCGATCCATTAGCTTACACTGGTTTCATAAGACTGATGATGGACTCTCATGTGTTAGTCACCGATTCCGGGGGCCCTCAGAAAGAAAGCGCCATTTTGGAAACGCCGTGCATCACGCTGTCTGATAGCACGTATTACATCGAGACCGTTGAAAACGGGTGGAATAGGTTATTAGGCAATAGCCCGCACCCGGATGTCTTGACTGAAGCCGTACGGGCTACGGCGCCGGGAAAGAAAATAAGCGACCCGCTTAACGACGGCAAATCATCGCAGCGAATAATTTCTAAAGTCGTTCAGCTGTTCGAAGAAGGGCATCTCACGATCTCTCCGCAAGTGTCAAAAACGAGCTTCTATGCTCACCTAACGGTTTTTTCGGAAGGGTTTATGGGCATGCGAACACGCGCCGCCTCGCACGCTGGCGGGACGGTTCAAGCGATGTTCGACCAAACAGGGGAAATCACGTTCGATCCGACGCAAGCTCAGATTGTCCGTACTTTTGGGCCAGTACGGAACACAAAAGAAACTTGAAAAGTAAGATCACGGATGATCGACAGCTATACCCTCTTTTTGCTTGTAGTCTCGGTTCTGCTTTCATTTGTAGTTACGTTTGTTGTGACCCCGCCGCTCATCAAGAGAATGAAACCTGCTGGGGCGTTTGGCGTTGACGTTCACAAAGTTGAAAAGCCTGAGATTTCCGAAATGGGCGGCTTTGCGATCTACGCAGGATTCGCCACGTCTATGATCTTCGCGGCTTTTTTAGGACTAAATTTAACGTTAATATTGGTTTCAGTGCTTGTGGTAACCTTATCAACTATTGTAGGGGCCCTAGATGACGTAATGCACCTTGGCGCCAAAGAAAAGCCGCTCCTTGGCTATTTCGCTGGCATTCCGCTCATATTGACCGCGGGGAGCGACCCCTATCTTCTCGTGCCTTTGTTAGGGGTATTTTGGCTTGGACTCGCGTGGATCCCTATTGTGCCTTTTGCCGTCACAGCGGGGGCCAATGCAATCAATACCTTTGCTGGATTCAATGGGATGGAGATAGGTTGCGGCGCCATAGTGACGTTTGCATTGTTACTGGTTGGAATGGTGCTTATATCGCCGACGGGAGGCGTCGTGGGACTTTTGATATTGGCGGCGCTCCTTGGGGCTCTCCTAGGGTTTTTTCCGTTCAATAGGTATCCCGCCCGCATATTTATCGGCGATATAGGGACGCTCTGCATCGGTAGCGCTATCGCGGTTGGCGCCATAGCGCTAAAAATCGAACTATTTGCGGTCATCGCGGCTTTGCCATATATCGTCAACTACGGCATGGTATTGCTCTCTGTGGGAAAAGTAACCGAGAGTCACTTGTTTACGGCCACGCAGGTAACGAATGAGGGCTACTTGATCCCCTCAAAGTCGTATTCCGTTCGAAAGAACTTGTCCGATTACATCTTGAGCAAGAGATCAATGAAAGAACCAGGACTAGTCAAAACGCTTTGGACTTTGTGCATAATATCCGGTGCAATAAGCGTCTTGTTGGCTGTCTTGTCGGCTCGTTGAGGCGTCTTATTCCTGGCGACAGACCGGAAAAACGGCGGCTATGAGGTGCAGGCGACAGTGCGTCCAACAGCCTTATCTGGCCGCAGGCATCTACTGATCGACTGATCACGGGACTCACGAAATTATCCATGGCTATAGCTAGTTAGCCTAATCTAAGCTGTGGGCGTTACACCAGCTGTTGTGAATTGATGCTAACTGCGTCTATCGGAGCTGTGTATCTCGCATCAAGAGTTCCGTTACCGCTGTTGGATGGGGGGTCCATCCATAAACTAACATACAGGGTGCTTGTTGACCCGACAGTGGGCAGAAAGTTTAACGGGCTAGAGCTGCCGCTTGTTGTAAAATCGATCGGCACTGCCTTAGTCTCACCGGCGTTTAACGTCACCGGCTTGTACTGGTCTTGCCAAGCGATGTGCAAGCTCATCGGATCGCTGGCGTAATTCGTTATATAAACAACTACTGAGTCACCGTTCACATCGACGTTGCTGATCGTCGCGTATTGTGTAGGCGTTTGGGCAAGCTGGCTTTGGTTGATTTGGTAAATCGCGACACCGTTATTCTGGAATGCTAGTGTCATAACCGCGGGATCGGGAACGAAGTTCGTGAATGGAAATCCCCAGACGCTGCTCGAGTAATTTGCTTTGATCGGATCATAAACGAAGTAGTCTACACCCATTTTTTTTGCTATGAGTAGCTTGGTGGCGGAATCTGTGGAGCTGTTCATGAAATTGGAGAGGTCTGTGAGCTGCGACAACTGATGGGTAACAACGTAGGAGTTTTCGGCGTCGGTTGACATCGCAGCTCGAGCAGTGGTGAACGTGCTTATGTATTGCAAGAAAGTCGGATCTGACAAGACTGTGTCATTGGACGTTGTGTGTTGATTGAGCCATTGCAGTGCGCTCGTCTCGTCCGCGGTGAGTTTTGGTTCCTGTGCGTTGACGGCAAGGGCGCTGGCTGCGGCAATATGAAATACCGGCGATAACACAGAGATGACTACAAAAGCGATGATAAGCATTGAGCGCATTGCCCGATTGTCTCGCCTCCGTCGCAAGCCGTGAACGCGCGGCTGCGGTTCATATGCGAGCCGAAAAACAAGGAGTGCAGCAAGTATTGACAGCGGGAGCACGAGGTAGAGTATGGACTGCACCCCGCCTTGATTTAGCAGAACGTGCGGTACGACGCGTTGAATAAGATAGGGCATGTGCGGCACCGCGACTCCTAAAACACCGATTAGCGCGGGTACCAATGCCACGAGGAGCCAGCTTGAAACAAGCATGTTACGCAGGTTTGTCTCAGCTCGGTCCCAGAGGGTTGTTTTGTAAACTAGAATACTCAGAATTGGGATAAGACCAAGACTAGAAACCATGAAAGCTAGCGAGAACGCCGTCTGAGCAGAAAACACAAGGGAAACCGCAATTACTCCAGCCATCGCGACTAGAACCAAAATTATGATCAAGTTAAGGACGTCTTTTGTCGTGTGGCCAATTACGGCGAACAGTCTGTCACGGCGTTTTTGTGGTGACCTTTGATCGGTTCTCCCGCTGAAAAGCATGCCGACGGCTGCGAGCCCCAACATGCCTGCCGACAAAGTCAAGATCTGTGGAATGCTCCACGGTAGCGTTTGGTAGTGGAGATACATGGACAGCCACCAAGGGGCGCTAATCATGACAGGTAGCAGGACCATTGCACTTATCTGCTTCAAATGCATGCGAGTGCCAAGATTGATCAGCACATAGAGCACGATGAAGATGGTGAAAATGTAATAAAACGTCGTGGTAGAAAGCCTGTGCGTAAAAATAAGCGTTGTTACGGTAAGAGCACCTAGAAATGTATATTTTGATGTCAGGATAGGCTTACCCGCATCGTCCTTGATTGCCGCGTAGAGGTAGTACGTCCCAAGCATCATCAGTATCAGCCCGAAGCTTGATGCGACAATGTATTGCGGCCCCAAAATTGCCGGGTTCGAGCTGAATGTTGCTGAAAAAAACGATGCCAAGGCGGCTATTCGCGTGTCGCCTGTGATTTTCTTTACTACGACAAAAGTGGTGAGAATGAAGGCTACCAAGATGAACGCGGAAAACCCCTGCAGCAGAACGAGCAGTTCGGAGTTCATGCTGATATTCACCCCACCGAGTATAGCGACTGCGCTAAATACGATTGGGAGGCCAGGTGGGTTAATGTTATACCAGACGTCACCAGCGGCGGCGTTTGGATCATTTGGGCTTAAAACGCTGGTTTGTTGAACGTTTTTTGCTAACGCGATGTTCGTCGAGGTATCGTGGTCGATCAAGCCGATGCCGCCGTTCCAATATCCAGCGAACCCTATGGTGATAAGCAGCAGCGTAAGGGTCGTGAGCAAAATGCCCACTGACACTTTCTTGCCCAGCTCCCTCGAACGCGTTCGCTCAACCTTGTGACTGTGCTGCGCCGATGGCGGCTGAGGTGATCCTAGTCTAGAATACCCCTGATTCTGCTCGTATCGCTCTCGCATTAGCCGTGGACTACCTCAAACCGTGTAATAATATGCCCTGTATATAGAATCGCTATGCCCTAGTCACTTATAGTTTTTGGTCGCCGTTTTCCAGTCACGCGCAGCTTGAAACCAGCTTAGAAGCACGGCACTGTATGTGATCTCATTCGAGACCATTCCGGTAGCAATTGCGAGCATTCCGCCTAAAATAGGAGTAAGCGTTACCATGACCAAAAGGAATGCAACTGTGGCGAAAACTATCCCCCAGCCAACGATCTTTGCGCCCTCGCGCGCAGTGACCAATTTGTCCCGGATTCTGTTATAAAAAAAAGCCCTGAATAAGCTGCGAGCACAAGCAACAATGGCCGAATCTCTTGAACCGAAAAATGCGCAAGAAGACAACGCCACTTACGTAAGACAGCAAAAACCCGGCCAAACATATTGGAACGCCGAAGTAAGCTAGATATCTCCCAACCAGGGGCCGCAAACCCCAGTCGAGAGAGCAAAAGCGAGGGTATAACGCCATAGAAAGGACGGTTACGAGCGGCACAATCAGGAAAATACTCGACCGATAGTGTGCGCCAAACACCCCAACGGCGTAAGCGGTCGCTATAACGTTCAGGTAAAGGATACTAATCTGCTGCGCTGAGACGCCGAGGACGCTGTCAGCGCCCAAATAGACGGTGAGTGGACTAGTGACCTCATTCTCGCAATCGAAACGCGCGGAAAACCCAGGGGCACTTCGTGAATCAGGACAAGAGAACCGAGTAAGGGGCCGACGCATATGCCGACTAAGCCGAGCGTCAAGTTGCGAAAAACGACAAAAAAAATGAGCGCGACGCTCCAATAAATGATGTCTGCGATAACAACAAATCTAATCTTATTGAGCGCCAGTTTGAACGATTGTGCAACGGTGTATACCGTAAGCAGAAACGCTATTATGTAGCCGAAAATCAACTCGTACTGGGAGATGCCAAGCAGGTTTAGCAAGTTGCCAGAGAAGCCGACGACAATTACGGGCAGAGATACTGCAATCGAGAGAAAAAAAGCAATATATAGAGCATTGATCGGCACGTCGGCAATACGCTCGTTTCGTTCGGCAACTATCTTCACGACGGCCTTCGGCAATCCGAGGGTCATCACGGCGCTTAAGATTGTAGCTATGGCTAGAATGACGAGATAAGTTCCGTAAACCTGTACGCCGAGGTAACGCCCAACAAAAAGTTCTTCCGCCAGCGATATGAGTTTCGCCAGCGCATATCCGCCCCCCAAAACCGAGAGCCCTCGCAAGACGCTTCGGATGTACTGTACGGACAACAAGTCGCGTGCTTTTTGAAAAACCGACGCAAGTCTCGCGATGGTGTTGGCCATTATGGGTCAACTATTCAGGCCGCTCTTGTTAAATATATTTTTGTTGGCGCATCTAAAAGATTATTAACGTTTACTCTACTATGATCAATCGGATGCCTCAAGAAAGGTGCAGAATCCTGTTTGTAACTTCATTCGACGTTCGACTGATTGACAGCGTGAAAACAGACGGCAGCATGATTCGTCTGCTCAAAGATTTCTTGCTGAGGTACGAGGATCTGTGCGATCTATTCTTGTTTACAGGGGATACAAACAAATTTGATTTGGCCCCCGCCATAGAACACGTTCCGTCGGCGCTGTTCGAGAAATTTGGTCTTTGGCACTTTTCATATGTCGCCTTAAGCACATTCAGAATCGCTAAGCGATTGAAAGGAAATGCGCTGGTCCGGGGCATTTCTGCTGCATGTCCGGGAGCAATAGTCGCAGCAAAGGCAAAAAAGAAGCCTTCAGTCGTTTTTTATGAATACAACTGGGCGGATCAAGTCACGCACGTGAACAAAGGCAGAATTCTTGGAACAGTTGCAAGACTTATCGAGAACTATGTCATAAGAAACGCCGATGTTTTGGTCACGCGAAACCAATCTCTGGAGACGGAGCTTCGCGAAAGAGGCGCTAAGAGAGTGGAGATCATACCATTGACGTTCGATGAAGACATTTTTAAACCCGGCATTGATGTCACGGAGCTCAAAAAGACTTACAGCGTCCGAGATGAAAAGATACTCATGTATATCGGAAGACTGCATGCAGTCAAACGGCTTGACCTCCTTCTAAAGGCAGCCGCACAGCTTCCTGAGCACTTCAAGCTGTTTATAGTCGGTTCTGGAGCTCTGGAAAACGAGCTTAAGGACATGACAAAATCCCTTGGTATTGCGGACAAAGTGATTTTCACGGGCGCAGTGCAATATGCCGACGTGCCGAAATTCATGAACATGGCAGACTTGATCGTGATGACCAGTTCAACGGAAGGACAACCGAGGGTTCTGATAGAGGCAATGTCTTGCGGCACGCCGGCAGTTGGAACGAACGTGTTAGGAATTAGAGATACTGTAGATGATGGGGTGACGGGGTATGTCGCCTCTGACGATCCTGATGACATCGCAAGAAAAATTTCAGAAGCTTTGGCAAACGATGCGTTTCCACAAATGTGCAGGTCAGTCGCACTTGAGAAATACTCGAACGAAGCCTGTGCGTTGAAAGAAAAGGCGCTATGCAAAGAGCTTTTAGGGCTCGACAGCAACTAATTTTTAACATACTCCGCTTCGCTTGCTGGGCCAGTTCTCGCACTGTTCTTGATCGTTTCTCAGAGTCAGCGCACTCACAAAGCCGCATTCACTGCCTAGATGCGCTAATAGACTTTAGAACCTTGATTAAAGCTTGATTTAGGCTAGGATTTGATCTCAGCTGAGAAAAGATGAAGTTAGAGACTAGGTGCGTAGAGAGTGTCGAACTTCGAATGGCCAGGATATGACAGGCGGGGGCCCGAATGAAAGAAAAGGTTAACAGGAATGTGGAATGAATGAAAGTACTCCTCGCACTGCTTTGTGGCAGACTATGGGCACAAACGCGTTTTACCATCATAAGACCGTATTGATGACCGGCGCCGCCGGATCAATCGGATCACAACTCGTTCGCACGCTGTTGGATGCCAATCCCCGCGCCGTGATCCTGACCGACAACAACGAGGGCGCGCTATATGATCTCGAGCAAGATCTCAGGTCTAGCAAAGTGTCCACATTTGTCGCTGACGTGAAGGACAAAGACAGCATGGAACCGCTTTTTGACGGCGTTGATTTTGTTTTCCACCTTGCTGGGCTCAAGAACGTTCCAATGTGCGAATATAACCCCTATGAAACTATTAAAACGAATATCGCTGGGACTCACAACTTGGCCGATCTATGTTTGCGCGAGAACGTCGGAAAAGTGATATTTACGAGCACAGGCAAAGCCGTCAAGCCGACGACTGTATATGGTGCCACCAAACTCCTCGCGGAGCGCTTGCTCACTCTCGCTAACAGCAAGCAGGGGAGCCCGGGAACGATATTCGCAAGTGTAAGATTTGGCAACGTACTGGGCTCTCGCGGCTCGATTTTTCCTCTGTTTAGGAGGCAAATCGCAAACGGCGGCCCTGTCACCCTCACCCACGAGGACATGGTGCGGCCTAACATCATCATGCCGAATGCGCTTAGGCTGATTATGACCGCGGGAGAGCTTGCACGAGGCGGAGAAACGTTTATTCTCAAGATGAAAGTCATGAGAATAGCGGAAGTTGCTGAGGTCATGATTCGAGAGCTAGCGCCAGAATATGGGTACAAACCGGAAGAAATCGAGATTCAGCTGATCGGTGTTAGACCAGGCGAAAAAATACGAGAGGAGCTGATGACCGAAAGTGAACAGAGAAGAGCTTACGAAACACAAGACATGTTAGTCGTGGCGCCAGAGATGAAAGAACTGTCACTCGTTCAAGAATATGCAGCGACTTATTACTCCGAAAAGAGATAAAAAAGTACAAGCATCGAGATCCGGTTTTTGTCACAAGCGCAGAGATAAAGGGAATATTAAACTACTTGGGCTATCTGTAATTACAGCTGTAGCTATAAAGCCGCCCGACACGATATGTGGGCAGCCGCAAAGGCGAGCGCAACGATGCCCGTCATTTAAAAGAAACGTCCAGAACAAACTCATTTTGGCCCAACCTGTGTTGCGGTTGACGCGTATTCGCTTCTGTTCTGCGGCTTTTTTTTTGGCGGGCCGAACTTCAATCTCTTTCGCGGAACCTGCGCAAGGCGGTGCAGATTGACTTAGTACTCAGACGACGGCCTCTCGGTGCCGTGATGGAATCCTTTGTCGTATGCACCTGGGATCGTCCGCTGTGCTGCTATTCATCAATGCCCCGGCTCATGGGTTTCGAGGACCGGCTCGTCTGGGAGTTCGATGTGCTGATCCAGTTCGCGCTCAAACATGTTGGTCAAAACGGCTTTCAGCTCCTTTCGAGGAATGTTTCCGGTGTTTTTCAAACGGCACTTCTCCAAGTACTCCTCGTAAGTGCTGATGAACCGTGCAGGATTGCCCGCATAAACAGTGTTCGGCGGCACGTCTTTTGTGACGACCGCTCCCGCCCCTACCACGCTGCTGGGACCGATAGCTACGCCCGGCATTATAATCGCGTTAACGCCGATGAAAGAGTTATCCCGAATAATTATGGGGCCGAATTTGCTGCCTTCGAAGTCCGCGTTCTGCTCGAGCACCCATTTGGCTCCGTCGTGAGTCATAAAGGTAACGCCGTACGTAATCTTGCAGTTATTTCCGATCGAAATCAAGTACGGTTCGGTGCTCAAATTACAGTAGTAGAGTTCACAGTTGCTGCCTATACGTACTCCTAATCTTCGTGCTAGGCGGACGCGGGCGTTCCCCGTGCTTATTCTGAATAAAACAATGTTCAGTCTGTAAGCGATCTTTTCTAGCCAGTTCATTTGACGATTGCTTGTTGATTTGGATACGTTCCTGCTTGCCGAACCGATGGTCTCTCGTTACGCAATCTATATGTTATCCAGTCTTTAAGCTTGCGATCCTCGCTCAAACTCAGCCGAGCAAAAGTGGGATGACCGGCGGCAGCTATTATTATGAGGTTGATATATTGCACCACAACCCTGTGCCATGTTCAAAGCAATTCCTGTAGAAAGACGAAGCAGAGTTATTCACGATTTTCCCTACGGTGTCGAGCGGCGGCGGTGCCCGCACGCAGGTATCGTAAATATCACGAAGAGCGGGCACTGCGTTTTTGATTGCGCATATTGCTACGCGAAGAGCTACCCGTGGTCCGCGAACGGACGTCTCATCGAGGTGTACGAAAATACACCTAAGCTGCTTGATAGCGAGTTAAGAACGATTCGCACGTGTCCTCCTCTATATTTTTGCGCTGTGACAGATCCATTTCAACCGCTTGATCTTGTGTGGAAAACTTCCCTCGACGCAATGGGTATCGCCGCAGACCACGGCGTCTTTTTTACTATCGTCACTAAATCGGACCTCGCTTTGAAAGTCCTTGAAACTCGCTGGGCAGATTATGAGAGATTTCGTGTATCCTTCACGTGTGAGAGTCTCAACCGTGACAAGCTCAGCGCGATCAGCAATGCGCCAGAAGTCTTTCGCAGGCTGAGGGCCATCGAAAAGCTTGTGAGTGCGGGCGTCAACGTCTCAGTGAGAGTTGATCCGATAATCTCTGGGCTGACCGACGATTACGGTGAGTTGGACGAACTGTTTCAGACGTTGAGCTCGATGGACGTTTGCCACATTACTACGTCAACGGGGAGTTTCAATTCCCGAGCGTTTCGGAAATTACTCGTAAGGATCGAGGAAGGCGGCTACACGGAGTCAGCTGCGCTGGTCCGGACTCGCTATGTCTTTAACGGAAAAAAGTACACGCTAAGCCCGAAAGACCGACTTACGCTCTACACATATCTCGCTTCGCTTTGTGATCATTACGGCATGGGTCTCTCTCTTTGTCAAGAACCGCTGGATCTCATACCTGGTGACGCGACACGATGCCGCACTCTCGGAGAGTTGGCTATGCGAGATCGGTCGGGGCGTTTCGTACCAGTTTGTGGCTCTGACTGCTTGAACGCGTGTCCAAACGCAGAATATCCGCCGTGCAAGAATGAGAAGCTCCGTGCGGAATATCCCTTCAAATGGCGGACCCTTACCTAGGGCCGTTCTTTAGACGTCTTTGCCGCACCGTTTGGTGCGCCGGCTGGCCAACGATGCTTTTAAGTATTATTCGTACGGACTAAAACCTGAATCTTTTTCGTTTATAACATGATTGCGTTAGTTACAGGTGGTTACGGGTTTATAGGAAACCAGATTGCCGAGCTAATCTCTCCCGAATACGCGGAAGTACGCATACTTGACAATCTAAGCAACGCAGCACGGGTAGTTCGATTGCCGAACGTGCGCCTAATCAAGACGGATATCAGAGATACCGGCGCGACGAACGAGGCGTTTAATGATGTTGACGTAGTTTTCCACACCGCCGCTCAGGTCGACGTAGTCGCAAGCACCAGAGCGCCATTCGTCGATATGGACAACAACGTGAAGGGTACTTTATCAGTCTGTGAGGCTGCTCGAAGAAATGACGTGTCTAAGCTCGTTTATTCATCGAGTGCTGCCGTCTATGGAAATGCTGATTCTTTTCCCATAGATGAAGCACAGCCGATACGTCCTCTGTCTCCCTATGCTGTGAGCAAGTATTGCGGCGAACTCTACATGGCTGCTTATCATAATTTGTATGGCCTCAGCACGCTGTCTTTGCGATACTTCAACGTTTATGGTCCTTATCAACGTCCGGAAAACGCGTACTCTGGCGTGATTTCTGCATTCTTCTATAATGCAACAAGAAACGCACCTCTGCAAATACACGGCGACGGGAACCAGACCCGGGACTTCGTGTATGTAGCAGACGTGGCGAATGCGAATTTGCTGGCGGCAAGTAGCGATGCAGCAAATTTAGTGGTGAACGTAGGAAGCGGGCGCGAGACGTCCATAAATGAACTGGCGATGATGATCAAGAAAATAGCTCTTTCTGATTCGAGCATCGAGCACGACGCGCCGCGTATCGGCGACGGCAGGAGGTCACTGGCGGATATCAGAAACGCAAAGCGAATCATCAACTACGAGCCAAAAATCCGCATAGATTGGGGCCTCGCAAAGCTCAGTCGGTTCTTTGGCGACACGACTTGATAATTCGATCTCATCGTGATCAGAATAGGCAATGAGCCCAAGGTTCCCGCTTTGAATCATATTTGCATTGCAAAGAGAAGATAAAAAGGAACGTATTTCGAACTTAGTGCAAATTGTTCTCGCGTTCAGTGCCGTGGTTGTCGTCCTGGCTTCGCTATTTCGCTCACGTATTTGCCAGATTAGATCAGTCGGAGGTAACGGAGCGATTAACTAGGTCGATCCGTTTGTATATTGCCATGGTGGTCGCAATCGGGCTTTTTAAGGCTATCCTTCAATGCTGACAAATGACACCAGAGGAACCACTGCGTATTCGTTATTTGCTGCACTCGTCTTCGTAACAATCTTCTTCCTGATAATAAGGGCTTTGAGAGCAGCGCGCTTAGCAGTCAAGACAGACGAAGACTGTCAAGCCAAAAGCCTAAGCTAGCCAAAAACTCTCTCTTCGTTTAAGCAATCGTCATAAGGTCAGCTTTGCCAGATCGAACGCTTCAGCTTTACTGTGATTATGAGTCGCTAACATGCCGGCCTGAAAAGCGCGATACTGTGCGAGACCAGCTATCGCTTCTGTTCGCACGTAGTACTTATCATTCTGCGTTTCGTGAAGCTTTAACGCTTCGAGTTTGATGTGGAAGAAATTCGTAATGTTGACAAAAACTCGTGGAGTAAACTCAAGTGACACGCTGGGAGACTCATAGAGAAAAATATCATCCACGTGCCTGTACAACGTCATAGTTGCAAGGGCGGCATTTCGATGATCTTGGTGATTGTCGTGCGAACTGTGTGTATATATTCTATCGGGCTGTAATGCATCTACCTTTGCTTGAATAAGCTCGATTGTCTGGTAGTCAGTTGTAATCATCCGATCCTTGAGATCCTCAATAGTGATACTGTCCGCGCCGAGGACCTGTGCGGCTTTCTTACACTCACTGATTCTTTTGTCACTTGGCCCTCCTGCTTCGCCCTTGGAGAGTACAAGAAGGTGCACCTCGTCGCCTTTGTGTTTGTGATAGGCTAACGTCGCGTAGCAGCCTAGCTCACAATCATCTGGATGAGCGCCGATCGCTAGAATTACTTTACCCAAATAAATCACCAGTACATAGTTGTTTTGTCGAGTTGAACAATGCGTCCATCGAAGTATTGGTGCGCAAAGACACGTCTGCTTTGAAACTTATATTTGTTTTTAGTGCGTACGACCACTGAGCACAGGTCGATCGTATCCCTATGTTAGTTGCATAATCAATGATGGAGGGCATCACTGTCAGCGTTTTCGCTGCATTGCCCACGATCGAGCGATCTCTTGCGATCTGGTTTCGTTCAAATCGTGTTCTCAACTCATTTTGCATACTTACTATTGTGGCTATCTTCTCTTTAAAGCCATCAAGTTTCCTATTTGCGACTGCACTTTTCAAGTTGTCAAGCGCGCAGATGACGCCGTCAATGTCCGCGAGAATATCGTCCAACTCGCCCTGTACGATCTCCACGTCGCACTTCTCATCCTTCACGAGATTGTATTGAGATCGTACCCTCAGCAGCTCAAGAACTGCGTCCAGCTGTCCAACCCCCCCGTACATGTCTTTCGGCCTCCATATCGAGACGACTGGGAATCGCATCCCAAGCGCTCCAGCGATCTTCTCAGCTCTGCCCAGATATTCGGCGCCTCCGTGGCCGCCGACGTAGAACGAAACGCCTATGCCGCTAAAGGCGATAAGCATTGCCTCTGCTCGGAGCGACACGTTGGGCAACATCTGTCCCAGAGCTGAGCGTAAATCCCCTGGAAACTCTACGGTTGTGGTACACGCGCGACACTTCGCCACGAGCGCATGATCGGGCGCCCCCCTCATCTCTACGTCAGCTTTTCCGCCGCATGGGCAATGATACCAAACAGGGATTGGTGGCTTCGTACCTGGGTTCTTCTGCGCCTTGGCTATCAATCTAGCGTACTGGTCGTAGTTTTCCAACAGAAAAGCAATCTCATCACTGAACACCTGTTGGCATTGGGAAAACCGCGCGAAGGCGGTTGTATACCCACACTCCTCAATGAGGTACGCGAAAAAGAATGCGTTAAAATCAGCTGCGTTCGTGCTTCTCTCATACGCCCGATCGATAACGTCAGATACGGTGCGCGTGTCGAGGTCGACGTCCGGAACCCGCAGCTTCAAACGCTTCGCGTGCTTCATCACCGACTCGAACGACTCGCTCGCCCAACGCTCAATGTCACTTTTTAGCTTTGCTACTTCCGCGCTGTCTGGCTTCGGAACGGCGCGCATGAGCTTGTTGTGGTACGCGGGAGCGACCGACAAGTCGAGGGTGAGCGTGCCGTTTCTGTTTCTGACGCTGGGGAGCTGCGCTTCTCGGAACCATCGCTCATTAGCGAAGTCCTGGTCGGCAAAACAGAAGAGCTCAACCACAGGGCAGTCAAGTCTCTTGCGCAACTGCTCGGCCACCACATGGACGAGCACCGCCTTGCGCACGACCCCACTGTAGGGAAGGAAGTTTGGCTGATGGGCAGACATCAACACAATTCCTTCATAATCTGCTTGAAGCGGGATCCGAGAATCGTTATGAAACGCTCTGACGTGTTCGGCAAATGCTTTGCGTTTGCCTCGCATTGTATCGTCCGGGTAAATAGCGTTACCAACAACAACTCGCGTCAGTTCCTGCAGATTCGTGCACTGATCCCCTCTCATGAATCACCTAAAAACATGACCACAACAAGCTTTGGAACGTCAAATCAAAACTGACTTTCCAAATCAGCATGATAAGTAACGCCTATATAGTTATTTTCCGTATAGATGTGCGAAGTGATACGTTGAAAGCCATTGTCCTAGCTGCAGGCGAAGGAACGCGACTAAGGCCATTCACACTGACTCAGCCGAAAGCAATGGTACCGGTGGCTAATAGGCCCATTCTTGAATATGTGATCGATTCTCTGGCAGGGTGCGGCGTCACCGACATCAGTTTGGTAGTCGGCTACAAAAAAGAAAAAGTGATGAACTATTTTGAGGGTGGCAAGAAATTCGGCGTTAAAATAAACTACGTCGAGCAGCCACAGCAGCTCGGAACTGCTCACGCTATAAAGCTGGCCGAAGATTCAATCGAGGAAAGCTTCTTAGTTCTAAATGGCGACAATCTCACTAGCCCGCAAGCCATAGAAGAAGTCATGAGCAACGCATCCGGCGACGTGACGCTCCTTTTCACCGTGAAAGAAAACGTTAAGGGCTATGGAGTCGTCACGACGGAAGGCAACCGCGTCACTCAAATAGTCGAAAAGCCCGGGACGGATATTAGCCACTACATCAATACGGGCATCTACGTTTTTGCTCCTGCTGCCTTCAATGAGATACCGTACACAAAGATATCTCCTCGGGGTGAATACGAGATAACGGATACCATTCAGAGGATGATCGAGAAGCAGTATGACGTCACAGGCGTCCACACTACCTCTATGTGGATCGATGCCAGTTACCCTTGGGATTTGCTTAACGCAAACGCGGCAGTGCTTGCTTCTCTAAAAGAGGCGCCCGCCCACCAAAACGGCCAAATCGAAGACGATGCGAAGGTGAGGGGAAGCGTCATCGTCGGCGAAAACTCGATAATACGGTCTGGGTCTTATGTGCTCGGCCCGGTCGTCATAGGAAGAGACGCTGAGATTGGACCTAATGTGACTATACTCCCGTCGACGAGCATAGGAAATGGCGTTACCATCGACTCGTTTACCGAGGTGCGAAATTCTTTGGTTATGAACGACGTACGACTGGGCTCTCACTCACTCGTCGCAAATTCTATCATTGGAAAAAATACAATGATCGGTTCCCATTTCATCGCAGAGCAAACAAAGCTTGCTATGCCATTTCTTGACGGAGAGCTGCACCACGTAATGAATTTAGGTGCGATAATCGGTGAGAATTGTCGTTTCGGGCACGGGATCCTCGTTGAAGCTGGAAAAATCATTGGTGTGCACTGCACCGTAGAATCTGCCACGACGATAAGAAAGAACATCGACAACTATAGCAATATCGTTTGAGGCACGCTGCGGGCACAGTTTACTATCTTAATGCGCGCGAAGCTCCTAGCAGCACAAGGCGCGTGCCCCATCATCACGTCGTAATACGTTGAAACTCCAAGCCAGAAAATGCGAACGCGTGGGGGTTAAGATCGATCTTAAAGAAGCTCATAGACCCGATTTTTTTTGATTTAACTGCCAAGGAAGCTTTTATATAGAAGTTTAAACATATAAAAAAGTAGTCTTTTCTTTGAGGAGGTATCGCTGATTCAACAAGATGACGACCAAGAGCTTGTCGAAGTCGAAATTCCCCCTGAGGAAGCAGCTATTTTGGAGGAGCTTGACAACGTCAAAGGACAGAATCAAGAATACCTTTCGCGCCTACAAAGGCTTCAAGCTGACTTCGAAAACTTCAAGCGACGAACTAAAATCCAAAGCAAGGATCTCGCTAAGTATGCGTCCGTCGATCTGATTAGGGAGTTACTTGATATCTCTGACAATCTCGAGCGAGCTGCTCAGGCACTAAGGGCTGAGGGCGTCCAAGGTGTCTACGAAGGAATCGAGTTGATACGCAAGCAGCTATGCGATATTTTGAGTAGGAACGGAGTCACGAGGATAGACTCGGTCGGAGAGTTGTTTGATCCGCATTTGCACGAAGCGATTATGACTGAAGTGGATACCAACCTTCCAGATAACGTGATAACTGAGGAGATTCAAAAGGGCTATAAGCTTCATGAAAAGGTGATTCGGCCTTCCAAAGTGAAGGTTAACAAAAGCACAAATAAGGTG
>JBEKER010000008.1:0-46049 GCA_050013755.1 Halobacteriota archaeon
GGTTTCGGACGTTGTGAATTACAGCGACCGTGAAAGGGGCTTGAGAAGCGGCTCCGGACCTTTAAGTCGAAAAAAGACATAACGAGCAAGGAGCGGAGGGATAAGCAAAAGAAACACGCTGCGCTATCTTGGCTCAGCATGTTCAAAAATTGCTACACGGCTTCCCATTAGCGCACTTTCTTTCGCGGCGTTTCGGAAAAAAGGTATAATAAGGGCAGTTCGGGCCTAGCTTACGGTCCGGACATGTTATGTCTCTCTATTATCGTCCGTTTTAGACCGGAGCCTTTATCATATTTCTGGCACGTTCTTAGGCTCTAAGAACATTGCAAGAGGCGATCGTGGGCGTAAACAAGACTATCTCATTTTCTTTAGTCGTCCTGCTCATTGCTGTCTTATTCGCAGGCGCTGTAGCCGTTCCTGCAGCAGCACAGACCGATACGATGCAGTTCCGCTACAACCCTGAGCACACGGGCGATTACAGCACCGTGGCCGGGAGCAACGCCTCGAATGGCAAGCTGACGTGGAAGTTCACGACCGGACTCTACGTGGGCGGAGCCCCCGCCGTCGCCAACGGCGTGGTCTATATGGGGAGCGATGACGGCAACGTCTACGCCCTCAACGCCAACAACGGAGCCAAGCTCTGGAACTACACGACCGGAAACTACGTTGGCTCCTCCCCCGCCGTCGTAAACGGCATCGTCTACGTGGGGAGCTGGGACCACAACGTCTACGCCCTCAACGCCAACAACGGAGCCAAGCTCTGGAACTACACGACCGGGGGCTATGTTGACTCATCCCCCGCCGTCGCCAACGGCGTGGTCTATGTCGGGAGCCTTGACCACAACGTCTACGCCCTCAACGCCACCACCGGGGCGATGCTGTGGAGCTTTACGACCGCAGACAAGGTGTTCTCCTCTCCCGCCGTCGCCAACAACGTGGTCTATGTCGGGAGCTATGATGGCAACGTCTACGCCCTCAACGCCACCACCGGGGCGATGCTGTGGAGCTTTACGACCAGAACCAGCCAGCGCCCACCTCCCGCCGTCGCCAACGGCACCACCCCCGTCAACGTCTCCGCCACAGGAAGCCCCGTGTTCTCCTCTCCCGCCGTCGCCAACGGCGTGGTCTATGTGGGGAGCTGGGACCACAACGTCTACGCCCTCAACGCCACCACCGGGGCGAAGCTGCGGGCCTTCACGACCGCTTACAGGGTTTACTCCTCCCCCGCCGTCGTAAACGGCATCGTCTACGTGGGGAGCACAGACCACAACGTCTACGCCTTCGGCGACGCAGCTGCGGTCACAAGTCAGGGCACGAGCAACGCAGCTGCGGTCACAAGTCAGGGCACGAGCAACGCAGCTGCGGTCACAAGTCAGGGTACAGAGCCCGGCTTCGATTTCGTGCTCGTTTTTGCCGGACTCATTTTTGCCGGACTCGCAATCGCCGCTTACGCAGTGAAGACATACCGATACTGAGCGCGGGTGCCTGCTGGTTAAAAGGAGTTAAAGATGCGGCTTTGGGGCTTGCGTTGCCCCGACTACGCCGGCAGCTCCGTGTACACCGCGAGGCCTTCGCTCAACCGTGAAGGTCATAGTGGCCGAGTTGAGTCAGTTGGGATAAACATCGACGAGCGCAGTCGTGACGATCACCGTGCATTAGGCCGGACACGAGTGGAGGCGTTGTTTGCGCACAAAGCACGAGGCGACCGCGAAGTCCAACGCCACCGGCTGGCATTCGCTCACCGCGAGGGAGCTACACGCTGGCATCTTCGAGTTTAACGGTTGGGGCCTGCATGACGTGTGTGCAGCGCGCGTTCTAAAGGCGTCCGGCACTGACCACCACTGCTATTACGCGAGCAAACAGGCAGCGGGGCTCCCAGTGGCTGGAATAACCTGGGCGGGATTCTGACCTCGGCACCTGGTGCCACGGCGCTACCTGACGGTAGTCAAATCGGCCTCTTTGTGGCCGGTACCAGCGGCAGCCTCTGGTATAAGCATTACACCACCACTGCTGGCTGGGATAAGAGCTGGACCGGCCTCAGCGGGCAGGTCCTCGCAGCCTCGAGCGGGACATATACTAGTCCGGCAGCGTACAACTGGGGACCAGATCGGATCGGTTGGTTAGTCACCGGCACTGGTAGCAACCTCTATAACAATTGGGTAGGAAACAGCGCAGGCTATAAAGGCATCAACTCGGTTCTGACCTCGTCACCATCAGCCACAGCGACTACGCCGACGATGACTGGTCATGGCATCAGCGTCTTTGCGCGCGGCAGCGCCGGCCCATTCGCTGCCCTCTATCAGATAGACTATAACTACGCAGCCTCCGGTGGATGGTGCGTCTGGACGGCCATCGGTGGCGTGTGACGCCGTCACCATTGCCCGCTCTGGGTAGACGATAGTGGGGCGCGTGCCCAGCACACCGAGAACGTACTGCCAGCACCACGGACGGCGTCTGGGCTGCTAGTGTACCCGTCGGTGAGCGTCCGAAGGGAGCTGTTGCTCCCGTATGAGGGCGTATGCAGCGCAGCCGTCGTGTTTATCGCGCACCGTTGCGTTTGCCGGTCTGTATATGCCATAACACGCCCGCTCTGTGCGGTCGATGCGAGCCAGCTGGGCGTGAGCGCAGCAGAGGCAGCAGCCTACGTCTAAGCTTTTTGCGTATTTGCGCTGCTGCCTGCTCTCAAAATCTTTCGCACAGCGTGCCATTCGTCGTGGCTCGATCATGGCCGCGTCGCATACTCGACGCTCACCGTGTAGTTCGCGTGCTGCACGTTAATATTCATTTTGTCGAGCGACGTTGTGTCCTTGGGATTGTTTGTTTGTTCGTTGCTGTGTTAGATACGCTTCCGCCTAGCCGATGACACCCCGCCACTCGTTGCGTATGCGTGACGGAGATATAACCAGCCTTCTGCGCTACACTTCAAGAGTGACCTTCCCTCTGTGATACTATCGGTCTTTTCCGTGCCTCTCGCGGATGAAGGCGATAACAATGAGGTCGGGATGTAATTCTCTCAGCACACAACGACACGTTTTTCAACTTTCTGCGAGTAGGGGATTACGCCGTGGTCGGCGGCATCGTTCGCGCTGCTTTCGACGGGATCGCGCGAGAACAGCACAAGAATATGAAAATTGCGTTTATCGACATCTACAAGAGGATCCCTATTAGCAGCGGCGGCGATTGGTGGACGTTCCAGCTGTTGACAGATCTCGCACGAAATAATAGCGTTACCATGTATTATACGTCTGAAAAAAGCTCAGAAGAGGGCTATTTGCCCAAGGACATCAGTTTTGACACGCACTTTCTGCCATCACGGGTCAAGTGGAGCCGCTTATCAACGTGGCTTGACATCATCAGGCCCGACATGTTATGGGACAAAGCACAGATCCGCGATATCGAGGCAGATTGTGTGTTTACTTCGGTCTACGGATATCACATAGCTGCCTACGTCGCCAGCAACAACGATGCGCCCCTCGTTCTCTTCATGCACGACGTTGCATGGCAATATGTGAACAGCTTAGGCTCGCCCTTGCATCTCCCACTTCATATACTCGAAAACTGGATTCTGAACAGGGTCGACGCCGTCATAACGATTAGTACGCGAGATTGTGACTATGCGGTCAAGCACGCTTCCTGCCGCGTTTTTCATATACCGCCGCAACCCGATGCGCAAGTATTTAGGCCTGATGGCGCCCGTTATGATTACGGCGGCGATTTCTTCAATGTCGTGTTTTATGGGAGTTTGGATCGGTATCAAAATCGGGTTGCTTTGACCTTTATAGCAAAGGAGCTCATCCCGGCACTCAGACGTGAGCGCTCGAACGGTGCATTCAAGGTACACGTATTTGGTTCCGGAAAAGCTCCCGAAGACCTGCTTTCCGGAACTGGAATCAATTTCATTGGCGCTGTGAGCGATCCAGGGCTATATATTAGGGGGGCGGACGCGATCATCATACCGATCAAGAATGCGAGTGGCGTCAAACTGCGAGCGGTAGAATCGCTCGCGTGCGGAAAGCCAGTTGTGGCGACGCCCGAAGCAGTCCAAGGACTTCCTGAGGATCTGAGGGCCATGACCTATGTGGCCAGTACGGCAGACGAATTTGTGGAAGCGCTCAAAGGTATTCGCGACGGAAGGTTGGCAAACAAAACGAATTCCTCGCTTATTCTCCCCCGTATGCAGAAAGACACTGTCGATGACGTCCTTAACTATGTCGAAAAAACGACACGTGCCTGCGATTGAGTCGAAATGAAGATCCTCATGGTAGCTCCGCTTCCGCCTTACCATCGCGGCGGAATAGAACGAGTCGTTGGTGAGCTCGCACAGAGGCTATCGCGCGATCACGATGCCGACGTATACGTGTGGTCAGGAACCCTTGGTCACGCCCAAACCTGCGACTGGAAGGGCGTGCACGTGAGAACGTATCCAACGAGCAAGCGAGCCGCTTACGCGTCCTTAAGAATGTTTATGGATCTCAAGCGATTTGCGCGCGACGTTGACGTTGTCCACGCGCACGGTTTCAGCACTTTGATCCCGTTAGTGGCCGCCTTGACCGCCGGCCGCACGCCGCTCATTATCTCACCGTATTTCCACCAGCAGGCATCGAGCAAGCTTCTTGGTGTTCTTAAACTCCCATTCGAGCGCACAGTCGGTCGGTACGCCTTAGGCAAGTCGAGCAAGGTTATCTGTGTTTCAGAAACAGAGGCGGCCGCAATTCGTGAACGCTTTGCCGTCGTGGACAAGATAGCCGTCATCTACGGTGGGGTGAACGCAGATGAAATTCAAGATGCCGAGCCCTACAAATTTGATGGCACGCTCATCCTCTACGTCGGTCGGCTCGAGCGATACAAGAACGTGCAGCGCGTTATCGAGGCAGTCGATTATTTGCCTGAGGACTTCGCGTTCTATGTTATCGGAGAAGGTCCGTACAAGAGCGAACTTGAGGCTACCATCCGACGGAATCAGCTAGGGGGCCGCGTGCGGTTACTCGGCGCTTGCGCCGACGCGGACCTATATAGATGGATAAAAACAAGCGCTTTGCTCGTGAATTTGTCTGAAGTCGAGTCATTTGGGATTACGGTGCTCGAGGCGCTCGCCGCTGGAAAGCCTGTACTTGTCAACGATGCGTTCGGTCTGCACGAGCTAGCGCAGCGATTTCGGGGCGCTGTCGTTTCGATACAGGCAGGAAAGACGAATGCGCCCGAACTGGCAAAAGCGTTGGAGGCTGCGGTGCGCGTACGCAGCGCGGTCGATCTCGACGAGTATCGCTGGGATCGGATTGCGTCTAGAACGCTGGAAACCTACGAGGAAGTTAAGAGTCTCCGAGAGATCGTTCAGGAGGGAACGCGAGAGCGAAAAGCGCTTCGCTCTCGCTGATGTTGGCTTAGCACTTTTTCGGGCGCTTACTGACAGGCAACGCGGCGGGCCGCCGCCCTTGCAACGACTGGGAATAGGATTATTCGCCCCGGTGCAACCGCCTGTGGAAGGTCGCAGCGAGGTCTATGGCGCGTGTCGCTCCTCGCGGGGGGAGAGAAAACATTATAAGGCTATCTGAAAGATTAGGCCGCGCCGTGATTGGTCAGCTGCATCTCGTTGACGAGGATCTCAAGTCACTGAAGGGGGCCGTGTATTTTCAGTGGACTTACCGCTGGATGATCGATTTTGTTAACGAACTATCGAATATGTTAGGTGACGTCCGGGCGTACTCGCGCGGCATTTTTGGGACCTACCCGTGGGGGCGCTATCGACCGCGGACCTACGTGCTCAGCGCGAGAAGCTACGTTCCGTTCTTGATCAACTTTCTACGCTATAGGCCAGACATTTCCATCTTGCTAGCATCTGAAACATCGATAACCCTGTCGATCTTTGTGCTCGCCAAACTACTCAAATCGCGCGTCGTGCTCGTCGTTGAAGAAAATGAGGAGAGAACATTTCACAGCTTGGTGCTCAAAGTGCTCGCCAAACTCAAACGGATGGTTGTGACTGCGGAACACAAAGCTTCCGACCTTATCATTGCTGAGTCTGAAGCCTCAAAAGAATACTTATTGAGAATGGGGTGCAATCCGGCCATTATTTTTTCATTGCCGCACGGCGTCAACATCGATGATTTTCGGCCCGAACGGAAGAATCTTGAGCTAGCGCGCAGGATCGGCGTGCGCCAAGATGATTTGGGCAAAAATATCGCCCTTTTTGTGGGAAACTACAACGCGTACAAAGGGGCCGAGTTCATGACGGAGGCAATTCTGAACTTCCGCGCAGACGACCGACTGGTATTCCTCATTCCTGACACTGGACCCGTGTTTCTCAAGCACGCGGATGAGCTTAATGCGTTGCCAAACGTTTATGCGTATCCGCCGATAGACGACCAGCAAATGCCAGATCTTTACAATCTCGCTGATATCGTTGTTATTCCGTCAATGCGCTGCCCTGGCACGAGTAGTGACCGCTCACCGAACTCTTTAACAGAGGCAATGGCATCTGGCAAAGCGGTTATCGGGACGGCAGTTGGGGGAATCCCTCTGATCATGGGTGATGCCGGGCTGCTTATAGCTCCCAACGATTCGAATGCAATCGTTGAGGCGCTTTCAATGCTGGCGGCAGATGCCGAGCTAAGAACAGCGCTCGGAAAGAAAGCGCGCCAGCGGGCGGTGACGGAACTGAGCAATAAGGTCTATGCACGACGGATCTTGGAGCTGCTCTCGCGTGTGTAGGTGTCGGAGGAGCAGTTCGAAAAGCCTAGCTCTTTTACCTCCTGTGCCTCGTGCGGCCGGGAATCATAACTCATCCCAGTTCCGAGTGAATAGGCTCCAACGCAAACGCGTTGCCGCAGCGCCTCGCGATGCGCGCACTGTTGCTCGAATCACCCAGTGAGAATGAACTGCCCGCAAACGAGCACTGATACCGGACATCTAGCGAACGCGTCACGTCGCGCGGTGCCTAAGTGGTGAGGTCTCGTTTTTGGGCTGTTGAAGTGAGGGCTAGGCAATTGGTTTCGTGTGCGTGTTTCCTTCCCAGGGCATGGCCGATATCGTGTCGTCAAGAAAAGAAGCAATATATAGAACGACATTAACCTAACGGTAGTCAAGGCCATCAGGCGGTTAGAGTCTGCGCTTCAGAGCTTGAGATTGCGAGGGCTTTTTCAGCTAAGATCAGCAGGAGTAGAATTCACGTGAGCGATCGGCGATCACTGAGTACACTATTCGCGTCCACGTTCGATCTCGTAACCGGCGATTATTTGGCACCCATCGGCGTGGTCGTGTCAGCGATCATTATTGTCGTCAACTTCGTCACGCTCAACTCCTACTACATCTTTTCCACTGTCCTGGCAGTATTGATCGGTTGTGCGCTCTACGCCGGACTGAACAGAAGAACCCCGGCACCGCTCGCTCTTTCACGACCTCAGCTCAGCGCGCTAGCAGAGAACCGCGCCCACAAACTACTCACCACACTTTTCTTCGGCTTTTTATGCGTGTCCATCGTTTTGCTACACATCACAGTATATTCGCGTCCCCCTCTTTTTTTCGTTTTGATCGCTCTCATCGCCGCATCCCTCGCAATAGAGATCGCAGTCACTTCGAACGTAAAGCACGCTCCAAGCATCTTGCTTAAAATTATTATCTTGGCGATACTCGTCCGCGCCAGTGTCTATTTTGAATTCCCGAGCGCTATTGTAGCCGATCCGTGGTGGCATTCGGGCTTCATTCAGTACATACTCGACCACGGCTACATTCCCGCTCAGGTCGCGCCCTATTCGTCCCTGGAGTATATATATATGCCAATGATGCACCTGCTTATCGCGGCAGTATCGCTGAGCACCGGGATCGGCCTGCACAACAGCTACTTTTTCCTCGGCGTCATCGAATGCATTAGTGTCGTCTTCATCTACCTCATCGGAAGGGCAGCCGTCAACGAGCGGACGGGACTTTTGGCCGCGCTGCTGCTTGTGCTCGCCAACCAGTTCATTTTCTGGGGCGTTAACATCACACCGCTCACTTTGGGAATTGTGTTGACCCTCGTTGTCTTGGTCGTGCTATTCCTCGTTCCTCGAAACGATCTTGCAAGTTTCGTCGTGCTCCTTCTTGTGGTGCTGGCGAGCGTGCTGCTGACGCACGAAGGAACGGCGGCCTACACGGCAATCGTGCTCGTCGTCACGATAGTTGTGTTTGCACTCATTTGGCTAGGCGCACGAAGGGCGACGAACGGCGACGAAACGCAAAACGCCAAAGCGCTTACGCTCCACTTGTGGCCTCTCGCGGCCGTGGTCACGTCATTCGTGGGCGCCCTCATAGGCTATTGGATTCTCATAGGCGGTTCCGCCGCGCAACGATTGCTTGCCATCGTACATACGGGCGCGAAGCCGTCGAACTTTGTAGCGCAGCCGCTTGAAGCAGCACCTCCAGCAGCAGTAGCAACATCGACTGCTGCCCTCCACGCGCTCTCGCCTTCGTCGTTGCCGTTGTACAACGATTTGTCAACACTCCTCCTCATCCTCTTCGCAACCGTCGGGCTCCTGTATCTGATCAGCAGGGAAAGGAAAAAAACGTTCACCGTCGCGTGGACTGTTTTTTCGGCTCTCATGCTCACGATCACTGTGGTGATCTATTTTGCAGGCGGGACAGAAGCTATACCTGAAAGATGGATCGTGTATCTGCAAGCGTTTATGGTCATACCCGCGGCTGTGGCCATTCTAGCGCTTGGGACTCGTGTGAACGCTCGAAAAGGTCTCGCAGTGATTTTTTCAGTGGTGCTTATCCTTAGTTTTGTCGGGATAACTAACTCATATGCAAAGGTAGTGAGCGAGTTGCCGTGGGATCAGCGTCCACGAATTGCGCTAATGCAGTCGGAAGTGTCGGCTGCGGAGACCATCGCGAACAAAACGACCGGGCCAATACGAACAGATTTTGTTTACTATTGGATCTTTGCCTTCCAATTGAATTCGTCAAACGTGACTCCGTTTAGCTCCCCGCTAAACGGGAACGGGACGCTCAGCAACAACACGACGTTAGTATTGCGGGGAGAGATCGCAAACAATCCGTACTTGATAGGCGGTGTTGCTGTCCAGAAGCTGGGCGCGGACAAGTATGATTTCGTCACAGGCACTCAGGACGTCGTCTATGATGCCGGATCGGTCCAGGCCGTGATAGCGCGTACATAAATGCGTGTCGGTAGACGCTCCTCTTTTTGACCCGTCCGCGTTTTGCGAAACTCGGCGATTGTGCTGTCGCGAGATGTGTGCTGATGTAGTTCGGCAGCGGCATGGGGGGGCGCTCGTCTATCGATGCTGTGCACCAGAAGGGTTATATGAAAGGTTATCCATTCAGCTCCTTTGGGTAAGTTCTCCCACTTCTTTGCTGCATCGAAACACGCTGCACGCTCGCGACACTTTTTGACCAGCCATGCAGGTTTGCGCCGTAACTGTTGCTTACAATAATCCAAATGAGCTTACGAGGCTGCTCCGCTCTCTCCAAACTCAAGAGGGCTTGAACGGTTTGATCGTGGTTGACAATTCTCGCGACGTCTGCGTTAGTGAAAACGAAGCAACATTTAGGACCCGCTCAGGCTCTTACCCGTTCGCTCGTTACTTGCGCGCCACTGAAAACATCGGCTCAGCCGCAGGGTTTTGCCTTGGAATGAGAATCGCGCATGAAGAAGGGTTTGACTGGGTGTGGCTTCTTGATCAGGATGGTACTGTCAAAAATGGCTGCTTGGGCTCTCTTTTGCAAAACGCAGAACGAGCAGACATTCTGTGTCCTAAGATCGTGGACATTGATCGTCCATCTGTAGTCGCGCTCCAATCCGGAGCCGTACAAAACATTTGGGGTCGCATGGTTTGGAATGCATTCACCGAGAGCAGGGATCTTTCTTTTTTTGCGACGCACGGAGCGTTGATTTCGAAGAAAGTGCTTGACCGGATAGGCTACTACGACGCGCGCCAGTTCTTCGTTGGCTCTGAGGACTCAGACTACGCATTTCGGGCAACCAACGCAGGCATGGTGATCCGTCTCAGCGCCGAAGCTGTAGCTTATCATCCTGACATTTTCAGCAGAAGCGTCGAAAAAAAGACCGGGATGATCTACAAGGGTATGATCGATAGTGTCTATGCAGAACGAGGCGCCGTTGCTCCAGCACGCTCGCGGCCGCAGCCGTTAATGAGGCTGGCGTCGCTGATAAGCGAATCGGTCGCAAGCGTGCTTCCCGAACATCTCGGCTACGTGAGCAACAAGCTGGTAAAGGATAAGAAATGCAGAAAGAACCGAGCGCTTGCGAGTTTGTCGTACGCCTACCTGGCGACAAAACGTTTGAATACGCCCCAACTAGGGGCTGCCCTTTGTTACTCTCTGCTCATTGCTACGCTTCGCAAAATTATTGGTAACAGCAGACTAAATCTGAAAAAAACGGTTAAGATGTACTCGATTTGCATGCAAAGCAAACTGAGACAGAACTGGCCCTTCGAGTCCGTCGAACACTTTTGTGAGAGCCTCTGCGAGTAGACAGCCAGTACTAGCCGGGTGAAATTTCTTTTTTGCTGAAACCGATTTCGAAACGCAAGAATGCACGCAGAATAACTCTCCTCGACGCTCAGTCAAACCGGCGATTGCAGTAGTCGCCCATCACACCAAAACATATAAAGGATTCCCTTCTTCACATAAGAGCACAAGCGCTATCCAAGCGAAACCACGAAACAGCGTGTAGCCGCTGTGGCCGCGAGCGAACAAATGAAGCCCCTCTATACTTTTGGAGATTTGCTAATTATCTCCGGTCTTGCTCTTGCCGCTCTCGCGGCCGGTGTGATTCCGCCACTAAGCGCGACCGTCGCGCGTCCAATCATTGGCACCATCGTCGTTCTTTTTGTGCCAGGATATGCGTTTATTGCAGCGCTGTTTCCACACAAAACGACGCTCAACAACGGGGTCCGACTGGGGCTGTCTTTTGGGGTCAGCATAGCGATCGTACCACTCCTTGAACTGGTGCTCAACTACACGAGGTGGGGAGTCCGGGTGAGTCCAACCCTCGCGATGATTGTCGCGTTTACACTAGCGTGTGTCGCTGCTGCAGGTATCCGTCGGCACCGGCTCGCGGAGGATGAGCGGTTCACTATCAACTGGCAGGCCTGGCAGACACTGTGGGGTAAACAGGCGGCGGTGCCGTCGCGAAGCACCTGCGATCGAGTACTCTCGATCGTGCTCGTTCTTGCAATTGGGGCCTCCCTCGCCGCAGGTGGGTATGCTATCCTCGTGCCGAAACCTGACGAGCACTTCACTGAGTTTTACCTTCTTGGCGCTAACGATACGCTCGGAAATTACACAACGCAGTACGCGGTGAGGGTCCCAAGTCCGGCGACGGTCGTTATCGTCAATCACGAGGCGCGGGACGTCACCTACAATCTGGTGGTCTCGGAGAACAACAGCACGCAACACGCGGTCATCTATTCAGAACAGGTGGTCATTTCCGACGGCCAACAATGGGAAAAGAAGATAGACCTTATCCCCACCCTGCCAGGGGACAACGTAAAACTTGATTTTGCGCTTTACGCAGACCATATGGCCGCTGATCCATATCGGGACGCCCACCTGTGGGTAAACGTATCAGCATAACGTCGTGTGTGGCCACCGGTCCGCACGAGGTCGCCTCAAGCGTGCAGCGGCGTTGCCTATGCCATCTTCGCGGCACAAGAAAACATTTATCAGCAAGCGCGAAGCAATGAGACCGAAAGCGTGAATCGTAAACTTCTTACTTGGGTCCTCGCGGCCGTTTTGATCCTCGCGGTTTGCGGAACGATACTGATCATCGTACTTCCGCAACCATCCGAACCGTTTACTGAGCTGTACCTTTTAGGCGCGAGCGGAAAGGCGTCAGACTATCCGACGAATCTCACCGTCGGCCAGACGGCCAATGTGACCGTCGGTGTGGTCAATCAAGAAAACGCGAACGTCAACTACACGCTGGTGGCAACGCTGACCAACAAAACCATTACGAATGAATCGTTCAGCCTCGCTAATAACCAGAAATGGCAAGACTCGATCTCATTTACGGCCACCACCCGAGGCTCGGGGCAAAAATTGGCCTTTGATTTGTACAAGAGCGGCGACGCGAACGTGTATAGGTCAGTGTACCTTTTTGTCACTGTAACCTGACCAAACGGACGCGTGTGTGGGTTCTCGAGCTCGAGTGAACAAGCAACAAGATGGGCGGCGTGACGCTCCCGCGCGGCCGCGGTGCGTGCGTTTTGCCGACTATCCGATGCCGTGAGACAGAGATGTTCTGTCGCGAAGAAAGCCTCTGTTAAATTGGAACGGGCTTCATCGCCAGCCGATCGGCATTCGAGCGTGACGGCACATTCTTATACAGGTAATACGATCAACGAACTACTGATTGAAAGAATAGTGGGATCATGCCGACGACACTGATAACTGGCATTACGGGACAAGACGGCTCATATCTTGCCGAATTTCTCCTCGAAAAGGGCTATGAAGTCTACGGTCTAGTGAGACGGCTAAGCACTCCCAATGAGACGCGAATCAGGGCGCATATAGATGACCTCGTGCTGCTCGAGGGCGATCTCACCGACCAGTCGTCACTCAACGTCGCGGTGCAGACCGCCATGCCTGACGAGGTCTACAACCTTGCAGCACAATCGTTCGTTGCCACGTCATGGAATCAACCTCTATTGACCGGTGACGTGACGGGGCTTGGCACCGTGCGCGTGCTGGAAGCCGTGCGGCACTTCAGCCCTGACGCGCGTTTCTACCAAGCCTCAAGCAGCGAGATGTTTGGCACTTCCCCGCAGCCGTTGAAAAGCGAGGCTACGCCATTTCACCCCCGAAGCCCATATGCCGTTGCAAAAGTGTATGGGTATTACGCTACGATCAATTATCGTGAGAGCTATGGGTTATACTGCTGCAACGGCATCCTCTTCAACCACGAGTCTCCGCGGCGCGGCATTGAGTTCGTAACAAAAAAGATCTCAGACGGGGTCGCGCGCATCGCCTGCGGCCGGGCGAACGAGCTTCGATTGGGCAACCTCGACGTGCGCCGCGATTGGGGCTTTGCCGGCGATTACGTGAAAGCAATGTGGCTCATGCTGCAGCAGGATGAGCCTGATGATTACGTGATCGCCACCGGCAAGAGCCATTCGGTCAGGGAATTCGCCAAGCTTGCCTTCGATCACGTCGGCTTAGACTGGGAGAAGTACGTCACAATCGACGAGCGATTTATGCGGCCCGCAGAAGTACCTGACTTGCGGGGAGACGCGTCAAAAGCCCGTGCCAGGTTGGGCTGGGCGCCCGAGACCTCGTTTGAGGCACTCGTGCATATGATGGTGGAGGCCGATGTGGCACGGTACAGCCAGGCCTGAGCGATTTGCGCTGATTTTTCTCTCTACCGGGCACGCCGTCTCCCTTGAACACGTCGAAGCCGAACGCAAGTAACCGATGGGCGAGCATCCAAAATGAAGGTGATGTTGATTCGAGGGCGGGGGATAGAGCCCGGCATCAACAAGATAGCGAAAGCGCTGGCAACGCACGGCTATTCGGTCAAACTTCTGATTTGGGATCGCGACCACACCGCGGAACCATACAATGCAGCGCTGTACCCGACGTACAAGTGCACGATACGAGCCCCGTACGATCGGCCGGCGGCGCTGCTGTATCTGCCGCTCTGGTGGGCATATGAGCTCGTGTTCCTTTTGCGGGACGACAGCGATGTCATACACGCGAGCGACTTTGATACGCTCTTCCCCGCAATACTCGCCAAACTCATCGGGAAGCGAAAGCTCTGCTATTTCATCTACGACTTCTATGCAGATAATCTGCCCGACGGAGGATTTCAGGGGCTGAGAAAGCGCATTAGGTGGTTCGTCGCGTACCTTGAACGCACGGGAATCGGCTTCGCGGACGTGCTGTTTTTGGTGGATGAGTCGCGCTTTGAAGAGGTCGACGGAGCACACATTAAGAAGCTCTATTACGTGTACAACTCCCCGATTGACTGTGTAGCGAAGCTCCATGCGAGGACGTCAGGTACCGCATCGGGTGGGTCGCCCGACGAGATGGTCATATTCTATGCGGGGGCGATGCACGGCTCCCGCGGGCTTAACTACATGTTTGATGCGGTGAGCCGTGTCGAAGGCGTGCGGCTCAAAGTGGCAGGGCCGATCACTGACAATGAACGGGTTCTTGACGAGCTGAACCGAGTCGGGAGCAAGGCGCAGTATCTCGGGTTCTTGCCCTCGTACGACGACGTCATTAGGGAGACGCTGAAGGCGGATCTCTTGTTCCGGTTTAACGACCCTAGGGTCCCCAAGACGAAGTATGAGAGCCCCTATAAACTGTTTGAAGCGATGATGTGTGGAAAACCGATCATCGTAAGCGATGAGAGTGCAATGGCGAACATCGTTCGAAAGGAGCAGTGCGGGGTGGTGGTGCCGTACGGCGACGTACCCGCACTCACGCACGCGCTGAAAACGTGCAGGGAGGACCCGCAGCTACGCGCCGAGCTGGGCAAAAACGGGCGTAAGGCGTATGAAGAACGTTACAGCTGGGCGATTATGGAGGAACGCGTGCTTAGCGGCTACCACTCTCTTGATCAGCTCGCGCGCGCAGTTTGAGGATTGCCGTGAATATCTTAGACATTACTATTCACGTAGGCCTCTCGCAGCCGAAGAATGGAGCACAGGAGAGGTATGCCAATCTGGCGAGACAGCTCACCGCCAGAGACAACAGCGTCATCGTGCTCGAAGCCGCGGAGTTCGTTGATCCTCAAGACGCGAGGCTCGCCACGATTTACTCGTACAGCGATCTCAAGTTCGTCGGTCGGACGCTGCGCGTTTTTCGCGACCTCGCACCAAGTTTTGCGCGTAGCGTCATGCGAATACTGCGTGAGAATGCTGTCGACCTCATTCAGATATCGCATCCGAGCGGTGCACTCACCGTGAAGCTCGCCACTCTGCTGACGGCCAGCGGTGCTCCGCTTGTCTATGCCCCTCACAACGTTGAATCGGAGCTCGTGCGCGAGACTTTTTCCAACGACCTCCGGTATACTAGGATCGAACGGTTCGTCCTTCCGCGCTATATCTTCCTGCTTGAGCTGCTCGTCTGCCGGTTTGTCGCGCAGCACGTTATCGCGGTAAGTGAGCGCGATAGGGACATCATCATCAGGCAGTTCCGACTTGCACCTACAAAGATAAGCGTCATACCGTCCGGCTGTAGCTTGGATACGTTGCCGACCGACGAGGAGAAAGCTCGCGCGCGGCGTGAGCAGGGTATAAGTGAGCACGCGCGCGTCATCGTGTTTCACGGCTACTATCCGTACCCGCCCAATCGCGAAGCGTTTGACATCATTGAGCGGTACCTCGCACCTCGATTACGAACGGTCAACTCAAAGGTCTTGTTTTTGGTGGGCGGCGCCGGCGCCCCGACATTTGAGCGAGAGAATGTGCGCTCCGTCGGCTTCATCGAGGACTTGCGGCGCTTTCTCGCGACAGGAGATATCGCAATCGTGCCAATAGTCGCCGGAAGCGGAACGCGGCTAAAGATCTTTCAATACATGAATAAGCGACTTCCCATCGTAACCACTGAAAAGGGTATTGAAGGCGTAGCGGCACACAACGGGGAGCACGCGCTCATCGTGCCGAGGGTCGACGAACGATTCGTTGATAAAGTCGCGTGCCTGCTTGAAACTGAAAGCGAACGAGCACGGTTGGGTGCCAACGCGCGAAGGCTGCTTGAAGCGCAGTACACATGGGATGCCATCGGCGCGCAATTGCAACGCGTGTACAAGCGCGTACTGGAGGGCCGCCATGGTCCTTAATCCTCTCCTGATGAACGATTGGCCGCGCAAAAGGACGCTTGTAGCAGTCCTCACCCTGCAGTTTCTTGTCTGGGCCCTTGTCGGACTCGACGCGGCAGGGGTGCAGATACCGCTCTTGCGGGGCCTCTTTGCCTCTCTGTACCTCTTGTTCGTTCCCGGTATGCTCGTCCTTCGGGCCCTCCGCCTGCACCATATGGGCGGCGTGCGCACCCCGCTCTTCGCGGTTGGCCTGAGCCTCGCGCTTGTCATGGGGGTAGGACTTTGCATGGCAACGCTGTATCCCCTTCTCGGGTTCGAACGGCCGCTCGCGCTTGTCCCTGTTGTGATGACGGAAGGCGTAATCATCACCTTCCTCGCGGCACTGAGTTATTGGCGCGACCAGGGTCCAACTGGGGACGGCATCATCGATCGACGTGATGTGCTAACGCCGCCCGTGTTAGCGCTGTGCGTGCTCCCCTTTGTGAGCATATTTGCAACATACGCGATGAATGCATACGGCAGCAACGTGCTCCTGCTCGCGCTCATCATCATCATCGCGATCACGGCGTTTTGGATCAGCACGTCGGCATCAGTTCCAAAGGAACTCTATCCACTCGCGGTATTCGTCATCGCGGTCGCTCTACTCTACCACGGGTCGCTGATCTCGCCGTACGTCTGGGGGTGGGACATCCAAAAGGAGGTCTATACTGCTAACGCTGTCCTTACCAACGCGCAGTGGAATGTGTACGCGCCTGGCGCAACCAACGCCGTGCTGAGCGTTACGCTGCTCGCTCCGCTTATCTCAATCGTGTCAGGCGTGAGTGTGGTGTGGATCTTCAAGGCGATCTATCCCCTCTTGTTTGCCCTGGTTCCGGTCGGCCTGTTCGTCGTGTTCCAAAAACAGACGAGCGACCGAATCGCTCTCTTGGCCTCCTTTTTTATCACCTTTTTGTTCACTTTCTTTACCGAAATGCCGGCGCTCGCGCGGCAGGAAATCGCCGAGCTGTTTCTGGTCCTGCTCCTGATCTTACTGGTGGACAAAGGCGTCGGAGGCGCGGCTGGAAAAGCGCGCCTTTACGCGCTCTACACCATATTTGCCGTGTCAGTCATTGTGTCGCACTACGCGCTCGCGTTCATCTTCATTGGGTATCTCGTCGTCGCGTGGCTGCTGCTCTTTCTCGTCGATAACCCGGCAATGCGCCGGCTCTATCGAATCGCCCACGTGGAGGCGCCTGCTAAGACCTCGTCTCGACCGAAACGGATGCTCACACTGCCCTTCATCTTGGTGTTTGTCGCCTTAACGGTCGTGTGGTATGCGACTCTCGGGTCGGCGGCGCTAAGCGATGGAATCGATCAGGCGTTCGCCCAGGTCAGCCACACGCTTTTTGCGTCCCTGAACATCCCCCTCGTAATCGGGATCAGCGCTGCGGCGTACGCCTGCGCGCTCGCGATTGTCTATATGCTCGCCGCACGAGCCCAGCGGAAAGCGCCGAAGTCGCCCCGATTGTTTGGGGCACTTGCGGTCGTCTTGTCCGCATCGCTCGCGTTAGCGCACTATAACGGGATTTCCATCAACGAACTGCTTGAGATTGGGATGCTCTCGCCCCTTCATGAGATGGCGGAGTTCCTCTACCTGCTTGGTCTACTTCTCATCTTTATGGGCCTCGCAGCGCTCGCGCTCCGCCGTTGTCGTTTCAAGTTTGATCAGGAATTCGCGGCGCTCGCGCTCGCGAGCTTTGTGATACTGATGACAGCCGTCGCCATTCCGATTTTGGCAAGCACTATCGATACGACGAGGCTTTATCACATTTCAACGCTTCTGCTTGCCCCCTTCTGTGTTACTGGAGCGCTGCTGATCGGGGCGGTTCCCGGGCGCTTGCGCGCGAAACGGTGTGAAAAGACAGGCGTGAGCCTCTCTTACAAGCTCGTCGCGGCACTCTTCGTCATAATGTTGTTGTTTAGTACTGGGTTCATCTATGAGGTCACCCAGCAGGATCCAACGTCGTTTTTCTTAAATAACGCCATTGATGCTGCGCGCTTTAATCAGAGAGAAGTGGTTGCGGCTCAGTGGCTCTTCGAAGTGAAAGGCGCTGGCACAGGTACGGCTGGGCTGCCCGTGTATGCCGACGTATATCGCGGCCTTCTCTGGACCAGCTTTGATTTGAATCATTCGCTCGGAACGCTCGGAAGTCCCGCGGCGAAAACGCCACGCGCGGGGTACGTCTATCTAGGGACTTTCAATTTGCTCACTGGGACGAGCGCGCAGCTGTATCCCGCAAAATCATTCCTCAACGGCACGCTGATCTACCATGCGAGTTTGGCCGGTATCGCTGACACTCGTAATCGTGTTTTTGACGACGGAGGCGCCGTCATTTATTATCACTAACGGGGGCACGTGTCCGCACCTCGCGTCATTCGTTTGTCGCGCGGATAGCATCCGATTGGATTCTGGCGCAAGTCGGTCCGAAGAACGCGGCTCTGCGTCCGGCGGGCACGTAGAGGCGAGCGTTCGCGCGGTGTCGGAGCACCTGGTGCATCCGGGCTGAAGCTGGCGTTTCTTACGTTATGCAAAGGCAGCACGCGGAGTAGCGTCAGTTCATGTATCTATTTATAACAGAGCGCACCCAAAGAAAATGGGAGAGTGCGCGGCCTTGCACGTCGCACGAAGCATAACGATGCCCTTTCAAAATGAATTCGACGGCGCGAAGCAGCCTGCTAATCGTGCGGCCAGCGCTGCTATGCTGGCGACCAGCGCAGGCGGCAGCATGGTGGCGATCCCCGCGTATAATGAAGAGCTTACTATAGGTAGCGTTGTTGCCCGTGCACGGCGCCACGCCGACCGAGTCGTCGTTGTCGACGACGGCTCTGATGACGGTACCGCAGACGTGGCTGAGCTGGTCGGCGCCGAGGTCTTCCGGCACCTCACGAACGAGGGGTACGGCAGTGCCATACGCGATTGTTTTGAAATAGCGCGAGACTGCGACGTCGACGTGCTCGTGACGCTCGATGGGGACGGACAACACAATCCCGATGACATCCCGCAGCTTATCGACGAGATGCGAGAAAGCGGCGCCGATATCGTGATTGGCTCACGCTTTGCGCGTGGCATGAGCAGCAGAATGATTCCTCGGTACAGGAAATTTGGGCTGAAAGTCCTCAATCACGCAACGACGCTGAGCTCCGGTTTGAAGGTCACCGATTCGCAAAGCGGGTTTCGCGCATACTCGCGCAAGGCGCTTCACGCGATCGACTTGAACCAGAACGGCATGGGCGTGAGTTCTGAGATTATCATCAAGGCGGCCGATAGCAAGCTTACTATCAAAGAAGCGGGAATTGTGACCCGCTACGACGGTATTCGCGTGTCGAGCAAGGGCCCCGTCCGCCACGGGCTCGATGTCATCAACTCGATCGTTCGCTTGGTCTCGCAAAAGCACCCAATCCTCTGCTTCGGCGTTCCCGGGCTTTTCTTCCTGGCCGCAGGCGTAGTCCTATTTCTTCGCGCGCTTGACGTGTTCAATCGCACCAACAACTTAATCACTATCTATATGCTCGGATGGCTTTTCTGTGTGGGCGTGGGTCTTTTTGGGGTGCTTGCCGGACTCTTGCTGTGGTCCGTCCAGGATATCAACGCGCGGGCCAGAATGTGAGCGACCGCTGAGCGCTCTGGCTGGGGGTGAAAAGCTTCATATGCGGCTGCGCTCAAGCCTTCATCGTGAGACGTCGGTGGCAGATCGTGGCGATTTCCCGTGTAGCGTGTCGTGAAAATGGCCGAGGAGTACCTCGTTAGTATCGTTATCGTGACGTACAACAGCGCGGACTACGTCGAAGCGTGCATCAATTCTATCGACGCCCGGCGTGGTCGAGGAGCTTACGCGCTCGAGATCATCGTCGTTGACAACCATTCATGCGATGAAACTGTTCGAATCCTTAAAGAACGATTCCCGTCGGTAGCATTGCTCGAAAACGACGAGAACTACGGGTGGGGCCGTGCGAACAATCAGGGCGTCGCTCGTGCCACGGGCGATTTTGTCGTTATCTTGAATCCCGATACGCTGGTCGAGGAGGGCTGGTTAGACGCACTTATACAGCCTCTTATCAGGAGCCGAAAGCTATTGACCACTCCTAAGATTTTGATCTACGACGGTTCTACAATAGGCAACTGCGGAAATATCTTACATTTCACCGGGCTCGCATTCACAAGAGGATATGGGGCAGACAAAGACGCGTGCGCCGTTTCGGAGCCAGTGAGCTACGTTTCAGGGTGCTGCTTCGCCGTGCGCAGAGACGAGTTTCTGCAACTGGGTGGCTTTGATGAGGTCCTCTTTCTCTATCACGATGATCTTGATTTTACGTGCAAGGCGTATCTTGCGGGATTTGAATCGCTCTACGTCCCTACGTCAATCATTCGACACGATTACCGACTCGATGTCCCTCCGGAGAAGTTTTTTCTGCTGGAGAAGGGACGCTACGTCTTTCTCAGAAAATACCTGTCGACCGGCGATGTGCTAAGATTCATGCCGTCGCTCGTCGTCTCAGAGGTGCTCAGTTTCGGCTTTGCCGCCAAGCTAGGCTTTCGAGGGGTCTTGTGTAAGCTGCGCGCAGCGCGCGAGGGCCTTTTCGACGACGTGCCTAGGCTTCGCGGCGACAAAGAGAACTTATTCAAGCATTTCAGTCGAACCATACCCACCGATCAGCTGACGACCAATCGCATTGAACGAGCTGGCGTGCGTCTTGCAAATCGGATTTTCGTGCTCAATTATGGGCCGCAGATTGAATCAAGTCTTTGATACCTTCCTTGCTCTGCGCACTTTGCGCACCCTGGCAGCGGCCCTATAAGAAGACGGCGTGGCCACCATCTAGTACCGTTTCACGACGTGACGTTGCTTTGCCCCGCTGAGGGGGTTTCGCTGGCCCGATCTCGCGACCATCCGACGCCGTGTGTCCCCTACGGCTGACCGAGACTATATATTTAGAGTTATTGACATGGGAAATACCATGCTATCGGCGCGAGGGTAAGGGGCAGATGAAGATCGGCTGGCGGGTTTATTTCGGTCTCCTTCTTATTGCGCTCTCTGCATTGCTCTACCTGGTTCACTTCTACTTATTCCACAATTTAGCGTATATCGAGATCTACGGATTTGGCGACGTTGCCTTTCTTCCAATCGAGGTGCTTCTTGTCGTCATCGTCGTTGACTGGGTAATAAGCCGGCAAGAAAAGCGGAGTCAACTCGCCAAACTAAACATGGTAATCGGTGTCTACTTCAGTGAGGTCGGCACTCCGCTCCTGAAAGCATTTTTGGACTTTGACCCACTCGTCGGGAGGATTCGCGATGAGCTTTTAGTGAAGGGCACGTGGACCAGCCGCAACTTTGCCGACGCGAGTTTGCGCCTAAAAAAGCACGAATACAATCTCTTTTTCGAGAAGGGCGACCCGAAAGCGTTGCAATTCCTCGAAAACCTGCGCAGTTTTCTAGTATCAGAGCGGATGTTCTTGCTTCGGCTCCTCGAAAATCCGAATCTCCTCGAACAGGAATCCTTCACCGAACAGCTTTGGGCGGTCTTCCACGTCGCAGATGAGCTGCAGTACCGGGCCGACCTCGCGCACCTGCCCGGCGGTGATTATCGACACCTCGCTGGTGACGCCGGACGAGCGTACAGGCTCACCTCCGAGTGGCTGAAGTACATGGCGCACCTCTTGAAGCGATATCCGTACCTTTTCTCCTTAGCACTGCGCACAAATCCGTTCGACCCGACCGCTTCGCCCGTGATCAAAGACACAGGCTGATCCCTGCAGCAGCAAAGACGCAGTGCACCACAGTACGGGAAACGCAGGACGTTGCACGCGTCGATCCCGAAAATTATTCGACGTCGATAGTTCTGAGCTCAGCTGCAAGCGCGGGCAAGAAGGTTCCCACGTCCGTGACGATCCCGATAGCCTGTGCCGTCCCGCGATCGATGAGCTTTGTCACGGTGGCCGGATTAATGTCGACGCAAATCGTTTTGACGTACGAGGGCAGCATGTTGCCGACGGCGATGGAGTGCAGCATGGTGGCCATCATAAGCACGAGGTCAGCGTCTTTGAGAAGCTCCCGCATGGCGTCCTGAGCCGCCATGGTATCCGTAATGACTTCGGGCAACGGGCCGTCATCGCGGATGGACCCAGCAAGCACGAATGGCACGTTATTGACGACGCTTTCGTACATGACACCACTTTTGACGAGCCCCTGGCGCACCGCCGCTGTAATCGACCCGGAGCGGATCACCTCACTGATGGCGTAGAGGTGGTGTTTGTGTCCCTCGCTGACCAGTTCGGCTGTCTTGATGTCGAGGCCGAGCGATGTTCCGTACAGGTCACGCTCGATGTCGTGAACCGCGAGCGCATTGCCGGCGAGAAGGGCGCTCACGTACCCGCGGCGTATGATGCTCGCCAGCGCCTCGGCGGCGCCCGTGTGTGATACCGCCGGCCCGGCAACGACTACGATCTTCTTGCCTTGCACCTTAGCGTGCACCATTTCGACGGCGATTTGACGTATAAGCGTCGCTGAAGGACGCTCAGAGGACACGGCGCCGCCCATAAACTCAAAAAGGGAGCGAGTACGCGGTCGCTCGGGGGGGACAACACGGACACCGCGCTGGCCGAGCACGATCTGGTCCCCTTGCACCACCTGGTGGAGCGGCGTGCACCGCGCCCGGTCGTCGCGAACGACGATCGTGCAGTCCATCTCGATATCCTCTACGGGAATCCAAGCGCCGCGGTGATGAATAAAAGTGGGGTGATTCGTCGTCGAATAGAACCCTTTCGGGACGGCTCTGTCTTTGTCGGCAGCTCCTAAACGGACGTCTTCGATCTCGGGAACCTGGGCTCCGAGGCGGTGAAGATCGCTCAGGATTGCGTCAAGATGTGCCTCGTCGCGTCCCTTGACCGCGAGCCTGACGTAGCTCGGGTCGCTCTTATGCTCACCGATCGTGAAGGTGACGATCTCGAACTCACCGTCAAGATCCATGATCTTGTCAAGCACCCGCGTCAACGTGAGTGAGTCAATAATGTGTCCCTGCAGCTCTACTTCGCGAATCGTTCTCATGCGCACGTTCCCGGCCGTCAGTCAGCCGATGCGGCGGCCGCCTGGCTTACTCCCTTACCATCATCGTTCCGATGCCCTTGTCTGTGAACAGCTCGAGCAGGAGTGCGTGGTGGATATTGCCGTTGATGATGTGCGCGTTTTGCACCCCTGCTTCGAGGGCCTTGATGCACGCGTGCACTTTGGGGATCATTCCGCCGCTGATGCTCCCTGCCTCAATCGCGCGCTGCGCTTCTGCGAACGTCATGCGCGGGATGACCGTTCCGGGATCGCTCTGATCGCGTTGAATACCGCTCACGTCGGTCAGCGCGATAAGCTTGCGGGCTATAAGCGCAGCCGCAATATCTCCGGCGACGGTGTCAGCGTTGAGATTAAGGCTGTGACACGCGTTATCGACCGCAATGGGGGAAACGACGGGGATATAGCCTTTCCCGGCCATGATCATTAGGATCTCTGGGTTGATGACTTCCGTTTCGCCGACCCAGCCGAGGTCGACATCCTGCTCGATACCTTCATAGACCACCCGCTGAGGACCCTTTTTCCGCGCGGTGATCATACGTCCGTCCTTCCCGGACAACCCGACGCCTTTACCGCCGTGCTTGCCGATGAGCGCGACGAGGCGCGTGTTGATGTTCCCCACAAGGACCATGCGGGCGATCTCTAGCGTCTCTTCGTCGGTGATGCGTAAGCCAGCGGCGAATTCGGGTTTTTTACCCATCCGCTCCATCTTCTCGCTGATCTCGGGTCCACCCCCGTGGACGAGTACCGGCTGCATGCCGACGTACCGCAAAAGCACGATATCCTCAATAATGCCCTCCATGAGACGATTGTCGATCATCGCGTGGCCGCCAATCTTTATGACGACGAACGATCCGTAAAACTCACGAATGTAGGGCAACGCTTCGCTGAGAATTTGCTCCCGCTTCATTTACCTCTAGTTCCGACTGAGTATAGAAATATCTTCCTGCGCACGCGCCGTCAGGCGTTCGATCGGTCGTTGCGAAAGCTAGGGGAACGTCTGGCCCGTAAGGCTATAAGCCTGGAAGACTAAAAGGCACGTGGCGAACGTCATATTGGCTCACGCGAGTGGCGGATCACATGGGGTACAAGGCGGCGTGCATTCAGATGGGTGCGCTCGGCACCCGATCGGAAAACATTGATCGCGCGGTCGCTTTAATCGACGAAACCGATGCTGACCTTGTCGTTCTCCCAGAGCTGTTCACCCACTGCAGAGATTTCAAAGCCGGAGAACCCATTCCAGGGCCCACAACCGAGATCTTTGCGCGCCTCGCTCGTGAAAAGGGCAGCTACATCGTCATGGGAAGCATCTTGGAGGTAGACGAGCACGACCGGATGTTCAATACGAGCGTTCTCGTCGATAGGCGCGGCACGATCTGCGCTCGGTACCGCAAGATTCATCTGTTCTCCTATCATTCGAAGGAGAAACGTTCGCTGACCGCAGGAACGGACGTTGTAGCTGCGCCGACCGATGTTGGCGTCATAGGCCTCTCGATCTGTTATGACCTGCGCTTTCCTGAGCTCTATCGGGCCATGGTCAAGCAGGGGGCCGAAATTATCGTCTGTCCTGCCGCATGGCCCTCCCCGCGCCTTGAACATTGGAGCGCGCTAAGCAGAGCACGGGCTATAGAAAACCAGTGTTACTTCATTGGCTGCAATCAAGTCGGCACGCCGGTGCCGACGACGACTTTCGTCGGCGGTAGCATGATTACCGACCCGTGGGGAGAGACGCTTGTCGCTGCGGGTAACGCCGAAGGTATCATCACCGCGGTAATAGACGTCGCGGTGGTTAACCAAGTCAGAAAAGAGTATGCTTTTCTCAACGACATGGTCCTGCTTTGATGGCGGCAGCGCCTGGCGCGCGTCGCGCAGGTGTGTTCGATTTGCAGGTCGACCGGGCGATTTGATGACCGCTCCGCTGCGAGCAAAGTTTAAGAGCCCGTGTGCTATAGTAGATGTCTGGCTCCGGTAGTGTAGTTCGGCCAATCATGAGGGACTCTCACTCCCTCGACTTGGGTTCAAATCCCAACCGGAGCATATTTTTAATTCGCCGGCGTCTGTCGCTAGTTCTTCAAGTGATCCGTCAAGTGGCCATGCGCATCGCCGCTTCATTTCGTTCTTATTGGGAGAAAAAAAGGCGCAGCCGGACGGCGGTCCTGGCTCGGTTAGTGTTCACTTACGGACCAACATTTCGCGTGCGATCTGCATTCCTTTGATCGCGACCGGAAAGCCTGCATAGACTGCCATCATCAGGATGGTCTCGACAAGCTCCTGTCGTGTGCACCCGATGTTGAGAGCTGCTTGAATGTGGTCGCGAAGTTGATCCTCTCGATTGCCGAGGGCGGTGAGAGCGGCGACGATGCATAGTTCCCGCTGCTTCGAGTGTAGCCCCGGGCGTGTATAGATATCCCCGTACGCAAACTCAATAACGTAGCGTGCGAGGTCGGGCGCAACAGCATCCATACTCTGAATGAGGTTTGTGATGCCCTCCTCGTTCACCCTGCGCAGCGCTTCGATCCCGCGCCTATATCGTTCGTTTTCCATGCTATCTTCACCCATGGCGCCGCGCGGATATAAGCGCTGTTATCGGTCAGCGGCATCCAAATACAATCTGTGTGGTCGAGCGGCGCCGTCACTACCTTTTTATAAACGCGTAGAAGTGTTGTAAGCGATCAAAGTGACTGGGTGCCTATCGCTGCCTTTAATCACTAACTACAGCTTGCTTGAACTGTTTCTCGTCGCCGCTACCTCATCAGTGCTCCCTATCCCCACAGAGCCGACAATCGCGCTGCTGCTGAGCGAGAATGTGAGTCCGCCAGTCATCCTGCTTGTGCTGATTCCTGCGTCGGTTCTTGGCGCTTCGGTGGGGTACCTCTTGGGCAAATACGGGATACGCAGGATCATCCCCTTCCATAACCCCGAACGCGAAAAGAAGGTCCGGGCTTGGTTTGGCAAATATGGGGCAGCGCTGTTGATAGTCTCGCCATGGATTCCCTTTGCCGGCGATTTGGTGCCAATCGTCGCTGGAATCGAAGAGTATAACCCGACCACATTTCTCATCATCATGTTCGTGGCTAAGGCTATCAAAGGCACAGCGATTGTGTACTTCCTCTCCTTCTTCGTTCAGCTGGTTGGCTTGCACTTTTAACGCGCCAGCCACTGACGGCTTGATCAGCCCGGCCAGAGCGGCACCCAGTGTCCGGCACGGAGGATAGACAAAAAATGAGTGACGTCGTGCGCGAGATCATTCTTCGATAATGGAGATGGCTTCAGTCGGGCAGCTGTCAGCAGCCTCTTGACACTCACATTCGCTGCAGGCAGTCGCGTCGATGACGTGCGACAATCCGTCATCCTGAAGCTCAAAGACGTCGGGGCATATGTCTTCACACGCTCCACATCCGACGCATAGCTCGACATCTATTTTGGGTACTAACATGGTCACGCTAACCATGCTGCTTAGTCTTCACGTTTATAATTATCGGTCTTCTGGCTCAGGTAGCCCATTTGAACCCCTTGGACGGCACCCCTTACGAAATTGTTCCTCTGAATCGCGCGGAACCCTCGTGCATAACACATAAGACTCAAGACAGCGCTCATGCGCTCGTGTTTGATACGCATGCCCACATGGACACTCGTCCGTATGAGGACTTTGAATTGATGGGGGTCGCCGGTGTCACTGACGTACTCACGCTCGCGCACGACCCGATGCGAATGTCAACCGCGGACGTGCTGCTCGACCACTTTTACAAGCTTGCGCACGGCGAAGTGCGCCGAGGCGCGGAAAATGGGATCAGCGTGCACGTTGGTCTCGGTGTCCACCCGCGCTCTATAAACGCCCAAGTCGACGAAACGCTACGAGCGCTGCCCGAGTATCTCTCACACCCAGATGTGGTCGCCGTCGGGGAGATCGGTCTTGAACGATGCACTGACGTCGAGGAGCGAGTTTTTCGCGCGCAGCTCGAGATCGATTACTATCCTAAAGTCATCCATACGCCGCGGCGGGGGAAGAGAGAGGCGCTCGAGCGAATCGTTGCGATCGTTGACGACGTCGGGGCCAAGGATGTCGTTATCGATCATATCGATCCGTCTACGATCGATATCGCACTCGAAGCAGGGACCTATGTCGGCATTACTGTCCAGCCAGGCAAAGCATCGGTGCAAGATGCGGTGGAATTGATCAGGGAGTATCCTGAAGCGAAGTTTGTCGTCAACAGCGACATGAGCGCGCAGCGATCGGATTGCTTGTCGGTCGCACGGGTGAGCCACGCGCTCAGCTTAGAGGGGTACGCGGATCGAGGGCAGAAAGCGTGCGTACAAAACGGCCTCGACTTATTTCTGCGATGACTGTTTGCATCGTGAAGCGCTCCTTTGTGATCTGTCTTTTCCTTGCGTATGCTTTATTACCTTCCGCGCGGTACTAAATTCGATGATACTATGACCGACGAAAAGAAAGAAGAGAAGAGAATCACGCCGAAGGACTACTGGATGAGTGAGCCATTCGCCGAGATGCGCCGCATGCTCGACACGTTCCGCGCCAACATGGAGGACACCCTTGAGCGCGTGCTCCCCTCACAAGCGCCGATGCCCGCTTTGAAACAGCCAAGCGTCGACGTCCTTGACCTTGGCGACGCCCTCCAAGTGGTCGCAGACATGCCTGGAGTGAAAAAGGAGGATATCGAGATCAACCTTACCCCGGAACGGATTGAGATCAGCGCTGAATCGAGCACTGAAACGGAGCGCAAGGATGAGGATTACACCTATCGCGAGCGCGGCTACGCATCGTACCGCCGGATGCTCGACCTCCCTGCTGACGTTCTTCCAGATAAGGCAGACGCGACGTTCAAGAACGGCGTGCTCGAGGTGAAAATCCCGAAGAAGGAGCCCACTGAGGTGGAAAAGAAAACGCGCGTGAACGTCAAGTAGGCTGGTGCGCTATGGAAGAACGACGCAAGTACCCCTTTGAGGCAACCGTTACGCCCGAGGTGCTCGACCGGGGGCGCCACTGGATCACCGTCCAGCTGAGGAACGTATCAACGGAGCGCCTCGTCGACGTAAGCGCGACGCTGTATACCTACAACTCGTACGATCTGGACGTCTTGCCAAGCGGCTCATTTCATTTTGTGAAAGAGTTGGCCCCTCAAGACAGCGCAGCGCTCAACTTTCAGATTTTTGCGAACCACACCGGACGGGTCTATCTGCACGTCACGGCGTACCGCGACGGTGCTCTCGTAAGCTGGTACTCTCCTGATCAGGAGGTTCGGCTCACTGAAGATCCCGCCGAGGTCCAGACCTTTTTCGCGAATCGGCCCTACTGGGCGTATGAAGAAACAATCGAGACGGAAACGGTAGTGCACGCCCACCGCGACGTGTCGAATCTACGGCTTGAAATCGCTGCAACTCCCCCGTCGAAAGCCCACACGCTTATGGACTTGATTGATATCGACTTTATCGCAGACGGTGGCACGAAGCGATTCGTAAGCGAGCTCTACGCGAGTGAAGAAGGCACGTATCTCCTCACAGCGCGCCTTTTTCACGAACAGAAGCTCATTAGCAGCAAGCAGACATCCTGCTACGTCGCGCCCTTTGAGGAGTGAATCTACGGCTCGTTGGATACCAACGACAGCCACCCGCTCACGAATTCGTTCGTCACACAACTGCAGATAGGCACTATGAACAGAAATGTGCGGGCCCTTAGAGGGTACTTTTCCAACTACGTCCGAAACGATTTCGACAATCCGTTCTACGCCTCATTCAAGATCACCCACAAATGCAACCTGCGGTGTGGCTTCTGCAACGTCTGGGCAGATAAGATCCCTGACCTTAACACGAAAGACGTGCTGAGCATCATCGATAATCTGTCTCAAGCAAGCACCTTTACCATCAGCTTTGAAGGGGGAGAGCCGCTATTGCGCAAGGATATCGGTGAAATTCTCCGCTACACACACGACTGTTCGAACTATATTCTGTTTACTACCAACGGACTACTCATCGATCGACGGCCATTTGCAGAGTACGCAAGGTACTTCGATTTTCTGCAGTTATCCATTGACGAGGGCCACGGCAACGTGCACATGCTTGACCGGCTCGACTTCTTCTCTGATCTTGGCATCAAGACGACGGTGCAGACAGTCGTAACGAAGCGCGACCTCGATAAGATCGAGGAAAAGGTGGAAAAAGTGCACGCACACGGCCACAAGATTCTCATTATGCCTGCGTTCAACTTTGATGGCACCGAAGACCTCGCGCCGGATCTGATGGCACTTCGCGAGATCGTTACGCGCCTGAAGCGCGAGTACGGGAACACGCTCACAACGAGTCGCTCGTACATCGAAAGTTTTGACCAGCCGTACACGTGCCGAACGCTTAGCGTCATGATCGAGCCAAACGGCGACATCATTTACCCGTGCATGCCCATCGGTACGAAGTTGGGCAACCTCCTTGAAGACGACCTTCAGACCCTTATGTCCTCGGAACGGGCACAGGCTGACCGGGAGCAGATGCTGCGGTGCGACAGGCACTGTCTCATTTATTGTCACGCGGAAACGTCCCATCTCATGTCACTGCGCAAGCTCGTCCCCTACGCGCGGAACATCGTGACCTTCCGGGCGTTTGGCTAGGCGAGTCGCATAACAGCTGAGGAGAGGCATTAGTCGTTCGCGCATTGCGTTCAAGGCGTCCATCAAGGCGAGAAGAACAAGGCCCACAATCGTTGTACGGGCGCACGAGCGGCAGACGATGAGCGGGAAATAGCATCAAGCGACACTCAACTACTTCAGAAGCCAAGGGAGGACATAACGTGATAAAAGATGCCATGTTGTGGGAGCCGATCGAAAACGAGGCTGTACACTGTTTTGCGTGTGCACACGAGTGCAAGATTAAGAAGTGGGAGCGTGGGATCTGTCACGTGCGGCAGAATCTCGACGGCAAGCTCGAAACCCTCATCTATGCGGAGGTGAGCTCAATGAACGTCGATCCGATCGAAAAGAAGCCACTGTATCATTTTTACCCCGGATCAAAGGTGTTTTCGCTCGGTTCGGTGAGCTGCAACTTCAGGTGTGAGCACTGCCAAAATTACGACATCTCCTTCGCGGAAGTCGGAGAGTTGGGTACGACGGAAATCCTTCCGGAGCGTTCTGTGCAGCTCGCTCTCGAGCGCAACTGCCGCGGGATTGCGTGGACGTACAATGAGCCGACGATCTGGTTTGAGTATACGTACGATTCTGCGATCCTTGCTAAAGAAGCCGGTTTGTATACGGTGTACGTCACCAATGGCTATATGACGTCGCAAGCTCTCGAAAAGATCGGACCCTATCTCGATGCGGCAAATGTCGACGTGAAGGGCTTTAACAAGAAGTTCTACAGCGGCGTCTGCAAGGCCCGCCTCGAACCCGTGCTCAAAACGTGCGAGCGCATGCACGAGCACGGAATCCACCTCGAACTGACGTATCTCGTTATTCCTGGACTGAACGATGACGAAGCACAGCTCACCGCTTTTAGCGAGTGGGCGGCGGGCGTCGACTGCGATACGCCGGTTCACTTCTCGCGCTTCCATCCTGATTGGCGTATGCTTGACCGTCCCGCAACACCCGTAGAAACGCTCGAAAAGGCGTATAGCGCCGCAGCACGGGCAGGACTGCGCTATATCTACTTAGGCAACGTTCCGAGCCAGCACGAGAATACGGTCTGCCCCGAATGCGGCGCCGTCATTATCGAACGAACCGGTTATGTCATCAAAAAACGAGATAAACAGTGTCCCAGATGCGGGCGCGAAGCGCCCATTATCGATCAGTAAGACTTCCGGGTGATGGTGAGGCACACCTTCAGTATCTTTTTCATTCGGTCGATGCTGAGCTCTTTACGGGCCATCCCGATGTCGCTCATCAGGTCTTTCCTGCTCATGCGCGTGTAATGCTCGTTTCTTTCTATTTAAGTACTTCGAAATGAGTCTTGTGCGTAACGATTGGCGCATGAGGCTTACGCATAAAGGTTAATATCGTGTCGCGTCCTATCGGTTTGATGCCATGATCTGTAAACGCTTATCTGAGGTGACTGACGCTGAATTCGACCGTCTTCTCGACCGCGGTGCGGCCGTACGTGAGGTTATGGGCCACGTCCAGCAAATCATTAACGATGTGAAAGAAAACGGCGACACCGCCGTCATGCAATACACCTTAGAATATGACAAAGCCGACATCGTCGGGCTTCGAGTAACAGAAGGGGAGCTCCTCTCAGCGTACGAAAATGCCTCGCAAGACATCATCGACGCGTTGTATCATCTTTCCGACAACATCACGTCGTTCCACATGCGACAGGTACAAAGCGACTTATGGCTTCACGAGGTTGCTCCGGGAGTTGTCTTCGGGCAAAAGACCACGCCGCTCGATCGCATCGGTGCCTACGTGCCCGGAGGATTTGCGCTGTACCCCTCCACAGCACTCATGAATATCGTGCCGGCCAAGGTAGCCGGCGTGCGCGAGGTCGTCGTGTGTATTCCCCCGATGCCTGACGGCACCGTGCCGGTGGCAACACTTCTCGCTGCCGATATTGCAGGTGCGAACGCTATCTATAAGATTGGGGGGGCGCAGGCGATCGCTGCAATGGCGTATGGGACAGAAAGCGTCGCGAAGGTGGACAAGATCGTCGGACCGGGCAACGTGTACGTAACGGCCGCCAAGCTCCTCGTGCAGAGTGCGGTGGAAATCGACTTCCCCGCGGGCCCCAGTGAAATTGCGGTACTCGCCGATGGAGGGAATCCCGAATTTATCGCCGCTGATATCCTCGCCCAACTCGAGCACGGCCCCACATCTTCCGGTTTCCTGCTGACCACGTCTCCGGAACTCGCACGCGAGGTCAAAAAGGAGCTCATTGCGCAGTGCGAAGCAGCCCCGCGGAGGAATCTCATCGATCTGAGCAACACTGCCATTCTTGTGGGCGACAGCGTGGACGCGTGCATTTCATTCATCAACGACCTCGCTCCCGAGCACCTCGAACTCATGGTGCGCGATCCCATTACTGTGTTGGAAAAGATCCGCAATGCCGGAACCGTCTGCGTGGGGGACTATACCCCCGCAGCTGTCGGTGATTACGCCACTGGAATAAGCTCCACGTTGCCAACCGGCGGGTACGCCAAGTACGTGAGCGGGCTTAACGTTGACCACTTTACTAAGAAGACGAGCGTACAGGTGCTAACGAGAGATGGGTTGGACAGCCTTGCGGACCTCGTCCGTTCGCTGGCGCAGATCGAGGGGTTGCCTGGACACGCAGCGTCAGTGCTGCGGAGGCTTCAATGAAGCTCACGCGCTCGAGCGCGATCGTTCCAGAAACTGACGTGACCGTTGCGGGGTGGGTGCACGAGCTTCGCGACCTCGGGGGTATTAGCTTCCTTCTGCTCCGTGATCGCGATGGCGTTATGCAAGTCACCATGCCAAAGAAGAAGGTCCCCCCTGAACTCGTCGAACACGTGCGAAGTCTCAGCCGGGAGTCCGTCGTTCGCGTCGCGGGACTGGTGAAGGAGGAATTGAAAGCGCCGCAAGGCTTTGAGATTATTCCCTACGAAGTTGAGCTGCTCAACGCTGCGGAATCACCGCTTCCGCTTGACGTTACCGGCAAGGTGCGGGCCGATCTTGATACGCGCTTGGATGCGCGGTTCATGGACGTGCGGCTTCCAGCCACGCGCGCTATCTTCCTTATTCGTGCGACGGTGCTCCATGAGGTGCGGGCGTTTCTGTCAGCCCGAGATTTTATTGAAATTCAGACTCCTAAAATGGTGGCTACGGCGACTGAGGGCGGGACGCAGCTCTTCCCCATATCGTACTTTGACCGCGAAGCGTTCCTGAACCAGAGCCCGCAGCTCTACAAGCAGATGATGATGGCGGCCGGTTTGGAACGGGTTTTTGAGGTTGGCCCCATATTTCGCGCCGAGGAGCACGACACGCGCAAGCACCTCAATGAAGTCACCTCGATCGACATCGAGGCCTCATTTTTGGACGACCACGAGGTCATGGAGCTCCTCGAAGAGCTTATTCAGCACGTCTATGTCGCTGTTGCCGAGCGCTGCAGCGCGTCGCTCCAATCGTTGGGCGTGACGCTTTCGATCCCCCATATTCCCTTCAAACGAATCGCTTATGCGGAGGCGATTGAAATCGCAGATATCCCGTGGGGAGACGATCTCGACACCGCTGCAGAGAAAGCGGTCGGCGAGGAGATCGGAGAGCACTACTTCATTGTAGACTGGCCAGTTGAGCTGAAGCCGTTCTACGTGCAGCCACGCAACAGTCTCTGCTACGCCTTTGATCTCATGCACCCGAGGATGGAACTCGCGTCAGGTGCGCGACGGATTCACGACTATGCCCTCCTCGTCGAACAGCTTGCCGGCAAATCGCTCGCGCCTGAAAACTTTGGGTTCTATCTCGACGCATTTCGTTTCGGCATGCCGCCTCACGCGGGGTGGGGTTTGGGGGCTGAGCGTCTTCTCGTAACCATGCTCGGTCTTGCCAACATTCGGGAAAGCGTTCTTTTCCCGCGTGATCGACGCCGGATTACGCCATAAAACCGAATTACGCGTTTGCGGTTCGAGTACATACCATAAAGTATAAGCTGCGAACCCCGCACTAGATTACGAGGTAGGGTATGGGTTATCAAGACGATCCAGATGAGGTGCCGCGTCGCTTACGGGTCAAACAAGGGGTCCCGCGCTCGACGCTCGACCAGCGCGTGACGAAGCTCGAGCATAAAGTTGCTGAATTGTCGAGCGTCCTAAACGGTATCACGCAACAGCTCGTCGACGTCAGTTCTTCAGTCCACGATATGGCACTGCTTCCGCGCGTGAACGAGAGCAACGAGCTTCCAAGCGAGACGGAGCTTGCCGAGCCCTCGCTTCTCCAAAGTGAGAGAAAAAAGAAGACTACCTATATCATCGCGGATGCGGACTGTGCTCCCGAGCCCCAGCGTCGTCTAGGCAACGATATAATCATCGCTGATCGCGAATTGTGAGCGGGTATGCGGCCCGATGACACTATGTTCATTAAAGAACTTGAGATTCACAACTTCAAGTCATTTGGAAAAAAGGTGAGAATTCCTTTTTTTGACGATTTTACGGCCGTTTCCGGACCTAATGGTTCAGGAAAGTCGAACATCGTCGATAGCGTACTCTTTTGTCTCGGGCTCTCGAGTTCGCGGACTATGCGCGCTGAGAAACTCACCGACCTGATCTTTAACGGGAATGGCGCTGACGAAGCGATGGTCAAAGTAAGGTTTGATAACGCCGACGCAGAACTGCCCACCGACGCGGAAGTGACGGTTGCCCGAAAGGTGCGCCGCACCGCAAGTGGGTACTATAGCTATTACTACCTCGACGGGAAGCCGTGCACGCTCGCAGACATTCACGAGCTCCTCTCGAAAGCGTGTATCACCCCAGAGGGCTACAACGTCGTGCTCCAAGGCGATATAACGCGCATCATCGAGGTAAGTGCGCTCGAACGCCGCAAGATCATCGATGAGATCGCCGGTATTGCTGAGTTTGACCGAAGGCGGGATCGAGCGCTGGATGAGCTTGAAGTAGTCCGGGAACGCGTTGAACGCGTCGACATCATACTCAACGAGGTAGCGCTCCGGCTCGAGCAGCTTAAAGTCGAAAGGGAGCACGCCCTCAGGTATCAAGAGCTCAAAGCAAAGAAACGGGACTACGAAAAAATGGTCTTTGCGTCAAAGCTCAACAAGCTCGCGCGGGAGATCGAGGCGACCGAAGCTGACTTGGCGCGCAAGCAGCGGAGCAAGGACAAGGCGGTTCACGAGCTCAGCGCAACGCGAGACGCGATCTATGATCTTGAGGGTCAGCTGAGCGCGCTCAACAGCGCCGTGTCTGAAAAAGGCGAAAACGAGCAATTCGAATTGACAAAACACATTGAGGGTATCAAAGGAGGTCTTGGGCAACATCAAAGCAGGATAGATTTTGTGACCAAGGAGGCAGAGAGCCTCGAATCACAGAAGCGTAAGGTATTCATCGAGGTGAATGCTCTCAAGCAGAAGCACGAGGCACTGCAGAGCGATCTGAGAGCTGAAGCGGTGCGACGGGCAAGCCTTTCAAGCGAGCTCGAAGAGCAGGAGCAAGATCTCAACGCGCTTAAAGAACAGCTTGCCACGCTCGACGAAAATGTGACTCAGGCGCGCGACGAACTCTTTGAAAAGCGCAAAATGCTTGGAGAGGAAAAGGACAAGAGGGGGGACGTCGTACGCGCCCGAGACCGGGTGCTCGATGTCTTACGTCGCGCTTCAACGGACGTACACGCGCTCGAGGGGAAGATTGACGCCGTGCGGTCAGACGCGGCTTCTGCCGAGCGTGATTTGGAGAAGGTCCATCATGACCACGCTGCGTTAACGCGAAAACTGGAGAACGCACGCGAGAACATTAAAGACCTCGAAGTTCGACGTGAGGACCTCAAGCTCGCCATGGAAACGGTCGAAAGGCGGCTGAATCAAGCGCATCAGGAGTTCGTTCGCGCGGAAGCGCGTCTCAAAGAGAGCTTCGGCAAAGCGGTGGAAGCGATACAGGCCGCCCAGTTGCCGGGGGTGCGTGGCGTCGTGGCTGAGCTTGGCAAGGTCGATCCGCGGTATACCTCGGCGCTCGAAATTGCGGCGGGCCCGCGCTTGCGAAACATTGTCGTCGACACCGATGCAGACGCGGCGCACGCTATCGGCTATTTGAAAGAGCAGAACGTGGGCCGCGCGACGTTTCTGCCTCTGAACAAGATGAAGTCCGTGCACCGCGAAGCGCTCCCGGCGCGCGAGGGCATCGTCGATTACGCCATAAATCTCGTTGATTATGACCCGGAGTACGGGGCGGCGTTTTCATACGTGTTTGGTAAGACCGTTATTGTCACTGAGCTCGAGCCAGCTCGCGCCCTTCTTGGCCAGTACCGCATGGTGACGCTTGATGGTGAGCTCCTCGAAATGAGCGGTGCCATGACGGGAGGCATCGACCGGCGGGCGCTGAGGTTTATCGCCGGCGAGGAGCAAGAGCTGCACAAACTTAGTCGCCAGATACGCGAGTACGAAAAGGAACGTGAACGCCTGCAGCAGGAGCTCAACGAGGTGGACGACCTTTTGCTACAAGCACGGCACGAGCTCGTCACAGATGAGGGCGAGCGCGAGCGTTTGGCGCGGGAGACCGAGACTTTCGAGGCGCGAAAGGAGCAGGCTAACACAGAAGCGGATGCTGAAATCGTTCACCTCGCTGCGATGCGGGCGGAGAAAGAGCAGGCGGGCGTGAAGATTAATGAGCTTGAGGAACAAGAGGCGCTATACGGTTCAGCCGTTGCCGCCCTTGAACAGGACATTGCGGAACTTGAAAAGCGGCTCAAGGGTACCGACGCGTCAAAGCTCACCGAAAACCTCGCTCAGATCGCGGACGAGGTCCGACGGCTACAGGCTCGCATCAGCAAATGTGACGCAACAATCGCTGATTTCCGCCTTCAGGAAGACTATAACGACAAGAAGCTTGCTGATGCTAAAGAGCATTTGGAAACGACCGATGGGCGGATCAAGGAGCTGCGGGCCAGCATCCGTGAGCATTCCGAGGCTTCTACGCATCTCGAGCAAGAGCTCGCCGACGTTTGCGGCCGCGAGCGCGAACTCGCACGCGAGCTTTCAGAACTGCGTGAAGGACGGAATGCACTGCTGGCGCAGATCAGCCTGAAGGAGACGGAGAAAGCTGATCTCCAGCACAAGATTGATCGTACCGATCAGGCGCTTGAAACCCTCGATTATCAGCGGTTGGAGCTCGAAGCCCGTCGAGACGAGCTCAAAGCAGAGGCGGGCGAGATCGACGACGTGCCGCCTGAGGAGCCGCATGAGGCCATCGTGGCAGCGCTGAGAACCCTCGAAGCGCAGCTCGAGTCGATGAATGACATCAACATGCGTGCCATCGAGGATTATGAGAACGTCGCCCGACGACAACAGGACCTCGCCGCACGCAAGGACACGCTTTTCAATGAACGCGCTGAGATACTCGAACGCATCGACCGCTACGGCATGATGAAAAAGGAGGCGCTGCTCACGGCGTTTGAAAGCATCAATGCAAACTTCAAGGTTATCTATGCGGAACTCTCGGGAGCCACGGGCGAGCTCGCTCTGGAGAACTACGAGGATCCCTTCGACGGCGGCCTCTTCATCCACTCATGGCAGCAAGGCAAACACGTGCAGCGAATCGAGGGGATGTCGGGCGGAGAGAAGAGCCTTGCAGCGCTGGCGATGATCTTCGCCATTCAACGGTACATGCCGGCGCCGTTTTATATGTTCGACGAAATCGACATGTTCTTGGACGGTGCAAACGCCGAACGGGTCGCACGCATGATCAAGAAGCTCTCCTCGAACGCTCAGTTTATAGTTGTCTCGCTGCGAAAACCCATGATCGAAGCGGCCAGTCGCACGATCGGCGTCTCTATGCAGGAGGGCAACATCTCGAGCGTTACTGGGGTGAAGCTTAATTGACCAGCGATGGACGCGGTGGCGCCACCGTCAACGGTAAAGCGCTTGAAGATTTTGATGAACGATCAATCGATATTTTGGTCTCGCTCGCGAAAAACGGCGAAATCGATCCATGGGATATCGACATCGTCGACGTCACCGACAAGTTCTTGGCCCAAGTAGCGGAGCTCGAAAAACTCGACTTGCGGGTGTCGAGCCGAACGCTCCTTTTTGCATCGATACTGCTGAGGATGAAGGCGGACGCGCTCGAGGAATCGGAACCGCAAGACCTGGACGAAGAAGAATTGCTCGATGAAGACCTTCACGCGTGCTTCCCCGCCCTCAAGCCTAAGGTACGGCGGCACGCGAAGCGTCGCGTAACTCTGTCAGAACTCATCCACGAGCTCAAGAAAGCGACAAAGCGAAAGGAAAAGTCAGACGCGCGCCGGCTCATACAGCTGCAAGCACCGGAGTTCGACGCTTTCGCAGTGGCGCATACGGAAGACATCGAGCGGCAAGTCAAACGAGTGCAGCGCGAGCTTAAGCGTCGCTTCGGGAAGCAGGATCAGGTGCTCTTTAGCGAGCTCGTTGTCGATAATACTGCTGAGCATATCGTACAAACCTACATACCATTACTCTTCATGGCAACGAGGCGACAGATACAGCTCGAGCAGAAGGAACTATTCGGTGACATCCTGATCCAATGTAAAAACCTTTAACGCCCTTGCCGCGTTCATGAACGGTAATGAACGATAGAGACCTCGTCGAGGCAGCGCTCTTCGTCGCAGGCAGGCCATTGACCCTTCTCGAACTAGAGTCCATGGTTAGCATTGATGCTGATGTCGAAGAAATCGTCGAATCGCTCATCGAAGAATATCGGGAGAATGGCGCGCTTGAGATCGTTCAGACCGACGAAGACATCGTCATGCAGGTGAAGGGCGAGTACGCTGACGCGGTCCGCACGATCGCTCAACGTGATCTCGAAACGCCGGTACTCCGGACACTTGCCGTTATTGCGTTTCATCAACCGGTCACACAATCAAAGGTAGCCGAAATTCGAGGCAACAAAGCGTACGGGCACGTGCATGAGCTTGAGGCGCGCAAGCTCGTTGAATCGGAGCCTTACGGCAGAACTAGGATGCTCCGAACTACCAAAGCTTTCGCGGACTATTTTGGTTTCGAAACGGAAAGCCTCGAGGAGATTAAGCAAAAAATCGGGCTGCTTCTTCGGTAGCCGAGCGTGCGCGGTGCAGCCTCTCAGCCGCAGTCTCAGATATCCGGCAATTGGCTAGCGGTTTGTCGAGTGCGAGCCGCCCGATTCGCGATCTTTGCTGCGAAAGTCCCGGCGACGAAGCCTGCATCCACGTTTACGACAGCCAATACCGAGCACGACTGCAGCATCGCTAGCAGGGCAGCTTCTCCTCGACCGCCTAGACCGTACCCGGTGGAGACCGGGACACCTATCACAGGGATGTCCGTCAATCCTGCTATGATGGTGGGAAGGGCCCCCTCTCTGCCTGCAAGGACAATGAGCACGTCCGTGTCCAGCAGTTTGGAAAGCTCTGGATAGAGTCTGTGAATGCCCGCTACGCCTACATCGTATGATATGATCGTCTTGCAGTTTAGTTCTTCAGCGAGAATGCGGGCCTCCTCTGCAACAGCGATATCTGCAGTACCGGCGCACACAACGCCGACAAGCCCGTAAGGGGGGTCAACGTGCGATTTTTTTCCAATAGCTGCGATGCGCGCTCGATCGTGCCATTCGACGTCAAAGTGTTTGAGTGCCTGCAGCTGGTGCTCCGAAACCCGCGTAATTACGACCCGCCCTTCCACCTTAAGCTGCGCCTCGACAATAGCGACGAGATCTTGCGCATTCTTGCCTTCTGCTAGGACAACTTCTGGAATCCCTACTCGATGCAGCCGCGCGGTATCTAGCTTCGCAATTTCAGCAACCTTTTCATATCCGTCAATAGTGATCTCGCGTCGAATAAGTCGTGCGGCCTCTTGCGTCGAAATCTCTCGGTTGGTGAGCTTATTGAGTATAGTCTCCAAGCTAGGCATGCGCAGTCATGTTCTTAGCAAGTGTAATAAATGCACCACATTGAGAAGCACAAAGGGCCAACCCCATCGGCGCGAATGGAGAGCCGGCAATCACGGTAAGCCGGAGACGTTAAATACCGTCCGTTCACTTCTATCGTGTAACGAGCCATAAGAAAAAAGGAGAAGAGAAGCCTCTTGAAAGCTTCTAAAGACAATCCGGAAGCGAAACGGCCGCTTGCAAGGCCACGCGGCACCCGCGATTTTTTGCCGGGTGCGATGGCAAAACGCCGCTTTGCCGAGACTCAGTTCAGAAACGTGGCCGAGCGCTGGGGGTACGGCGAGATCGTAACACCTGCATTTGAGCCGCTCGATCTTTTTACGATCAAGTCGGGAGAAGCGATAACAGACGAGATTTACAGCTTTACGGACCGCGGGGGGCGCGCGCTCGCGTTGCGGCCTGAGCTCACCGCGCCCGTCACGCGCGTGTACGTGAACGAGCTGCAGTCCGCGCCTAAGCCGCTCAAGTTCTACTATTTCGGTGACTGCTTTCGGTATGAGCGGCCCCAGTCCGGGCGCTACCGGCAGTTCTGGCAGTTCGGCGTCGAACTGATCGGAAGTGCTAGGCCAGAAGCAGATGCCGAGGTGATCGCGCTTGCGCAGCATATGCTGAGAAGCTTGGGGCTTGAGGCGCAGATCCACGTTGGCTCTCTCGACGTCCTCAGGGCCGTGTTTTGCGAGCTTGACGATGAAACTTGTGCCCTCGCGATGCGCTTAATCGACAAGGGCGATTTCCATCAATTGCAGGAGCTCCCGCACGGTGATACAGCCATAAGGATCATCGAAGCAGAAGACCCATTGAGCGAAGCGCAGGGCGTTGCGTCAGTCGATCACCTCGTGCAGGTTCTTGAGCTTCTCGACACGCTCGCCATAACGTATACCGTTGATTTCGGCATTGCGAGAGGGCTCGAGTACTACACGGGGATCGTCTTTGAAGCCTATGCTCACGGCCTCGGCGCTCAAAATCAAGTTCTCGGAGGGGGGGCATACCGGCTCGCCCACCTCTTCGGCGGCGATGACGTGCCGGCGACAGGCTTTGGAATTGGATTTGACCGCATCATGCGGGCTGCCAATATTCAGAGCGAAGAGCTGCCGCGGATTCTAGTCGTTCCGACCAAGGACGCGCGCATCTACGCGCTCCGCATCGCTGATGAGTTGCGGGCACACGTCTGTGCGGATGTTGACGTTATGGGGCGAACGGTTCGTGCCCAGTTGACGTATGCCAACAGCGCAAGTTTTGACTTTGCCGTCATTATCGGAAAGAGCGAAATGCAGACCTCAAAACTCACGCTGCGCAATCTGAAGACCGGTGAACAGGAATCACTACACGTTCAGGAGATTATCGATCGCGTCCTACGCCACACATAAGGGAAAACGGACTACAGGAGGGTGCTCTTATGAATGTCGTGCAGACTGTGCTATGGAAACTAATAAACCCGATGGCGATTGTAACGGCCCGCTGTGCGGGCAACGTGAGCGGCTTTGTCGCAAGCTGGATCACCCAGGTGTCCTTCGTGCCGCAGCTGATTATGGTAGCAGTGAATCCGTTGCACTATACCTATAAGCTCATCATCAAAAGCAACGCTTTTGCAGTCAATATTCTCAGAACCGATCAAGCGGAATTAGTTGATGTCTTCGGCAAGAGCTCGGGCAGGAAAGTTGCAAAGTTTGCGTCGGCGGCGTACGATCTCAGGAGCACAGGCTCGCCCATCCTTAAAGACTGCTTGGCGTTTATCGACTGTAACGTGATGTGGACCAAGGAGGCCGGCGACCACGTGCTTGTTGTCGGTAGCGTCGCTAGCGCCGCCATTACCTCTGATGGCGAAACCCTTCAAGAAGCACGGTCAATGTACGCGCAACGCACACCAAGCGAGATTCGACATCGGGAGATCAACGATGGTGGAGCTTAAATTCGAAAATGGGCTCATTCCAGTCGCTACGCAGGACAACGAGACGGGAGAAGTGCTGATGATCGCCTTTATGAATGAGGACGCGTTTGAGTTGACGCGAAAAACAGGCTGCGTCCACTATTGGAGCCGAACAAACCGGCGCGTTTGGAAAAAGGGGGAGATATCGGGCCACATACAACGGGTAAAGGAGATCCTAGTTGACTGTGATGCGGATGCGCTTGTGATAAAGGTGGATCAAGTTAAAGCGGCGTGCCACACTGGCTTCTGGTCGTGCTTCTTCAGGACTATCGACGGGCGGATAATCGGCGAAAAAGTGTTCGATCCTGGTAAGGTTTATGAAACGCGCGACTAAGCACTCGCTGCCGCCGCGCCAAAGTGAGTCGCTAAGGCGCCCTCTAAACTCGAAGACGCTCCTCGCAGACATGAATGATGTGAGGAAGGGTAGCGCTTGAGTTCATGAAAAATAATTCTGCCAAAGCATCTAAATGCGCTAGTCAGGGTTTTGCCCCGCACGAGATTACACCTCCTTCGGCTGCATGCAGACGCCGGCGAAATGTTTAGGTAGATGCGTTGCACACTTTTTACTGAGATTATGACGCGTAAGTGCATCGAAAAAAGCTGTCTGTATCACGCTGAGTGCGAGCGTTACTTTGAGGATCAAAACTTGACTGACTTCAAGAAAACGAAGTCCGCGACCGGCGAGGAGCTCTGCGTATTTCATTGGGGCATTGGGTTTATGCGCGCAATGAAGAAATGTCCCGGCCGGGAACCGAGAGCATAAAAACCGACCTTAAAAAGTGCATTTTAGTTGGAGACCCCTGCGATTGCTAGCGCTGGCGGCTTCTTGCGCGCATTTTTTTGCCCCTTTACACTTGTACCGCCGTTACCGTTTGTCGATTAAATACCCGTCGTTCAGCCCGCAACTGATAGTCTGTCTTGTCCCAGCGGACACGCCGTCCAGAAGCTTCGCAGCTGGTTCGCGCTTCTGAATATCTTCGTGCCGGCAATTGTAGATCTTTGATAAAACGGCGCAGTTGTTCGTCTGGTTTCGTTATCGGACGTCTCTCATCTAAAACTGCAAGTCGTCGTCGCGTTACAGGCAATCCTTGTTCTTGTCTTCGAGGCTCCCTAAGATACCGGGGGCTATGTGAGCTAGGTTTGACGTCATTATGAGTTGCGGCTTTTGTCTTCCTGAGCTCACGCCTTCACACGTGCGCCGGTCTCGAGGCGCTATAACTGAAAGCCAGCAGATTGCAGGAGAGGCACGCGTGAATGCCAAGGTAAGAAGTGTTAGAGAAGATGCTTCAGGTTTAAGAGGCGCGGGTTCGTATGCTACTGTTATGCAGAACAAGACGTATTCGATGAACGTTTCTGACATGAGTGAGGACGAAGTCGACGAAGCGGTATCAGATGCGCTGCACGGAATCGTGAGGGCGATGAATCTTTGGCAAGAAAAAAAGTCCTTTCACAAGAAGGTCACTGAAGCGCTGTTTGAAATTTTGAAACAGAACGACCTCACCATTTTCGATGTAATTATCAAACGAGATGAGAAGGTCTGCGAGATTCTGGATGAGCCTACGAAAGAGATCCCCGAAGGAAAAATGCTTGAAGGCTCGATAGATACGGAAACGGTGAAAGTGTACAACCTGCGCTCCAAGGATCCGAACGGCAATTTTGAGCTGCTTTATGACAATGAGTTTAGAAAGGACATCCAGATGACGCTGTACACGGAACGAAAAAGAATCAAGATGTGACTTGGTCAAGAACTCATCAATCCCTGCAACACGCATTACAGTGCAACAAGGTTGGTTAGTTCTCAGTTTTGGGGGTTTCATTCATGTCTTTGTCTGAATACGATCGTAAGCGATACCACCGACAAATAATCATTCCCGGGTTTGGGGAGATAGGGCAGGAACGGCTGAAAAACTCGACCGCCTTTATCGCTGGCTTAGGCGGGCTCGGCTCACCTCTCGCGTTGTATCTTGCTGTTGCGGGCGTTGGACATCTTCAGCTGATCGATACAGATTCTGTCGAGCTTAGCAACTTGAACCGGCAGGTACTGCACTGGGATGAAGATTTGGGAAAACAAAAAGCCGAATCAGCATTGCAGAAAGTGGAAAGGATCAATCCAACAACTAGGGTTGAGGCATTTGATCTGACTATCGAGGACAAGAATGTCCTTGAACTCACCGAACGCTGCGACATCATTCTCGACGCTATGGACAACTTCGCGGTTCGGTACATGCTAAACTCGGCGGCTATTGCTCACAACGTCCCCCTGGTCCATGGCGCGATATACGGCTACGAGGGGCGGCTCACTACCGTGTTGCCGGGCAAGACGGCTTGCCTTGAGTGTATCTATCCGCACGCTCCGCCTCGCGCAGCGTTTCCGGTGTTGGCTACGACGCCAGGCGTGATAGCATTGCTCCAAGCAACAGAGGCCATTAAGTGCTTAGCTGGCGTGGGCGTCCCATTGGTCGATGAACTCCTTATCTATGATGGCGAAATGATGTCATTCGACAAGGTTAAGGTGGCCAGGAACCCGCACTGTAAGTCGTGCGCTGGCTCTTGGTCGGAGTAGTTTTACCGCCAAAAAAGCGCATTTTGTTGTAGCGGCGCGCTTCACCGGAAATCCCTGTGAATACGCTACGACATAACGGCAGCGACTGGAGGATCATATCGCTAGAACGGTCGTAATCAGCGTCTGACGTGTTTCCAAGCGGTGATTGCGGTCGCGTCACTTGTAGGGTGGACGGTTTTTTTGGATGCTCTCAATGTCGAAGTCAAAGCTGAGCGTTTCAGGCTCGGCGGTTGCTGCTGTCTGCCTTGTCAGACCAAAAATACGCCATAACACCAGGGCCAACGCCAATACGGCAATCCCTATGATGCCGATGAACCTTTTGTTGCCAGCATAGACTGCGAAGGAACTGGCAATAATAGCTATCAGTACGAGGACAAGTAGTACCAGATTGGTTTTCAAAAGGCGACTAAGGGCCATGGCTTCCAGACTGTTGTGAGGTCGGCGCGATGACACTATCATGTTGAAACCTATATAAAGCTGATTTGCCGACCTTGAGATCATTCGTGCTGCGCACGGAGGCTTGCTCCCGCAGTCGCTTCTACGCAAGCAAGACGGCTATGATCCCTGAGAGGAAGACGCCGTCAAAAGTACCGGCGCCACCAATCGAGGCAATAGGGGCACCAACCTGTTTGATAGCGCCTAGATTCGTTAAATCGGCCCCGATGAGAGTGCCCAGCACGCCACACACATACGCTAACGCAAAGGCGTTGTCGACCCCTGAAAATAGTGTCAAAATGACGATAGTATAGACGGCGGCAACGATAGGGGAAACAAGCGCCGGAGAGACTATTCCTACTCCCTTTACGGGTTTTGATATGAGATGGGAAATGACGGCTACGAGAGTAACCCCGACGATCGCAAAGGCGACAACGTCCGGAAACTGCCATAGGAGATAAAGCGAGACAACAGATGGAATTAGAGCCCCGCCGACATTGATAGCAACAACCGTTTTTCGCGAGCCTGCGGCCGCCGCTGGCACCCGGTAGGTCATGCCGAAAACAGTGACATAGGTGTCAGTCATGATAGGCTCAGACGCTTCAAGAGTGAATAGAGGTATGTTAATAACGCTCCCGATCAGCACAGCTAAAAGCAAAAGTGTGATGGCTTGCGCGGAAAACCCGATTCGACTAAAAGCCGCGCCGATTAGTCCAAGGAAGATGAAAATAAAGAGTAGGAGAACTACGAATATGACAAATGCCGTAATGATTGGCGAAAATGGGCTGTAGACGTACGTCCGACGACCTGCCAAAATTGCCTCCAATACGCGCCTTTTTTTCAGCCGCGCTGGTCCGCGAGGAAATCTAGCTGAGTCAATATAACCAAATCGATATAAGGTTTTCAGGCAATTAGCGAAGCAAAGACACGATCCATCCTGCGACGTGCGGTGCGGCGAAATCTCGCTAGTAGGGAGTCGCCTAGTTAGGTATAATATGCGGCGCCACAATACGGCGGGCAGTGGCGAATAGCCGGGCGCTGTTGCAGCTTTCGCAGTTCACGCGTAAAGCGTTGCTTTGACTGGTGGTTCTGAACGAGAAGGAGCTTTTTGAGTCGAGAAGCAGCTGTTCAAGCAAAAGGTTTCAGTTTTTCACAGCGACCCCGACTGGCCGCCGTCGCAAAATGCCAACACAATTTGGCCTATTTTCGGGCGCTGTCGCAGCAACTCGAAGGAACCAACAGTGCTACAACGTGGCGTTTAATGTCGTAAGTCGAACTCTTTTGACGCTCCGATGTAGTGATCAAACAGCTCGCGACCCCATCGGATGCCGTCGTTGCTATAACTTAACAACTCGTCTGAATAGTCATAAGACCCGTCCGATCTAAAGAGTCCGATCATAAAGAAATAGTCAGTAACCGTGAACGCCGTTTTTGGGTTTCGTTCAATCACAAACAGCTTAAGATTTGCCTTAAGTGGATTTTTGAGCGGGCTGCGGGCTGCGAGCTCTAGCATGTTTTCGAGCACTTCGTGAGTCACGACAAGCTCGATCGGTATGCCTTTTGCAGCGAGTTCGGCGTAGACATCAAACAAGTCTGGCGTGAACACAGGGGCAACGCCTCGTATCACTTTGGCGTCGTCGAGCAGGGTAACAAAGGTTGAAAAGGCGTTGAAAATGTCAGTGGGC
>JBEKER010000009.1:0-44850 GCA_050013755.1 Halobacteriota archaeon
CAACGTCGAACGCACCGACGACCGCAACGACGAACGCAACGACGAACGCAACGACGAACGCAACGACGAACGCAACGACGAACGCAACGACGAACGCAACGACGAACGCAACCCCCACTACCCCTGTAGTTGCCGCCTCAAAAATCAAGCACGTGAGTAAAGTTGCAACAAGCTTCAATGAAAAGCCCAAACCAAGCCCGTCGCTGACAAACACCACGCAGCCAGCCGCGAGAGCAAAGGAGCTGAATGCAACCCCCAAGAACTGCAGTGCGCCACTGTCCCAGCCAACGAATCCGCTCAGCACGTCGCAGAAGTGTTTAATGTACGCCTCACTGGCGGTGCCAGCGGACTCGTCAAACACCTTCGCTGAAGCGTCTGCGATATCAGCGGAAGCGTCTGCGCTGTCACAGAATGGCTCAGTACCCAGCATGACCTTGCCAGGAGCCCAGACGAGCGCAACCAGCTTGCCCGCGCAGTCTGTGTTCGAGTTCTCGCTACTTGGGCTAGGTGCTCCAGCGCTTCTTGTCGGTGTGCTGTACCTGTTGCTAAGAAGGGTGTAAGAACCGCTATCTTTTTTGGTTTATGATTTATAGCTCTCCCTTTGTCACGCGCTCGACCTAGCTTGTTGCAGCACGCATTGTTTGGGCGTCAGTAGTCAGCTCTTGTCAAGTTTGACGCTGTTCGTGACGTGCTCACGTGACGAAAAAGGCTTTCTAAGATCAGGTCTAATGGGGATCGATGATCAGAGTTGGGATAATAGGCGGATCTGGCTACACAGGCGGGGAATTGCTGAGACTACTTGTCCAGCATCCGGAAGTCGACGTCACTATAGTGACTTCACGGGCCCTCGACGCTGTTCCCGTCGCCGACGTTCATCGCTATCTGAAAGGGTTTTACGACCTCCGATTTGTAAACGCCGAAGCCAAGGCGGTTGCCGAACAATCGGACGTCGTGTTTCTCGCGGTCCCCCACGGCGCCGCCATGGGAATCGTCCCGTATCTCATTGATGAGGGGGTGCGTATTATCGACCTCAGCGCCGACTATCGTCTCGGACGGAACTATGAGGAGGTGTACGGCCCGCACACCGATCCTCGAGACGCTGTCTACGGGCTGCCTGAATTGCACCCAGAAGTTGCCCACGCCGACCTGTGTGCTAACCCCGGCTGCTACCCTACGGGCGCAATCTTGGCTGCGGCGCCGCTCGTCAAAGCAGGACTCGTCGACCACGCAGTATTCGATTCGAAGTCCGGCATCTCGGGCGCAGGGGCCGCTCCAACGGAGACGTCGCACTATCCTAACTTGGCTGAGAACGTGGTACCTTACCAACTAACCAAACACCGGCACAAAGCCGAAATCGTTCAAGAGCTCCAGCGACTTGGAAACGTCGCCGTTAACTTCACCCCTCACGTTATCCCGTCCATACGAGGCATTCTCACCACCGCGCACATCTTCACCAGCGCTGAACTCGATGACGAGCGGATCCGATCACTTTACGAAGCGTTCTACGCCAACAGTCCATTCATTCGGTTCAACGTTCCGTCGCTCGGGTCAGTCCGCGGCACGAACTTCTGCGACCTGTTCATTGAGCGAGACGCATCGACGAACCGCGTGGTCGTCGTCTCCGCCATTGATAATATGGTGAAGGGCGCATCAGGCCAAGCCATCCAGAACATGAACCTCATGTTCGGTCTCGATGAGACAACCGGCCTCTGGTCTCCGGCACTATCGCTCTGAGGTGACAATGAAAGTCGCAGACGTCATGACTCCAACCGTCATTTCAGTGACGCCCGACACGACGGTGCGCGAGTGTATCAAGCTCTTACGGGAAAACAAGATAAGCGGCGTCCCGGTGGTGGCCGGTCGAAATATCGTCGGCATCATAACAGAGAACGACGTACTCTCGCTCCTCGAGATACCCGAACACACAGGGTACTGGCTCCCGAGCCCCCTCGAGATCATCGAGGTTCCGGTGCGTGAAATTATCGAGCGCCTCGAACTGAGAGACTCGATGAGCGAAGACGTGGGCGAGTGGACGGTCGATCGCGTCATGAAAAAGCCCGTTCACACCATAGAGGGCGATGAGGATATCGAAACCGCTACCGAGCACATGATACGGCACAAGATTAATCGGCTTCCAGTCGTCGACGCAACTGGTCAGTTAATCGGAATCGTCACGCGCCACGATATCATGAGAGGGATTGCCGAGGGCAGTTAATGCGCGTCGTGGAGGGGGGCGTCTGCGCGGTGCGCGGAGTGAAAGCCTCCGGTTGTAAGGAGGGCAAGAACGGCCTCGCGATCATCACCGGTGGCGGGCAAGCAGTAGGGGTGTTCACCACCAACAACGTCACCGCAGCTCCGGTCATCGTCACGCGAAAACACCTCATCGAGAGTAAGCAGATCTTGGCGGTGGTGGCAAACAGCGGTAGCGCTAATGCTTTTACGGGACCGAACGGCATCGAAGATGCCGAACGGGTCGCCGAATCCCTTGCGCGCCACTTGCACATTCGCACAGCCGACGTTGCCGTGGCGTCAACTGGCGTCATCGGAACCCCGCTCAACGTGAGCTGGATCGATTCGAAGATTATTGAGGTTCTATCGACGATAACCGACGCGGCCGATGGCAGTCTTGAAGCGGCACGAGCGATAATGACGACTGATACTACGCCGAAGCAAATAGCGGTCGAGGTCGACGGCGTGGCACTAGGCGGCATAGCAAAGGGCGCAGGGATGATTGAACCGCAGCTATCCACGATGCTCGCTTTTATCTACACGGACGCTCGGCTCACTGCTGACGTTTTACAGACGTGCCTGAAAAAAGCAGCCGATCTGAGCTTCAACATGGTCGTCGTCGATGGCGATACGAGCACCAACGATACGGTTCTCCTGATAACTACCGGCGAGAGCTCTAAGGACATTGACATTGATGATTTTCAAAACGCGCTGAACTTTGTGTGCGTTGAGCTTGCGAAAATGATCGCACGCGACGGCGAAGGCGCGACAAAAATGATGGAAGTAACCGTCGCTGGCGCACGAAATCGCGCGGACGCGATCAAGGCGGCAAAGGCTGTCGTACGATCACCCCTGGTAAAGACGGCGCTTTTTGGAGCGGATCCTAATTGGGGCCGGATCGTCACTGCTGTTGGCTATTCTGGTGCATTCATGGAGCCAGAGGCCCTGTCACTTGCGCTGTCAGATGGAAAAGGCACCTCCGTTGTATTGGTCGAAAACGGCCTCATAAGAAGTGTGGGCGCTGATAGACTCGAAGAGAAGGCGCTTTCGGGAATAATGAACCGCAAGGAGATCTCGATCCTCGTGGATTTAGGGGTGGGGGCTGCAACGGCCACGGCCTGGGGCTGCGACCTCACTGACGACTATGTGCGCATCAACGCCGAATACACCACCTAAGGACTAGCCTTCGATCTGCGATCTTATACTGAGAGCCTGACGCGCTATGTCCGTTTTGTTCAAAATAGTGGCCATTTTCGCAATAGATTCCATCAGTCGCACCACTTGATCGAGGTAGTTCAGCACGTCGCCTGAATACGCGTGAACGCCAAATTCGGACATCCGTTCTACGATCTCGCCGGGATCGAGACCCGCCACGCGTTGCTCGATGACCCACTTCGAAAAATTGCGTTCAGGACAGCCACAAAATGGCGACCCTTCGCAGCTGCAATCAACGAATGCCACTGAAAAAGCCAGTACGCCGTCAAGCTCTTTTTGGTCGAGGTATGTCAGCTCATCGCTATTTCCTGAGAAGAGCATCTCAAGGTTTCCTCCGCTGAACACATTGGGAGATACGTTGACTCGTAGCGCCTTCGTGTAGCGTTGCACGTTGTTGAGGTATACCTGCGTAAAAACGTGTAACTTCTGCAGTATATCGAATGGAGCGTCGCCTTTCTTAACGGACTCGGCCACTTGAACGGCTTCCGGGATAGTGAGAAAATCGGCAGCGACGATACGTCCAAGCTTCGTCGCTCGACCGTCCCCAGAAACAAACCCCAGGCGCTTGAGGCGCCGCTGCTGAGCGCTGTCGTCGTAGTGGGCGAGCATTTTGACGCTCCGGCCGAACGTGAGGTTCGCAAGCACCTGCTCTGCCTGCTGGTCGTCGTCGTATTCGATATCGACATTATCGGCGGAGCTGGAGAGTAGTCTGATCGCGATCTCATCCTCCGTTTGCGCCGCCCTGAATTTCTGGTTCGGGTCCGCAAGTAGGAAGACTTTGCCGATGTCGTGATAGTCCGGCCGCCCGGCACGCCCGAGCATCTGCTGAAACTCTTGCGGGGTTAGCCAGTTGATGCCCATCGCCAAGGACTCAAAAATGACTTGCGATGCAGGAAAATCAACGCCTGCCCCGAGCGCCGCGGTGGTTACGACCGCTTCTATGGCGCCTCTGGCAAAGTTGGTTTCGACCTTCTTTCGTTCGCCGTACGAGAGGCCCCCGTGGTAGGGGGCGCTCTTCGCCGAGAGTGATTTGGACAGCCTATGACAGCGCGCCCGGGAGTTCGTAAAAATGATCGACTGGCCCTTATAGCCCTTGCTGGATGTCCGCGAGATTTCGTGTCGAACGAGCTTATTGATGATAGCTAGCTTGTCCCGCTCGTTGGCGAAAACGAGGTGGCGCTCGATCGGCACGGGGCGTTCTTCAAACTCGATGAGCTCAGCACTAAGCTCGTGAGCGAGCGCGTGCGGGTTCCCGACGGTAGCAGACAGGTAAATGCGCTGTGAACGCGGGGCTAACGTCTTAAGCCGTGAGATGAGCCCGTCAAGCCGGCTTCCGCGCTCTTCGTCTTCTAACATATGCACTTCGTCGACCACGATCGTCCCGATTTCGCCGAGGAGCTCAGCGTCGCCCGCGCGAAGCACCTGATCGATACCTTCGTACGTCCCCACCAGAATGTCAGCTGAATAATCGGGCTCCACTCGGATCCAGTCTCGCGTCCGAATCCTGCTACCGCCGATTCTGAGGCTTACATTAAGGCCAAGGTCGCGGTAGCGGTTGCCAAAATCATCGCATTTCTGGTTTGCGAGAGCGACCAGGGGCACCACGAATAATAGTTTTCCCTTGCCGCTGAGCAGGTTGTTAACGCCTGCCAGCTCCCCAATAAGCGTTTTTCCCGTGGCCGTTGCTGACACGACCAGAAAATCCTTACCCTTCAAAAGCCCCTGCTCCACCGCAAGAGATTGGACGGGAAGCAACGCTGATAGCTGTTTCTTAAGCAGTCGCTTCAGCCTGCGGTCCACTTCGAGTTCGTCGACGGTAACGCACGGGTAGCGCTCGGTGCTGCGCGAAAGCACGTCATACCGCGTAAGCTCAGGATCAACACCGGAATCAAGGAAACGGATGACGCGATCGAGATCGCGCACCTTGTCAAGCAGCGTATTGAAGTGATCTTTGTGCACAAAACCGTGAAAACTGAGCTCTCGTCGCAGTTCTGATTGGGCGCATTCCATACAGATGAGCGCACCATGGTGGCGCACGAAATTGGCGTCGACGGGCTTGTAATGGCGCTTTCCGATGCAAAACCCGCAGACGGGTACCGTGTCATAGGCAATCTGGTACGCCTTGAGCAGTTCAGTGAGATCCTGAAACACCCTCTGGTCGGCTGGCGCGGCATCTTGGCGCTCGGCAAGCGTGACGTCGTGCTGCCGCAAAACCTCAAAGATGTCAGCTGGCCTCCTGAGATGCTCTTTCCCGCCCCGGATCTCCACAAATCGCTTCGGCCTCGGCCCGTTACGGGTGGGTCGAAGCGTCAACGTCGCGTTGAGGTCACACTGCGCGGGCTGGGTTGAAAAAACCTTAACACTGGAGCGCTGCGCGTGGGCGATCAGGTGCGCCATTTACTGGTTTCCTGCGCTGAGATCAACGGATTCGTAGGAAATATCGTGGGACATGAGGTTCGCGATGAGAGGCGGCACCGCCTCATCGACCGCTACGACCACCGTTGACAGCCCCCGAAATGCCGCTTCGATGACGCCCTCGGCGGCGCCGTACTGCATCAAGGGTAAAAGGCCCGCTTTTCTTGCCGAAACCAGCGCTTCCAAACCAAGAATCGCGACAGGCTTGTCCGCCGCAATCCGTCTGAGCCTTTCTAGATCCACGGCTGCTGACCCGCCTCGTTGGACCCCAGGAACGACTGCGATCGTCACGTGCGCGCGGTCCATTGGAATAATCCCGCTCAAGTGCTCGACGCCAACGTCGTCGCCAGTGCGCGCATCACATATCGTGGTTCCCCACGCGTGCGAATCATCGCTGTCTGAGTGAAACGCATAAAGAAAGCCATCGCGCATCTTCAGCCCCACGGTTGCCCCTTTGCTGACGTCTTCTTCCGCGATAGCGGTCCACACGGCCACCTTCCCTACGATGTCTTCAGTAATATATCGTATGTACTTGTTGAGTTCGTTCGTCCACTCGATGATCAGCTCAATGCCTGCCTTGGTGACCCCGTAGTGCCCTCGTTTGTCAAACTTCACGTACCCGTCAGCGACAAGCTCCTTGAGGTGCTCCGAGACGGCTTGAGGGGTCACCCCGACCCGGTCAGCAACTTCTCTTTGTCGGACCTTGGGCTGGAGCGCGGCTACTTCCACAAGCACCTGCATCTTGGTGCTCTTTCCTTTTTTCATCGGCCAAAAAAAGAGGCTATCGTTTAGCCAGCTCAAATCGATGGCCCTTTACCACAAGACTGTGCGACCGTTTGGCGATGCCCCTGAGAAACGTCGGGCTCTGGTTCAGGGTGCGTGAAAGGTTTTGAACTGAACTATTGCCATTTCTCACCTCGAATTCCATAGTATCAGCCACGTCACGCAGCGTTTCGTCATCGGTGATCGCAATACGGATGAGGTCACACATGTCAGTAATCGAACACTGGAAGTCGGCACGAAGTTTCGAGTAAGAAGTGTGGTATTCAATTTGTGGCGTGTTTCCTTGCTCGGGCATGCGCCATTTGGTCTCAACGAGACCAGTCTTTTGAAGCATGTCGAGGCTATAATAGATCTCTTCCTGCAACATCTCCCTGAGTTCGTCTTCGGTTCTCCAGCCGTTGAGCAGTGAGCTAAAGACTTTTTTGTGGGCGTCGGATTTAAAAACTCGTAAGAGCGGGACTAGATCAGCCGGGTCATTGACGATGCGGGTCCTGTTGTTCATGTGACTACCTCGCATACTAGAACGTCGCAAAAGTAATTAAAGTTTTTGAACTCCAGAATAGAGATTAGATAGGAACGCGTTTATAGAATGCAACACGAATTGCGGCAATTGGATCACCATGGAACCACGGGCGAACGAGCATATACGAGCGAAGATACGCGTTAAAGGCGTTGTGCAAGGGGTAGGCTTCAGGCCATTCGTTTATGCGCACGCGGTAGAACTGCGGCTGACGGGCTACGTCAAAAACCTCGGTGCGCACGTAGACATCGAGGTCGAAGGGTCGCGCACCGCTGTAGTTCGGTTCATCGAGTTTCTCAAACAGGGCCCGCCCATCGCGCGCATTGATGAGGTAAGCGTGGAGTGGGGCCGCCCACGCAACTACACCGAGTTCACGATCGCGTCCAGTGGCGAGGGCGAGTTTGGTTTCACGTCGCCCGACATCGCGATGTGTGACGACTGCCTGCGGGATTTGAGGGAAAGTAGACGGTACGAAGGGTACTGGGCAACTTCGTGCGTAAATTGCGGTCCACGATTCACAGTGACCGAGAGACTCCCGTATGACCGCGAGACGACGTCGATGATTGACTTTCCCATGTGCTCGGAATGCGAACAGGAGTATCGCAACCCAAATGATCGTCGTCATCACGCGCAAACCATCGCGTGCGAACGCTGCGGCCCGACGCTCGCGCTGCTCAACCGTGATTTGCAGCGCTTGAACGAACCAATCAGCACGGCCGGGCGATTGTTACTCGAAGGCCACATCCTGGCTATAAAAGGGATTGGCGGCTTTCACCTCGCCTGCATCTTTGATTCCGCAAGAGAGCTAAAACGACGTTTGGGGAGACCTACGCAACCCCTCGCGATTATGGCGCCAAGCGAGGCGTGGGTTGAGGACAATCTCCTCGTAACCGAACAAGAACGCGCACTACTTGCGTCAAACAGGAGGCCCATTATGGTCCTCGACAAGCGCGTCGAAGGCACGTTTGCCGCAGTCTCGAATCTCCATAACATAGGCGTAATGCTTCCCTATAGCGGCCTGCACTACCTCCTTTTTGACATCGTAGATCAGCCACTGATCATGACGAGCGCGAACACGCCGGGCGAGCCGATGATTATCGCCATCGAAGACGCGCTCGCAAACCTGCGAGAGAAGGCCGATTTTTTCTTACTCCACGATCGGCGGATAGTCAACCGCTGTGACGACTCAGTACTGCGAGTGCTCGACCAGCCTGCATTTATCAGGATGTCGCGCGGGTACGCGCCCGTCTCTTTTGCGGTGCCTGTAACGTACGACAAGAATATTCTCGCGCTTGGCGCAGAGATGAACGCGACCGTTACGACCTATAAGAACGGGCGGTGCTACATCAGCCAACACGTGGGCAACATTGACAAGCCGAGGACCTTCGACTACCTTGAAGCCTCCGTCCACAACCTCATCAAAATGAGCGGCGTCGACGTGAGCGTTATCGCGCACGACTACCATCCGACCTTGCGCTCGACACGTCTCGCCGCCGAGCTCGGAGCCGCTTACGCCGTTCAACACCACCAAGCGCATATCGCGTCGCTCATCGGTGAAGGGGCCCCCGATGACCTCGTAGGTATCGCTATCGATGGTATCGGCTACGGGTACGACGGCACTATCTGGGGTGGGGAGGTGTTTTTGCCCACTCTAGAACGGATGGGAGGCCTCATACCCGTTCCGATGCCAGGAGGCGATTTGGCCACGAGGCATCCTGTGCGGATGGTAGCCGGCATCCTTCACGGCATCTACGATGAGGGAGAGCTTGTCGCGACGCTTACCTCGCTTGGTCTCAGTGAACTCGAGTCGTCGATTCTCCTGCAGCAAATTGAGCGGAGCGTAAAGGTCCCGCTGACCTCGAGCACTGGGCGCGTGCTTGACGCTGTTTCTGCAGCGCTTGGAATATGTCAAAAACGAACCTACGATGGCGAACCGGCGATGACGTTGGAGGCCGTTGCGCGCTACGGCTATCCGGACATAGCGCTGCCTCTCGAGATTTCGACCTACCGCGATCGACCGATTCTCGACACTCGACCGGTGCTCGCCGAGATCCTCCAGTCGAAAAAGCACGGCCAAAGCACCAAAAACATTGCCGCCTCGGCGCAGGTCACGATCGCCCGCGGAATTGCAACGATAGCGGCCGAAGCAGCAGAAGCTATTGGAACGAGTAACATCGGACTATCGGGGGGCGTCGCGTATAACAAGGCGATTGTCACGACGGTTAACGAGGTATGTAACACGCACGACCTCGTTCTCTTTACCAATACAAAGGTCCCTCGAGGGGACGGCGGTATTTCGTTCGGCCAAGCAATTCTCACCGCTATGGTCAAAAGCGGCAGCTACGATCTCAAACTGTCTGCAACGTGACGCGCTACCAGTCGTAGCACAGAGCACGCCCACGTGCAACGTCCAGCAGCGCGCGCTACGCCTTCCTGACGATGACCTTGCCCTTAGTAGAGATGTAGCCGATGCTTGTCTTCCCGTTTATCTCAACATTTCCTTCTGCGACGATCCGGTCAATGACCGCGTCAGGCTTGATCGTAACATTCCCGGCGCTGTCAATTTCCTTTATGCGAACCCCTTCCAAGAGTGTCGTGTCATCGGTCGTGGTCAGTATGCCGCCAATCTCAACATCGTTTCCAATAAAAGCGCTTTCGGCCCTAACGTTCCCACGGACGGTCGACCTGTTGCCGAGACTAAGCGACCCTTCCACGATCAGATCGCCCCGAAAGCCGACGTGGGTACCGGTGATCAAACTGCCGCGCACGTGCACGCTCTTTTCAAAAAATGCTTCGTCCTTTATGACGTAGGTGTTACTCCGCACATGCTTTCGAACAAGGCGTGCCGTGTCATCCGCTTTCATGATCCGCCGAGGCCCTCTGTAAAGTCCGTGCTCCAAATGCAACGGTAGTTCAGCGAAGAGCTATTTACTTTTTTTGGCCTTTAATCCTTAGATCCCACCGACGACATAGGCGAGCAATACCACAACCATACCGTACTTAATCACGGTTGAGGCCTTCGCCGGATCGCTTAGTGAAAGCGTGACGCCATACAGGAGCATCACGTCAGCCGCAATGACGATTCCGAGGTATGGATATCCCGACGCACCGATAATGAACGGTAGAGGGCTAATAGCGACCGCTGCGAGCATAAAAAGCGCAGCAGTTGCCAGAGAACGAGGCACCCCATACCGAATAGGCAACGTCCACGCGCCTGCTCGCCGATCTCCCGTGAGATCCTCAATGTCCTTAACAATTTCACGCGAGGTGATTGCGAGCATTGCGCTCACAAAGAGCACACCAGGGATAAAGAACGAGTAGACGGCTGCCCCGCCGAAGAGAAAGATCGACCCCGTCAGGTATCCAATCAACAGATTACCGACGAGCACCGATCTCTTCAGCTTCCACGAATACAACACGAGGAGCGCAGCATTAAGCGCCGCTAGCCCGGAACAAACGGGGTTGATGAACAGAGACGCCGCTACGCCGAGAAGCAAGAGCGTGAGCGCGTATACGAGCGCACTGCGCCGCGTGATGAGCCCGCTTGGCAGGGCGCGACGTGGCTTGTTAACCCGGTCAATATCGACATCAAAGCAGTCGTTGATGACATTGCCCCCGGCGGTGACGAGAAACACTGCGACGAACGCCAAAACCGCGGGCGCGATGACATCGTAGGCAAGCGGCACCTTGCTCACAAAGACGCCGATGAGCGCAGCAAATGCCGCCATCAGACAGTTAAATGCCCGTATCTCAGCAATGTACGTGCGGGTGCGTGATTGCATGCCTAATCGAATCAGCTTCCCCTAGATCGGATGGGCTCACGTTCCGAGCTTGACCGCATCCATCATTTTCTTAAGAGACGCGACTGCCGAGTACGCCGCAAGCTTGCTCGTGCGCTCATTTTCGGTCGGAACGTTGTCAAATCGGGCAGTAAGCCTCCCAAAATCCCCGTCGACTTCGACGACGTGCACGTTTCTTGTTAGTGTCGGATCAACCTCGATGCGGACGATCGTTCGGTCAAATCCAACGCCCGCCAGAGCGAGCGTCGCTGAGACGTTAATATTTTGTGGGAAGCCTTGAATCGCCTCGTCGGCGGTGCCTTCGAATATGAGGGCAGGACGTGAAAGATCAGTGGCGTTACGGATGACGTAAGGGGCGGTTTCCAAGCCCGCCGAAGGCTTGGTCGTCGTGAGTGTCACCCGGTTGATCGTTCCCTGAGATGCCGCAAGGAGTGCATCGATGCTCCCGATTGCGCCTGATGGGATGTAGAGGCGACAGTCGTGCGTGCGCGCCGCTTCATACACCTGTCGCCGAAAATCCGCGTCAACCAGCGCGCCGATACTAAGCAACATCAAATCCGCGCCCTTTGTCAAAACGCTGAGCGCAATATCGCGCGCTGCCTGCATTGAGGCGCATTCTACAACGAGGTCAGCTTGGTCGATGATGTCGAACAGTGACACGGACGAGGCCGTAGGGGTCGTATCTGCCAGATGCTGAGCGCGATCAGGGTGCCTGTCCATGAGGAGGAGTTTGCCCTTGAAGCCATCAGCCCCCAAGGCACGACAGATTTCTGTTCCTATCGCGCCACATCCAATAATTCCGATGATCATCTTGAAATCCTTTAAGATAGTTAAGATAGAAAAGCGTATGTGGTGATCGTTTGAATTCAAGCGACATTGAAAGGTTTATGGCCGAGGATGAAGGATTCGGCGACATAACGACCGCTCTCCTGCCCAACGTCGATGGCTCCGCAAACGTCATCGCCCACGAAGACGGGGTCATAGCAGGCTTATCAGAGGCGGAGAGCATTTTTGCGCACTACAACCTCGTAACTGCCCCACTGTGCTGTGATGGGGACGTTATCAAAAAAGACGATACCGTTTTGCGCGTCATAGGACCGGTCAGGGATATTCTTGTCACCGAACGCGTCGCACTCAACTTCCTGTGCCGCATGAGCGGCATTGCAACGATCACGCGCCGCTGTGCGGAAACAGCTGGTACAGTCACGATTGCCGCGACCCGGAAGACGACGCCGGGCTTCAGACTTTATGAAAAAAAGGCGGTCGCGATCGGAGGCGGAGACCCGCACCGCTACTCCCTCTCAGAGGCCTATCTATTCAAGGATAACCATCTGAAAGTAATCTCTGCAGAAGACGCCCTGCGAGAAAAAACGTTCTTCACGAAGAAAGTGGAGATCGAAGTCGAATCCGTTGACGAGTGCGTCAAGGCGGCCAAGCTCGGAGCAGACATCATCATGTTCGACAACATGGACGTCGGACAGATCACTGCGGCCGTCACCAAGTTGAAGGCACTCAACCTGCGCGGCAACGTGCTACTCGAAGCGTCAGGCGGCATCAGGCCCGATAACGTAAGGAAATACGCAGCGACCGGGGTCGACGTGCTCTCGCTGGGCTACCTAACTCACTCGTCGCGGTGGCTCGATTTCAGCCTTGAACTTGACGCCCCGGATTAGACAAGCGAGGTCGCGATAAGACTCACCGATCCTGCCAAAAGGTCGACCTCTTCAGCAGTATTATATGCCCCGAACGATGCCCGCACGGTTCCGTTGATGCCAAGAGACTGCAAAGCCGGCATAGCGCAGTGGTACCCGCTCCTCGTGCAGATCTTGCTTGTCTCGTCGAGGATCATCGAAACGTCGTGCGGATTCAGCTCTCCGACGTTGAAGGGAACCACTGCTGCGCGGTCTTTTGGCCCATAGACCGTAACGTTGTCGATTTCAGCCAGTTTTTGTGCGGCGACTCTCGCCAGCATCACAACGTGCTTTTCCACGTTCGCGACGCCCAGCGCGCTGACGTATTCCACAGATCGCCCGAGACCGATGACTCCTGGGATGTTGGGGGTACCCGCTTCAAAACGGGCGGGCGGTTCGAGCAGCTCATACTCGCAGCCGCGCACCCATTCGACCGCACCGCCGCCGAGCGTAGTCGGACGCAGCTCCTCCGGATCACGCAGGATTAGGATGCCCGTCCCTTGCGGACCGAGCAGCCCTTTGTGGCCCGGCACGGCTAGATAGTCGCATTTCAAGTCTTTCACGGACAGATCCATATGGCCCGCAGACTGGGCTGCGTCTATCAACACTGGCACATCGTTTTTACGCCCAATCTTGATGACACGACTAATGTCTTGGACAGAACCAAAGACGTTTGACACGTGAGAAAGCGTGATGAGCTTCGTTCTGTCGGTGATTGCTGTTTCAATCGTGGAAGGATCAACGATGCCTTCCTGATTCGCTCGAACCAGGTCGAGCACGACGCCTCGCGCACGAAGCGCGACCCACGGGAGGTAGTTCGAGTGATGTTCAATCATCGATGTGATTACGTGGTCTCCGGGCGTCCAATCCTGACCGTGGGCGACGATGTTGATGCTTTCCGTCGTGTTCTTGGTGAAGATAACGTTGCTAGGCTCACTCGTAAAAAAATCAGCCACCGTCTCGCGCGCGGCTTCGTAGTGCTCAGTCGTCTGCTGGGCCAGGCGGTGCGCGCCCCTCCCGTAGTTGCCAGCATAGCGAAAGAAGTACTCGTTCATCGCCTCGACGGCGGGTTTCGGCGTCTGGCTGGTCGAAGCGTTATCAAGATACACGACGTGCTCGAGAACCGGAAAATCCTTCCGTATCGCTTGAACGTCATACATTGAGGACACATAGGGGGTGAGCCGAATAGCTTTTGCGGTTGTGATGACGGCAAGAGGTCGGTAGCGCCCTCGGCCGCGTCTTCCTGAAACCCCGCTTCACGGTTAAGCGGCAGTCTCAAGTAGCGAAGCCCCCACCATACACCTGATGCACAGGAGCCCGGCGCTCACCGTTGACGCAGTGGTAGTGAAAAACAAAAAGATCTTGCTGATAAAACGGAAGCAAGAACCGTATCGAGGACACTATGCGCTCCCTGGCGGCTTTGTGGAATACGGCGAAACCGTTGAGGCAGCCCTGCGGCGCGAAGTCCTCGAGGAAACTGGACTCGTTGTGAAGATACAATCACTCGTAGGCGTATATTCCAACCCTCATCGCGATCCTCGCGGACACGTCGTTTCAGTGGCTTTTGCGGCGGATATTATCGGAGGTACGCTAGCTGCCGGCTCTGATGCGCGCGACGCGATGCTTTGGGACATCGCCGAACTGCCGCCGCTGGCATTTGATCACGCACAGATCATTAGAGATGCGCTCGTTCGTGGCTAAAGTCCTACGCCTTGCTTTATTAACGGCGCGACGGTGATGCTACTCTCTGCTTTTTCGATAGTGTCGGTCGCTATGATGCTGTCGACGCCTGCGCTGTATAGGCGAAGCCGCGCATTCAGAGAGAGCACAGGGTGAATGCACGCAACGTGCACCTGCCGCGCCCCTTGTCCTCGCAGGAGCTTGATCGCTTCGGCCATCGTGCCGCCGGTTGATATCATATCATCGACGATCACCAGGTCGCGTTCGTCGACGTCCACCGTCTTTGGTTGTATCTCAACGTGTTCAGACGTGACCCGCTTTTTGACCAGCACGTCGAACTCGCAGCCCATGGCGTGAGCAACGTCGCGCACTAAGGCGGTGGCGCCTTCGTCAGGATCGATGAGCAATGGTGATGAGAACGCCATGCTCTTCAAGTACGTGCCAACGAGGCCCGCAGCGGAGAGGTTCGCCGCCTTTTTGCCACTTCTGAGCTGAAAATGGTCAAGTGAGGCAGGGTCGTGGATGTTGACAACGTAAGCTTCGTCAACGTCGATCGTCCGCGCGATGGCACGAGCGCTGATCGGCTCGCCGAGCTTAAATCGCTTATCTTGCCGCGCATAGCCGAAATAAGGAATCACCGCCCTCAGGTAGCCGTCAGAGGCGGCGTCGATGAGCTGCAGAAGGTACACGATGTCGTCATTGGTCGTCGTGCTCTGTACGATGAGCGTGTCACCGTCAAGTTCCTCTGCGATGCGCAAATACAGTTCACCGTCAGGAAACTGCTTGAATTCAACAACGGCGAGCGCACACCCGATTTCGCGTGCAACCCGCGAACCGAGCAATTGTGAAGCAGGACCACCTAAGACTTTCATGTTGCCTCCTTGAATGCGTATTCTCCTTACGAACCGAACATAGATAAGTCACTACCTTTTGACCGGGTAAGCACTCGTTTCAACTCGTCGATCCGAACGCGAGCGGTGCACGCTCCTCTCGTGCCCGTGGCAACCACGAGGACGTTGAGGCGCTTACCTATCCTCTAAGTCAGCGGCGCTTGAGACACGCGATCGACGCGCGTCGAAAAAGAGCGAGTTCTCAAGACGGACGCTAGTGTACTAATCGAACCAAACACGGCGCGCTGAAGTTGGCGCAAAGCGTAGTGGCCTCACGACTGGATGACGACGGTGTTTGCTACCCGATCGCCGAGACGCTGCTTATACTCAGATGCCCAGATAAATACGGCTCCGAGCAGATACGGGGCGATGAATGGGATCAGATCGATGATGCGCAAGATCGTCCGCACAGCAGCCTCACCATAAGTGATCGAGGAGTAGTCCGCTTTTTTTGCGACCTTGATCTTGACGATCATCTTGCCAACCGTTTGTCCATTTCGTCCCTCGAGCAGTGTGAAGTAAAGGAATGCGATGATCACGTCGATCAAGATGAGCGCACCAAAGAACGGGCTGATTGAGACCTGTGCCGTTGACGCATCAATAGTTATGGTACCAGCGCCTGAGAAGCTCAGTATCAAAAAAATGATGGCAAGTATGATTACATCGACGAGTTGTGCGACAAAACGGATAGCAACCCCCTGCAACAGCGGCGCGGCCGCATAATGTGCCTGTGTTTCGGTTCCTGCTGATGACGCATATATAGAGGCGCCCTGCGCTGGTTGACCGGCGAGTGGTGCTTGGCCAGCGAATACTGCGCCACATGCCACGCAGTACTGGGCGCCGGGTGACGCGGGAGTACCACATTGCGCGCATTTGTCTTCGCTCACTGTTTTCACCTCCTTTGCTTTTGTTAAGCCATAATGGGGAGCATTCCTTTTAATCTTTCTTGCGACTTGCTCTTTATAGTGTGCATGCAACGGTTTCATTTTGGCGTGGCGCAACAATCGGCCGCACACAGTATCGCAGAATTGTAATGCGCATTATCGTTTCAAATCGTTTTGCTAGATGGGCCCACCAGCTGGGTCACGACTGCGTGCTAAGAGCGACAGCTATGCGCAAAGCTAGCCACTTATTGGTGACCGTAAAAAAAGGAGGGGCGCAAGCCCCTTTCACGCTTTCAGCACGACAGTGTGTGCGACGCGATCGCCGAGACGCTGTTTCTTATCTGAAGTCCAAATAAGTATTGCGCCGAGCAGGAAGGGGATTGCGTACGGAATCTCGTCAATATACAGCAGAATCGTGCGTATAAACGCTGCTCCGTAGGTGATCGGTCCGCTGTCTGCCTCGCTGACCACTTTTATCTTAACGACCATCATACCGACCGATTGCCCATAACGCCCTAAGAGAAGCGTAAAGTAGAGCAGTTCGATCACAATACCCAAAGCGACAGCTGCGTAGTACGCCGGCCCAATCGAAACTGCGCCAGTTGATGTATCGACCGTAATGGCTGATGCAGCAAAGATAAAAATGAGTATGTAGCTGATAATCCCCAAAATAATGGCATCAATGAGAAGCGCTACAAAACGAATTGCGACGCCCTGATATTGCACTTGGGCACCTGGAGCTGCGTACGCAGCAGCGGGTTCCACAGAAGCTGGGCCCTGCACAGGTTGTGACGCGGCGGCTAGCGGTGCGCCACAGCTTTCGCAGAACTTGGTCCCGGGTGCTGCGGGAGTACCGCATTGTGCACATTTGTCTTCGTCCACGTGTTTCACCTCCTTTCCATTTGTTAAGCCATAAAGAGAGCCTTCCTTTTAATCTTTCTTGCGATTTGCTCAGATAGTGTGTGCTCCAGTTTCATTTTGGTGTGGCGAAAAAATCGGCCGCACCCAGTATCACAGAATTGCAACACGCTGTTCTCGTTTCAAATCGTTTCGCTAGAAGCCCACCAGCGGGGTCATAGTTGCATGCCCAGAGCGACAGCAATGCGCAAAGCTAGCAGCTTAGGGTGACAGTAAAAAAAAGGGGGCTTGCGCCCCTTTCACGCTTTCAGCACAACGGTGTGTGCGACGCGATCGCCGAGACGCTGTTTCTTATCTGAAGTCCAAATAAGTATTGCGCCGAGCAGGTAGGGGATGACGTATGGAATCCCGTCGATGACCAACAAAATGGTTCTTATTGCCGCTTCGCCATAACTGATCGCTGAGTAATCCGCCTCTTTGACTACTTTTATCTGGACTAGCATCATACCCGCAGTCTGCCCATAGTGCCCTAGAAGCAGTATGAAGTACAGAAGAGAGATGATGGCTTCGATCACTGCTGTCGCATAGGTCCCAGTTGTAGAATTCAAAACATATAGCATCAAAGGCAAGGCCAGTATTGTAGATATGATCCCTACGATTATTACATCGATGAGTATCGCGACAAAGCGAATAGCGACGCCCTGATACTGCACTTGGGCGCCCGGTGCGGAGTAAGCCGCTTGCGCCCGTGGTGCTGCGTACGCAGAAGCGGGTTCCGCGGCAGCTGGGCTTTGAACTGGTTGTGTAACTGCAACTAGTGGTGCGCCACAGCTTTCGCAAAACTTCGCGCCGGGTGCTGCTGGAGTGCCACATTGTGCACATTTGTCTTCGTCCACGTGTTTCACCTCTGCAGGTTGTGTAGCGGCCGCAAGCGGTGCGCCACAGCTTTCGCAAAACTTCGCGCCGGGTGCTGCTGGAGTGCCACATTGTGCACATTTGTCTTCGTCCACGTGTTTCACCTCCTTTTTTTAGAAATGGTAGGGACAGCATCCCTTTTTAATCTTTTCTTGCGATTGCAGCCAAACTACTGAATTATGCTGATGTTGTCGGATCGGCGCACGATAGAAGCTAGATTCGCGCTCGGGCACTAAGAACCAGTCCTAGCGACAATGACTTGCCACGCGCTCATAACTGAGCCGAAAAGGTCTTTGCGGGAGGGCAGATGTTGTCCGATTTGCGTGGCAAGCGAGCAGCAAAGGCCAAAAACTCCGTCCGCGCTAGTAATAAGAAAATTGGGCACGAGGCCCATTTACGCTTTAATCACGACGGTGTGCGCGACACGATCGCCGAGCCGCTGTTTCTCTTCAGAGGACCAAATGAGGATTGCGCCGAGCAGATAGGGAATTATATATGGGATTAGATCGAGAAACCGCAGGATCGTTCGAACCGCAGCTTCGGAATAATCGATCGGTGCGCCGTCTGCTTCTCGTACGACTTTGATCCTGACGGCCATCTTCCCGACAGTCTGTCCGTAGTGACCCTCGAGCAACGTGAAGTACAGAACAAAGACCGCGAGCGAAACAAGTCCGCCGACAGCACTGGCCAGTGAAAGAGTGACCGTTCCTGAAGCGCTGTTAGTAATGACTGCAAGCGCATTGAACGGGACTGACAATATACCCCCGATGATGGCTATAATTATGGTATCGATAAGGATCGCGACAAACCGAATGGCGACGCCTTGGTAGAGCGGTGCGATGTGCGGCACGTAAGAACGAGGTGCTTGATACCCGGGCGCAGGAACGAACGTGGCCCGTGCGGGTTGTGCTGCTGGGGCCGCGAGTGGTGCGCCACAACTCTCGCAGTATTTAGCGCCCGGTGACGCTAGGGTCCCGCATTGTGCACATTGATTTTCGTTCAAATATTTCACCTCCTTCTTAAGCCTTAGGAAAGCTACCCTTTTAATCTTTTCTTGCGGTTTTGCACTATCACTCTCCGTTGCCTCGTTTGCTACGAGCGATACCTAGTGTCGATCGACGCGGCTAGCGGCCGCAATTTTGAAGGAAATGTGCCGTGGCAGAATCAAGAAACGGGAAATCCACGAGGGTGCAGACTAGCAGAAGCTGGGCGGTCAGCCACTATATTCCACAAAACTGGTGCCACTCTAAAAGCAAGAAAATATGGGAGCACGAGGATCACTTGCTGACTACAACGGTGTGTGCGACGCGATCGCCGAGGCGCTGTTTCTCATCGGACGTCCAGATAAAAATTGCCCCTATTAGATAGTCGAACAAGCCGTCGATGATGCGGAGCACGGTGCGCACAGCTGCTTCTCCGTAGTCGATTGGCGCTCCGTCAGCTTCTCGCACGACCTTGATGCTGAGTGCCATCTTGCCGACCGTTTGCCCGTAGCGCCCCTCTAACAGCGTAAAGTAGAGGAACCAGACGACCAGTCCTACTACCGATAGTGCAACAATAGGCCCCAACGAAACCGCTGATACGTTTCCGTTCGTGACGTTGACAGCAATGGCCGCCACGAGGAGTGGGATCGCTAGTATGCCAGAGATAACCCCGATAATGAGGTAATCAATGAGTATCGCGACAAAGCGAATGGCAACGCCTTGGTAGGGCGTAGGAGCACCCGTGTAATAAGCAGGCGCTTGATAGGTCGGCGAAGGCTGCATTGCAGGAGGAACCTGTTGGGAGAGTTGCGCCCTCTGACCAGTCAGCGTCGCGCCACAGGTCGCGCAGAATTGGGCGCCTAGCGACGTAGGAGTGCCGCATAGTGCACATTTTTCTTCATTCACGCATTTCACTCCTTTTTTAAGAGTGTGCTGCTTTTAGTATTTCAAGCCTTCTTTCGCTTCCAGGATCCGAAATGCGCGTCTGTGCGCCCATACATGGTTGTGCTTACTTCGCATCTTTGCGCGCGACGTCCGCAGACCGTGTTGATCTAGCTCCGCCGGCCACCTTTATGAGGGGGCAAAGCGGCGCAGTCGTTTTCGGGCGCGCGCATCAGCCTATCCGAATCCAACCAACGAGGCGCGTGCCGACCGGGCGCAAGCGGAGCTACCCGAATTTTGGCGTAAAACGCCTGCCGTTGTCACCGGGATAAGGCTCCGTATGCCGAAAGCGATTTTCCCATATCTCTAGAGGTATCGAAGCAAAGGCCTGACAGACACGGGGGCTAATGTAGTTCTTACAACTCAGACACAGCGGGACGTTTTTTTGTTTCATTCGCCTCACAGCTGGAAACAGTCTCGCCGCCACGCCGGTTACACGGCCTCAGCCCGTACCAAGTGGTCCCGATATAGCTCTTCGAGCTCGGGCAGCTCCTCCACAGGCGTCGGAATCACTTTCACATCGTTTTCCATCACCTTCCGCGCAAGATCTCGGAAAATCGCCGCCTCCTCTGACTGAGGGGCGTGTTCGACCACAGCGCGCCCTTCGAGTTCGCACGCTTGAATGACGGGGCTACGCGGAACAAATTCCACGAACGCGCTGCCCAAACGCTGAGCAAACGCGGGCACCACAGCCCGCTCCAACGCTTCATCGCCGTTGCTGTTGCAGATTATCCCTGACAGCCCTGTGTCGCCGCGGCGCGCAAGACGTTGCACCGCCCGCGCGATGTTGTTCGCCGCGTAGATGCTCATAAAGCCTCCGGAACAAACGAGGTAGATCTCACTCGCAAATCCTTCGCGGATGGGCATCGCAAACCCGCCGCACACGACGTCGCCGAGCACGTCGTAAATGGCCACGTCAATCGCGAAGGTTTCAAACGCCTTGAGGTCTTTCAGAATCTGAAGCGCTGTGAGGACCCCGCGTCCCGCGCAGCCTATTCCCGGCTCCGGACCTCCCGCTTCGACGCAGTAGATGCCGCTTGGCGTCTTGAAGACGATGTCGTCGAGGGAGATGGCGTGCGCGTCCTGTCCGTGGCGCAGCTTGTCCCTGTAGATCTCCAGGACAGCGGGGATGAGCTGCCCACCCGCGAGTATCCTCGTTGAGTCTCGCTTTGGGTCGCAGCCGACCTGCATGACGTTGACCCCTCGCTCATTAAGGGCCGCTGAGATGTTCGAAGCGATGGTGCTCTTTCCGATTCCTCCCTTACCATAGATTGCGATTTGTTTCATTGTGATGTCTCCTCTACCAGCGTGCCGCGTACCGTCGTTGTGTTGAACGCCACCGGTCGCTCCACTCGTTCTGGATGCACTCGAGAATATTGAGGATGCCGCGGTAGCCGAAGTACTCCCGGTTGAGCAACCGGAACTGCCTAACGGGGCGCACGACCTCAAAGATGTACGGTACGTCCAAGCCCTCGCTCGCGTGTCGCTCGATTGTGCTCCCGAAAACGACCCGCGGCCGCACCGATTCTAGGTTCCGCCGCGTCGCGAAGACGTCAGTCCCGTACGCGACCTCCGGCGCCAGGCCGAGATCGTTCAGCTCTTGTTCCAGCAGGCGTTGTGCTTCAGGATGCCCCGAGCGAAGGGCAACGAGCGCAGGCGTCAGCTCCATCTCCTCAGTCGCAAAGCGGACAAGCGGGATGCCAACCGTAGCGTCAGCTACAATAGCTGCGGGAGTCCGATAGAAAAAGCGCGCTACTGGCCAGCGGCGGCGACATGTTTCCATAACCGTGCGCTCGCCTTCGGCGATCAGCTCCTCGGCCGAGCGTTCCGCGTCAAACCGCTCTCCCAGCGCAGTGAGCCAGCGCCGCGTGTTGGTCATGCCGATGGGGAGGGGAAGGTCCCGACAGAGCGGTTCGACCCCGAAAGTGTCGACGAGATACTCGACCGCTCCGTAGCCGGCGTCATGGCTTAACTGAAGCACCCCCTCAGCGGCGGACACGCTTGCAAACTCGCTGAGTGCCGTTGCGTGGGTGAGCGTAGCGAGCACCTGAACGCCAAGCCGGGCGAGAACGTTCTTTACCCATTCCAGATCGGCCATCCACGTCGGATTGGCGTTCGCATGCGGAGCGACGATGCACACCGAGTGCGGGATCCGAGGACGCCCGTTTCCGGCAAGGGCGCGAAGCATCGCGTTGAGCGCGAGGTCGATGCCATCGTATTGCGAACCGCGAAAACCGGCGCACTCGATGGGAACAATCGTGAAGTCAACCCTGGGTTGCATCTCCTCGCACACCGCAACGATGTCGTCGCCCACGATCTCGGGCCCGCACGCGCTTAGAACGAAGAGCGCGGCGATGTCAAGCTCTTTAGCCTCAAGGATCGTGCGCGCGAGGAGCTCCTCGCCCCCGTGGACGATCTCATCCTCACAGAGCTTCGTGCACAGCGTCGTCGTTTGAGCGTAGTCGCAGTCCTGCCAGGAAAAGGCACCATCAACGAGATAATTGCATCCCTGTGGTGCGTGCGCGAGAACGGCGCTGTCACTGACTCCTAACGCCGTTTGGGCAGCACCACTAAGAGCACACCTGACGTACGGGTCAAGGCACGCGTCGGTGGGCGTCGTGCGCGCGACACGCGTCTGGTCAGTTTGTTTCGTTTCCGTAGAGCATCCCCCGAAAAAGCGTCGAACGTGGCAGGCCCTGGTTTTCCATGGCTTGTCTGAGCAGTGCGGCGATGTTGTGTATGCCCCGGAAGCCATAGTGGGGCAGGTATGCGGGATTGAGGAGCGTGAGGTTCACAACCGGACACCCTGGGTAGCGGGCGGCGTTGCCGAAGAAGATCGGGTTGTCAAGACCTTGTGCGATTGCCTCGAGCTCTCCCTCCGTCTCGCGCGATGAACGAAAGCTGCCGAGACGGAACAGGCCTTTCGTGAGAATCACTTCGGGATTGACCCCAGTTTCCAAGAGGAACTTGATGCTGGGCATACGCTCCTTGATTGTATAAGGATGCACGTTAATGACAAGCGGATGAGCGCCGCACTCTTCTGCCATACGCGCGAGAGAGAGCGCCCGTATCGGACCGGGAAATTCTGATATCTCGATAACTGCAGTTTTGCCGTCGAGCGTGTCACGCAAGTAGGCCAGATCAGGCCGAACGCGTTCCGTCTCGCGCTTTATTACCCGTATGGCCTCCTTTGTCATGCCCAGCGGGTCCGCGATCCCCATGAGCCATTCCTCTGTCGCTTTGAGCCCGTAGGGCTGTCCAGTCCTACTGTATGGGATGCCGAAGCGCGCTTCCATGGCGTCACCAAGCTTCTGCCCCCAGTCGTAACACCACGAGGCGTTCAGCTCGACTTCGCGCGCCCGCCTGATTTCGTCGACCGTACACCCGCCAGCGATTACCGCGTTGACCTTAACCCCCACCTCGTGGAGGAGCTTTGTGATCTCATCAAGGTCATCGCTGAACTCGGTAAGTGAGGGGCCCATTCGCGCCCCGATAAGATTAATCGTTCCCTTCCGCGTGGTTTTCGGTGGCTCCATCAGGTCCATAATAAGCTCGAAGGCGTCCTCGTAGCCGCTGCGGAAGTCACCGCCAAACCCCTCGCTGCGAAGCGCAAGCACGCGGGCGTGCACGAGCTTTTCGGCCTCACGGGCGACGCTTTCGACGTCGTCGCCGATGATCCCTGAGCAGCAGCAGGATAGGATAACGATGAGGTCGGGATGGTAGCGCTCGTCCGCCTCCTTGACCGCTTCGAGCAGCTTCCCTTCGCCGCCGTAGATGACGTTCGTCTCGTCAAGAGAGGTGCAGGCCGTTGGCTCGAGGGGGACGCCGCGGAACTCGCAGCACTCTCTCGTCCTGACGATATCTGAAACCCATAAGGGGCATCCCGTAGGACCGTGGACCAAGGGGACCACGTGCCGAATCCCGTTGATGACATAAAACGAAGTGAAGAACTTGCACATCGGCGCGTGCGATGCCTGCAGCTTGGGAACCATCTCGCCCGCTTCGACCTTCTCGACGAGCTGCCGTAGAGTTCCGTGAAAAACGATCTCGTCCCTTTCGTCGGGTTGCATATGTCTCTCCATGCCTCGTGTCGCCAGTGGACACAACACTGATCATAGCGCGATCGGGGCGGTTAGTGATTAAAATTTCTCAGCATTTATAATAGTCTGCGTTCCGACGTGATAAAGGTTAGCCGTTCGCGCCTCTAAGCCCGCTCACAGAGGCGCGCAAACCACCCAGCCCTAGTACCCGGCTGCGTCGCGACACGGTGTTTTCGGTCACGCTTATCCCGGAGCGCTGCAGAGGGCAGCACGGCCAACGGCCGGCTGTGAAGCATTGGCCAGTCCCATAAAATCATTTTTCAACCAGCCCAACGACGCAATATGGACGCATTTTTCAAGAGCGCGGTTCTAGCGTTAAACCAGGTTAGAATACGAGTGTCGTCTTACGGCGGACAGCGGCATAACACAGCACGGGTCCCCTTGTCTTCGCTCTAGGCTAAAAAAGTTCAATCGTGTCTTCGTCACGGCCCTTCGGCCGTGTGCCTATATTCAACGTTCTCAAGCGTCGAGTATGCAGAGCCTGGCACATAAACAACGTCCGCGTTGTTCAAATCAGAAAGGGACTCTGTCCCCTCATCAAACGAAAAAGACCAGTAGCGCATCAAGGCAAGGACAACAATTGCTGTTCCATAACTCAGCGAAATCACCAAGATGAGCCCACTCCCGCCACCTCCTGCTGAAACAGGGATTGGCGCAAGCGACCCGTTATCAGCCGTCTGCTGCGTCACATTTGTGGTGACGGCGTCCGTAGGGTTCGCAGCATTGCCCGCCGTCGTGTCGGCACTGGGTGCGACACTGCCCCCAGGTTGACTTGCCCCGACCGTCGCTGACGTGCCCGATGACGTAGGGTCTGAAACTGTTTGATTCGCGACGATGAGTTGAAAGGGCACCAACGGAATCGTAAGCGTTTGTGACTGTGGATCCGCTATTGTCGATGTCGATGTGTTTTGCATCTGAGCTGGCGCCGACGCATTGACATCAGTAGCCGCCGCTGGGTGGATTGTAGCCAGCACAGAAGAGCACAATAGCGCGGCAACAATCATCGTCGCAGAGAGAGATAGCAGACGCCGTTTGGTCATTCTAGTTCTTTCTCAAGCTTGAGGCCCTATTTGAGTGATTTTCTCGGTTTCCACTCGCGTCAAGAAAAGTTGTGAAAGCATCAATCCATTCGAGGAACGCAAGTCAATAGCCAGTGACGCACGTACTTTTGTCCAGTGGCGCTCTACAAGCTGAAAGATTACCGAGGTGTTTTGTAAAGAAGACGAGACCCATGCGCGGCAGGTGCTTCACTCTTCACAAAGAGGTGCCATTTCTTCGCAAAAAAGGCGCGCCACGCCATTGCCGTTTTTCGTCCTAACGCCACTTTTAGACCGCACGTTCGCCATTGGCCACTGCGGTTTGACTTGCGTTGTTTGTTGTTGTTTCCTTGTCCGCGCGATACGTCCAAATGCTCGCGTACCACCTCCCCATACTTTCCTATTTGCGGAGGCAGGTTACCCCATGCTGACTCCCGGTACCGAAGACGGCGCGGGATATCAAGCGTAATAACATTTGCATTGCATGCATATATACTAATCCCTAATAAAAAGCCAGCGTAAGCGCTTTATCGCATATACTTCCCTAGAGACTTTTATAGTCGAATTAATGTGCTATCCGAGCTTTTTTTAAAATATGAAAACGTTGAAGAAATCTCCTCGAGATGTGATATCAATTGATGTTCGCCCAGATACAATTCGACAGCCATTTATACGAGGATAATCGCCTAACATCACATGCCGCAAATTTGTACGGCAGTCAGCGACGAGCACTTTACCACGATCCTCACCCGCGCTGAAAGCGAGGGCAAATCAAAAGCGCGCATCGCTGCCGAACTCATCAGCTACGCGTTAGCGGACAACGAAAACGAGGCTGCACGACTGAAACGAGAGATCGAGCTGAAAGACACGCTGATAGAACAGCTCCGCGACGAAAATAGCTTCATGAAGTCGTCGTTTGCAACCCAGACAGATATGGCCGGCCGGCTGTTGCACCTGCTGACCGAAGGCGTGCGAGACGACGCGGAAGTCGCTGGTGATAACGGTAGGGAACATCGCTCATAGATCCTTGAGCTAAAACCGCGAGGGGGTAGGGCCTTAACCGGTTGAATCACATAGCATTGCGTTCTGCAACCTCTTGCAACAGGGCCTAAACGCACACACTAGGTCGGTAGCGTTTAAAGACGTGCTAATGCTGCGAGCTCTGAAGCTTAGGATTGGTATCCTCGCTCAAAATTTCACCTCGTAACGCGTTGCCCTTATCAAAAGCAAAAAACACGCAGCCGCTGATCTCGCAGCCGTTCTCATTTTCAGCCGCCGAATCTCCGAAACGCGGCCGTTTCGACAAAGATCGCGACGACCGCAAAAACGCCGCATACCGCCAACGCCTGCGCAATCGCAGTCCAGTCAAAGCCCGTAAGGAACATCGGTCGAACGGCAAGGATCGCATAGTTGACAGGATTGAACTTCATGACATCTTGAATCCATTGAGGGGCCAGAGACGCAGGGATTAGGATGCTTGATAGGAACATCAGCGGCAGCGTGATGAGGTTCGCGATAAGCACCACGGGCTCCGGCCGCTTCATCGTGACCGCGATCGCAGCCACCAAGCCCGTAAGACCGATCCCTAGCAGACTTACGATGAGAAACGTCATGAGGACACCTCCAACTCCCGTAGCTACGGTCGCTCCCATCAAGAAGGAGACGATTAACACAACGACTACCTGCAGGACCCACGTCACCGCTATGTAGAGCAGACCGCCCACGATTAGGGAGTATCGATTAACCGGCGTCGCGATCATTTTCACCAGCACGCCGTAGTTGATGTCGTTGAGCAGTCTAAATGCCAGTGCATTCGCGTTAAACACGGCCAACATAACGATGAGCCCAGGGGCAAAGAACTGTACGTAACTGCCTGACGTGAAGCCAAGCGTGATGCTCTGGAAGAGCTGCGTGAACAGCACAAGCCAGATCATCGGTTGAATCAAAAGAATAAGCATCCAGAAGGGGTTGTGCACGAAGGTGCGCAGGTACCGGAGCAAGGTGTACCACGTGTCCCACAGTCCATTCAGCATGACTATCGAGGCCTCCTCATCCACGCGGCCCTCGCGCCGACCGCTTTCCCTTTCTCCTCGCGTATTTTGCGGCCTGTATACTTGAGGAAGACGTCATCGAGCGAGGGGCGCGCGAGCGCGATCTCTCCTACCGTCAGGCCGCTTGCCTCAAGCAAACGCAGGATCTGAGGCACGGCGACACCTCCCTGGTCAACGTAGATATTGAGTGCCTCGGCGGTGGGTTGCACATCCTTCACAAAGGCCTGGGCAGAGAGAAGCTGTCGCACCTTCTCTATCGTCTGAGCGTGCTGGTCAGGCTCCTCGACTGGCAGTGTCAGTGACACGACGTCACCGTGAATCTCTCCCTTTAGTTCGTCGGGCGTTCCGAGGGCAACGACGCGCCCGTGATCGACAATGGCAACGCGGTCACAGAGCTTGTCCGTCTCCTCCAGATAATGGGTGGTCAGAAGAATCGACGTTCCGTCGCGATTGAGCGTACGAAGGTAGTCCCAGATGCGGACGCGGGTCTGAATATCAAGCCCGAGCGTGGGTTCATCAACCACAAGGAGTTGCGGCCTGTGCATGAGGGCGGTGCCGATTTCCAGCCGTTTGCGCATGCCCCCCGAATACGTGGCCACAAGCCGATCAGCCGCGTCGGTCAGTTCCAAAAGCTCGAGGAGTTCATCGACCCTACTTCGGATCGTCCGATTGTCAAGATGATAGTAGTGCCCAAAGAGCGTCAGATACTCGCGGCCAGAGGAGTATTCGTCAACCCCTGCTTCCTGAGCGGAGTAGCCCGTTATCGCCCGCACCTTGCGCGGCTCCTTGAGTATGTCATACCCTCCCACGCGAGCACCGCCTGCAGTGGGCCGCGTGATAGTCGCGAGCATGTGAATCGTCGTCGTCTTTCCAGCGCCATTAGGCCCAAGCAGGCCGAATATTTCCCCTTCTTGAATCTCGATGGTGATATCGTCGACGGCGCGAATGGTCTTGTTGTAGATCTTCGTGAGATTGTACGTTTCAACGATGTTCGTCATTTCGAGTTCCCGAGGTGTTCTGCAGGATTTAATATCGACGCGTCATCTGTCATAGTGCAGAAGCCGCTCCGCGTGCATTCTGGAGCTGCGTGCCCACCAATGCACTGCGACAGTCGCTTGCCTTCTTTGACATCGTCTGTGACATCGTCTGTGACATCGTCTGTGACATCGTCTGGTCCTAAGCGACCTTCGTCATCCGTGAATAGCCGTAGGTGCTAAAAAAAGATTATTTCGTTTCCGACTCTTTTTCCTGCTCTTCGTCGGCGAACTCCACCAGCTTGAGCAGGATGATCCCCTTTTCCGGCTTTGCCTTCATGAGGAAGTACTCGCCACCGTCTAGGTTGAAAAGTTCCCTGATCTTTTTGGGAATGACGACGTAGTAGGACGTGCCGTCAGGGCGCATGTACCCTTTAACGAGCACACGCTGATGTTCTGATTTTTCCTTCTCCATGCCATCTCGTGTAGCAGCGCAGGCCGCTAGCAGTTAGAATAAAGGTGAGATAAGGGCTCTCACCGCTCAATCCAGCCCTTCATCAAGCGCAAGGTTTCCATCTTGTGCTGGACAAGCTTGACCTTAAACTCTTTCTTCATGATCTTCTCGTCGAGCTTGCGAAGCACATACTGCTTTTTGGCATCATCGTCCAGCTGCTCCCACATCATTTTCTTCATCATCCACTTCTGACCCATATCGTGATGGGTTCCCATCTCACCATAGTGTTTTTCGTGCATAGTTTGTTCGCTCCACTTATTTATGTTAAGTATGCTCAACAGTTTGAGCATTCTTATACTTATACTTATGTTTCAGCATCGTTGACGCCTTCCGCGGCCCCTTTATGCTAGACGTGCCCGTCCTGAGCTCATGGTTAGGTAGCACTGAAGCGCCGCGGACGCACGTCAGAATCCTAGACACGCAACTTGTGAACGAATGGCGTAACAGGAACCCGCTGTAAAACCCACAGTGGTGCACACAAAGCCGCTCGAGCATAGCTTTTTATCGCTTCCAACTAAATTATCGTGTGCATGGACAGCGAGGAGAACACGGATGCGCACAACAATAGCGCGCACCGTGAACTGCGAAGAAAAAGACTGATAGACGCCCTTGTAATACTGCTCCTTATTATCGTCGTCGTAGTCGTTATCTCCTCTTGTTTGAAGTTCGTGTAACGAACACCGTTGCTTAATTCTTCTGGCCTTTGTTATCCCCTCTTGTTTTAAGTTCGCAACTAACCGTCGCTTAATTCTTCTGCATAGTCGGTCGAACTACCTGCTTCACCGCGTTAGTTAAGCGCTCTGCGCACCGTCTACAGTTCGGATCATAGACGTTCACGCAGCCTACGTGACGCCCATAGTAGCACGCGCTGTTTTTTGCGATCATTGCATAGTGGCGGCATCCTAGTTCATTCGCTGCGCATTCTCGTGTGCAGCATCGATGATCTCTGCTACGGTGAGATCGGTATGTGTCAGCGTGTGAAGCGTGCTTTCGATGATGGCGGCGATGTGCCGCTCGTATTCTGTCACTACCGTTTTTGCCATCACGGTCACCTCCAAACAAGACCGCGCAAGAAAGTTTCTTAAGGCCGCGTGAGGCAGGCCTTGTGTGCGAAAGTGTGACGACAACTTTGCGTCACACCTATGCGAAAGTAGACACGCGTCCAATGCAACTGCTACACGTCTATCGATTCTACAATGTGTTATTCCGTATCGTATGCGTCGGCAAGACTTTCTTGTTGAAAAACGCGGGCAGCCAACATCTGAAACAGGCTCGAACAGAAAACTTGATACAGTTAAGAATGTCACCTATCGCTTGCATGGCGCACAGGCGTGAAGCGCATCTGACGATCGTCACGAAGCTGCTTGACGAGATACTCAGGCAAGATTCGGTGCAGACCATTGTTATTGAGCCTAACAAGATACTACACGGAAAAAGCGGTGCTTCTCACCAGATCGATGTCTATTGGGAGTTCGTGGCGGGCGCAAAGGCGTGCAAGTGCGCAATAGAAGCAAAACATTGGGATAAGCCAGTCAGTCGAAGAGAGCTCAGCAGGTTCAGTGCCGTACTGAAAGATTTGCAAGGGTCGCACAAAGGGGTATTCGTCGCTTCGAGCGGGTATCAAAAAGGGGCGCACAACTTCGCGGAGCGCTACGGCATTCACGTCTACATCTTTCCCTTCACCATCGAAATGACCAACGATGACGTCACCTTTTTTATCCCTAAATTTGAACATATCACACCAGTGTTTGACGAACAATGGATAGAGAGCGTTTTGATGCCTAAGCTCCGAGAGAGACGGTCTTTAGAGGTTAACGCGCGGAGTCCTGACGAACCAACGCATCTTTTTGATGAGCACTGCGCCGCCAAGACCGTGCGAGAGGTCCTGCACGAACACTACTTGGCTGAGATACGAGAGATGCCCGCTCACGAAATATGCATACGGTTCGATCGGCCAACGTACGTCGATACCGGTGATCAAAACGCGCCGATGTTGAAGATGAACGGCTTGGACGCGCTTTTTTCTGTAACTTCGCACGTTGAGACCTTCAAGCGCGTTTCGAAGGATTACGCACACGGCGCGGTCGAATTTATCCTCACAGACGCGCTCACTGGGCAGTAGTCTGACCGTTTACAGCAGAAATTCGCGAGCGAATAAAGACAAACCGTTTCGTCCCGCTTTTTCCTAGCGTCACTGCGACTGCGCCGGGCGTGGCTACGTAGATCTCATGAGATGAGGACGCCGCGTTCAAAGGTGAATTCTTGTAGTTGAAATTGAGTACTCGCGCCGACACTTGCACGGCGGAGTGTCCGCCAGAAAACGTTTATCTTTGGTGCGACCTCCTCTTAGGTGGGTCCGATGACTCGCGAAAAGAAGGTTTTGGTGAATCTATACCACCTAATGGCTTTTGCGCTGGTTGCGGGAAACGCCGACGTCAGCACCGTTTTTCAAAGCGAGGCTGGGTTTACGATCACGTACCCCGCACGTTACAGAACGGACCAGGCCGAGTCCACCTCTACAAAGCTCTACATCTACCTCGCCGATAGCACCCCTGTCGATGCCATTACGGTAAGCACTGACGACAGTTTCACCGAGCACGCGACGCTCGATACGGTCACTCAGAAGTATGCTGATGCGATAACAACTGCCTACAAAGATCTCAAAGTACTGTCGAAGGACCGAACCACGTTGGGGGGCCATCCAGCATTTCGTGCGGTCTACAGAGGCGTGCTTCCTGTGCAGTACGCTGACGACACGGTTCGAACAGAAACGCTCAAAGTAAACCAGACGTGGACCATAAAAAGCGCCCGAGTGTATACGCTGACGTACAAAGCGCTTGCCTTGGACTATAATCGATATTTACCACATGCACGGCAGATAATGAAATCATTCACCGTGACGTGAAGCCTCTTTTCTAGGATGAAACAACTGTGCTGTGCTCTGATAACGCACCGAAGAGTCTCAGCGCTCGAGGGCATGCTGAAGACGCAACTAGTTCGACCATAACTACCCGAGCTTGCTCGCGAACGGCTATCGCGCTATCGGCGCTAAACGACGGGAGTTAGGTGCTGCAGCAGGCGCTGAACTGCGTGGCTCGGAACCCGCGGGGACATAGCGCATCATCAACGTGGAGCTTGATTCTGGGTCGAGAAGCAAGGCCATATCATGGCGGGAAAGATAGACCCCCTCGTGAGTGACGACGGCAGCGAGCGTTCACGAACAATCAACCTGAGATGGTGCCTCGCCTGCTCACACCTCCGGCCCAGCTACGGCTCAAGATAAGCAAGTTTAGAACGAAAATAGCGATTTTCTTGCCTCTAGTTGGGCAGTTTTGTTTGCCGTTAGCAGTTATCGCGAGGCCGTAAAAAAAACCGGGAGACGACTGCGCTTACGGAAAGATCCCTGTTATTATTGAACGGCCTAACAGCGAAGGTTACAATCAAACGTGGTCATGAGGCGTGTCAGGCGTTCTGCGATTGCACGTGGTCGTAAAGAGAAAAGCTGCGCAGCCAATACAGAGCGTGAGCCCGCACAATATGGAAGGTTCGAGGTAGCCCACAGGGCGGGCTCTTGCTCTTCAGCATCGACACGCTAATGCTGTATAGATCGTATTTAACAGTCTTCCGCGCGGTGTGAAAGTTTTCCATCGCCCTCACGGGCCGCGAAAAGGGCAGCACACGCAGCTCAACGAACCACGTGAACTAGGTTAGCGTCCCCCCGCAAAGATATCAAGATCGATTGCATTCCCCATCGCAGTATAACCTGCCGGGTTCGGATGCACGCCGTCAGACATTACAAGCGCAGGATTTGAGACGCCGGGATTCAATGGGTTGTCTATGACTGCATAAAAATCGATGAGGCTGTATCCGTTCAAATTAGCGTACTCGGCTATCCACGCGTTTAAGATATCCCGATCCGCAAGGTGGTAAGTGTTAGGTATGACGGTGCACAGGATAGGCACTGCGCCGTAGGATTCTACACGAGTGCATATCGCTTTGATATTCGCCTGTGTCGTTGCAAGCGATACTCCACCGTTCGCTAGGTCATTAGTACCGCCCATTATGATGACGAAATGCGGGTTTAAAGCAAGGGCCGCATCAGTTCGGGCGAGCATATCCGCCGTTTTAGCCCCACCAACTCCTTGATCGACTACCTTCCAATCGCCGCCGAGCCGCGCTTCGAGATGATACGGCCAATTATTGGGGTCAGCAAACCCCTCCGTGATCGAATCTCCGACGCAAACTATAAGGTGCGCGTGCAGCGGGTGCGGTGGAGTGGACACTGGGGCCAGGGTAGTGTTACCGCTGCCGCCGAAGCGAAACGAGCCCACTGTGACGGATAACAATAAAAGGACTAACATGGCGTAGACTATATACCGCTTATTGAACCGCCGAGATGGCCTCTTGGGGCGGGGAGGGGCACGATGGGTCACCGCCCGAGGGGCCCTTCCAGCGTAGGAGGGGGGGACGGCTGGGGGTGGCGAAGTTGCAGGGGCGATAAACGACTCGCCGCAATCTCCGCAAAATGCGGCGAACGGTTGATTCCTCGCGCCACAGTTCGTGCAAATCTTTTCATTATCCATAACGCGCTCGTACAAGTAAGTCGGCTCAAGGAACAGAGCAAATGCCGGCTTATTCTAAGTGTGCCACAATTTTGGCTTACACACACGACTTAAAGATACCGGTCACGCGAACTTTTTTGATTCACCGACCAGGTCACGTCAAACGGTAAAATTGTTTCAAACGGAGCGACGCAGTTTAAAACCGCAGCCCTACCGAGGCCCCGACCAACGCCGCTCCGCCATAGCACCAAGAATCAGTACACATGCAGCAGCCGCTCGAAATGATTCCTTCATCGCTCTTGCCCCCTCACAAGCACGGACCTATAGATATTGGTCTTGAAAGTCTGGCACAATTTACCGTCGCGCGCCTAGGTCCAGCGCAGCCTGTCGGTGTTCCAGCTTCCACCGCTACTAAAATCAACGATTGAGTTGTACTGCCGATAGACAAAGAAGCCACCGTCGAGCCATGCAGTCTTCGCTGAGGCGTTGCTGCCTGCGTCTGAAGCCGTATTCCCCAGGTTCGCGCCGCCTACTGCATCGTTGTTCCACGACCCGGTTCCGCCAAGAGCGCCGCCGCTCTCGTCCCAGTGCGTTTGATGCACGGGCGCGTTTCCGTCCTCACCGATCCAGACAGTCGGATATGGTTCATGTCCGGGGCCCGCACTGGTGTTCCACGCAATTTGAATGTAATAATTGTGGCCTGTGCGGAGTACGGTATCAGTTGGTATGTACCACTGCGCGTGGCTGCCACCAGTCGTAGCGCGATAGATAGTAAGGTAACATTTATTAGCGCCATAGAAGGTGTCAATTTCAAGGGAGAAACCGCCATACGCTTTGTCCCAAATTTTCTGGAAGCGCTGACCGGATACTATTCCGGTGAAATGAAAACCGATCTCCCAGGACGCTACGTTCTGGTTATTTGTTGCGCTGCCTGCCGGGATGTAGATAAAATCATTTTTCCCGATATCACCCCAATACGGGTAGCCGTTTGATTGGGTTCGAAATAAGCTGGGGGTGCTGACGTAGGCGTTATAGCTAGCGCCTGCCGTCCCCTGGTTAGCCCACGTTGATCCTGCTTTGGGAACGTAAAAAATAGTTTGCGTCTGGGTCTGGAACATACCGCCGATGGACGTCCAGACAGACCACCCACCGTTGTAGGTCTTCTGCCAGAGGCCGTTGTCGCCGCCACGCACAAATACGTCGATCACACCGTTACCCGGTGACGTCGCAGCGGGCGACGAGGTCAGTTTCCCGCCGAGGGATTGCCAGATGGACCACGACGAGCCGGTATACGTCTTTTGGTACAGGACGCCGTCCGTACCTTGTACGAAGACGTCGAGACGACCTGTGCCCCATGAGCAGGCCGCTGGTCCTGTGCCGGAGGCGACCAGCCCGCCGAGACCGATCCAGTTGGACCAGGAGCTTCCCGAGTACTCCCTATACCATATGGCGTTGTCGGTGCCGCGGACAAAGACGTCGATCTTACCGTTCGCCTGCGACGTGGCAGCGGGTGACGACGTCAGCCCCGCGCCGAGGGACTTCCACCCCGACCAGTTCGTGCCATCCCAGTGCGTATAATAAAGGACGTGGTCGGTGCCCTGTACAAAGACGTCGAGGCTGTTGAGACCGCGCGAGCACACGGAAGGGCCGGTGCCTGGGAGGATCTGCCCGCCGAGAGAGATCCATTTGGACCAAGAGGTCCCTCCGTTCGTGGTAGTCTTCTCACAGAGGACGCCGTCGGTGCCGCGCACAAAGACGTCGATCACACCTGTACTTGGTGACGTCGCAGCGGGGTCTGACGTCAGAACCCCTCCGAGGGACGCCCACGTCGACGACCACTTCGTGCCATCCCAGTGATTGTACCACAGGGCGCCGTCCGTACCTCTTACGAAGAGGGCAAGGCTGTTTGCATACGGCGCGCATACGGCAGGTGCTCCGCCGGGAGAGGCACCGACCGGGGCGGGAGCTTGAACGTTCGCGCTGCTGCCCCGTGCCGCGCTGACGCTCAGCGTGCTCGTGCAGACCGCACAAAGCGAGACGAGCAAGAGGGCCACCAAGGCGATACAGATACAGTGACGCTTACGTGTGTATTTGATTATACCACCTTTGTTTGAACTCGGTAGTATACGCTCGATTCTAATAAACGTTGCTGTATTTGAATTGCGTCACGTAAGCAGCGATGGTTCGACCCAAAGAATCAAGCGCAACGATTATGCGCGGACGCTTTCTTACAGTGCGTGCAACCGATAGGCAGACACAATCAGCGTTCAAAGCGCGAAGCTGTCGCTCGTATATCAGATTATCAGGCTGCCATCGTCCTTTCCAGAGGCCAGAAGCTAGAGCCTTTGTGAGGCTCCGACGCCGCAAAACACCATGTATGCGAGAAACAGGACAGCGCTGAGGTAGGAGCCCTAAGAGGCCTCGACCAGAAAAGCTTAGCTCAATGCTTTACTTCCATTCCCAATCTTTTACGGTATACGTCCAATCCTCATTTGCTTCCACTTCGTAAACGCAGACACTACTGTTGAAGCGTGCCAGCTTCAGCGACCGCGTTCGGAAGAAACTCGCTCCTCGAATACTGCTCGCTGGAGGGTTCTTTTTTGGAATACTGATACCAGATGAGGCAAATGTAGCAGTGTCACCATCTACTGTTAACAGTACTCCGTGACCTTCCGAGTAGCTTGTTCCATCGGGTCGAGTGGTGCTGACATAGGTCAGCGCGTTCGTGCACGGAATCCCGAAAACTGCGCCTTGTTCTTGAAACGTAAGCTCTAGTGTGCCGTTGTCGTCGAGCACTCTCATGCCCATCGGCTTGCCCGTTCCTTCGTATACCAGTTCGCCCAACATTAGACCACCTCATCAGGGGTAAAGCTGGTATGTTTGAATGTTTATGGAGCTGCTGGGGCAAGAGTGCGGCAAAAGCTGCCTACGGCGAAGAGCTTTAGCGGGTGACAGCGTCGAAGGGGCTCTCGCGCTTCTTCACTACAGAATCCAGGGCCGTATCAAGACCAACCGCTGCGTAAACTGTTGGGAAACCAAGTGAGGCACGCGCCATCCCTTTTCAATAAGACTGAGCAGCGTGCGGTGTACATCCTCACGGTAAGTGTTCAGCGACTTTGCAAGCGGAGAAGGCGTCTTTGAGCCATACTTAAGCAAACGGAGATAGAGTTGCGCCTCTTTTTCGCTGAGTCCGAATCCAATTAAACGGTGGGTGAACTCGTCATCGGTGGTCATCACTGATCATAATAGGCGTGCGTTTAGCAATTATATAGGTTGGCTTCGAAAAAGGCGGGGGGGTGAAAACGTTGTGTTGAGCGTAAAGGCGCCACAATCCAATGCTTCAGCAGCATCGAGATTGTATCATCACGCACGGCGTATCGGGGGTTGATTGTCGGTTTTACAAGCATGCGTTGCCTGATAACGTGTATGATGTGTATATGCAGTACTGGAAAAACGTCGATCTTACAGGTTGGGCCCGCATCAGTCGATAGCTGAAGCTTCCCTGCTTGCTTAAGCGCGTGACCCTTCGCTGCACAAGTCAACGACCTACAACATCATTGCCGACGTCACGCCGCGCGCGATGAGGAAGATGCCGACGAGGAAGAACACGACGGCAATCAACTGACTGCCGTGTTTCTTCAAGAATCGGATGATGGGATCAAAGATGCGGTCGAAATTTCGGGGCGTCACGGCATAAATGGCGAGTGGCCCCCAACACCAGCATAGCGCTATGGCCATTACCAGGAAAAATGCGATCGCTTTGTCGTGAACGGATAGCACGACGACACCGATATCCTTGCTTGCGGCGAGAGCTGGAAGCGATGAGAAGATGTTGCCGAAGCCGAAGGCGATTCCCATGGAAACCAATGCCCCTGAGCCCATTGCCGTCGCGTCAAAAGTTCTTGATCCCTCTTTCTTCAAGAGCGAACGAGCGCTTGCGTAGAGGAGGAGGAGACCGAGGATGAAGTCGATCGCTACTGTCATCAACGACGGCTTGCCACCGGTCGTCGTCAGGCTTCCGAGGGCAAGAAAAACCAGGCATATCAGCGAAAACACGATACAGTACGTAGCGACAAAGATCACGCCCTTTTTGAGTCGGTGTTCAGCTGAACTCAATACGGTCATGACCGTTATGACCGCCAACGGGCTTATCATAGCCGCGATGGCGAGTGGTATCACGACCGCGAGAAGTTGAGGTAGGGTGGTCATTGTGCTTACTTCGATGCTTCGGAGCTTAGCCATTTAAGCTCCCCGAACTTAAGCGTGCCGATTTAGCGCCTCTGAAGCAATTTTTTGGGCCGACTTTATACACGCAACAACTCAAGCGGATACGTTTTTCAGCAATCAGGGTGCGCTAAACGGTGGTCAGAATCTCTCGAAGGAGAAGGTGCAGCGATCCTTAGCGAGTGACGCATTTCACTGCTTACCTAAGACTGGTTTCGAGAGATTCTGGAACGGGCTTCGCCAATCACTCCTTTCGTCAAAATGAAACGCGAGACGTTCTTTAGCACTGTGGCTTTTGTTTTAGGAAGAACGAACCGGCGCGGCTACTGACTGTTATCTTAAAAAACAAAAAAAAGTAACGATCAACGCTATGCGTTAAACGTCAGAACTTTACGATTTACGCGATTCCGTATGCTTTGCCGTCACTCAAGTTCAAGCTTAATGCCGCCAATTCTAGGTGCTAATCAATTGTAGATCAGTGCTATGATTGCTATTATAATGTAGCCGCCACTGAATCCCGCCTCTCCGCTTTGGAATCCGAGATTAAAGATCTAAAATCAGCTCTTCTTTCAAACGAAAGCCATAGCCTGCACGGAAACCAAAAATCAAAGGCCGAGGGCGAGATTCGAACCCGCGTCGTGGCCTCCACAGGGCCATAGGATAACCATGCTACCCCACCTCGGCACAGCCTCGAAAGGCGTATAGTCCCGTGCGGATTCGAACCGCAGTCGCGGGCTTTCTTCTATCAGTGGCCAACGTAGACGACCACGTGAATCCAAAGGCCCGCATGATTGACCACTACACCACGGGACTCTCGAGCTAGAGTAAGATTTATACATACTTAACGCTTTGGTCACGTCACTGCTCACGCGAGCGCATTCGTCGACATCGAGCGCTTCAATTCAAAAACAACTCGCTAAGGCGGAAGCTACGAAGCCATGCGCTAAGAGACTGCTCCAAAAAAGCTCAATCTGCCGATTTGCACACGCCAAGCGCCTCACGTGTTCACCTGACAAAAAATGGGGCTGGAGAGATTTGAACTCTCGATCGACGGGTCTCTCCGATCAGTGCTCCAACGGGACATCACCTGACTCAAGCGTCCCCGAGTCATCAGTTGACCCGTTGCTCATCATATCTAGAACCTTTACCGCTGGAGCCCGTCGCCATTCCTGACTAGGCCACAGCCCCGCAATACGCGGGCCGGGAGGGAGTTGAACCCTCGACCTTTGGGTATCTCTGGTCAACAGGTCACAACAAGCGTACCGTAAGAGCCCAACGCTCTGCCTGACTAAGCTACCGGCCCGTATTTGGCATATGCTCATATACCCCTTCCACATATATAAGTTACCCAAACTAAATTTGAGGCTTCAATCCAGCAAGCTCAAAAAGCAGGTGGTGGCTTATTTCGGCTTATAATTCGACAAGCTTGGAGCAAGGCATACCTCTCAAAATTGACGAACGCGTAACGTACGCGATACTCGGCTCAGGCAGCGTCGGCTTTTTAGTCGCGAAGGAACTCGCACAACGCGGCAGGATGTTTACCATCATCGACAAGAACGCGAAACGAGTCGAGACGCTGCGTGACCAGAATTTTGACGCGCACGTCGGCGACATCACAAAAGAGGAGGTCATCACCGAGCTGCTCACGCCTGATCTCGAGATCGTTATGATTCTCAGCTCTGACGCCGAAGCGAACACCAAGGCGCTCAGCGTGATCAAGGAGAGGAAGCCAGACGTTTTTGTGATCGTCCGAGCGGCCGACCCGCTCAGCAAAGATAAGCTCGAAGAGTTGGGGGCCGACGCGGTCGTGTATCCATCGGGGCTTATCGCGATCGCCACGTTGTACGATCTCCATAAAGCAGAATCGCAGCGGTCTGCGAATCGACTTCACGAAATCCTCAAAAGCATAAAGAAGCTCGGCATACTGGTTCACGATAACCCCGATCCCGACTCGATCGCAAGCGCACTCGCACTCAGCCAGATCGCCGCCAGCGTCGACACGGAAGCCGCCATACTCTACCACGGAGAGATCAGCAGACAAGAAAACAGAGCCTTCGTAAACCTGCTCAACATCGACTTGATCCACGTCGACGAGGTTGATCCGAACGAGTACGACATGCTCGCCCTAGTCGATACGGGGACGCCAGGGGCGAATAACCCACTGACAAGCTTAGACAAAGTAGGAATCATCATCGACCATCACGGGATTCCCGAACAACGCGTCCTGTACACTGATATCAGGGACGTTGGATCAACGGCGACGATATTAACGAACTACCTCGGAGAGCTCGACATTGACATCGACAAGCGGCTCGCGACTGCTTTGCTTTACGGCATACGCATCGACACCCAGGACTACAAGAAGCACGTGACCCCAGCAGATCTCGCCGCCGCAATGAAGCTCATGCAGCTCTCCGACAGAGAGATTCTCAATCAGATTGAATCACCGACGATGTCAATGGAGACGCTTGACATAATCGGCGAGGCCATTCACAACAAGCACATCGCCGGAAGCTACCTTGTCTCGTGCGTCGGGTTTATGCATAACGTAGACGCGCTCGCACAGGCGGCCGACTATGTGCTCAACCTTGAGGGGGTAACGGCCGTCGCCATCTTCGGGCTCAACGAAGAAAAGATTCACATATCCGCGCGGAGCAAGGACATCCGCGTCAACATCGGCGCCGTGATGAGCCAAGCATTCGGCGACATCGGCTCAGCAGGCGGCCATTCAAACGCCGCTGCTGCTCAGATTCCCCTCGGCGTTTTCACCGGCGTCAGGGACCGAAAAACGCTCCTCAGCCTCGTCGAAGAGGTCGTGACGCGCAGGTTCTATACGGAAATTGGCGTGGAGCGGGACGAATAACCATCGTACCGCTCGTCACTGGTACTGCGCAATAACGGCGTGCGCGATATCTGCGTCTCACCACAGATTTGCACCGCGCTGAATTTGCAGGATTATTGTCTATTTTGCGACGTTCGTGACTTCCGCCGGCAAAGGGCGCAGTTTCTCAGTCTTGACGAACGCTACCAGATCATCGATGGTGGGGTGGACCCCGCGTCTGCTTGACACGTAGTAGCCCGCCACCGCGTTCGCGAGGCAAAGGCGCAGTGCGGGGGCCAGACCGAGCAGCTCACCAAAGATGTTACCTGAGTTCCAGGCATCACCGGCGCCGGTGGATCGGTGCAGCTCCACGTCATATGCGGGGAACAACGTCACGATATCGTCGATCGACGCCGCATACCAGGGCGTGTGATAATCAACGCGTGAGACAACTCGGCGCTTGAATGCGATCGCGCGCTCAAGGGCGGCCTCGCCGGTGTGCTTCTCGAGCTCATTTTGGTTGAGGCTCATCATATCAAGGTTAGTGCTCGCAATCACGCTTTCATAGAGTTCAGCGAGGTCGTGGACCCGGGGGCTCGGGTCTGCCGAGTCAAAGTACGTCTTCACGTTGTATTGCTTCGCGTAGGCGAACGTCTTCACGGCAAGATCGGTGCCGCCCACGACGTTGGTCCCCCAATCGTGCACGGTCACGAGCTGGCTGTTTTCGATGAGTTCGAGATCGGTATCGCGCAGGCTGTCGAAGGCAAAGTCATAGTTCGAGCCGACGTCGTTGAGCATGACGTTGATCCGTTGCTCGCCAATCTCGAGAGCGAGGGTCTGTCCCAATCTGCCGTCAGTCTTCACGTGGGCGACGTCAACGCCGCTATTTTCGGCGAAGAACTTCAAAATATGATATCCAAGCTCGCTCGTCCGGCCGATGAAATGGGAGCTTAGCCCGAGTCGCGACAGCGCGATTGCGGTATTTGCCGCACCGCCGCCCGACAGCACGTTCTGGACGAAGCCTGGAAGGCTGCCGCCGCCGCCGACGTACTTCGCCTGCAGCGCACTGCAAAACGAGCTCAGATCGTCGACCTGCACGAAATGATCCAAGTAGAAGCTGGGCGTACACACGACGTGCAGCTTCCGCGTCTCTCGCGGATCGAGCGCTGCTAAGACTTGTGACAATTCGCGCTTGACGTCCTCGCAACGCTCTTTCAAGGCCAGCCTCCGCACTAAACTCTAAAAGGGAATGTTATTTATACGTTTCTTACCGTACGCATGCACGCGCCGGCAGCAAAACGCTCGACGGAGAGACTATGCCCATACGGAGTTCCTACGAACTGACGAGGCTTTTTTTGTCACTTTCGGACGTGAGCCGGCTCGACATCTTGAACCAGCTGGACGAACGGACGTCAGTGATCGACATTTGCCGGCGATTTGGCTTGCTCGTGCACGAAGCGGTGCGACATCTTCGCCGCTTGGAGGACGTGGGACTCGTCTCTCAGCTCCCTAACGGGGACTACGTCATATCGGAATACGGAAAGGTGTTGGTAACCTTCATTGAAGGGATAAGCGACGTTCACGACCTACTCGAGTACTGGGAGCGCCACAGTGCGGCTGAGCTTCCTGCCTATCTTAAGCGTTTGCCGGCAGACCTCAGCGAGTCGCTGCTCCAGGATAGTGAGCTCCTACACGCAGCTGCCGTTGAGATCGTGCGTGAAGCGAGGCAGTTTCTGTGGGTCTTGAATTACGCCGTGGACCAGACTGGACTCGCCGCGTCCGAAGTAAAAGTGCTCCTCAAGAACACGGCCGGAATAAACAGCCCCGATGTCCGGTACGTCGATAGAGTCAGCATGATACTCCTCGTCAACGAGCTTCGGGGCCTCATCTTTTTCCCGCGAGTGGCCGCTCAAGAGGGCTACGACCAGGATATGTCGTGCGGGTTTCTCGTCCCTGCAGCTGATCTGACCCACCGACTGCTCGTAGAGCTGTTCGATTATTTGTGGAGCTGCACATCGACACGCGCGATCGACTGAGTTAGTGTATTAAGCGTTGAGAGCACAAGGTGCACTAGAGGAAAAATGGCAAAAGATCCCGTTTGCAACATGGACGTCAATGAAACGACGGCGAAGTACGTCAGCGAATACAAGGGGAAGAAGTACTTTTTTTGCGCTCCTGGCTGCAAGGCGATGTTTGACAGAGATCCGGAGAAATTCGCGTAAGCCCCGGATCGCGCCAAACCACCGAACTGCCAGTCGCAACTTTTTTCTTTGTTGGGCTCCCGCCGACGGGCTCACGGCTCAGCGCACGTTTCTAAATAAGATGGAGCCGACAACCGTCATCAGTACAAAGAATCCGACAACGACCGCGAGATCAGTCATCAGGGCGTACGAGTGCAGTCCGGTGACGGCGTAACGCATCGCGTCAACCCCATACGCAAGCGGATTGATGTCCACAAGCGCCTTCATCCAGTTCGGAAGTGACGTGACCGGGAAGAATGCGCCGCTCAGGAAGAAGATGGGCAGCACGAGGAGGTTAGCGACGACTTGAAAGCCCTCGATATTCTCGAGCCGAGAGGCGATGCTAATCCCCAGCCCGACAAAACCCATGCCGAGAAAGAATAAGGTCACGAGTATGAGTACCAAGGCGGCTGCAAGGCCGAGCGTGCCCGATATTTTCACCCCGATGAACGTGGAAAGGGCGAGTATCAGCAAGGCCTGTATTGCCGCTTGTGTCGTTCCCCCTAGGGCCTTTCCGATGACGATAGACGTCCGCGAAACCGGGGCGACGAGAATTTCTTTGAGAAAACCGAATTCTTTGTCGAACATCACGCTCATTCCGGAGAATATCGAGGTGAAGAGCACCGTCATGCCGAGGATCCCAGGCGCGAGGAAGTTTATGTAATTCGTAGTGCCGCCTGCCCCGCCGAACGACAAAGAGGAGCTAAATCCGGACCCGAAGATGATGAGCCACAGCAGGGGTGTAATAAGCGAGGTAACGACCCGCGACCGAGCTCTAACGTACCGGGTCATCTCTCGGAGCCAGATCGAATAGACGTCACCCATAAAAGCCATGCGTCCGTTTGGCATCGCTACCGTCTCCCGGGGCCATGGAAACCAGCGAACCCACTCGCGGCCTCCTGCGCCCGAATCTCCCGTCCGGTGTACTTGATGAAGATGTCCTCAAGCGTGGGTTCGTGAAGCGCAATCGAGGGCACGGCGATCCCCTCTTGGCGCGCCACGTCCATGAAAATCGGTATCGCGGTCTCGCCTTTGTCGACGCTCAGCCGTAACGTGCCGTCAACGAGTTGGGTCGACTTGACGAATTCGAGCTGTTCGAGTTTAGTCTTAAGCTGCTCACTCCCGTTGGGCACGGTCATAATCACGACGTCGCCGCCAACGTCGTGTTTAAGGTTCTCGGGAGTGTCCATCGCAACGATCTTCCCGTGATCGATAATGGCGATGCGGTCGCACAACTTATCGGCTTCGTCCATGTAGTGCGTGGTTAGGATCATCGTGATCTTCTTTTCTCTATTGAGCTTCTCTATGTACTCCCAGATATGAAGCCGGGTCTGTGGGTCAAGCCCGAGCGTGGGCTCATCGAGGAAAAGGACCCTGGGGTGGTGAAGCAAGCCGCGCGCGATCTCCAGCCGCCGCTTCATGCCGCCAGAATACTTCTTAACGATCACGTTGGCTTTATCAGAGAGTTCAACGAGCTCGAGGACGTCGCGGATTCTCTCAGCGATTTCATTTCGGGGCACTTTGTAGAGCCGGCCGTGGAAGTCGAGGTTTTCCTTCCCGGTAAGGTTATCGTCGAGACTGGGGTCCTGAAACACGATGCCTATCATTCCGCGCACGGTGCTGGATTCTTTTTTCACGTCGTGCCCGAAGACGCTCGCTGAGCCGCTCGTGGGATTCGTAATGGTACACAGCATGGAGATGGTCGTCGTTTTGCCGGCTCCGTTGGGTCCGAGCAGCCCGAAAAGCTCCCCTTCTTCAATCTCCAAATTGATTCCTTTCACGGCTTCAACGTCTTCAAACCGCTTGACGAGATCTTTTGTTTCGATGGCTTTCATTGTTGATCCGGTTGCATAAAAAGCACGTGAGTGGGTTTAAGCGCACTCAGCACATTTGCGTGTATTATTTAGTAGTTTCAGTCTCTATATATAACTTGTTGATATATTACTAACTAGCATAACGCCTCAGCATTCTTCGCGCGCTCACGGAAGGGGGGCATCCATAGGCAAGACCTATCTGATTGCACGCCGCCGCTCAGGAAACCACAAGACCGAGAAACTGAGCCTCGCCAAGCTTAGATCGCTGTGCGGCGAACCCGCACAATACTTCACCGTCCCTGGTCACTGCCCGAACCACTGCCCGAGCTGTTCAACCCTCCTTGATGCACTTTTTGAGCGGCCTAGCGCCCCTGACGGGCTGTTAGACTGCATGATGGGACTCATAACGTTAAAGTACTAAAATGGCATTGAGTACGTGCCAGATTGAGGGATGAGGCTGATATCGCCATGGAGTACTGGAATCCAAAAGTCGAACGACTGTCCGCGGAAGAGCTCAAACAGCTGCAAGAACGCAAGCTTAGACGGTTAGTCGAAAACGCGTACGAGTACTCCAGTTTCTACAAGAAGCGTTTTGCGGCAGCCGGCGTTTCTCCGCACGACATACGATCACTCGAGGATATCCAGCAGCTGCCGTTCACCCACAAGACCGATCTGCGGGACACCTATCCGACTGGCATGTTCTCGGTG
>JBEKER010000010.1:0-39766 GCA_050013755.1 Halobacteriota archaeon
AAACTGAGTGAAGATCTGCTGACGCGACGATGTTTTGCACCTTAATCTCCGGCGTTCCCTGCACGTCGATTCCGATATTTCGTAGACTTTGAAATACGTCTTCCAGACCCTTGTACACGTCATCTATACTCTTAGCACCCGTGCAAACGATTTTTCCCGATCGAAAGATTAGTGCAGCGGTCTTCGGGTCCTTGGTGCGATATACAAGGCCCGGAAACCGTTTAGGATCGTACTCTGCGCCCTCTAAAGCAAGCGTTGCTTCCTTAAGGTTTATTTCTTGTCCAATGCCGGTTGATGCAACCACATTTACAATTTCAACAGTGTCCCGCGGTTCAACCATACGCTTCCTTCTTCTCTGTAAGTTTATAAAGGCGTAAGCTGGAGAGCTCGAGAGCCGCGCGCGTTCGATACGTCGAAAAAGAAGGAAGTAATCAAAACTGCCGTAGCGTGCACGCTGCGCGCTCACACTTTGAGATAAAAACCGTCTAAACGGTCGCGTACTATCCTTCTTTTTTGCAGCATGTGATGATTACCGGTACCTGTATTTTGTCACCGAAGGATTAAATGCTGATGATCACTACAAAAGTTGTGGGGAATGAGCCATGGCTCTAGAGGCAACGCAAGAAGACCTTGACACAATCAAAGAATTAATGGCTGACTGTTATGAGCTGCTACCTAATATGAAAGGTGAATAAATGAAAGAGAGGTTATTAGAGGTTATTGACTTGCTCAACCATGAGAAAGAAGACCTAGATCAACTGTGTAGAGACGTTTCGTTCCCTGAAACGAGACTGGCCCGTTCTGCTGCGATGACCAATAGACGGGTGAGAGAGATCTTAGAAGAAGTTCTTGAGGGTATTGACGGTGAGTGAATAAATGTATCGATGTTGCAGAGCTACATCCACTTTTTCATATTCGTGCCCCTCGCGCAGATTGTATTCAGGCCCCTATTTGACCTGAAATGGAGACGGTCTCGCGTTACGCTGTTGCGGCAGCTTAAAAATCAAAGGAAAGCGGAAAAAGAGTCATTTTCCTCCGCAATGTCGATAGGTAAATTGAACACACTGCACTATCTGTTTATCGATCAGAGCGGTCTTCACGAACTAACGAGATCGAATTCGCCATTTTTTCGGCACGGATCGCGACCGTGACTTTCGTGGTTCAGGACGAGATAAAAGAGCTCTTTCAAGACTGAAGATGAACGTCAGATACTGCGGGGCGCATGCTCTCAGCAGGCAATCCTTATTGCCGACTCTGGTCTAAGAAGGTGAGGCGACGGCCGATGAACGTTATTGCTGGTAGCCTCCTGACATTGGGCTAATGGTTGCATCTGGCGCTATGAATCTATAGGTGGCCTCTTCTAATGGCCGTCTGAAGAACGACCCGGGGAGGTCTTGAGTCAAAAATGCCCCCTCTATCGTGATTTGATAGAGTCTCTCTGATTCCAGATGTTTGAACTTCCCTTTGATGGTGACGGTAGGTAACGGAAGGTTATACAGGTCCGTCAACGTAAATCTACTATCCAAGAAGAGGAACCTCTCTGCATCACTGTCTGGCTTTGCATTGCCGATGTATCCTGTTGGTCTTAAAGCTGTGTCTGGAAGCACGACCTTGAATTGCCCGTCGATTAACACATTCTTGAGCTTGATTTTTTTCTCTGGTTCACTGTTCGGTAGCTCAAAAGACCTAATTAACGTAAAAGAAGCGCCATCTAACTTAGGCATACCCTCAAGTGCTGGGTTCACATAAACTGTCTCTAATGTCGCATTTCCATCATTAACTAACTCATAGCGATCTTCCACAACATAGGATCCGCTCTTCGGATAGTATCCTGTTATTGATTCTTCTGATTCATCATCCCACATGCTTTCAATATCCCCTTATTTCGGCAACGACAGCCGCAAACAAAGCTTCCTGACAAACAGCTTTTCAAGCCCAAATCCGTCTTCATTTATCTCTATCGCCCCAGCATCAGCTGCTCATGCGCGCGCTATGCTCGACAGAAACCGCAGACAGCACGAGCGATCTGCAATAACCGGTCACGAAAGTCGTTCTACTTTTTGACAAACGTGCCTTCGCGATACTCTTGGAAAGCTGTGCGAAGCTCTTCTTGCGTGTTCATTACGATGGGGCCAGCCCACGCAACGGGCTCGCCAATGGGTTGTCCGGTGATGAGGATAAAGCGTGCCCCATCATTTTCGGTGTTTACTGATATCCCCTCCCGTTCACGCTCGTACTCGATTACGCTCTCTGGACCGTGTAAGCTCCCGCGCGGCTCCCGCTGTAATGCGCCTCTGCTGACTGTTTCAGACGGAGATTTCGGCTCTTCATCAAAATAAGCGGCCCCCGCGAGCACATAAGCGAGTGCCGTATAGCCGTCTGTAACGCGGTGCTGGAGACGGGAATGAGGAGGCACGGTGATATCAAGGTATTCTGGCTCGGCGATTATGTCCTGAACCGGCCCGCGGATCCCGTCAACTGTACCACAGATCACCTTTACGCGAGTACCGGAATCGAGAACGACTTCCGGGATGTCCTCAGCTTTAATCTCCCGATAACGGGGCGCCATCATTTTATGGGAGCGAGGGAGGTTGGTCCACAGCTGCAAGCCCCACAAGCGACCATCTGCCCCGCCTTCCGGCATCTCCTGGTGGATTATTCCGCTGCCGGCGGTCATCCATTGCATGTCGCCAGCGCCGATAGTCCCCTTATTCCCCATGCTATCGCCGTGTGCGACTGTCCCCTCCAGAACATAGGTCACGGTTTCCATTCCGCGGTGCGGGTGCCACGGAAAGCCGGGAAGATATTCTGATGGAGTGTGGCTATGGAAGTCATCCAGCAGAAGGAACGGATCGAGTTCCGGGGATGACCCTTGAAAACCAAGCGCCCGTTTCAAATGAACTCCTGCCCCTTCGATGGTGGGCACGCTCTTCCAACTCCTTACAACTCTCCTGGTTTGGCTCATGGTAACATCTCTCCTTTCTAATGAACGATCTCTAAGATTACTAAGCGCTTGTAGTTGTGGCGCCGCACAAGGGAATATCTTTTGCGTCGAGCTGTGCCATTAAATCCGTAGGAGGTTTTTTAATGCTGCACAAACCTTGCAGGACAGATGAAATGGGAGAATGAAGATGACGAAATACAAGGAAAATGAAGGCCACTACGAAGCGTTGACTTCAGGAAATGGGGCATTACTGTTCATTGACCATTAAGTGGGACTGATGCAATTGGCATATGACGCATCCCCTAGAGAATTCAGAAACAACGTGTTAGGGCTGGCAAAAACAGCCAAATTGTTTGAATTGCCCGCCATATTGACAACCAGGCTTGATTGGGGCCCCGGACAAATTATATGGTATGTATATAATCTCCTCGAAACGCTGCCGTATCAGTCACCACATGAAGTGGTAGGATATCAGCATCAATTCAAGAATGTGATTACAGCATCAATATTACGGCACTTTATCTCAGGCTCAATGATCAGGATCCGCAAGAAGTGAAGATAATACGGGCCGCAGTGGTCCCTTAGTTTTTTATATCGATAATCCGAATGACGATTCATCAACCAGAAATGGAGAATTCAAGATACGTAATTGTGGGATGAGGACATGGCAAAAGACACTTCGCAGGCAGTCAGGACCAAAGTATTATTGAACACCAGCATGGGGGACATCACCCTGGAGCTTTTTGATGATATGCCCAGTACCGCGGGCAACTTCCGAAAACTGGTAGAGAAGGGATTCTACGACGGCACCATCTTCCACCGGATCATCGACGGCTTCATGATCCAGGGCGGGGACCCGACGGGCACTGGCCGGGGTGGACCGGGTTACGCTATCAAGGATGAGCTCACCGATCACAACCGCAACGATCGGGAGACCATTGCCATGGCCAACGCCGGTCCGAACACGGGCGGCAGCCAGTTCTTCATCAACCTGGTAAACAACAACTACCTGGACAAAGCTCATCCGGTCTTCGGCAAGGTTGTTGCGGGAATGGATGTGGTGGAGAAGATGGGCAAAGTGAAGACTGGCGCTATGGACCGGCCGGCGAAAGAGGTGAAGATAATAGGCGCGAAGATCGCAGATTGATTTTTTTTGGCTGAAATAGGGCGTGTTCTTTCTTGACTTGATGTTTATCCCTTACTGCCGCTCATCATAGGTTTATGAGCAGCAGGGCGACATATTGCAGTGGGATCAATCAAACAAGAACTGCACACTCACTCACGGGGCTTCTGGAGTGGATTGGCGGTTTTACAAGCGCCCCTTGCCTGGGCACGTGTATGGTCGTTACATGCAATATTGGGGAGACGTACGGCTAGCGTGTGAAGATGCCCGCACCGACCAATGATTTGGATGAAAGCACGAGAATGGGTAACGACGCGATCATGTATATTTTTCTTTCAATCCTTGTGCAAATCCCCGCGCTTCCTCCAGATCTTTCTGGTTTGGTCTTCCCTTATTAATCCCCCCGAAAAGTTTCAAAAAAGAGTTCGTATCCCACCCTTTGCAGGAAAACTCACCCACGACCGAGAATCCTTGGTTCGCCAGCAGCTCTTTAAAAGCAGCGTGCCATCGCGTTCCCCCTACACCGCAGGTAGAGAATACAAAGGCCTGTTTTTCCGTAACGGTTGGGAGCGTCTCTACAAAATGGAGGAGAGCCTGATGGAAATTCCCGCCATAAATCCCTGATCCAAATCCGATCAGGTCATACGCCGTGAGGGCGCCGGGTTGCACGTGACCAACAGAGACAAGGTCTGCCTCCAGCTCTGCTGCTATCACCTTCGTCACTTTCTCCGTGTTCTGGTGGTGAACTGAAGCGTAGACAATCAATGTCTTCATGTTGAGTAGCTTTCAGCACGTATTGTTGATATTCTCAGTCCCCACGACCGCTCTCTGCGACGGTGCAGATTTTACATGTGTATCTTGATATGAAGATGATTTCAACGGGGTGACCGAAGCTAGGTGGGGGCTCCGACTATTAACCCAAAGTCCCCGAGCAAGCTAGGGACCAAGAGTCGATAGTGATATTCTGACAACTCCAAAAACGCCTCTAGCTCCATTATTTTTTAGCAATGAAAGCTGCAAAGTCGACAACAAAGCCTGTTTCGAAAAAAACGAGGGTAGCAGCTATAAGCGTGAAGACTAACGTATGGGCGATTGTTATGTCTGCAGAAGAGAATAAAGCCGCTGTCCGCCATTTTTGGCAGGACCACTTAAACAAAGGCAACGCAACCCTGTGCGAGAACGACTTCGCTCCCGACGCCGTCAACCACGACCCCAGCAGTCCCCCAGTCCCCCCTGGCCCCGAGGGCATCTCGCAACTCATCACCCTGTACCGCACCGCCTTTCCAGATCTCACGGCAACCGTTGAGGATATGGTTGCAGAAGGGGACAAAGTCGCCTACCGCCTGACGTTTCGCGGCACGAACCAGGGCGAGCTCATGGGCATGCCGGCGACCGGGAAGCACGTAACCTATACAGGAATCGGCATAGACAAGGTCGTCAACGGAACGATCACGGAGATGTGGCTTAACTTTGACGCCCTTGGCATGCTGCAGCAGGTAGGAGCAGTCCCCTCGCCCCGGGAGATGGCAAAAAAGGCAGCGTACTACTACACGGGCAAAGAAGTTAAGGGGCAAAAATAGTCACATACACGACATAATTGTTTATCAAGCTTTACAAACGGGAAAGAACCTTGTGAACCGGACCTTAATACAGGCGCCTACCAACGCCTCTCCACTCTCAAATCTGATCGTTTGGATGAATGTCGCCTTCTAGATCTGTGTAGTGCTTTCGTCTCTTACTCTAGTAAACCTGCTTGAACGGAAAAGCACAGGGTTAAGCTACGTTCTAGATACGGTGACTGAAGCCAGCGTTATGCTTCCTGAAGGAAGGGCAGGCAACCCCGGATAATCACCACTCGACTCACTAGTCGCTTGGTATAGTGAGAGAATCTCGTTGGCGTTTTTATCTGCAGCGAGCGCAGTAATATCATGCCTTCCGCTGCTCCCAAAAGATGCAGTTAGCTCCCATTGACCGTTTGAGGAGACAGCAACGGGTCCATCTTGCGGGTAATAGCGGTTCGCGTTGTAATCATATAATACGAGCCATAGCCAATATTGTCCTTCCCCAATGTTTTGGGCCGTGCCCTTAACAAATACTGAGTTTTCCACCCGCGTGTTATAAGTGGGGGTTGTGATGGTGGCTGCTGGAATTCCAGGTATATACTCAGGTTGATGAACGAACGGCATAGGAGCAGGTTGCGGACGGCTCTGACTTAAGTTTTTGCTTTTAGTACGATGCGTGAAAAACAAACTGATGATGATTACCTGTAGCCAAAATATCGCATATGTGCAACAAGTAGGGACGCGTGTTTGTATCCGATCCATAGGTTTTTAGCTACAAAACACGCAATTAGGCGACAAAGCCATAAGGAGGTGAACGAATGGCAAATGAAATGACTCCAGCGCCTGAAATGACTCCAGCGCCTGAAATGACTCCAGCGCCTGAAATGACTCCAGCCCCACTGCAGTACCGTAGCGTCGGTGTCAGATTCGTAGCTCTTCTTATCGATGTCATTATTGCTGGCATTATTGCGTCAGTTTTCGCGAGTCCTTTGCAAACACCGGTCTTCAATAGCGCGGATTTTACTAATGGAACCTTTCACGTATCCACCACAGCGAATTCGCTTGCAGGACTTGGCAGCACCATATCAGCACTCGTTGTGCTCATCTATTTCACGCTCCTGTTGGGAGCGTATGGACAGACGGTGGGTATGATGGCCCTTAAGATCAAAGTGGTCAAAGAGGACGGTTCAAAGATTGGCTATGTCGACGCACTCGTGCGTTCCTTACTGCTGATCATCGACGCAATACCGTTCATTATTCCGTTTTTGCTCGGTGCAATTCTTATATGGACATCGGACAAGAGACAGCGGACTGGAGACCGCGCAGCGCACACCGTCGTAGTGAAGGCGTAGTAGGGGCTTTGCCCCTTTTCTTTTTTTTATTTAAGGGCCGTTACGGGGTCCGTTCACGACCTGACCCAGGAAGGATAGAGTGACAGAATAGAAATTGTTTCTTAGAGGTTTTGTTAACTATTCAGTGGCCCGTTGAGCCGAGCGTCGCTAAGATAATGGTTATGCGTCCAAATATCGACGCTTGCGGCGAACGTCTAAACCATAAAGAAACTCGTAAATTCAATGTTTTCCACTCAATAAAGAAACAGCTAAATATAACGATTAAACATATTCAACAGGAGGTGAAAATCGTGGTAGAGACAACACAAATAAGTGCGGGTGGGATGATAGGACTTGCTATTATACTCGCAATCGTTTTACTGATACTTCCAGGTTTAGTACTTTGGATAGCTTGGCTTGCAGTTATCATATTGTTCTTAGGTGGACTTGCTGCCTTGTTCACGCGATAACTCAGTTATAACCTTGAATACAGAAATCTCTTCTTTTTTTTCTTTGTGCATAGGTTAGAGTATGCTGCAGCGTTTTCTTAGTGTCGGACCGGAAATAAGGACCTAAATGTCTCTGGGCAGAGCATGCCTGCATCAGCCGGAGCAGGAGCCGTAGCGGTTTCACCAACGCTGATCTGCCACGCACGTTTCTGCGAGAGCGTCACAAAATCAAACCGAAAGTCACCGATCGTCTTCAGTAGGGGTGACAAAAAGATCAATCCTGAGCTAATCAAGGTAGCGTCACTGTGAACGTTGTGTTTGCCCCGTTCACTCTCAAAAGTGATCGTCCCGCAGTGGGCATTCCCCTTCACCCTGTCGGGGCCGTCTGTGAAACGAGACAGAAGAATTCCGGAAAAATCCTTATAATCATGTTTTCGCTGATATTCGCGCTAAGCGCGTGTTAGGACAGACGCAAAAAAAAAAACAAGAGGTGAACAATCGTATGAAAGAAGATCAGACAAATTTGAAGGTCGCAACCCTCGCGGGTGGTTGTTTCTGGTGCATAGCTTCCGATTTTGAAAAGGTGTCTGGCGTTGCAAAGATCATATCGGGCTATACCGGTGGTCAGAAGGAAAACCCCACCTATGAGGAAGTCTCAACGGGAAAGACGGGCCACTATGAAGCGGTACAGGTATACTACGATCCTTCAAAGATGAGTTATAAGCAGGTCCTGGATATCTTCTGGCATCATATAGATCCGACGGATCCGGGCGGGCAGTTTGCTGACCGGGGCCCTCAGTACCGTACGGTGATTTTCTACCACGATGAGGAACAGAAGCGCATCGCCGAGACATCGAAGGCGGATCTTGAACAATCCGGTCAGTTCACGAAGCCTATCGTCACGCCGATTGTGAAATTCTCAAGGTTCTACGAGGCCGAGTTCTACCACCAGGATTACCATAAGAAGAGTCCCTTACGGTATAAGCTCTACAGATTGGGCTCCGGCCGTGACCAGTTCCTCGATGAGACTTGGGGAAAGGAGAAGACGGGCACCAACCCCGGCGGCGACCCGGGCGGACAGAAGACCTATTCCAAGCCCGATGACGCCACCCTGAAAAAGAAGCTCACGCAGCTTCAATACGAGGTAACGCAGCACGAAGGCACTGAGCCGCCCTTCCAAAATGAATACGATGACAACAAGAGGGGGGGGATTTACGTTGACATCGTATCCGGAGAGCCTCTCTTCAGCTCGCTCGACAAGTACGACTCTGGGACGGGATGGCCAAGCTTTACCAAACCCCTGGAGCCGGAGAACGTCACGACGAGAAAGGACAGGAAGCTCTTCGCAGTGAGGACCGAAGTGAGAAGCAAGCACGGGGATTCCCACCTGGGTCACGTTTTTCCCGACGGGCCCGCGCCGACGGGGCAGCGTTACTGCATGAACTCGGCGGCGCTTCGGTTTATCCCTAAAGAGGACCTGGAGAAGGAGGGCTACGGGGAGTATGTGAAGCTCTTTGCAAGCAAGAGCGAAAAATCTGTTTAGGGGCTCAAGTGGGCTGCGCTCATCGGCTTTAGATTCGTGGCGCTAGGAAGCGTGTAGCACCATCGAAACCTCATAAAGACGAGTCTCTACAACGCCAGTATAAGGCTTGAAATACAAGTACTGCCAGCTTAGACCTTCGCTTTTAGCGCGTTTGGTTGGCGTGTTTAGAATTCAGAGCGCGCCGAATATAAAACCGAATATGGCCATAAGGCCGCAAACGCCCCCCCACTGTCAAGGCGGCGCCAATAAAGAAGATAAACCCATATTTTACTACGCGCTCTATTAACGTCATCGTTTGCCCTCCTTAGGGTCGGTATCTTCTTTAAACGTGCACTTCTTTAGGTTAACCAATATTTCGGGGGCGATTTGGTCATATTTGGCGCATTTCATACCTTGCTCGTGAAGCTTACAGAAATAACATTGCGGTACCATAGCCGTCATAATCCGAGCGTCTCCTTAACCACCTAGCTATGCGCATAGCAAAATCGTTATTGTATGTGCTGGACTTTATGCATTTGGCGCTTTAGATGTCGCGCCCCGCTTCATATTATTTCCCGAAATATTTCACTACGGTCTTCAGGTTATCGCGGATAGGGAGACTCTGGGGGCATTTCTCTTCGCACTCCCCGCACTCCTCGCAGAGGGACGCGTACTTTGGAGTGCCGTCCATGGCACCGCCGAGGAACGCTAAATAGATCCGCCGGGTCTGTTCCTCGTCTTCGTACATGTACCCCCTGTTATAATATTCAAAGCACTCTGGGACGCTCACACCATGCGGACACGGTGTGCAGTACTTGCATCCGGTGCATGGGATTATGATCCGCTTCTCTAACTCTTCTTTTACGTTCTTGAACAGGGTGAGTTCTGCCTTCGTCAATGAGTTCGGTAACCCGTTTTTTGTACTATCAACATTCTGCCGGACCTGCTCTGGTGCCGACATGCCGGAGAGGACGACGGTCACTTCCGGATGGTTCCAGACCCAGCGGAGCGCCCATTCTGCGGGGGAATGTTGGACGTCTGCCTTCTTCCAGATCTCTGAGATGCCAGTAAGATCCCTGGCAAGCAGACCGCCCCGGATTGGCTCCATGACCACGATGCCGAGCCCTTTCTTCGCCGCGTATTTCAGCCCCTTCGTCCCTGCCTGGTAGTGCTCGTCCATAAAATTGTACTGGATTTGGGCAAATGTCCAGTCGTAACTTTTCACGATCTCCTTGAAGACCTTCGTGTTGTCGTGGAATGAGAACCCGGCACAGCGGATCCGCTCGTCCGCGATGGCATCGTCCAGAAACTCCGTGACGCCGAGAGCCGAGAGGTTATCCCAGAACGCCTGCGTGAGCCCGTGCAAGAGATAAAAATCGATGGAGTTGGTTCTGAGCCGGACAAGCTGCTCATCGAGATACTTGTCCATTTCCTCCCGGGATTTTACCAGCCAGCTGGGGAGCTTGGTCGCGAGGTGCACCTTTTTGCGGTACCCCTCGGCGAGTGCACGTCCGACGACTGGTTCGCTTTCACCGTTGTGATAGGGATACGCGGTATCGATATAATTCACACCGTGGTCGATCGCGTACCGGATCATCCCGGTTGCTTTATCCTCGTCAATCTGCCCGCTTTCTTTCAGGGGGAGCCGCATGCACCCAAACCCGAGGATGGAGAGGTCAGGTGCGGCCTTTTTCATCTTCCGATAAAGCATTTCTGTCACCGATTTCCGTTATCCAGATTGTGAGTGCGATTCTGTTTAAATGCGTGTGTTGGAGTAGGACTTTTTTTAACTGCCGAGAGGCGCTGTGACCTCATTTCATAAATGCAAGCTTACGTTCAACAACGCTCGATGACGTTCGGCAATGGAAACCATTTCCGGGGGCAGCTCAATGCTTATAAATTAGATTTATTATCTAACATAATTTACAACATCCTCATTACGGATCCCCTTTGCTGGCGGTGCATCAGAATAACCAATAGCTGCGGATGCACATACATGATAATTCTGCGGTAAACCAATCTTTGTTAATAATGCTCTGACCCCTGGATCATCATCAAACCACGTTGGCGCGTTAATGTATACAGAACCAATCCCTTCTGCATGAGCTGCAAGTAAAATATTCTCAACCGCACACGCGCAGTCAGCTATAGCATTTGGATTAGCGACGTCGCTCGATACAAGGATTAGTGTAGGTGCTCGATAATAGAAGCAGTACATATCGCTCTGTGCTACTTTTGCGGCACCCTTGATAAATCGGTTATCAGAATCTGCATTTTTAGCAAATGCTTTTCTTATTAACTCGTTCAGTTCTTTTAACGTATTCTGTTTTTGAAGAACGGTGAAATGCCACATTTGTGTATTTCCACCGTTTGGTGCATAGATACCGGCCTTTAAAATTGCCTGCAAACTTTCTTCTGGGATTTGCTCTTCTTTGTATTTGCGCACGCTGCGTCTGGACATTATTAATTCTGTAAAATCGCTCATTTTGATTCCTCCATTATCTCAGTAGTTATATTTAGTTAGGTCCATAGTCTTTTTTCCATCCATTCGCTTCGATACCTCAAACAATTTACTCTTTATTTCCAGATTACTTCAACATCTTCCCGAGGCGCAGTTCGAAAATAGGTAACATCAGGATAGCCCAACCCAAATCCTACTACCATGTCCTGTTCAGGACGCAAGCCTAAGAACTCGCTAATAACAGGCGTATTATTTGCAATGCCCCCCCATCGCGCTGAAAAATGCGCCCAATCTTAAAAGGTTTGGGTGGCAGCAAGCAGTTTCAGCACTATCGCCGTATCGCTTTCTGAGAGTGCGCCCATGCCGCAGGACGGCGTGAAAAGAAATTGTTCGCGTAACAGATTTTCAGCAATCCCTTTGCCGACAAATTCCTGGATAAGGCTTTCGTGTTTCGGCTTGAGGCTGTCGGGCGTTTCCGCGCGCAGTTTCTCGACGTCACCGGTCGGCACTAGGCCGGAAGCCAAGATCCCGTCGCGTTCCAAAAAGGCCTGAATTTTGTCAGGATAGAGCGCCACTTTAGTGCCATAAAAATACGCGTCAAAGGCAATGATGTCGATCTTGGTACTGGCAAGCAGGCCCCAATCCATGTTGCCGCAGCAATGCACGCCCACCAACGCGCCGGCATTGTGAGAAATTTCAACGACTTCATTCAGTCCATTAATCACGTCTTGATCCTGAATCATCATGTATGCGGCTGTGCCTAACGCGGAAAGCACCGGCTCATCGAAGAAGATTATAACTTGCTCAGTGTAGGGCTGCAATTGCTGAATTTGCCAGAGCGCCTTCATGCCCAGACCTTTCAGCACAATGTCGCGATATTGCTCGTCGAACCAGACCGAGCGGCGTTCCTGATCCGCCAGCCCTAACCCGAACGTAAAGGGGCCTGTAACCTGCCCTTTCAGAAATGGAAGTTTCATATTGGCAGCGGCCAACTGTCGCAGCATAGCATGCAGGCCGGCGGCGTACTCTTTGGAAATCGCAAAGGCGTCCACATGCTCCGCGACAAGGTGTTCATAAAACTCAACCATGGCGTTGGGTAGGTCGTCATCAACCTGCACCCAGATGCGCTTCGCGACCTCATCAACTCGAATACCCGGAAACGCTTCGGTGTACTGAGGAATCATAGCTTCCTTAAATGACCGTCTCGGCAACTGCGGCCAGGCTGGAATAGTGAGTGGAACTTGTTCAAGCGCCTGAAGAGCCTCTTTGGGGGACAAATGGGGCATACTGCCGATCATGGTCGTCTGGTGTGCTGGAAGTACAGACATCGTAACAAATCTGTTATAAACACCCAAATAGCTTTCAGCTGTTCTTTATTTTGCCTCGGTCTCCAACAAGATTGATAGATCTTTTTTTTTCATAAATCGATTTATTTGTCGATTAGGCATCATCCTTCAAATCCGCCGGTTTCCAAAATCGAGACAAATCGACTAGCAGGGAACTGAACAAAACACTAGGCAAGATGGGCGTTGCGGTCGCAATGTTTTTTTAAACCGCTGCGTTTTGCTTAGAGAACAAAGCGTTTAGCTGAAAGGATGCTGTCAATACGCCTCTCGCTGAAATCCAATTCTGAAAGATACATTGATGCTATTCTAGTGACGGTTATTTCGCGAAAAGACGAGAACGAAAGTTGCTAGCGGCTCGGGGTTCCCTTATCAAAAAGAGATCTAGTCACGTATCAAGGTAGCGCAAATATTCTCCATATTTCCTTTGAAGCAGTTTGAGTCTTATCTTGTTCATTATGTTAAGTGGAAAAATGAAGCGTAGCCACCGTCCCATCCAACATACCAAAAAAAAAGCCGGCTCACTTGATTCTTTCAGGTTTAATCGGCCAACAAGAAGAAGGGCAGTCGCTTTTTTATTGCAGAAACGCGTCAATATGTCCGCAATAGCAGAGACATTGTCAAACTCTCCCTTCAGGCTTGCTCGCACTGCTAGCGCGATAAGAATGTTAGCTAACCACGCATTAAGTCTATTCTTGATTTGAATCCTGGTATCTAATGAGAGAGATTCATCTGACATCATTCTATTAATAATAAGTTTGAACCCAGGCAAATATAGTCTATAATCAGACGAACGGGCGTAGAAATTCTGTGTGTGCAGCATATAGATTGCACTCGGTTCATTTGAGATAATAACTGGATGATGCGCTGCAACGCGGAACTCAAAGTCTATGTCTGCTGGTCCACCCACGTCAATGTCTAATAAGCCAACGCAATCCACAACCTTTGATCTGAAAACAATCGAATTCCACAGTAATTGCTGATCTAATATGTCCAGTAGACTATCAGGAGGGGACAAATATCCAAAGCGACCACCGTTTTTCGAAATACCGGTGATCTTGTTATCTTCAACTTGGATGGTCAACCCTGCATAAAACATGACATCAGGATTAGAGCTGAGAGACTGCATGGCCACTTCAAAAAAATGTGGCAAAAGTAGGTCATCATCACTGAGAAACGAAAAAAAAGGGGTATTCACCTCTTTTAGTCCATAATTGAAATTTTCCACAACGCCTATGTTTTGTTCGTGACGGTAATACTTGATTCTTGAATCAGCTTCCGCCAGTTCAGTCACTACTTTTTGCGTATTATCATTTGAGGCGTCATCGTATACGCATACCTGAAATGCTGAAAACGTCTGGTTTAATACACTTAAGATTGCTCTTCGTAACAACTTCGGCCTGCGAAACGTTGGGATAATGACGGTAATTAGAGGTTCTGTGTCTATCACAGTAAGGAATTAGATGACAGAGTATTAAGATTTCTTTTTCAATTGCTTATCTTTCTACATACATATAGGTCGAAAGAGATTGCATTAGCGTGCGAGCAAGTAATAAAGCAACAATAGTTTTGGTGCGCTTGGACACTTGTCCCATTTCCGTCATAGTTAGTGTGGTGTTTAGACGTGCCGCTTGGCTGCTCGATCGTGTCGGAACACCATATAACCACACGACAAACCCACGCTTTTGGAGTCTGGGACGCTACTCGGGCTTTCTGTATTGTTGTGGAAAGACTTGTGGCCTCATTTAGAGTTATGATGATGACGGAAATTAACAATCCGCTCTCGCTCGCCTTATGCCAATCCTTCGTTGTCTAGTTTCTCCTCCATGCTCCAAGACGGTCAATCTGAGCTGGGTTATTGCTTCTGCGGTGTAGCTAGGAAAATAAAACCCTTCGAACTTCTTTGCGATTTTCATAGCATCAATATAAAGCACGAGGGAGACCAGATCTCCTTCAATATCAACATCAGTGAATGCGGGGAGTAATTTTAGAACCATTCCTTCATTTTTACAAAGCGTTATGAATTGAGAGATTTCCACTCCCCCGGAAAACAGCTGGTTCTTTGAAAAATATTCCGGATCGAAATGCCGTGTAATTCCTACGAGATAAATGCCTCCCTCGCCAGCGGGACCGAGAACCACGGAAGTATTGCTCCTATCTTCCATGAGAAATGAGAATGCACGGTTTATAATATCCGGGGGTAAATAAGGGAGGTCTGCGCCCAAAATTACCAAATTTTCAGAGCCCATGGCAAAAGCTGCGGAGACCACGGATCCAAATCGCTCATCAAAATTCGTGCCGCTTTGGGTGAGAAATGTAATAGGTCTTTCTAAATGTCTCTTCTTCACGACGTCCTTTATAATCCGCTCCATGGATTCCCGTTCGTCTGCAGGGGTAAATCCAATCACGATTTCGCTCGCGTTACTTTCGGCGGAAAGTACTATTGTATCCTTCAACATCGCCTCGGCGAGTAAGGCAGCATCCTCTGCATTCAAACAGGAGTCTTGGATAAGGCGAGTTTTTACGGTCCCCGCCACCGGAACCTTAGAAAATATGATAACGACATTCTTTAGTGATCCATGTTCTGTTCCGTGAGACTTAGGTTCGACAGATTCACGTTTTAGTTGCAATCCAGAGTCCTCTTCCAACTTTTTTTTCGTGGGCGGCCTTATTCCAAGCTATTATGCCCTTTTCTGCTTCATTATACAGATCATTGCCAAAGCCTGCAATGATATTCCCCTTGTTCTTCTTTAGGGTAACCAAGTATTGATCCATATTCTGCGCGAAATCAACACTCAGGTCTTCTTGTTCTTTTAATTTCAATCCTGCTGCCCGAATCAAATTTGCATATCCATCCAAGGTCTGCAAATCGGGAAATACCATAAACGCCATCAGGAACTCTGCCTCATTTGGGGGGGCTTGTACCGAACCCCAAATCCAATCCGTAAACGCCAAAGTCCCACCGGACTTGAGTACTCGTGCCGTTTCGTCGATAAGCCGTTTCTTGTCCCTGACATAGCACCAGGAATCTTGACCCCACACGACATCAAAAGATTTCGCGTGAGCGGGCAAGTCTAGGGCGGAACCAAGGCGATATTCGATCTTGTCCTTGAAGGGTTTACCTATGGTTCGCTTTTGGGCTTCTGCGATCATTTCGGGTGTGATATCCACTCCGACGACTCTGATGCCATATTTTTCGACCAGGTGCCGGGCAGGACCGCCGAGGGCAGAACATATGTCTAAGAGGATGAGATCCTTGCCTCTCCCATGGATGCCGACTTTCTTTGCTAAATAATCTGTCTGTTCGGCCCCACCGACGTGGATCTCTTCACCCATTAAAAGTTCCCACAGTTTTCCGCCTGGTCCAGCGTAAACGGCACTCACGTCGTTAACGCTAAAGTCATATTGTCTATTCATCGTTTCTCTAACATCGATGTGAATCAGATCCCTTCTTTTTCGTGGAACAATGGTTATATTGAAAACACTTGGGGTCTGCGGCCATTAAGTCGCCAGCATAATAATAGGCGCTGCTCCGACACCCGAAACAAGAGGAATTATTGCAGCAGTTGCTGCAATTGCCAGGGAGTTTGGCAGGATCTCGGAAATCTAAAAATAAGAGTCTCCGCCTCCCGCGCTCTAGAATGGTTAAAAATTCTTCTTTATTCACGTTTCCAAACTCCTCTGTCCGGATCACGGAACAAGGGACCACCCATCCCCCAGCAGTGACACAAACGAGCGCCCCACAATAAAATTTCGAAACATCCATAGGCCCGCACGAGGGGTCGTTTGGGTAATTTACTCGGTCACGGAAGTTAAAGATGTCCTTTATCTGGGCGCGGGTCGGTTCCCAAGAACTATTTCCCATGCGGAGGATGGCGGGGTTGAATAATGTGACGCACGTCTTGATGCCGAACTTTTCCTGAAAATAGGCGATTGTCGCCCGCGCGTCGCCAGCGGCCAATGGGGTCGTATAGGTGATGCAATTGACCATCCCCCCTGGGTCCTTCCCCGCTGCCAAGCAGTTGTTAATGCCTTTCAGGATTAATCCGATATTACGTAAATCTCCGCGACGTTTTTCCCCGCCGTGCAAAAGCCTGTAAAGTTCCGGATCGAGCGAATCTAAATGCGTCGAGATAAATCCTCCTTGGGTCGCTTTTACCGCGCTTGCTGCGACCCCCAGTTTGGCGAGCGGGATGCCCGATGTCCAGATGTTGTTAATTAGACCCAAGCTGGTGGCGTAGGTACAGAGGGCTTCCCAGTCCCTCCGCATAAGGGGGTCTCCTCCCAACCAGTCTATCGTCTGCACCTTCAAAGCGGCCGCAGCGTCTAATAGCTGCCGAATAGTTGCGGAGGATAACTCTTGCGGGCTCTCGGGGGTGCTTCCCGCGTAGCAATAGTCACATAATTGGGGACATTGGAGGGTTGATTCGATCTGGAGGGTGAAGACTTCTCCTTCTGCATAATATTGTTTTTGGAGGTCAAATTGCGCCGCCATTCCCGCGTGGGCCAAGGGTACGTCTTCTTTCATTTTCGTGAAGCAACTCGACGACTTGTTATTCGTTCTTTGAACCGTGCTGGGCACAAAAATATTGAAAATGGCTTACAGGTAATTAGCATTAATCCAATAAGGCTTGAGTCCATCTCTCGTCAGCGTGCTAGTTGAGTACCTTCACTAACGCGTGGCTAATGCCACGTCGTTTCCAAAACGGATACAATTATCGATACCTTCGCTATTCGGATTCCATTTCTCCATGATCCCGTCATTCAACACCTGAAATCCGCCCTCCTTAAGACTTTCAGATATAACCGCTACAGCCTCGCCACTCCATCCATAACAGCCGAATGCAGCTGCTTTTTTGTTCTGGAATCGCAAGCCCTTCATTTCTTCCAGAATAGCGGCCGCAGCGGAAAGGATTCCCTTGTTCACGGTTGGAGATCCGACCAGAACCGCCTTCGATTTGAATATTTCCGTGATCAGATCGCTTTTGTCTGATCGGGCAATGTTAAACAGTTTTGCTGTTACATCTGGATCGGCCGCCGCGATTCCGTGTGCGATCGCTTCAGCCATGCGCCGCGTTCCGTTCCACATGGTGTCATAGGCTATGGTGATCTGGTTTTCCGAATAGTTGTTTGCCCATTCAACGTATTTTTTCACAATCTGTAGTGGGTTATCACGCCATATCACCCCGTGGCTCGGGCAGATCATATCCACTGGAACCTTCAACGCTAGTACGTCCTTGATTTTCTTATCAACCAGCTTGCTAAACGGCGTCAGGATGTTCGCATAGTATTTGCTAGCTTCCTGAAACAGCTCTGCCTGATCCACCAGATCATTGTACATCAGTTCCGTTGCTATATGCTGACCAAACGCGTCGTTGCTGAAAAGGACGTTATCTCCTGTAAGGTAACACATCATGCTGTCTGGCCAGTGGAGCATCGGGGCTTCGATGAATATCAGCTCCTTCGATCCGAGGCTGAGCGTATCTCCCGTCTTTACCACCTGGAAATTCCAGTCCTGATGGTAATGGCCCTTAAGCGAGTCTACGCCTTTGGAGGTGCAGTAGATCGGGACTTCGGGGATATTGCGCATCAATTCCGGCAATGCACCACTGTGGTCAGGCTCTCCGTGATTTGCTATTACAAAATCAATCTCGTCAAGTGAGATCTCTCTTTTAAGTCTCGCAATGAATTCGTGCGAAAACGTTCCCCACACCGTATCGATCAACGCTATTTTTTTGTCCCTGACCAAGTAGGAATTATAACTTGAGCCGCGATGTGTCGAGTACTCCTGCCCGTGAAATGCCCTTAGTTCCCAGTCAACCTTTCCAACCCACGAAATATTTTCTTTGATCGTAAATGGCATGTGCTTCTCCTTTCTGTGTGTAAACAGATCGCGATGTGTAAGGCGGCGTAAAACGATCTTATGATCCGCTCGTATTTATAGCAGTCCGCGTCTTCGATCTTCGGCCGGACCACTGCTTAGAGGCGTATATGATGGACCACATATAAGATGACGTGGATTTTTTTCGTCACTTTGTGAAATGATTATCACCGCTCCGGCGTTCTCGATTTTTTTGCTTTTCTGAATTCAGTCGGATGAGGTCAACGTATTACGATTTGTGCTAAGTGAATGGCAATTGATCCTAGGCCACATAAAAAAAAACCTTGGAGCCTCTTTTTTGTCACAGTTCTCGCTTCCGACAAATGCCTAATGCACCGCCTAATATGTCCGATTGTAAAAAGAACGATGGGCTCGGCCGGATCTGAGCCGGCGACCTCCGCCGTGTGAAGACGGAGGATTCGGGACTTTCTGAGGCTTTTTCTGTTGGTGAAATGACCACGAGAAAAGCCAACACTCCCTCGTGAATGGTCTGATAGATCCTAGTGGTCAGCCCTGCAAGCTTTGAGAAAGTATGTGGCAGATGGAGATGTTAGCTATATGAGCAGCGAAACCCTATTATTCATAGTAGAGCTGTTCAACAATTCACACCACGAGAGGAGTAAACATTATGACTGAAGATAGCGAGAGCCCGGTAACGGGCAGTGCTCACAAACACACGGCCGGCAGAGGCAAGTCGAACCGGGACTGGTGGCCTAACCAGTTGAACCTCAGGATCCTCCATCAGAACTCTTCCTTGTCCAATCCCATGGGCGAGGCGTTCAACTACGCTGAGGAATTCAAGAAGCTCGACCTCGAGGCCCTGAAGAAGGACCTCTACGCGCTGATGACGGACTCACATGACTGGTGGCCGGCCGACTACGGTCACTACGGCGGGCTCTTCATCCGGATGGCGTGGCACAGCGCGGGCACCTACCGCACCGGCGACGGCCGCGGGGGCGCGGGGTCCGGCACCCAACGCTTTGCGCCCCTCAACAGCTGGCCGGACAATGCGAACCTCGACAAGGCGCGCCGTTTGCTTTGGTCGATCAAGCAGAAGTACGGCAAGAAAATCTCCTGGGCCGACCTGATGATCCTCGCCGGCAACTGCGCTCTGGAGTCAATGGGCTTCAAGACATTCGGCTTCGGCGGCGGGCGCGAAGACGTCTGGGGGCCTGAAGAAGACATCTACTGGGGGACAGAGAGCGAGTGGCTTGGCGACAAGCGCTACTCCGGTGACCGAGAACTTGAGAATCCCCTCGCCGCCGTGCAGATGGGCCTGATTTACGTGAACCCGGAAGGGCCGAATGGCAACCCGGATCCGGTCGCGTTGGGCCGCGACATCCGCGAAACCTTCGCGCGTATGGCGATGAACGACGAAGAGACCGTCGCACTCGTCGCGGGCGGGCACACTTTCGGCAAATGCCATGGTGCCGGCGATGCCGCCCTTGTTGGTCCCGAGCCGGAAGGCACCAGCATCGAAGAGCAGGGCCTTGGCTGGATTAGCAGCTTCGGCAGCGGCAAGGGCGATGACACGATCACCAGCGGCCTGGAAGGTGCCTGGACGCCGAACCCGATCCAGTGGGACGTGGGCTATTTCGACATGCTGTTCGGCTACGAGTGGGAACTGACAAAGAGCCCCGCCGGCGCCTGGCAGTGGAGGCCAAAGGATGTGGCTGACAAGAACCTCGCGCCATCTGCCCACGATCCGTCGAAACGGGTCCCGACCATGATGTCCACCGCGGACATGGCGATGCGGATGGACCCAATCTACGAGCCGATCTCGCGGCGCTTCCACGAGAACCCGGAAGAGCTCGCGGATGCCTTCGCCCGCGCGTGGTTCAAGCTGACGCACCGCGACATGGGTCCCCGCTCGCGCTATCTCGGCGCGGAGGTCCCGGCGGAAGAGCTGATCTGGCAGGATCCCGTCCCCGCAGTCGATCACGACCTGATCGACGCGGCCGACATCGCGGAGCTCAAGGCCAAAATCCTTGCCTCGGGGCTGTCGATCCCGGAACTCGTCTCGACCGCCTGGGCGTCGGCCTCGACCTTCCGCGGCTCCGACAAACGCGGCGGGGCGAACGGGGCGCGCATCCGTCTCGCGCCGCAAAAGGATTGGGAGGTCAACCAGCCGACCCAACTGAAGACTGTGCTGCAGACCCTTGAGGAAATCCAAAAGGAATTCAACAGCGCGCAGTCAGGAGGGAAGAGGGTTTCGCTCGCCGACTTGATTGTCCTGGGTGGATGCGCAGGTGTCGAGCAAGCTGCGAAGAATGCCGGTCACGATGTGACCGTTCCCTTCACGCCGGGACGTACGGATGCGTCGCAGGAGCAAACCGACGTGGAGTCATTCGCCGTACTCGAACCGGCTGCAGACGGATTCCGCAACTACCCAAAAGCCAAGTATGCAGTAACGGCAGAGGAACTGCTGGTTGATCGTGCGCAACTGCTGACGCTGACCGCTCCTCAGATGACGGTTCTCGTTGGTGGTATGCGAGTCTTGAATGCCAACTTCGGAAAGTCCCAGCACGGCGTCTTCACCAAGCGGCCAGAGACGCTCACCAATGACTTCTTCGTGAATCTGCTCGACATGAGCACGACGTGGAAGGCAACCGCGGATGATGATGATGTGTACGAGGGCCGTGATCGCGCAACGGGCGCACTCAAGTGGACCGGCACCCGTGTCGACCTAATCTTCGGTTCGAACTCCCAACTCCGGGCCTTGGCGGAAGTCTACGGATGTGAGGACTCCCAGGAGAAATTCCAGCACGACTTTGTAGCGGTGTGGAACAAAGTCATGAACCTTGACCGATTCGACCTTGCCTGATCGTAGCATAAACGTCTTCGAGGGCTTCTGACAGGGCGGCGAAAAAACGGTCAGCTAACAGCCGGTTCCAGCGGACGGCGTATCGCCGCCGCTGTTCGATCGCGCAGGCGTTGAACCAGACCAGGGCATCATTGAGTTGGGCGGCAAAGAGTCCGTCGGCGAATTCATCAAGACTGCCAAGAAGGGCCGCATCTGGGGCCGCGAGACAAAGCTGCGCTCGCCGGGTTAAGAGAAGCACTCGGGCGCAGTTTTGGGACGCCTGCTGTGCACGTGCTGAAGCTATCCTAGCTGATTGTTTGAAAGACGTGAGCAAACCAGCGCAAAGGTTTTAGCGTTCTTCCAAGAACCACTTAGCTGACGACTACCGCAGCAGCACGTTTTGCAGCTCACTGCGTGTCGCAATGACTTCTCCGACAAACATTGTAGTGCGAATCCCGCACGAAATATGATGAAATCGAATGAAGATCCAAGAAATAGCTGCTAAATCCGTCCTTTCGAAATCCCAGGTCTATGATTACGCCCTGAACCCGTATAAGGGATGCAGCCATGCCTGCAGATACTGTTACGCTGCGTTCATGAAGCGGTTCACTGGTCACCGCGAACCGTGGGGCGAGTTTGTTGACGTCAAGATCAATGCTCCGGAGGTGCTAGCGAAGGAAATAACAAGGAAGCCAATGGGGAGGGTCTGGGTAAGCGGTGTATGCGATCCGTATCAACCGGCAGAGAAGAAGTACCTACTGACCCGGAAATGTCTTGAAATCCTTTTGGCGAGCGATTGGCCGGTAACGATTCAGACCAAGTCCTCTCTCGTGCTGCGAGATGTCGACATCCTTAAAACATCTGAGAAAGTGGAGGTCGGCTTTTCGATAACTACGGCTGAGGAAAAGATCCGACGGATCTTTGAACCAGGGGCCTCCACGATCAAGGAACGGATCAATGCCCTGAAATCACTTCACGCCAAAGGGATTAAGACTTTTGTCATGATCGCTCCGCTCCTTCCCGGAGCTGAAAAGCTGCCTCGCGAACTTGCTGGTGCCGTTGATTTCGTCCTGGTGGACCGGCTGAACTATCACTATGCAAACCGCATCTACCGGGAAAACAACATGGAGTGGGCGATCGAGGATCGGTTCTTTGCTGAAAAGGGCGACGAGTTGAAGAGAGGTTTCGAGGGGGAGGGGATTCCGGTAAACATATTGTTTTAAAGGCGACGTGTAAAAAAAGCTCACAACACAAGAAGGGGAGTTGTACGGCAGCACGTTGATCCAGTAGGACAGAAAGCAAAGCCCTCGGCAGGCTGATCAATAGAACATCACTGCCTGATAGTGCTGAGTTAGACTCTTATCTGTTGTGCATTCGATCTTTGCTTTACGTGTTACTTTTGCAGATAGCAAGTGATAACGTCTAAAGTGGTTTTGGCAGCGGGATCGTTGGCAACGACCGTCCGGATGTCCTCACTAATGCTCTTCTTCCGGTCACCTTTTAAATCTCGAAGAGCTCTGTGCTCAGGTATCGCTCGCCAGTATCGGGAAGTATTACCACTATCAGCTTGCCGTTGTTTTCAGGTCTTGCGGCTACCTTCAAAGCAGCCCAGGTTGCAGCCCCGCACGATATCCCTCCGACTAATCCTTCCTCTTTGGCCAGTCTGCGGGATGTAGCGAAGGCATCTTCATTTGTTACCGGGATGATCTCATCAATCAGATCGAGCCGCAGAACATCCGGAATAAAGCCTGCACCGATTCCCTGTATCTTGTGAGGTCCTGGCTTTCCCCCCTCCAGAACAGGGGACGCGGCAGGCTCGACGGCAATGGCTTTAAAGCCGCTCTTACGGGACTTTATTGCATCAGCAATTCCCGTGATCGTTCCGCCCGTGCCCACACCTGCCACGACTATGTCGACCTTGCCGTCCGTATCACGCCATATTTCCTCGGCAGTAGTCGTCCTGTGGATCTCTGGATTGGAAGGATTCCTAAACTGTTGGAGTATGTAATAGGAGCTCGGGTTCTTGGCCAGCATATCTTCTGCAGTCGCAATTGCCCCTTTCATTCCTAAGGGGCCCGGAGTTAGCACCACGTCCGCGCCCAGCGCTTTGAGAAGCTTGCGCCGTTCGATCGACATCGTCTCAGGCATAACCAGAACTAGCTTGTAGCACTTAGCAGCGCAGACGAAGGCCAGAGCTATGCCGGTATTTCCACTCGTTGGCTCCAGGATGATGGTGTCATCCTTAATATGCCCCGCTTTCTCGGCAGCCTCGATCATGGCCACTCCTATTCGGTCTTTAACGCTTCCTAGGGGGTTGAAGTACTCAACCTTGGCAACGACGGTTGCATCCAGGCCCTTTGTAACTCTATTCAATCTGACTAGCGGCGTATTGCCAACGGTCTTGGTGAGATCTTCGTAGATCTTTCCCATAAATCAACCTCTTTTTTTATGAACATGCAAGGATGGATTAAGGGGGCCTTGCTTCTTGGTCGTTTTCTATCACCCTTTCGAAAAGATAAAGGGCTTTATAGCAGCTATTTTGGTTTATTTTCAATTTGATTATTATTGATTACATGGCTGCCTATGCGTGCTCTTTGCCAGTCGTAAGTGCACTCGCCGTTTCGCGGCAATTAGCTAAAATAAGCCACTAGGTTGTCCCAATAAAACTCGACCCACCCGGACTCGAGATCCGCGTACAGATCTTCTGGAATGCCGGCCTGCGTAAAAACTAACTTGGTTTCTTGGCCTTCCGCGCGCAGCTCGAACGTCACCGTCGAATAATGACCTTGAGGCCAGTCAGCGGCTCGCCATTTTTGCACGATTTTTCTGTCGGGAATCAGTTCGAGGGTCGTTCCGGAGGCCCAGCCATCGAAGGTACTAAACTCTCCTCCGACCTTCCTATCTATTACCGCCGGTGAATGCGTAAACTCCGCATGCTTCTTGGAATCCATGAGCGCCTCATAAACCTCGTGAGGAGTCGCTCTAAGCAAAACCGACTGCCTAAGCGTTTTTGTGTTCATTTATATCGCCATTGCACGAAGGCGCGGGCGTTTTGGTGCTTGTTGATACCTGGTGTTCGTGTAAATCGACGGAAAAAGGCGCGGGCTCCAAATCTGGCGGAGTCCAAGTCCAAGATGTCATTTCGGGATCCGATTTGCTCTGTGAAACTGACTTAATCGCCCACGTCGGCAAAGAACGGGCTATATCTGCGCCTTCTTCACCTCTTGTATCGCCTTTGTCGCCATTTCTGGGGTCACGTCTCCGGGAATGAGAGGCGTGAATTCTGGGTACGTCCCAAACTTCTTTGACACAATGAGCATCATCTCTGTCATTTGAGCCTCGTTCAGGTGGGCCACTATGAAAACAGCGCGCATCCCGGCCTGTGAATACCACGCTTCAGGCGCGAACCGCTCCATAACATATCCGAGGATTTTCGCCGGCCCGCCTTCTTCGAAGTCCATGCGATTGCCAACTTCGGTCGGCACCTCAATATATACTAAGTAACGCACGATCAATCACCTCGCGCACAAGTCAACGTTCAAGAATAAGTCCTTTCACCCAGATTTTCCGCTATTTCGCCTTGACTAGAAAGGTAATACGCAGCTTTGAGTCCGTGCTTTCCGCGGCAAAAAAGCATCTCGAACACTGTTGCAAGTCGACGCGTCTAAGTACTAGCGTCACGAAGACTTGCAAAAAAAAAGGAGGATAATAATGCCACAAGGAAGAGTAATGTATTTTGAGTTGCCTGCCGATGATCCAAAGCGGGCGATAGCGTTTTACGAAAACGTGTTTGGCTGGACCATCACGAAGTGGGATGCGCATATGGACTACTGGCTAGTCACGACAGGACCCGACGACGAACCGGGAATCAACGGTGCGATAATGCCGCGCAGGATGCCTGAACAGGTGACGGTGAACACGATCAGCGTGGCGTCTGTCGACGACTTTACGAAAAAGATCGTGGACGCCGGCGGAAACGTCATGGTGCCAAAAATGGCGGTCGCAGGTCAGGGTTATCTCGCCTACTGCACGGACACAGAAGGGAACGCTTTTGGCGTCATGGAGATGGACCCTTCCGCAAAATAGATACCAGTTTGAACCGTACTGACGATCGTACCCGCGGCTAATACGCTTGCGGTAGCCGTGTCATCGAATGGTCGTATCCTGTTTTTGCATGGTGGTAAGATGGTACTGTCGCGGCTCTGATGCGTGCATTTGACCATGACATACGCAGCTTTCCGTGGAGATTGGTCTGCGCTCTTAGTTCGCGTGGGCACATTAGCCACGCCTGCTGCGTCACATGCTTTGCACAACGTATAGAAATCTTCTGAAAAATATTTAAAACTTCAACCTACGATTCGTCAAAAGAGCTTGTTCTGGACCTAATTTCTTCGAACAGTATTCATAAACTGGCGACGTCCTGTAGGATCTGAAACGGCCTTGAAACGAATGAGAGGAGCATGCAGCCGCTAATACATATTATGAGAACGCTCAAACAGACATGTTTAGGCCCGAGGGAGCGAGGCCACAGCCGTGCGTTTCGACAATTGTTATCAAAGGGCACTGATACGACTTGTATTTCGCTTACTGGATGTGACGTAGCTTTTATACACGCCGCGAAAATAGTACCAGAGGCGATCCGTGTCGCATGGCAAGCATTCTCATAACAGGTTGCAGGGGCGGCATAGGGCTCGATGTGGCCTGCCGGCTCCTGAAAAGAGGACACATGGTGTATGCAACCGTTCACCGTGAGATCTCAGTCAATGACGTGCGAACGGCCTTGCAGTCGTGTGGCGAGAACTTCGTGGTGGACACACTTGATATAACGCAATGCAGCGACATCAACAAAGTGGATAACTGGGACATTGATGTCCTAATCAACAATGCAGCGATCGGCGATTCCGGGCCTTTAGCGGAAATAGATCTTGAAAGGGTTAAGGCCGTCTGTGAGACCAACGTGTTTTCAGCGTTACGGTTAACGCGAAGAGTCGTGGGGAAGCTCATCGCAAAGGGCGAGGGGAGGGTTATATTTATGGGCTCAATGGCAGGGCTTACTCCCACGCCCTTTTACGCACCCTATGGGATGACCAAATTCGCACTCGAAAGCGTTGCGTCCTCGTTACGAACGGAGTTGAAACCCTTTGGCATCAAAGTCATCATCATCAACCCAGGGGTGTACAAGACAGGCTTCAATGAGAGCTTCATGTCGCAGCAATACGAGTGGATGGGCGCACAGAGCCTGTACAAAGATCACATGGCATATATGCGGCGCAAGGAGTGGGTCCTGAAGCTCGAGTTAGGCACGTGGAGCATCGCACGACAAGTGGTGAAAGCTGTGGAAGCCCGGTGGCCCAGGCGCAGGTACGTCGCTCCCGCGTGGGAGTGGGTTTTTCTTCCACTCCTTCGCTGGTTTGGGTAAAGCCTCTAAACGCGCGCTACCCGCTTTGCAATTTTGTGGCGAGCGTCACCACTTTTTTCGCCAAACTGCTGCACTCCTGAACGGTCTGATCATTAGGCGCGCCGGTGGCAACAGCGCCAAAGTGCCCCTCAGAGGAGATATGGCCGCCGCATACGACCATGCCGTGCATGATGAACTCCTGGAGGGGCGCCATAATGGTGGTTTCCCTCGCTCCTGCACGGTGTCCTGAGCTGACAAAAGCAGCGCCGACCTTGTTTTCCAGTTGGCTCCTGACCCAAACCGAGTCATGGATGAACCTCTGCGCATCTCCTTCACTCAAGTCTAATCTATTGGAAGAGTCACCGTCGCTAGCTCAGCTCATCGTTAACGGAAATTTCCTATCGACGTGCGGACGGTCAGGCTCAGCGTGAACTGTGCAATACTGGCACCCACCATCGGTCGCGAGACGACTTTCTACCTCGTCAGCGATCCGATCTGCGTCCTCGATAGATGTGCCCGGCGTTACGGCCACGTGCATCTCGAGGTGCACCATTCCGGGGCCGATGTACTCGCCGCGGAGCTCGTGCACCTGCCTAACGCCCTTCACCGCTTGCGCAATGTCTGCTGCGCGCGCCAGGAAGGCGGCATCGGGGGAACGCCCGAGCAGATATGATGCGTTGTGAAGCAGGAGGACAACCCCACTCGCGGCGATAATAGTGGCGACGATGATAACGGCGATCGGATCAGCGATGGGGTATCCCTGGATTAGGAATATGGTGCCAATGAGCACCGCGAGAAGAGCGAGCTCATCGTTTATCAAATCGGTGAGTTGGGCGGTGGCCGCGGGCCCACGGTAGGTGTGTCTTAACAGCCCAATCAGCGGTGTCGCCTCCGCAACCATTGACAGCACGACGATGCCGATTGCGAGCGGCAGGTGCTGATAGGTGTTTGGAACCTGACCGACGAGCTGGCTGAATGCTTCTTCGTACAGCTGGACGCTCGTGAATGAAATGAACAGGGTCGCTGCCACGAGCGCGGCAACGTTCTGGGCACGTGCGTGGCCATACTGGTGTGCTTCGTCGGCAGTCTTGCGGGAGTATACGTACGCCAGCACGATGAATGTCGCCATGACGAGATCGGTAAGCGAGTGCACGCTCTCAGCGAGAAGCGCGAGAACGCCGGTCATGAAGTACGCTACGAGTTTAATGGCAAACACAAACACATAGACGCCCACTGCGAGCTGCAGTGCCCTAAGTTCTCTGCTTGAAGAGGGCGGGTCAGTGCTCATCACAAACCTGCTACTATTTGACATAGCGTACACCTCACTCCAGTCGCTGGCCTCAATAAATACTTGTTCAGCGGTCCAGGCTCTCGCTTTGTCTCAGAGCTAAGACAGGGGAAACTATGTAACTTCCGACGATTAAGAAGCAAGCGATTTGAAGCTGGCGAAATGAACGATAAGCATCCTCACGAAGGACATGAAGGACATGGATTGCACGAAGAGATGCACGCCGCAGTGCACAGCCACGCGGAGCACGGTGCCCCTGCCGGTCCTTCGCATGCAGCACCGGAAAAAGGGGCACCGTCATACTCTCTCCACGCGGGTCACGACGTAGCTGATTTTCGACATCGGTTCTGGGCGTCGCTCATCGTCACCATACCCATCCTGATCCTGTCCCCTTCAATTCAATCGTTTGCAGGCGTCAGTGGAGCGCTCCGCTTCCCCGGCGACCAGTACGTTCTCTTTCTGCTCGCATCGTTTGTATATTTTTACGGCGGTTACCCTTTCCTGAAGGGGATCGCCAACGAGCTGCGGGCGCGGCTCCCTGGCATGATGACGCTCATCGCTGTCGCCATCACCACTGCGTACCTCTACAGCACGGCGATCACATTCGGGCTAAGTGGTGGTGTCCTCTTTTGGGAACTCAGCACCCTAATCGACATCATGCTCCTCGGCCATTGGATCGAGATGCGGTCGGTTCTGGGGGCGTCGCGCGCGCTCGAAGAGCTCGTGAAGCTCATGCCGTCTGTTGCCCATAAGCTGCTTCCCGACGGAAGCGTGCGCGACGTTCCCCTGGACTCACTCGTCGCTGGGGATTATGTCCTTGTGAAGCCAGGCGAGAAGGTTCCTGCTGACGGCGAGGTCGTCGATGGCGAGACCTCAGTAAACGAATCGATGCTCACGGGGGAGTCAAAGCCGGTGAGTAAAATGGCCGGTACAACAGTTATTGGGGGTGCTATCAACGGGGAGGGGGCCATCACGGTCGAGGTCAAGAAGACGGGCAAAGACTCGTTCCTCTCACAGGTGCTCGACCTCGTCAAGCAGGCACAAGAGAGCAAGTCACGAACGCAAGATCTCGCCGACCGTGCGGCACTGGCACTCGTCATCATCGCCCTTGTCGGCGGCGGGCTCACGTTTCTCGTGTGGCAGCGCTCATTAACACGAGCGTCGACTTTAGTCTCGAGCGGGCTGTGACGGTGATGGTTATTGCGTGTCCGCACGCGTTGGGGCTCGCGATACCGTTGGTCGTCGCTATTTCGACAGCTCTTGGAGCACAAAACGGGCTCCTCGTTAGAAATCGTGCCGCATTCGAGCATGCGAAAAATGTGCAAGCGGTTATTTTCGACAAGACGGGAACGTTGACAGAAGGACGCTTTGGCGTGACGGATGTCGTTACCTTCACTGGTGACATTGACGAGCAAGCCCTTTTGTCTTACGCCGCAGCTCTCGAAGGACGCTCTGAGCACCCTATCGCCCATGGAATAGCTACATCGGCACAAGCGGCCGTATCGCTAGAGGTTGAGGCGTTCAGGGTGCTGCCTGGTAAGGGCGTTGAAGGCACGGTAAACGGCCAAGTCGTGCGGGCGGTCAGCCCCGGATACCTGAAGGAGCACGGTCTCACAGTCACCGATGAGCGAATTGAGCGACTAACTGCCCAGGGCAAAACAGTGGTGTTCGTGGTCATTGATGAGGTAATAGCCGGTGCAATTGCCCTTGCCGACATAATTCGCCCTGAATCGAAGCAGGCGATTGCTGCGCTCAAAGAGATGGGCATATACAGCCTGATGCTCACCGGCGACAATCGGCAGGTGGCGCAATGGGTGGCAGAGGGGGTGGGGCTTGACGAGTACTTTGCCGAGGTTCTGCCGCAGGATAAGGTGGTGAAAGTAAAGGAGGTGCAGTCCCGCGGTCTTGTTGTCGCCATGGTCGGTGATGGAATCAATGACGCTCCTGCTATCGCGCAGGCTGACGTGGGCATTGCGATCGGGGCGGGCACTGATGTGGCGGTAGAGGCAGGTGACATCATCCTCGTGCGGAGCACGCCCCTCGATGTCGTCGCCATTGTGAGGTTGGCGCGCGCCACGTATCGAAAGATGGTGCAGAACCTCGGGTGGGCAACTGGCTACAACGCCGTTGCCATACCGCTCGCGGCGGGCATCCTTTATCCATTTGGCATCATACTGACGCCGGCTGCCGGTGCTGTGCTTATGTCGGCGAGCACTGTAATCGTAGCGATCAACTCGCGGTTCCTGAAGCTCGCAACATAGAGGACTGCAAGCTTAAAGCAACTTCGCAGCAAATGTGCTGCATCGGGATGGTAAAAAAATCATGCCTGAAACGCTCGAGCGTAACAGTGAAGAGGTAACGTGGGATGTCGATGGAATCGCGGTCTTTGGGACTTTAACGCACCCCGCCAACACCGGCCCGCATCCGGCCATCGTCTTTGTGGCCGGCAGTGGACCGACTGACCGAGACTGGTGCTCTCCACTCCTGCCTGGTACGAACTGCAGTGGTCGGCTCCTTGCTAGCGCCCTTACTGAAAAGGGATACATTACGCTGCGATATGACAAACGAGCCGCGGGGCCACGTGTGCGTGAAAACCTCCCACAGCTTATCGGTAAGATAAGCATGCAAGGACACCTCGACGAGCTGACCGGCGCTGTCACCAAGCTTGTGTCGCTACGCGACGTAGATGCATCGCGTTTGTTTGTGTTAACGAGCAGCGAAGGCGCCATCCATGCTTTGAACTATCAGACTAGGGCACCTCATCGGCGGTTCAAAGGTCTCGTGCTGACTGGCGCCCCCGGCCGCGTGATCGGCCTCGTCGTTCGGGATCAATTGCTCGCACAAGTCTCGCTTCTTGCCAATGGAGATGAAATAATGAGACGCTATGATGCCTGCATCGCCGCGTTTGTTGCTGGCAAACCGATCGTGCCTGATGCGTCTCTGCCTGAGGGCGTGAAAACCCTCTTAGCTAGCTTAACTGTCCAGGCAAACTTGCCATTCGCTCGCGAGCTGTGGCTGGAAAATCCGGCGCACCAAGCATCACAGGTACCGGAGCCAATGCTGGTTCTTATCGGTAAGAAGGACATTCAAACCGACTGGCGAGCTGACGGTGGTCCGCTGCAAACCGCGACCGTTAAGAAGGGTAACGCTACCTTCGTGTTCCCGGAAAACGCCGATCATGTGCTCAAGTACGAACCTCGACCGCGAGAGGGGCTTGTCGCTGCTGAAGTCGGAGCGCATTACAATGCTGAAGGCCGTGTTCTAGATTCCAATGCCCTTTCTGTCATCACAAACTGGCTGGTTGAACAGTCAGACAAGATATAGTGAGCACAACCGACCGGCAGCTAATAATGCTACTTGACCTGCCTCGCTGAGACAAAGTTCACAATCTGTGTGGACCTGAACTCTCTCGCTCATAACGTTGGTTCAGCAAACGACGAGTCGACAACGATCATCGACGTGTGAATACGGGGGATTTGGCGCTTGAGAGGGCGTTTTCAGGTTTATCTGGACTGCTTTCTGGCGCGGTGTCAGAAGAAGAGACAACGACCAAGAAGGCAAGCGCTCCACCATGCACCGTTTGATAGATACGCGTTCGTAGTCCAGCAAGCATTGAGAACGTGTGAGGCAGCCGTATCATTGGGTAGTTGTAGTCGGCTTTTGCGCGATGGAGCGAGATTTTGCTGCGATGAATTTCGAACAGCTCGCGGTTTGGCATTGCAACATCGGGATGAAGATCTGGGTAATAATCGGTGACTGACATAGTTAGTGCATGGCGGCGCTGCACTGACCGCAAGGCTAACGGTAAAATCCGTCTCTTTCCGCGATTTCCTGAAGCGGCGTTTTTGTTAACTAAAACTTCTCAAAAGGAGAGTTATCGGCAATAACGGTTGTGCTTTTGAGCGGGATTCATCGCAGCACGGCAGTATGAAGAGATCAGTAGACAAAACGGCAAAAACACATCCGCCGCGGCTAAAATTGGGGCCGAAGCCATCCATAGACGGGACCCCGCGTCATGGGGTGTCTTCATTGGGTTCTTTTTTTGAGTGTTTAACTTCTCCATCGTAATTATTAAATAGAATGATTAATAATGACAGAACCGATGAACGACCTTCAAACGATTTTAGAGAAGGGGACCCAAACAGCTTTGCTGTTTGGCACAGACTCAGAAAAAAGACCGCGGCTATCCGCTGCACTAGCCATTAACGTATGCCTAGGCAGTATCTGCTCGTGGAGCCTCATCCGGGCACCGCGCCAGAAGCTTTTTTCGGTAGATGCGGCAGCAAGTCGATTGGCGTTCATCGTATCTCTACGGTCTTTGCCACTCTGAAGCCGTTTGCTGAACGGCCCTTGGCAACGACAGTTGCTGCATTTGAGTAGATAACGTGACTAAAAAATATAGGAGACTGAACGATTATGACAAACGAATCAGGAACGATCGACGTCACCCAGGTGAAAAACCTGGACGTGACCGCAAACCCGGCGGCGCTCGGGCTGACCGCCTTTGGGATAACGACCGTCCTTCTGAACTTGGGCAATGCAGGGTACTTTGGGCTCGGCTCGATGATCCTCGCGATGGGGATCTTCTACGGGGGTCTCGGCCAGATAATTGCGGGGATCATGGAGTGGAAGAAGAACAACACGTTCGGCATGACCGCATTCCTGTCGTTCGGGTTTTTCTGGCTGACCCTTGTCACCCTTCTGGTTCTCCCGAAACTGGGGCTCGCGGATGCGACCAGTGCAAGTGGGATGGCGGCCTACTTTGGGATGTGGGGACTGTTTACGCTCGTCATGTTCATCGGCGCGCTCAAAACAACCCGCGCATTGCAAGTTGTCCTTGGTCTACTTACCGTGCTGTTCTTCCTGCTGGCAATTGGTGAGATAACAGGGAATGCCACCATTACCCAGGTTGCTGGCTATGAAGGGATCATCACCGGTCTTTCGGCAGTCTATGCCGGCCTCGCAGAGGTGCTAAATGAGATGTACAAGAGGACGGTTGCTCCGCTGGGGTAAAGAGGACTCCCCGCACCATGCACAGGGACCTCTTTTTTATCTTCTAAAAACCGGTGCGTTTGCGCAGATGAATATTTTGCGGGAACGAAGTGGGTTCAGGCGTCATCGATTTTACGAGAACCAACAAAGGAGGCGGCATTATGGAGGCAAAAGGAGATAAAGACCAAGAAATGAAAAGCGAACGGCAGGAGGACGTTTCCGTTCTCCTTAGAGAAGAGCGTCTCTTCACTCCGCGGAAGGAAGTGACTGATCTGGCGTACGTGCAAGACTGGGATACCGAGCTCGCCGCAGGAGAGGACATCGAGGCGTACTGGGCTGAAAAGGCACAGCAGTTCGAATGGTTTGCGCCGTGGACACAGACTCTCGATACGAGTGGGGCACCGTTTTACAAATGGTTTGTCGGCGGCAAAACGAACATCGCGTACAACGCGGTCGACCGCCATGTCCGGACTAATAGACGATACAAGCTTGCTCTCCTCTACGTCAGTGAACGGGGCGACGAGCGGAAGATCACGTATTATGAGCTGTACAGGGAAGTCAACAAGGCAGCAAACGCGCTCAAGAAGCTGGGAGTGAAAAAGGGGGACCGCGTTGCACTCTACCTCCCGCCGTGCGTAGAATCGGTCGTTTCCATGCTTGCCTGCGCGAAGATTGGGGCCGTGCATAACGTCGTGTATGCCGGGTTCAGCGTGCACGCCTTAGCAGAGCGAGTTAACGACGCAAAGGCAAAGGTGTTGATTACGGCTGACGGAACGTTCAGGCGAGGGCAGGTGATCGATCTGAAGGCGGTCTCAGACGAGGCGGTCAGCAGCTGCCCGAGCGTCGAGACGACGATCGTCGTAAAACACGCGGGGAATCCGGTAACGATGTCTGACCTGAGCGGAAAAGAGGTGTTTTTCCACACCCTGGTCGAGGGCGAACCCGCCGAATGTCGGGTCGAGCCCATGGACGCCGAAGATATCCTCTATATCCTGTACACCTCCGGCAGCACAGGAAAGCCAAAGGGCGTCGTGCACACGACAGGCGGCTACATGGTTGAGACCGCGACTTCGCTTAAGGACGTCTTTGATATCCACGACGATGATTTGTGGTGGTGCACAGCGGACATCGGGTGGGTCACGGGACATAGCTACGTCGTGTACGCGCCGCTGCTCCTGGGGACCACAACGCTTGTCTATGAGGGGGCCCCTGACTACCCGCAACCTGACGCTTTCTGGAGCATCGTCGAACGGTACGGGGTCACGAAGTTCTACACCGCCCCGACGGCGATTCGGCACTTGATGCGGTTTGGCGACAAGTGGCCACAGTGTCGTGACTTGCGATCACTCAGAATACTCGGCACCGTCGGGGAGCCAATCAACCCGGAGGCGTGGATGTGGTACTACACGCACGTCGGCAATGAGCGCTGTCCGATCATGGACACGTGGTGGCAAACCGAAACGGGAAGCTTCATGATATCCCCGTTGCCGACGGCTCCACTGAAACCCGGATCAGCAACCAAGCCATTACCAGGGATCCGCGCAGACGTGGTCGATATGGACGGGAAACCGGTGCCTCCCGGGAAGGGTGGATTTCTTATCATAACCACGCCGTGGCCTTCGATGCTCAGGACGCTCTACAAGGACCCCGAACGGTACGTGAAAACATACTGGGAAGTGATTCCCGGTGGCGTGTACTGTCCAGGGGATATTGCGCGGAAGGACGAGGACGGGTACCTCTGGATTCAAGGGAGGGCCGATGACGTGCTCAAGATCGCCGGTCATCGGGTCGGAACGAGCGAGGTCGAATCTGCCTTCGTCAGCCACGCTGCTGTGTCAGAGGCCGCGGTCATCGGGAAACCCGACCCGATACGAAACGAGGTCATTAAAGCGTTTCTAATCCTCAAAGAAGGACGTACCGGTGATGCGCACTTGATGGAGGAGCTTAAAAAACACGTGCGACACGAGTTAGGACCGGTTGCCGTGGTTGGAGAGATCGCCTTCGTGCAATCTCTTCCCAAGACGCGCAGCGGGAAGATCATGCGGAGGGTGCTCAAAGCACGAGAGCTTGGTATTGACGCTGGTGATGTGACTACGCTTGTAGAATGAGCTTCTGCTGGCTTTTTTCCAGAACGATCAACGATCTTCACTAAAAACGCGATTCCATCGGCACAGCTTGTTTGATAGATCTCTGCACTCGTGCTAGCAAGTTCCAGGAACTCAGGTGGGAGCCTGATAATGGGGTAGGCATGAGATGGTTTGAGCTTTGAAGCTTATGGTGTGCGTGCAGATCGGTTGCATAGATAGGGGACGCATCGTAAGCGCATAACGGTTATGATTCGCGGTAGCAGCGCTTCAAGAACTGGTTGCGCAGCACCCCAAAAGAAGAAAACCCGCCAAGAACGAGGAGGCGCCAGTTAAGCGGCCGTAACGAAACGGATATATAGGGCCCCGCACTTTTTACCCCGTCGTTGGTCGTGAGGCGGGCAGTGCAATGGTTGAACGGAAATTCGTCTGGGCGACGCTCTCCATTGCCACTCTCGCTAGCTTCATCATCGTTATCGATTCGTTTTTCCTGAACGTCGCCATCACGACACTGGTGCGCGACCTGCACACCACCGTGGAGGTCATCCAAGGCATCATCGCGGCGTACGCGCTCACCATGGCGTGTCTCATGCTGCTCGGCGCGAAGCTTCAGAACGTCTTGGGCAGGAAGAAGACCTTTCTCTACGGCGCGTTCATTTACGGCGTGGGCACCACGATTGCCGCGTTGAGCCTCAACGCACCCATGCTGCTTTTTGGGTGGTCACTGCTTGAGGGGTGCGGGGCGGCGCTCATGTTGCCGGCGACGGCGGCGTTCATTTCTGGTACGTACGAGGGCGATGAGCGCGCGTTTGCATTCGGCATCTGGGTGGCCATCGGCTCGGTCGCGGCAACCGTCGGCCCTCTCTTAGGCGGTTTTCTCACGACGTTTCTGAGCTGGCGTGTCGGCTTCGGGATCGAGGCGGTCATCGTCGTGGTGATATTCGCGTACTCTGGTCGACTCATCGAATCGGCTCCGACCATCGGCTGGCGTGATCTCGACGTCGTGGGGGGTCGCGCTCTCGGCGGCAGGGTTCTTCTTGATCGTCGCCGGGACGTTGCTGCTCAATGATCTAAGCGCGCGGGGCATCGTTCCAATCCTCGTCGGTGCGGGGCTCCTCCTGCTCGCGCTCTTTGCGCTGTGGCAGCGACGCCGGATGCGTCACGGGCAAGCACCGCTTACCGACGTCTCGCTCTTCAGGAAGAGCACGTACAGCGCGGGGAACATGGCGAACCTCATCCTGCGACTCGGCCTCGCGGGGACGCTCTTCATCCTTCCGGTCTTTTTGCAGGCCGTTGCCGGTTTGAGCGCCTTTATGACGGGCGTCGCGTTTGTCCCGCTCACCGTTGCGTTGCTCATCTTTTCACTCAGCTCGGCGCGGCTGTCGGCTCGCATAGCGCCGCGCTACCTTGTCCCGATCGGATTTCTCGTGGCCCTCTCAGGCTCAATTCTGTTTCGAAATGTGTTCAGTCTTAACACCCAGATCGTTGACATCTTCCCCGGGACGATATTGATCGGCGTCGGGCTTGGGCTGTCACTCGGCCCGCTCAACAACATCATCCTGTCATCGGCCTCGGATGCGCAACAGGCAGATGCGTCTGGCGTCGTGAATACGACAACCAACCTTGGGAATTCGTTAGGCACGGCCGTCATCGGCGTGCTGCTCTTGGTTAGTATCTACTCCGCGCTCGGCCCTGCCGTCCAAAAGGCCTACCCTAGCCAGATGACGGCGCAGGACGTCAAGGCGCAGCTCCCCGCATGGGTGCACACGCTCAAAACGACGAACTTGCAGGTCGCTAAGGGGGAGGAGAACACCGCGACGCAGATCGTTAACGACACGATCAGCGCCGCCATGCAACGCACGGTAGACGGCATCTCGGTTTTTCTGTTTGCGGGATTTCTCGTCTCGCTGTTTATCGGTCGTCAAAAGCCCGCCGCCCCGGCGCATTAAGTCCGATTCGACTGGTTCCGGCCCGGCGTTCACGAAAATGAGCGCTCGGCGTGACAGCGAGGAGATTATCTCTAGTGCGAGCACGAAATGGTGGGGCAAACTGAGTGTGGTCGTTCAGCTGCGCTGCGGTCTGCTACGAGAGTTTCCTTCGTAATTCACAAAGCGCATCAATGGGACTAGAAGATCGTCTTCACCAAACGTGAGATCTTTTTTCGCTCACTTTAAGCACTTTCCTACAGTTGAGTAATCAACGAAAAAATAAATTGGACAGCTAGCATCCAAACCTTAATAATCAATCTGTGTTTCTAACTTTGCGAGTGAGCTTATGACTGGAGTCAATGGAACGCTGTTCGTGTCAGCGTATGGAGAAGAGCTAGTCGAACCTGATGAATGCAAGGTCAGGGTTACGATCATAAGCGAGCGCGCGACCGCGGTTGACAACCCTATGGACTCGTGATGGTCTGCCACACAGCAGTCGAGGCAGAAAGAGAAATATTGCTTGGCATGGAAGGTGGTCAGATCCCTTGAAATTCTACATACCGGGCCGGGGGGGTTACCAGGTATTGACCAGAGATTCCCAAAGGAGAATAAGGTGCCAATCCCTCTGAATGGAATCGTCAGCCGCAACCAACTGCAGGACCGTTTTAGGCAGGCGATAAGCGACCCTCTCGGTCAGGCACAGCAAATAGGCGCAGCGGATATCGTTGTGGGGATTCCCTTCTACGATGAAGCGGACTCGATTGGTCACGTGTTGAGGACGGCTGTCCAGGGACTGGATCAATACTATCCCGATGCGAAATCGGTGATCGTAGCCGCCGGGTCGCCGGCGGGCGGAAAAGCGCTCCAGGCCATCAACTCCACGCGTCTGAGGAAGAAATCCCTTGTGGAGCGGATCGCCTTCAAATTCGATGACGACTTACTAGATGGGAAGGGCTGGAGCATCCGGGCGATCATGGAGATCGCGGATCAACTGGGGGGCGATCTGGTCCTGCTGGAGGCCGATCTGACCAGCCGAAGAAGCAAGAAAGAAGTGGTGGGGATGGTCCCGGAGTGGATTCGGTCTTTGCTCGACCCCGTCAAGCGTGGTCAGATGGATCTGGTGGTCTCCCGGTTCAATCTGCATTATCCTGATGTCATCGCCCACGCCAATCTGACGTATCCACTGCTGAGTTCGGTATACAACTCTCCGGTCTATTCCCTCGTGGGCGGCCTCCGGGGCATCGCCCACCAACTGCTTCGGGTTTATCGGGATGAAGCGCGCCGCAACTGGAACACAACAACCGGCGGACACGGGATAGACGCCTGGATTGTCACCAACGCTATCGTCACCAACGCCCGGATCGGCGAAGCCAATCTCGGAGTGAAAATCGATAAAGAACCAGGTGGGAAGTGGGAACTGGTGTTCCGGCAGGTGACCCGATCGCTGTTCGATCAAATTCTCAAAGACCATGAGTGGTGGCAATCGACTCAAATAACTGAAGAGCCGCCCATTCTGAAACGATTACCGACAGTCGGCGTTCGGAAATCGCACCGGCCTGTGGCGGCAGAGATGGCTCCGGATGTGCTGATGGCCAAATACCAGGGGGGTTTCAACCGATTCCATTGGCTGTACGATAAGATATTCCCGGCCGAGATCTGCCGGCAACTGGAGAATATGGCTGACGTCCAAGCGAGGGAGTTCAAATTCTCAGCCGGCCTATGGACAACCATCCTGTATACTCTGCTTTTGGCCTATGCCTTCAATCGAGACTTTACCCAGGATGACCTGTTCGATTCCCTCATTCCCCTGTATGACGGGTTCACCGGCAGCAACTTGATCGAAATCGAAGCGCTGAGAACCGAACTGGAGTCGACCGCTCCTGTGAACGCCGACCATCTCATTTCCATCGAAGCCGAGGCGCGGATCGAAGCGCTGGTGAATGAGTTCCTCGTGCAGAGGTCGGCATTCATGGCGGCATGGCAGGAGCAGGCCGAAGCGCTCAAACCCCCGGTACCCCAGGTGACCTATCGGGAGTTCATTCCCGGCGTGCCTCTGGTGGTTCCGTCGCAGATGCCTGCTCCCGATGGCGGGATCGTGACGGCGAACAGCATTTATTATTCGGTGTTTGCCAGACGCCGCCAAGAATTCGAGCATTTCGTCTATGAGCGGCTGGGAGTCCGGCGCGAAGCCAGCTCTCAGGAAACGTCTCAGGCTATCCAGCAATTCCTTCTCTCGGTGGAGAACCGCCTTTTCCCCGATGCCGATCTCTCGACCATCGAAGGCACCCAACAGGTGGTCGACGCCATTTTTGCCGACCTCCCCCCTCAGGAGGCTTTCTCCCTTGTTCCCGAAATGATCTCTGCGATATTGGCGCAGATGCCGCCGACGGTTCTGCCGATCAAACTCGGTTTTGACACTCTGGATGAACTCCAGCAAAAATTCGATCCCCGGGACGTTCTGGCCCTGGTTAGCTGGGTTGAGGATCGACACTACGTCGAGGGTCTCTGGGGCATCATTCGGGAGACCATACGTCCCGAACATTCTGGCCCCTGCGATATCAAGTCGCTCGTGGTCAATGGCGATGATTTCCCGTCGCTGGTGGAGATGAAGGATTCTTCCGCCCTGGATAAACTGGGCTCCACCATTTTGGTGACCA